>NZ_CP113066.1:2029022-2705363 GCF_026625845.1 Agrococcus sp. SL85
CGAAAGGACCGCCATGCTGCAGAACATCCCCGGCTACCTGCCCGGCACCTACGCCATCGACGGCGCCCACTCCAACGTCACCTTCTCGATCCGCCACATGATGGTCGCGAAGGTCCGCGGCGAGATCGAGGGCCTCGAGGGCACGATCGTGCTCGCCGAGCAGCCCGAGGACTCGACGATCGAGGCGACGGTCGACCCCACGACCATCAACACCAAGAACGCCGACCGCGACCAGCACCTCCGCTCGGGCGACTTCTTCGCCACCGAGGAGCACCCGGCCTGGACCTTCCGCTCGACCGGCGCCCGCGTCGAGGGCGACGACCTCTTCGTCGACGGCGACCTGCAGATCAAGGGCGTGACCAAGCCCGTCTCGCTGCTCGTCGAGTTCGGCGGCATCGGCCCCGACACCTGGGGCGGCACCCGCGCCGGCGCCTCGGCGCGCACGCGCATCAAGCGCAGCGACTTCGGCATCACCTGGAACGTCGCGATCGAGTCGGGCGGCGTCATGCTCTCGGACGACGTCGACGTCGAGATCGAGATCTCCTCGGTGCTGCAGGTGCCCGCGGAGGCCTGAACCGCGAGGCGCGCGGCATCGCCGCAGCGCGGGGCCGGGGCTGGTGCCCCGGCCCCGCGCGCGTGCGCGGCACGTATCGTCGGAGGGTGATCGAGGAGGAGCTCTCCGGCGGCAACGCGAGCGGCCGGGTGGTGCGCGTGGGGACCACGGTGCGCAAGGCACGGCCCTCGTCCTGGGAGGCCGTGGCCGCGCTGCTCGCCGAGCTGCGCTCCCGCGGCGTCCCCGCGCCCGAGCCAATCGGCGTCGACGACCAGGGCCGCGCCGTGCTGGAGTTCGTGCCCGGTGCGCTCGCGATGGACGTCATGCCGCTCGGCCGAGCGGACCTCGCTCGCGTCGGCCGGCTCGTGCGCGCGATCCACGACGCGAGCGTCGGCTGGCGCCCGCCCGTCGGTGCCGCCTGGGATCCCGTCATCGCCGCGCCGGGGGCGGAGCTCGTGTGCCACAACGACCTCGGTCCGTGGAACCTCGTGCTCGGCGATCGGTGGACCTTCATCGACTGGGACGGCGCCGCGCCGAGCACCCGCCTGTGGGACCTCGCCTACGCCGCGCAGGCGTTCGCGCTCTCCGACCCCGCGCGCGAGCCGGTGGAGGCGGCTGCGGACCTCGCCGCCCTCGTCGACGGGTACGGCGCCGACGGCGACCTGCGCCGCGACCTCCCCGAGGCGCTGGGCGCCCGCGCCGGCGCGATGCTGGAGCTGCTGCGCTCGAGCCGCCGCACCGGGCGCGAGCCGTGGGCGACGATGCACGACGCTGGCCACGGCGCGCACTGGGCGGCGGTCACGGCGTACGCCGTGCAGCACCGCGATGCGTGGGCGGCGGCGCTGCTGCCCCCGGACCTCGGCGCGGCCGGGCCGCGGCCTAGGGCCCGGTGAAGCAGGCCAGCGCGTCCTCCACCGACCAGCCGCCGCCGATCGGCAGCATCGTCGTGGAGCCGGGCACGAGCCTCCGCGCCTCGTACGACGGACCGACGGGCCCCTCGAGGCGCGCGACGTAGCCGAGCGCGATGCCCGTGGTGCTCGACACGCGCCAGAGGTCGTCGCGCACGCGCCGCGTGCTGACGTGGGGCGCGGTCGGCGCCGCGCGCCGCGCCCGTGGGGTCATGATCGCCATGGTCGCTCCCTTCCTCGTCTCCGACGCTAGGCGCGGCCACCCACACGGTCGCGCGCAGAGCCCGCCCATAGGGCGCCGGAGTAGGCTCGTGGACATGCAGGAGATCGTGCTCGCCGGTGGTTGCTTCTGGTGCCTGGACGCCGCGTACCGCATCGTCGACGGCGTCGAGGACGTCGTCTCCGGGTACACGGGGGGCCGGCTCTCGCACCCGACGTACGAGCAGGTGTGCACGGGCACCACGGGCCACGCGGAGGCCGTCAAGGTCGTCTACGACGAGTCGCGCGTGCCCACCGAGGTCGTGCTCGACATGTTCTTCACGATGCACGACCCCCGGCAGCTGAACCGCCAGGGCAACGACGTCGGCACGCAGTACCGCTCGGCGATGTTCTACCGGGACGAGGCCGAGCGCGCCGTGTTCGAGGCGGCCATCGCGCGGGCCGGGGAGTGGTGGCCGGGCACGATCGTCACGACGCTCGAGCCGCTCGGCGAGTGGTTCGACGCCGAGGACTACCACCAGGACTTCTTCGCCAAGAACCCCACGCAGGGCTACTGCCTCGCGGTCGCCGTGCCGAAGGTCAACAAGATCCGGGCGGGCTTCGCGCCCTACCTCACCGCCTGACGCGCAGGATCGCGGCGGCGCTGCCCGCCGAGGCGGCTCAGAGCCGGCAGAGCGGCGTGCAGAACGCGCAGCCGTTCGCGGTGCCGTAGCGGGCCACGGCGAGCGCGAGCGCGCTGCGGCAGCCGCGGTGCGAGCCGAGCGAGAGCTGCTCGGCGGGCGCGGGGTGGCAGCCGCGGCGGATGTCCGCGTCGTGCACGACGTGCTCGTTGCTGGTGTCGACGATGAAGCGCGGCATGGGAGCCTCCCGACAGCTGGTCCTGGGGCCGACGCTAGGCGGCCGCGACCGGCTGCGGCGGGTGTTTGATCACAGCGTTCTCGAATGCTGAGGGATCCTGCAGGATGCTCAGGGCGCCCTGCGGTCGCGCTCGGTGCGGGATGAGGGATCGAGGCCCGGCCGGTCGAGCCCCTGCGGGTGGGCGCTCCACGTATGGGCGCTCCACCGGTCCCCTCTCCGCCGGCCCGCTCTCCACAGCCCGCGCTCCTGCCGCTGCGGCACGGGCCGCCGATGCCGCACCCTCGCGGCATGCACGACACCATCACCGTCATCGGCGCCGCTGCGGCGGAGCCCGTCCTCAAGACCGTCCACGGCGAGCAGGTCGCCGAGCTCCGCATCGCGAGCACCGCCCGTCGCAAGCGCCCCGGCTCCGAGGAGTGGGAGGACGCCTACACCAACTGGTACGGCGTCGAGGCCTGGGGCCGCCTCGCTGCGAACGTCGCCGCGTCGGTGGCGAAGGGCGACCAGCTCATCGTCGTCGGCCGCCTGCGCGTCGAGCAGTGGGAGTCGGGGGAGCGGCGCGGCACGAGCATCCGCATCCGCGCCGAGCACGTCGGCCACTCGATGCGCTTCGCCCGCACGCAGCGCGAGCGGATCGCCCGCGACGCGCACGCAGCCGCGGGCGAGCGGCAGGGTGCGCCGGAGGCTCGCGAGGGCCGCGACGAGGCGGCGGCGGACGCCGTGCCGGTCGCCGCCGGCGCGGAGCCGCAGGTCGCGTGGGCGAGCCCGGGCGAACCCGGGCAGACGCCGTTCTGACCCCTAGGCTGGGGGCGTCCGCTCCCGTCACGAGGAGGCGCCGTGCGCCAGCCCGCCATCACCGGCCGCCGTGCCGCGGCGCGCCTGGCCGCGCTCGGTGGCGCTGCCGCGCTCGTGCTCGGCCTCGCCGGCTGCGGCGACGCGGGCCCGCTCACGCCCGCTCCCACCTCCGCCGAGCCCGCGCCCGCGCCCGCGGGCAGCGGCAGCCCGGCGCCGACCGCCCCGTCGGGCGAGGAGCCGGCAGGCGACGAGGCGGCCGACGATCCCGAGCTCGCGGCCTTCCGCGCCGCGCTCGAGGGGCGCGTCGTGAGCGACCCCGCGGGGCTCGTCGACGCCATCGAGGCCGCGGGGTTCGACCGCGCCGCCATCGAGCGCACGCGCGAGCTCGACTCCCTCGGCGCACCCGTGACCTTCGTGGAGGTCGCGGTGCGGCTCGACGGCTCGTGCCTCGTGGGCCAGATCGGCGACGGCGAGCCGATGGCGATGCGCACGGGCGTCCTCGGCGGCGGCCGCTGCCTGATCGGCTCGCTCGCGGCCCCCTAGACTGGAGGAATGGCCGAGTACATCTTCTCCATGGTGCGCGCCCGCAAGACGGTGGGCGACAAGGTGATCCTCGACGACGTCACGACGGCGGTGATCCCTGGCGCGAAGATCGGCGTCGTGGGCCCCAACGGCGCGGGCAAGTCGACGATCCTCAAGATCATCGCGGGGCTCGACCAGCCGTCGAACGGCGAGGCCAAGCTCACGCCCGGCTACTCCGTCGGCATCCTCATGCAGGAGCCCGAGCTCGACGAGTCGAAGACCGTGCTCGAGAACGTCCAGGAGGCGTTCGGCGAGATGCGCGGCAAGATCGACCGTTTCAACGAGATCTCGGCCGAGATGGCGAACCCCGACGCCGACTTCGACGCCCTCATGACCGAGATGGGCACGCTGCAGGAGCAGATCGACGCCGCCGACGCGTGGGACCTCGACTCGCAGCTCGAGCAGGCGATGGACGCCCTCCGCTGCCCGCCGGGCGACTGGCCCGTCACGACCCTCTCCGGCGGCGAGAAGCGCCGCGTCGCGCTCTGCAAGCTGCTCCTCGAGAAGCCCGACCTGCTGCTGCTCGACGAGCCCACCAACCACCTCGACGCCGAGAGCGTGCTGTGGCTCGAGCAGCACCTCGCCAAGTACCCCGGCGCCGTCATGGCCGTCACGCACGACCGCTACTTCCTCGACCACGTCGCCGGCTGGATCTGCGAGGTCGACCGCGGCCGCCTCTACCCCTACGAGGGCAACTACTCGACCTACCTCGAGAAGAAGGCCGAGCGCCTCCAGGTGCAGGGCAAGAAGGACCAGAAGCTCCAGAAGCGCCTCAAGGAGGAGCTCGAGTGGGTCCGCTCGAACCAGAAGGGCCGCCAGGCGAAGTCGAAGGCCCGCCTCGCCCGCTACGAGGAGATGGCCGCCGAGGCCGAGCGCACCAGGAAGCTCGACTTCGAGGAGATCGTCATCCCCGCCGGCCCGCGCCTGGGCTCCGTCGTGCTCGAGGCGAACGACCTCGAGAAGGGCTTCGAGGACCGGAAGCTCATCGACGGCCTCTCGTTCACGCTGCCGCGCAACGGCATCGTCGGCGTCATCGGCCCGAACGGCGTCGGCAAGACCACGCTCTTCAAGACGATCGTCGGCCTCGAGCCGCTCGACGAGGGCTCGCTGAAGATCGGCGAGACCGTCAAGCTCAGCTACGTCGACCAGAGCCGCTCCGCGATCGACCCGCAGAAGACGCTCTGGGAGGTCGTCTCCGAGGGCCTCGACTACCTGCAGGTCGGCAACACCGAGATCCCCTCGCGCGCCTACGTCAGCCAGTTCGGCTTCAAGGGGCCCGACCAGCAGAAGAAGGCCGGCGTCCTCTCCGGCGGCGAGCGCAACCGCCTCAACCTCGCGCTCACCCTCAAGCAGGGCGGCAACCTGCTGCTGCTCGACGAGCCGACCAACGACCTCGACATCGAGACGCTCGGCAGCCTCGAGAACGCGCTGCTCGAGTTCCCCGGCTGCGCCGTGGTCATCACCCACGACCGCTGGTTCCTCGACCGCATCGCCACGCACATCCTCGCCTACGAGGGCACCGACGAGGACCCGGCGAAGTGGTACTGGTTCGAGGGCAACTTCGAGGCGTACGAGGAGAACAAGATCGAGCGCCTCGGTCCCGACGCGGCGAACCCGCACCGCTCGACGTACCGCAAGCTGACGAGGGACTGATGCGCCTGGAGGTCCGGGTCCAGGTCCGCTGGGCGGACCTCGACGCGTACGGCCACGTCAACAACGCCTCGCTGCTGACGCTGCTCGAGGAGGCGCGCGTGCACGCCTTCTGGGCGGGCGGGCCGGAGGGCTCGCCCGCGACGGCGATCATCGACGCGGGCCCCGGCGCCTCCTCGGTGACCGTCATCGCGCGCCAGGAGTCCGAGTACCTCGCGCAGATCCCGCACCACCGCGAGCCCATCGTCGTCGATGTGTGGGTGGGCCGGATGGGCGGCGCCAGCATGGACATCTGCTACGAGGTGCTGGCGCCGGACCGTGCGGTCGTCTACGCCCGCGCGGCGACGACCGTCGTCATGCTCGACGCGGCCTCCGGTCGCCCACGGCGGCTCACCGACGCCGAGCGCGAGGCGTGGGAGCCGTACCTCGAGGAGCCGGTGGCCTTCCGCCGCTGAGCGGATCGCGCAGCGCCGCGGCGGGCGCTCGCCGGTCGGCGGACGCGCGATCAGACACCGCTAGGCTGGCCGCGCAAGGACGCACCGCCTGGAGGGCACCCATGACCGACACCGTCGTCGAGACCACCGCCACGACCCGCATCCCGCACTGGATCGCGGGCGCCCGCAGCGACGGGAGCGGCCGCACCGCGCCCGTCTTCAACCCCGCGCTCGGCGTCGCGACGCACGAGGTGCCGCTCGCGAGCGAGGCGGAGGTCGCCGAGGCGATCGCGACGGCGACGGCGGCGTACCCCGCGTGGCGCGACCTCTCGATCGCGAAGCGCCAGGCGATCATGTTCCGCTTCCGCGAGCTGCTCGTGGGCCGCCAGGACGACCTCGCCCGCATCATCACGCGCGAACACGGCAAGGTGCACGCCGACGCGCTCGGCGAGATCGCCCGCGCCATCGAGGTGGTGGAGCTCGCGACCGCCTTCCCGCTCATGACGAAGGGCGAGTACTCCGAGAACGCCTCGACGGGCGTCGACGTCTACTCGCTGCGCCAGCCGCTCGGCGTCGTCGGCATCATCAGCCCCTTCAACTTCCCGGCGATGGTGCCGCTGTGGTTCGCGCCGATCGCGCTCGCCTCCGGCAACTGCGTGGTGCTGAAGCCGAGCGAGAAGGACCCCTCGGCCGCCGTCTTCATCGCCGAGCTCTACCAGGAGGCGGGCCTGCCCGACGGCGTGCTCACGGTCGTGCACGGCGACAAGGAGGCGGTCGACACGCTGCTCACGCACCCGGACGTCGCCGCGATCTCGTTCGTCGGCTCGACCCCGATCGCCCAGCACGTCTACGAGACGGGCTCGAAGCACGGCAAGCGCGTGCAGGCCCTCGGCGGCGCGAAGAACCACATGCTCGTGCTGCCCGACGCCGACCTCGACCTCACCGCCGACGCCGCCGTCAACGCGGGCTTCGGCTCGGCGGGGGAGCGCTGCATGGCGATCTCCGTCGTCGTCGCGGTCGACGCGATCGCCGACGAGCTGCAGGCGCGCATCGCCGAGAAGATGCAGCAGATCCGCACGGGCGACGGCACGCGCGACAACGACATGGGCCCGCTCATCACCGGGCAGCACCGCGACAAGGTGGCCGGCTACATCGGCACCGCGGCGGACGACGGCGCGGAGGTCGTGGTCGACGGCCGCGATCCTGACGTCGACGGCGACCCGAACGGCTTCTGGCTGAAGCCGACGCTGCTCGACAGGGTGCCGACGACCTCCGCCGCGTACCGCGAGGAGATCTTCGGACCGGTGCTGTCGATCGTGCGCGTCGCCTCCTACGAGGAGGGGCTCGCGCTCATCAACGACAACCCCTACGGCAACGGCACGGCGATCTTCACGAACGACGGCGGTGCCGCCCGCCGCTTCCAGAACGAGGTGCAGGTGGGCATGGTCGGCATCAACGTGCCGATCCCGGTGCCGGTCGGCTACCACTCCTTCGGCGGCTGGAAGCAGTCGATCTTCGGGCAGGGCAAGGCCTACGGCCGGCACGCGTACGAGTTCTACACGCGCGAGAAGGTCGTCACGAGCCGCTGGCTCGACCCGAGCCACGGCGGCCTGAACCTCGGCTTCCCCTCCAACTGATCTGAGGGCGCCGCGGCGGCGCCGCGGCGCCCTCAGATCGTCTCCGAGCTCTGTGCGTCGACGAGCGCGAGGATCGAGCCGATGTGCTCCGCCATCGCGGCACGCGCGGCGTCCGCGTCCCCGGCGCGGATCGCCGCGAGGATGGCGTCGTGCCCCGCGAGCGACGTCGCGGTCCGCTCCCGGCTCGCGAAGCCGAGCCGGCGGGAGGAGCCCGCCCAGTCGCTCACCTGTCCCATGAGGTCGACCAGCAGGTCGTTGCCGGACATCGCAGCGACCTGCGTGTGGAAGTCGACGTCGAGCTCCGCGAGCCGGGTGGCGCTGACGGTGCCGGCCGCCTCGGCGAGGATCGCCTCGAGGCGGTCAACGCCCGCCGCGTCGCCGCGAGCGGCCGCCAGGGCCGCGATCCCGGGCTCCACGACGCTCCGGAGCTCCATCGTCTGCCCGAGCGTCGCGCGCGCCTCGGTGAGCACCGATCGTCCCGCGCCGGCGTCTGCGGGCTCAGCGGCGAGCACGATCGTGCCCCGACCCGGCCTCCGGCTCACGAAGCCGCGCAGCTCGAGCGCGAGCAGCGCCTCCCGCAGCGTCGTGCGGGAGACCCCGAGCTTCTCGGCGAGCTCCCGCTCGGCCGGCAGCTTCTCGCCGACGGGCAGCACGCCCCGGCCGATCATGAGCTCGATCTCTGCGGCGAGGTTGCCGCCGATCGACGACCACCGCTGCGATGCGCTCGACCAGTCCATGGGCTCCCTCGCTCGTGCTCGACCGCAACGAAGCCTATCGTGTGGCATGCTGGTCGGACCAACAGACCAAATGGGTCCCACGCATGCAACGGAGCATCATGAACGACACCATCGCATCACCCAGACCGACCTCGCGCGGGCTGCGCCGCGTCCTCGACGTCGCCGGGCCGGGCCTCATCGTGGCCGCGGCAGGCGTCGGCGCGGGCGATCTCATCGCGTCGCTGAACGCGGGCGCGAGCTTCGGCCTCACGTTCGCGTGGGCGATCATCATCGGCTGCGGCGTGAAGTACGTCGTCACCGAGTGCATCGGCCGCTGGTCGCTCGCCACCGGCACGAGCCCGATCCTCGGGTTCCACCGCCTCTCGAAGCTCTTCACGGGCTACTTCGGCATCTACTCGGTGATCCTCGGCTTCTTCTACGGCGCGGCGATCGCCGCAGCGCTCGGCCTCACGATCAACGCCATGTTCCCCGCGGTCGACAGCCGGATCGGCGCGATCGTGGCCGTCCTCGTCGGCCTCTCGGTGCTGTGGATCGGTCGGTACGGCGTGTTCGAGCGCATCATGGCGGGCTTCGTGGTCGTCATGTTCGTCTCCATCGTCGGCGCCGCGCTGCTGACGCTGCCCTCGCTCGACCTCGGCGCGCTCTTCGTCGGCACGGCACCGGAGGGCGGCGCGTTCTACGTGCTCGGCATCATCGGCGGCGTCGGCATGTCGATCGGGCTGCTCTCCTACGGCAGCTGGCTCCGCGAGCGCGGCTGGACGGACCCGAGCCGCGTCGGCGCCATGCGGCTCGACATCGCCATCGGCTACGCGATGACCTTCGTCTTCATGCTCGCGATGATGGTCGTCGGCGCCGCCTTCCTCTACGGCTCCGGCACCGAGGTCTCCGGGCTCGCCGACCTCGGCCAGCTGGCCGCGCCCTTCGCGGACCGCTTCGGTCAGCCGGCCATGTGGCTGCTGCTCATCGGCATGTTCTCGGCCGTGTACTCCTCGCTCATCGGCGGCTACAACGCGCTCGCGCACGTGTTCACCGACATCGTCGGCGTCGCCCGCGGCGGCAGCGGCGACCGCGTCGACGGCGCCCAGCGCAGCCTGCCCTTCCGCGGCTACCTCGTGTGGATGTCGATCCCGCCGCTCGCGATGCTGTTCCTCGACCGCCCCGTCATGCTCGTCCTGGTCTACGCGGCGCTCGGAGCGCTGCTCATGCCCGTGCTCATGGCCGGCCTGCTGTGGCTCATGAACTCGCGGCACATGCCGGCGGCGCATCGCAACCGCTGGCCCATGAACGTCGCGCTCGTCCTCGGCCTCGCCGTCTTCGCGAGCCTCGGCGTGCACGAGCTGCTGCACCTGGGCTGACCTGCGCACGCGCGCACCACGCACCGCCCGGCACGCGCGAGCCGGCGCGGCCACCCGACGACCGCGTCCCGAGGAGGACCGCATGACCGATACCTTCCAGACCAGGCCCGAGCTCCGGGGCGATCTCGGCATGGTCTCGTCCACCCATTGGCTGGCCTCGCAGGCGGGCATGCGCCAGCTCGAGCTCGGCGGCAACGCGTTCGACGCCGCCGTGGCCGCGGCCTTCGTGCTGCAGGTCGTCGAGCCGCACCAGAACGGCCCGGGGGGCGACATGACCGGGGTGCTCTCGGCGGGCCCGGGTGCAGACCCGCAGGTGCTGTGCGGGCAGGGCGTCGCGCCCGCCGCGGCCACGATCGATGCGTTCGAGGCGCTCGGCCTCGACATGGTGCCGGGCACCGGCACCACCGCTGCGGCGGTGCCGGGTGCCACCATGGCGCTCCTGCTGCTCGCGCGCGACCGCGGCACCGCCTCGGTGCGGGGCCTGCTGGAGCCCGCCGCCTTCTACGCGCGAGACGGCTACCCGGTGACCGAGCGCATCGCTGCCTACATCGCGCGCGTCGCCGCGCTGTTCCGCGAGCACTGGCCGACGTCGGCGGCGACCTATCTCCCCGGCGGCAGGCCGCCGAAGGAGGGGGAGCGGCTGCGCAACCCGGCTCTGGCGCGCACCTACGAGCGCCTCATCGACGCGGCCGACGCCGCGCCGGGCCGCGAGGCAGGATTCGATGCCGCGATGGCGGCGTGGAGCCGGGGCTTCGTCGCGGAGGCCGTGGACGCCTTCGGTCGCATCGCCTGGATGGACTCGAGCGGCAGCCCGCATCGCGGCATGCTCACGGGCGACGACATGGCCGGCTGGCGGCCCTCCTTCGAGGCGCCCGTCAGCATCCGGCACGAGGGTCTGACGGTGTGCAAGCCGGGATTCTGGAGCCAGGGCCCCGTCTTCCTGCAGCAGCTCGCGCTCCTCGAGGGGCTCGGCGCCGATCCGGCCACGGCCGATGGGATCCACGCGATCGTCGAGGCGTCGAAGCTGGCCTTCGCCGACCGCGAGGCCTGGTACGGCGACGAGCCGGGCCTGCCGCACGCGGCGCTGCTCGACGAGGCGCGGACGGCCGAGCGGCGGGCGCTGCTGGGCGAGACCGCATCGTACGAGAGCCGGCCCGGCACGCTCGAGGGGCGTCGCCCCAGGCTGCCGGACCTGGTGGCACGGCACGAGGTCGATCCGACCGGGCTCTCCGGCGTCGGCGAGCCCAACGCGGTGGCTGCCCTGCTCGACAGCGGCCCTGACGCGACCGGCGAGGCTCGCAGCGACACCGTGCACGTCGACGCGGTCGACAGCACGGGCGCCATGGTCGCGCTCATGCCCAGCGGCGGGTGGCTGCACTCGTCGCCGATCATCCCCGAGCTGGGCTTCCCGCTGGGCACGCGCCTGCAGATGGCGTGGCTCGACCGAGACCACCCGAACGCGCTGCGGCCGGGCAAGCGTCCCCGCACGACGCTCTCGCCCACGCTCGTGCTCGACGACGACGTGCCGGTCCTCGCCTTCGGCAGCCCAGGCGGCGACCAGCAGGACCAGTGGGCGCTCCACTTCCTGCTGCACCGGATCGTCGGCGGGCGCGGGCTGCAGGAGGCCATCGACATGCCCGCCTTCCACTCGACCCACACGCCGAGCTCGTTCTACCCGCACGAGTTCCAGCCCGGGGTCGTGCTCATCGAGTCCAGGGCGGAAGGATCGACGATCGCGAGCCTGCGCGCGCGCGGCCACCGCGTCGGGGTCGCGGGGCCGTGGGAGATCGGCCGCATGTGCGCCGTCGGGCGCGACCTCGGCACCGGCTGGCTCCTCGCAGGGGCGAACGCGCGCGGGATGCAGGGCTATGCCGTCGGCCGCTGAGGCGCCCAGACGGCAGCTCGTCGCAGTGATGCTGCTGCTCACGGCGTCCACCGGGATCGTCGACGCCGTGGGGTTCCTCGGGCTCGACCGCGTCTTCACGGGCAATATGACCGGCAACGTCGTGCTGCTCGGCATGGGGCTCAGCGGCACGACCGACCTGCCGGTGCTCGGCCCCGTCGTGGCGCTCGCCGCATTCGTGGTCGGAGCGGCGATCGGCGGTCGGGCCGTGCGGGGTCGCGCTGCTGCCTGGAGCGACGCCGTCACGATCGCCATCGGCGCGGTGGCCCTGTCGCTCGCGGCGACGGCTGCCTGGATGCTGGTCGCCCCGCCGTCGCCGATGGCAGGGGCGGCCCCGTCGCCGGTCCTCACCGGCGCGACGGCGATCCTCGGGCTCATCATGGGGGTGCAGGCCGCAGTCGCCCGCCACGTGCGGGTCGCCGACCTCACGACCGTCGTCGTCACCTCCACCCTCACGGGGGTCGCGGCCGACTCGTGGATCGGTGCCCGGCTGCCGCAGCCCTGGCTGCGGCGGCTCCTGGCGATCGGCACGATCGGCGTCGGCGCGCTGGCGGGTGCGCTCCTGCTGGCCCTCGGGCTCTGGGCGGCGATCGCTGCAGCGGCCGCGGTCACCGGCTCCGCAGCGCTGTGGGGGCATCTGCTGCTGCGCGCGGAGCGGCGCAAGGCGAGGGCCGCTCAGGTCGCCGACGATGCGCGGTCCCGCGCGGCGGCGACTGCCTAGGGGCGGACGGCGAGGATGAGCGAGGTGCCGTACTCGCCGGTGGCGGGGTTCACCTCGTCGTCGACCATGCGCGACTCGACCACCATCCCGAGGCGCTCCGCGACGCGGCGCGAGGCGACGTTCTGCTCGTCGAGGTGCGCGACGACGCGATGGGCGCCCATCGCGACGGCGAGGTCGAGCGCTGCGCGGGCCGCCTCGGTCGCGATGCCGCGGCCCTGCACCTCGGCCGCGGTCATCCAGCCGAGCTCCATCTGGCGCGAGCCGAGGCTCGTGACGCGCAGCATGAGGTCGCCGACGAGCGCGCCGTCGTGCTCGATGCCCACCTGGTGCGCATCGCCGTCGCGCAGGAACGTGGCGGCGCCGCCCGCCGTCCATGCCATGAGCTCCGCCTCGGTCTGGTCGCGGTTGTACGTCCAGCGGCGCTGGCCGGGCGCGTTGCGGTAGGCGCGCACCGCCTCGAGGTCGGCGGGGCGGAGGTCGCGCAGCACGAGCCGCTCGGTGCGCAGCGGCAGGGCCTCGCGCAGCGTGCGCATGAGGCGCGCGGGCTCGAGGGGCGCGACCGCCATCAGCCGGCCTCCGGCACCCGGACCATGCCCTCCTGGGCGATGGTCGCGACGTGCGTGCCGTCGGCGGTGAAGACGTAGCCCTGCGCGAGGCCGCGGCCGCCGCCGGAGGAGGTGGTCTCGAGCTCGAGGAGCAGCCACTCGTCGACGCGCACGGGGCGGTGCCACCACACGGCGTGGTCGAGGCTCGCGGCCTTCAGCCCGGGCGTCGCCCACGCGGCGCCGTGCATGCGCACGATCGGCTCGAGGATCGCGTAGTCGGAGAGGTAGGCGAGGGCCGCGCGGTGCAGCGCGTCGTCGTCCGGCAGCGCGTCCTTCGCGCGCAGCCACAGGTGCTGCTTCCCGGTGCGGGGGCGCGCGGGATCGGGCAGGTAGACGGGGCCCTCGACGTGGCGGAAGTCGAACGGCCGCGCGATGACCGCGCGCGCCTGCGGGTGCTCGCTGTAGGGCGCGAGCAGGCTGTCGTCGCTCGGCAGCGACTCGGGGTGCGGCAGCCCCTCGGGCATCGCGCGCTGCGACGAGGGGCCGTCGTCGACCATCTGGAACGACGAGATCATCGACATGATCGGCACGCCCGACTGGTAGGCCTGCACGCGCCTCGTCGAGAAGGAGCGGCCGTCGTGGATGCGCTCGACCGCGAAGGTGATCGGCAGCTCCACGTCGCCCGGCCGCACGAAGTAGCCGTGCACCGAGTGGATGGGCCGGTCGTCGCCTACGGTGCGCTGCGCGGCGACGACGGCCTGCGCCATGACCTGGCCGCCGAAGACGCGGCCGTAGGGCATGGGATGGCTCGGGCCGGTGAAGATGTCCTCGCTCGTGCGCGCGCCGGTCTCGGCGAGCGTCAGCGTCTCGAGCAGCAGGCGGATGCGCTCCATGGGGTCCTTCCGGGCAGGGCGGGCCGCTCTAGTCTAGGGAGCGCATGCACCCCATCCTCGCCCTCGACGACCGCGCCCGCGCCGACCTCGTGCTGCTGCTCGATCGCGCCGCCGTCTTCGGCGACGGCACCGTGCGGCTCGTGGCCGACGGCCCCGTCGCCCTCCTCACGACGCCCATGACCGCGTCGAGCGGCCTGCTCGACACCGGCCCCACGATCCTCGTGGCCCGCGCCGCCCGGATGCGCGAGCCTGCCGCCTTCGACGGCGTGGTCGCGCTGCCCGCGCTCCGCGACGCGCTCCGCGAGGGCGCCGACGTCGAGGTGCCGGCGGGCGTCGGGCGTCCCGCCTGGGCGGCGGTGTCGCCGCCGCGCGGCGGCTGGGCGCCCGTGGGCGAGGTCTCGCCCGACGAGGTGCGCCGCCTCGCCGCGCAGGCGGCGGAGGACGTCGAGGCGCTCCTGCCGCGCTCGCCGGGCGAGGCCGTGCGCCGCCGCGCCGAGCGCTCGGTGTGGGGCCGCGAGGCGCACGCGAGTGGCATGACGATGGGGCAGGCCGCCGCGCTCGTGGCGATGCGCTTCCTGGGCGACGAGCCCGTGCGCGTCACCGCGGCGGGCGGCTGGGTGCGCGCGAGCGGCCGCGCCGGCGAGGCGCTCGCCCGCTAGCGAGGCTCGTCGCGCAGCGGCGCGAGCCGCGGCAGCAGCCGCACGAGCACGACGAGCACCACGAGGCTCGACGAGCGTCTGCGCGACGACCGCGAGCGGTGCGAGCCCGAGCGCCGGCGGCAGCGCGAGCGCGAGCGGCAGCACCACGAGGGAGTTGCGGGTGACGCCGCTGAGCGCCACGGCACGCGCGCGGCGCGGGCCGAGCCCGAGGCCCCGCGCCACGAGCAGGCCCGCCGCGACCATGGCGGCGGCGAACACGAGGTACAGCGGCACGAGGCGCCACAGCGAGGCGGCCTCGGCGCCCACGGCCGGCAGCTGCGCGGCGACGACGATCGCGATCGTGAGCGCCGTGAGCGGCACGAGCGAGGCCTCCGCCGCGGGCGGCACGGAGCGCAGCGGCGGCACGCGGCGCGCGAGCAGGCTGCACCGCGGCCGCGATCGCGAGCGGCAGCAGCACCATCAGGCCCAGCGCCTGCAGGAAGGGCGCAGGTTCGATCGCCGCGGCGGCGCTGCCGCCCACGAGCGAGAGCAGCAGCGGCAGCAGGGCCACCTGGAGGAGCATGAGGATCGGCGTCGCGGCGAGCAGCCGCACCGCGTCGCCGCCGGCCAGTCGCGTGAACGCGACCACGTAGTCGATGCACGGCGCGAGCAGCACGAGCGCGACGCCCACGAGGAGCCCGGCGTCGTCCGCGACGAAGCGCGTGAGCCCCAGCACGACCAGCGGCGCGACGACGAAGCTGCCGACGAGCACCGCGAGCAGGAAGCGGCCGTCGCGCAGCGCCGTCCGGAGGCCCTCGAGCGGCACGCCGAGGAAGGTTGCGACGAGCAGGAGCACGAGCACGGGCGTGGTCGCCGCCTCGAGCGCTGGCGTCGCGCCCGGCGCCAGCAGGCCGACGAGGGCGCCGCTCGCCGCGGCGCCGAGCAGCACCCAGAGCTGGTGGCGCTCCAGCCAGGCGGTCATCGCTCCAGCAGGCGCAGGAGCCCCGCGGGCACGAGGTCGATCGTCGGGTCGTCGAAGCGCGAGGCCGGCAGCCACCACACCGGATGCCCCGCATCCGTCGTCTCCGGCAGCACGACGCCGGCCGGCAGCGCCACCCGATGCACGAAGACGTGCTCGTGGAAGGGCCGGCCCGCGTAGGCGAACAGGTTCTCGACGACGTCGAGCAGCCGCGGCGCCGAGGCCTCGACGCCCAGCTCCTCGCGCAGCTCGCGCACCACGGCCTCCGCGGCGCGCTCGCCCGGCTCGATGCCGCCGCCGGGCGGGCGCACGTAGGTGCGGCCAGTGGCAGGGTCGACGGCGCTCGTGACGAGCAGCGCGCCGTCGTCGCGGCGCACGACGGCGATCGCGATCGGGCGGATCGCGTCGGGCACGGGGCAACCGTCGGGCACGGGGCGGCCGTCGAGCGCGGTCACAGCGGCTGCAGCTCGCCGATCGCGCGGAGCTCCTTCGCGAGCCCGCCGCCGTTCGGCGACCAGACCCACGGATGGTTCGAACGGGTCTCGGCGTGCGTGCGGCCGCCCGCGAGCACCGCCTCCTGCGCCGTCAGCTGCCGGATCGCCACGGCGCGCACGTGCTCGGGATGCGCGTTCGCGAACTCGCCGTAGAGCTCCTCGTCGTGCTGGCCGTCGTCGCCGACGAGCAGCCACTGGATCTGCGGGAACTCGCGCGCGAGTCGCCGCAGCTGCGTGCGCTTGTGCTCCTTGCCCGAGCGGAAGAAGCGATCGTGCGTGGGCCCCCAGTCGGTCAGGAGCAGCGAGCCGGAGGGGTAGAGGTTGCGCGAGAGGAAGCGGGTGAGCGCGGGCGCCGCGTTCCAGGCGCCGGTCGAGAGGTAGAGGAACGGGCTCTCGGGGTGCTGCTGCGCGATGCGCTCGTACAGCACGGCCATGCCGGGCACGGGCGTGCGGCCGTGCTCGTCGAGCACGAAGGCGTTCCAGGCGGCGAGCATGGGGCGGGGGAGCGAGGTGACCATGACGGTGTCGTCGATGTCGCTCACGACGCCGAAGCGCGTGGCCGGGTCGACGACGAGCACGGGGGCCGCGACGGGCGGCGAGCCGGCGACCTCCAGCGTCACCTCCTGCCAGCCGGGCTCGAGCCGGATGGGCACGATCGCGTCGACGATGCCGCCGCGGTCGGCCGTCACGACGTGCCGAGCGCCGCCGGCGGCGACGGTGACGTCGACGTCGTTGAGCGCGATCGAGGTGAACGAGCGCCAGCCTCGCACGTCCTCGTACTGCGCCTTGCGCTCGGCGCCGGGCTCGACGAGCAGCACGCGCGCGAGCACGCGGATCCAGCCCTCGCCGCCGTAGCCGGCGTAGGCGACGACCGTGGGGAGGCGCCCGCGGCGCAGCGCGTGGGCCTCGCGCTGCTCGTGGATCCAGTCCTCGATGCGCGCGGCGGTGTGCTTGATCGGCTCGGGGATGCGGGCGAGCGGATCGAGCTCCTCCACGGCGACCTCCTGGGCTCGGGTGCTGTCGTCCGCGACGACCCTACCGGGCCTCCCGCGAGCCCGTGCCGGGACGCCCGCGGCCGTCAGGGCGCGGGCGCGACGAGCTCGGGACCGTTCGCGCGCACGTTGCCGACCGCGCGGCCGACGGCGTGCATCGCCAGGCCGCCCGCGGCCTCCGGGGCCTCGGCGACCACGGCCTCGAGCGCAGCCTCGCCGTCCTCCTCGGGGTCGAGCCAGGCATCGCGCATCGCGGGCGCGACGACGACCGGCATGCGCTCGTGGATCGCGGCGAGCGGCCCCTCGGCGGCGGTGGTCAGGATCGTCGCCGACAGCAGCCACGAGCCGTCGGGCTGCTTCCACCACGCGTAGAGGCCCGCGAGCGAGAGCGGCGCCTCGCCGTGCACGTAGTGCGGCACCTTCGCCTCGGCGCCCTGCTGCCACTCGTACCAGCCGTCGGCGGGCACGAGCGCGCGGCGCGACCGCACGCCGTCGCGGAACATCGGCTTCTCGGCCGCCGACTCGACGCGCGCGTTGAACGCGCGCTGACCGACCGAGACGTCCTTCGCCCACGCCGGCACGAGGCCCCAGCGGGCCGCCTCGAGACGGCGGATCGGCGGGCGCTCGTCGCGGGGCGCGGGCTCGACGACGACCGCCACGCGCGTGGTGGGGGCGATGTTCCAGCTGGGCTCCGGGAGGCCCTCGCCGATCTCGTCCACCTCGAACAGCGCCACGAGATCGGTCGACGGGGTCGCGAGCACGTACCGACCGCACATGCAGGGGATACTCTCATGACCAGGTGGACCTCAGCAGGAAGGCGGCGCCGGTGGACGAGCACGACGCGGGCGGCACGACCGGCGGCACAGGGGGATCCCCCGACGCCGCGAGCTGGCAGTCCGCAGCCGTCACCGTGCGCAACGAGCCCGTGCAGGCGCGCGCCGCGCAGCGCATCGAGGCGCTGCTCGACGCCGCGGCGGCGGTGGTCGAGTCCCACGGCATCGAGCACCTGACGACCGCGCTGGTCGCCGAGCGCGCGGGCGCCTCGATCGGCACCGTCTACCGCTACTTCCCCGACCGCGTCGCGGTGCTCGTGGCGCTCGCGGCGCGCAACCAGGAGCGCATGCGCCTCGCGCTCGAGCGGGTGGCGCAGGACGAGCACGCGACGTGGCTGCACGCGATCGACGCCATGATCGACGCGATGGTCGAGGTCTGCCGCACGGAGCCCTCGTTCCGCACGGTGCGCGCGGGGGAGTCGCTCGACCTCGGCCCCGCGGTCAAGGAGCCCGTGACGGCGCCCATCCTCGAGGACGTCGAGCGCTACCTCGCGCTGCGGTGGTCGCTGCCCTTCGATCCGGCGAAGCGGGAGGCGCTCGAGCTCTCGATCGGGGCGGTCGACGCGTTCGTCTCCTACGCCTTCCTGCGGGCCGCCGACGGCGACGAGCGCTACATCGCGCTCGCGCACGAGTGCGCCCGCACGCATCTCTTCACGGCCTGGCCCGACCCCACCGCCTGAGGTCCGAGCCCGGCCGCCCGGCCCGGCCGCCCGGAGCGGGCGCCGAGGCTTATGGATTCGCTATCAGATAGCGTCTCCGGCTTGCTCCACGCCACCTGTGAGAGTTGGATGGAACTGTCGAAAGGTGGCCCCGTTGAGCTCCGTCGTCCCGCTCGCCCAGCAGCTCGATCCGCTCGTCCTCTCGCAGTGGCAGTTCGGCCTCACGACGGTCTACCACTTCCTCTTCGTGCCCATCACGCTCGGCATGGTGTGGCTCGTGGCCGGCTTCCAGACCGCGTGGGTGCGCACGGGCAACGCCGAGTGGCTGCGGCTCACCCACTTCTTCGGCAAGCTCTTCCTCATCAACTTCGCGATCGGCGTCGCGACCGGCATCGTGCAGGAGTTCCAGTTCGGCATGAACTGGTCCGACTACTCCCGCTTCGTCGGCGACGTCTTCGGCGCCCCGCTCGCGTTCGAGGGCCTCATCGCCTTCTCGTTCGAGGCGACCTTCATCGGCCTCTGGATCTTCGGCTGGGACAAGCTCTCGCCCAAGGTCCACCTGCTGACGATCTACATGGTCGCGCTCGGCACGATGGCGAGCGCCTACTTCATCCTCGCCGCGAACGCCTTCATGCAGAACCCCGTGGGCTTCGTCGTCAACGAGGCCCGCCAGCGGGCCGAGCTCACCGACATCGGCGCCGTGCTCACGAACCCGGTGCTGCTCGCCTCGTTCCCCCACACGATGTTCGCGTCGATCATGGTGGCCGGCGCCGTCATGGTGGGCGTGAGCGCGTGGCACCTCAAGCGCTCCCAGCACCTCGAGTCGATGCGCCGCTCGCTGCGGGTGGGCCTCCTCGCGGTGCTCGGCGGCGGCATGCTCACCTTCATCACCGGCGACATGGTCTCGCTCGCGATGGTGGCCGCGCAGCCCATGAAGATGGCGGCGGCCGAGGCGCTCTACACGACCTCATCGGGCTACGACGCCTCGTTCTCGCTCTTCAGCCTCGGCACGCCCGACGGCCAGCACGAGATCTTCTCGGTGCGCGTGCCCTACCTCCTCGCCCTGCTGTCCACCCACGATCCGCTCGGCACGGTCGAGGGCATCAACGACCTGCAGGCCGAGTACACCGCGCTCTACGGCCCCGGCGACTACACGCCGATCATCTGGGTGACCTACTGGTCGTTCCGCTGGATGATGGGCCTCGGCTTCCTCTCCTTCGGCATCGCGCTCGTGGGCCTCTGGCTCACGCGCAAGGGCCGCATCGACCTGCCGCGGTGGGTCTGGAACGTGGCCATCTGGAGCCTCCCGCTGCCGCTGCTGGGCATGACCGTGGGCTGGATCTTCACCGAGATGGGCCGCCAGCCCTGGCTCGTCTTCTCGCAGATGCGCACCGCCGACGGCGTGAGCCCCGGCGTGACGGGCCTCGAGGTGCTGCTCTCGCTCGTCGCCTTCACGCTCATCTACGGCATCCTCGGCGTCATCGAGTTCCGCCTCATGCAGAAGGCAGCGCAGAAGGGGCCGGCCGAGGCGCCGGAGCTCGACGACGCCGGCAAGCCCGCCAAGCCCGTGACGGTCTACTAGGAGCCCCGCCGTGGATCTCGCCCTCGTCTGGTTCGCCATCGTCGGACTCATGTTCGTCGCGTACTTCGTGCTCGACGGCTTCGACTTCGGCGTCGGCCTCTCGCTGCCGATCCTCGGCCGCTCCGAGAGCGACCGCAGGCGCATCATCAACGCCATCGGGCCCGTCTGGGACCTCAACGAGACGTGGGTGATCGTGGCAGGCGCCGCCCTCTTCGCGGCCTTCCCCGAGTGGTACGCGACGATGTTCTCGGGCTTCTTCCTGGCGCTGCTCGTGCTGCTGCTGGGCCTCATCGCACGCGCCGTCTCGTTCGAGTTCCGGCACCAGCGCGACTCCGCGCGCTGGCGCGCCGGCTGGGACGCCTGCATCGTCGCCGGCTCGGCGATCCCCGCCGTCATCTGGGGCGTCGCGTTCGCGAACCTCGCCCAGGGGCTGCCGATGGAGGCCCACCAGGGCGGCGCGCTCGTCACGGGCGGCCTGCTGACGCTGCTGAACCCGTACGCGCTCCTCGGCGGCGCCACGACGCTCGTGCTCTTCCTCGCGCACGGCGCGGTGTTCCTCGCGCTCAAGACCGACGGCGAGCTCAAGGCGCGCGCGCACGCCCTCGCGAACCGCGCCCTCCTCGGCGCGCTCGCGCTCGCGGCGCTGTTCCTCGGCTGGACGGTGCTGCAGCACCCGCAGCCGCTCGTCGTCGTGCTCGCGGCGCTCGCCGCGGTCGCGCTCGCCCTCGCGTGGGTCGCGAACCGCGCCCAGCGCGACGGCCGCGCCTTCGTCGCCACGGCCGTCACGGTGGCGCTCGCGGTCGGCACGCTCCTCGGCACGCTCCTCGTGCGCGAGGGCGGGCCCTTCGTGATGCCCGCCTCCAACCCCACGGGCGACTTCGTGGGCCTCACGGTCGCCAACGCCTCCTCGAGCCCGTACACGCTCGAGGTGATGAGCTGGGCGGCGCTCTTCTCGCTGCCGGTGATCGCGGCCTACCAGATCTGGACCTACTGGGTCTTCCGCAAGCGCATCACGGCCTCGCACGTCGAGGTCGCGCACTGACCGAGCAGCTCGCGCCCGAGCGCGCCGCCGGGGCCGGGCGCGACGACGCGGCGCCCGCGCGCACGCCGCGCGCGCCGCTCGATCCGCGCCTCCTCCGGCACGCGCGCGCGATCCGCGGGCACCTGGGCGCGGAGGCGCTCGTCGCGCTCGTGCAGGCGGTCGCGACGGTCGCCTTCGCGTGGTTCGCGGGCCACGCGGTCGCCGGCGTCGTCCGCGCCGCCGAGCCCGCCCTCATCGCGCCCGACCTGCTCGCCGCCGCGGGCGCGGTGCTCGTGCGCGCCGCCTGCGCGTGGCTGTCGGGGTCGATGGCGCCCGCCGCCGCGGCGCGCGTGCAGTCGCAGCTGCGGGAGGCCGCGCTCGCCCGGATCGGGTCGCACGGCAGCCCCGTCGGGGCGGCGGACGCCGCGACGGCGCTGGGTCCTGGCCTCGCTGCCCTCGACGGCTGGTTCGGGCAGTTCCTGCCGCAGCTCGTGCGCACGGTCGTCGTCACGCCCGTCGTCGTCGCGGCGCTGTGGCTGCAGGACGCGTTCAGCGGCATCGCCGTGCTCGTGTGCCTGCCGCTCATCCCCGTCTTCATGGTGCTCATCGGCCTCGCGACCGAGCGCGTGCAGCGCGACCAGTGGACGGCGACGCGGCGCCTCGCGCGCTCGTGGCTCGACACGCTCGAGGGCCTCGCGACGCTGCGCCTCTACGGCCGCGACCGGCGCGCCGAGCGCCGCGTCGCGCAGCTGGGCGACGAGCACCGCACCCGCACGATGGCGGTGCTGCGCGTGTCGTTCGTGTCGTCGCTGGTGCTCGAGCTCGCCGGCAGCCTCGCGGTCGCGATCGTGGCCGTCTCGGTGGGCGTGCGCCTCGTCGAGGGCGACATCGCCATCGCCCTCGCCTTCAGCGTCCTGATCCTCGTGCCCGACGCCTTCCTGCCCGTGCGGGCCGTGGGCGCCGCCTTCCACGCCTCCACCGAGGGGCTCGAGGCCTCGCGCGCGGTGCTCGACCTCGTCGACGCGCCGGAGGCGCCCGCGCGGCCCGAGCCGGCGCGCGGCGCGGGTCTCGTCGTCGACGCGCTGGAGGTGCGCCGCGGCGAGCGCTGGTTGCCGCCCGTGTCGCTCGCGGCCGCGCCGGGCGAGCCTCGTCGTGCTCGCGGGACCCTCGGGCGCGGGCAAGACGAGCGTGCTCGCGGCGCTCCTCGGGCTCGCGGCCTCGCGCGGCCGGGCGGGGCTCGACGGCCGCGCCGTCACGGCCGCCGACCTCGCGTGGGCGCCCCAGGGCGCCTGGGATGCGGTGGTCACGGGCAGCGTGCGCGACAACCTCGCGCTCGGCACCACCGGCGCCTCCGACGGCGCGCTCCTCGCCGCGCTCGACCGCGCGGGCGTCGAGGTGCCGCTCGACGCGAGGCTCGAGCCCGCGACGGGCGGCTCGCTCGGGCTCTCGGGCGGGCAGGCGCAGCGCGTGGTGCTCGCGCGCGCCCTGCACCGCGTCGCCTCGGGCGCGCGCATGCTGCTCGCCGACGAGCCCACGAGCGCGCTCGACGCGGCGGCGGAGGCGCGCGTGCTGCAGGGCCTGCGCGCGGCGGCCGACGAGGGCGCGATCGTGCTCGTCGCGAGCCACCGGGCGGCGGTGCTCGCCGAGGCCGACCGCGTCGTGCGGGTGGGGGAGCGATGAGCGCCGCCGCAGGACCGGACGCGGACCGCTCGAGCGCGGCCGCCCTCGTCCACGACGGAACGCACGGGCCCTCGGGCGCGCGCCGCGTCGACCTCTCGAGCGGCCGCGCCCTGCTGCGCTCGCTCGGCGGGGGCCGGGCGACGAGCGCGGGCATCGCGGCGGCCGCGCTCACCGCCGTGCTCGCGATCGCGCTGCTCGGCACCGCCGGCTGGCTGCTCGCCGCAGCCTCCTTCCAGCCGCCGATCCTGCACCTGCAGATGGCGATCGTCGGCGTGCGCGCGTTCGCGATCGGTCGCGCCGCGGGCCGCTACCTCGAGCGGCTCGTCTCGCACGACGCGGCCTTCCGCATGCTCGGCGCCGCGCGCGGCGCGGCTTTCGCGGCCCTCCGGCCCGTCGCGCCCGTGGGCCTCGGCCGCTCGAGCGAGCTCATGCCGCGCCTCGTCGGCGACGTCGACCGCCTGCAGGACCACCCGCTCCGCGTCGTCGGGCCGCTCACCGCGAGCGGCATCGCCGTGGGCCTCGCGATCGCGACCGTCACGTGGATCCTGCCCGCGGCGGGCCTCGCGCTGCTCGTCGCGGTCCTGCTCGCGGGCGGGGCCGCGGCGCTCCTCACGGCGCGCATCGCCGGCCGCGCCGACGCGACGCTCGGGCCGCTGCGGTCGCAGCTGTCGGCGATGCTCGTCGACCACGTGCGCGCGCTCGACCTGCTGCGCGCCTACGGCGCCGAGGAGGGCCGCCGCGCCGCGATCCTCGCGCTCGACGGCCGCATCGCGCGGCTCGCGCGGCGCCAGGCGGTCGCCGCCGGCGCCGGCGCCGCGGTGCTCGCGCTCGCCGCCGGCGGCAGCGTGCTCGTGGCCACCTGGATCGCCGCGCCCGCCGTGGTCTCCGGCGGCCTCTCGGCGCCGCTCGCGGCGCTCGTCGCGCTCGTCGGGCTCGCGGTCTTCGAGGTGTGGGGCGCGGTGCCGCCTGCGGTCATCGCGTGGCGCGAGTCGCGCGCGGCGGCCGAGCGGGTCGTCGGCGCGATGCCCGGGCCTGCGGCGATCGCTGCCGTGCCGGCCGAGGAGGGCGACGACGAGGCGCCCGCGGGCGCGCTCGAGCTCGACGGCCTGCAGGCTGCGTGGCCGGGCGCCGGGCCCGCGATGGCGCCCGTGTCGCTCCGCGCGGACCCGGGCGAGACGATCGCGGTCGTGGGCGCCTCGGGCGCCGGCAAGTCGACGCTCGCGATGGCGCTCGTGCGGCTCCTGGAGTCGAGCGGCGGCTATCGCATTGGCGGCCGCGACGTGCGCGGCATCGCGCCCGATGCGCTGCGCCGCACCGTGCTGCTCGTCGAGCAGCGGCCGCACGTCTTCGACGAGGACCTCGAGCAGAACCTCCGCTTCGCCCGGCCCGAGGCGACCGAGGAGGAGCTCTGGACTGTGCTCGCGCGCGTCGGCCTCGACGGGTGGGCGCGCGAGCGCGACGGCCTCGCGACGCCGCTCGGGGAGCGCGGCGAGCTCGTCTCGGGCGGCCAGGCGCAGCGCATCGCGCTCGCCCGCGCGCTGCTGGCCGAGGCCCGCGTCCTCGTGCTCGACGAACCCACCGCCTCCGTCGACCCCGAGCTCGCCGAGCCGCTGCTGCGCGAGATCCTCACCGCCGCGCGGGGCGAGGGCCGCATCGTGCTCGCGATCAGCCACGTGCCGCTGCCCGCGGGGCTCGCGCACCGCGAGCTGCGCGTCGAGGCGGCGTAGCGCGGGAGGGTGCCCGTCACGATCCGATGACGATGCGGCACCGCCGCCTGCGCCGACGGCGCGGCTCCCGCATCCTGGGAGCGACAGGGGGAGGCACGCATGCGCAGGGATCGCACCGCCGTCGCGCTGATCGTCGGCGCCGCCCTCTCGGGCCTCGTCGGCTGCGCGGGCCCGGCGCCCGCCGCCGCGACGGATGACCGCCGCATCACGAGCGCCGGCGAGCACGGCATGGAGGCGCTCCTCGAGGGCGTGACCTTCGAGGTCGACGACGGCTGCGTGGTGCTGCACGTCGGCGGCGGCACCGGCAGCGGCGTGCCCGACCACGCGATCGGCGGCGCCTGCCGCGAACGGCCCGAGGACGACTGGCTCGTGAGCTCCGAGCTCTAGGTCGTTCGCTGCGCTACGTCGTTCGCTCGTCGCGGCTCGGCGCGTCGACCGGTCGGGCGTCGCGCTCGGCCGCGTCGCGCTCGGCCGCGGCCGGCTCGTCGTCCTCCAGGTGCCGCGCCTCGAGCCGCGACAGCAGCCGCTTCACGAGGTAGACGCCGACGACGAAGACGCCGATCACGGCGACCATCACGTAGCCCGCGCCGTGGAGGCGGTCGGCGAGCTCGCGGTACGTGCCGCCCGCGAGCCAGCCCGCCGTCGCGTAGGCGGTGCCCCAGAGGAGGCACGCGGGGATCGTCCAGGCCAGGAATCGCCGGTAGGGCATGCGCGAGGCGCCCGCGATGAGCGGCACGAGCGAGTGCGCCACGGGCAGGAAGCGCGAGAGGAAGATGGCGATGCCACCGCGGCGCGAGAGGTAGCGCTCGGTGCGCGCCCACCGCAGCGCCGCCTTCGGCCAGCGCCTGCCGAGCCAGCGCTCGATCCGCGGCCCCAACCAGCGGCCGATGGCGAAGCCGATGCTCTCGCCCGCGATCGCGCCCGCGAGGGTCGCCCCGATGAGCGCGAGCCACCACGGCCACTCCTCGATCGCGAGCGCAGCGATGATGACGACGGTGTCGCCCGGCACGAGGAGGCCCAGCAGCACGCTCGTCTCGAGCAGCATCGCGAGCCCGGCGAGGAGCGTGCGGGTGAGCGGGTCGATCGAGCCGACGAAGCCGAGCAGCGCGTCGACCCACTGGTCGATCACGACCTGCCCCCGCGGGGGCGGGTGCGGAGGCCGTCGAGCCGGGCGCGCCACGCGTCGACGCGCGTCGGGGGCGCGAGCTCGGGACCGCCGTGCCAGCGCGCGACGCCGCGGATGCCGCGGAGCGCGTTCGCGAGCCACACCTCGCAGCCCGCGAGGTCGTCGGGCGAGGCGGCCTCCTCGACGAGCCGCACGCCGTCGATGCGCGCGACCTCGGCGAGGACGGCCGCGGTCACGGAGGGGAGGCGCACGACCTCGGCGGCGGGCACGTGCAGCGCGTCGCCGCGCCACCACAGGAGGGCCGACCAGGCGCCCTCGGCGACGCGCCCGCCGGGGGCGAGGATCGGCTCGACCGCCGTGCCGACGCGCGCGGACTCCTCGGCCTGCAGCGCAGCGAGGGCGACGAGGTCGGGCCCCTTCGTCAGCGGATGCGCGCGCGGGTCGCGCGCGGCCGTCACGACCTCGACGGAGCGCTGCGCGGGCGGCGCGGGGCGCAGCCGCAGGCGGAGGCCCTCGGGCGTGAGGTCGACCCGCGGCGACCAGCGGCCGTCCGGCACGACCGACGCGGCCCGACGCACGATCGAGCGCGCGTCGAGGCGGTCGCCGCCGACCGCGGCGACGGCCTCCTGGAACCGCTGCGCGTGGCGGTCGAGCGCGAGCACGCGGCCGTCGACGACGAGCCACGAGTCGGCGGCGAGCGTGCGGGCCGCCGCGGCGTCGGCGTCGTCGACCGGCTCGAGCGCCGAGCCCGTCCACGCCCATCCAGGGGTCGCCCTCGGAGCCGCGGCGTCGGCCGAGGGCGCCGCCGCGTCGGTCGCGGCGCCCTGCGCCTGCGCGGGCGCCGCGGCGGGCGGACGGGCGGGCGCGCTCATAGGATCGAGCGTATGCCAGGCACCTCGGCGCCGCTCCTGCCGCACCTCGGCGCCCGCTGGGCGACCGATGTCGCGACGACCCCGGAGGCCGCCTTCGCCGCCCTCGAGGCGGCCGCCGAGGGCGGCGACGTCGTGTGGCTCGACTCCTCCTCGGAGGGCTCGCACGTCATCGGCGTGGGGGCGCACCGCCTGCTCGTGGAGGACGGGGCCGCCCGACTCGACGGCGAGCCGATCGCCGGCGACGCGATCGCGGCGCTCGAGGGAGCCCGCTCGGCCCTGCCGGGCGCCTGGGTGGGCTGGCTCGGGTACGAGGCGGGCGTGCGGATGCTCGGGCTCGACCCTTCCGCGCCATCGCGCTTCCCCGAGGCGGCCTGGCTGCTGCTCGACCGCTGGGTCGTGGTGGCCGAGGGCCGCGCGCGCTGCAGTCGCGTGACGGCGTCGCCTGGGCGCTGCCCACGGCGCCCGCCCCGGCCGATGGCCGGCTCGCGCCCGGGTCCGCCTCGCCCATGGACCCGCGCCTCCTCGCCTGGCGCGACGCCGACGACGCCTACGCCGCGGAGGTCGAGCGCTGCCGCGACCTCATCCGCGACGGCCACTCCTACGTGCTGTGCCTCACGACCGCGATCGAGGCCCCGCCGATCGATGCGATCGCGACCCACGCGCGCCTCCGCGCCGCGAGCCCCGTGCACCACGGCGGGCTGCTGCGCATCAGCGGCACGACGCTCTCGAGCGCGAGCCCCGAGACCTTCCTGCGGGTCGAGGGCGGCACGGCCACGACGCGGCCCATCAAGGGCACGCGGCGCCGCGGGGCGGCCGACGACGCGGCGCTCGCGCGCGAGCTGCACGAGAGCGTGAAGGAGCGCGCCGAGAACGTCATGATCGTCGACCTCTGCCGCAACGACCTCCAGCGCGTGTGCGAGCCGGGCTCGGTGGCGGTGACGAGCCTGCTGGCGATCGAGAGCTACCCGACGGTGCACCAGCTCGTCTCGACCGTCGAGGGGCGCCTGCTGCCGGGGCTGGGCCCGCTCGACGCGGCGCGGGCGCTCTTCCCCGCGGGCTCGATGACGGGCGCGCCCAAGCGCCGCACGGTCGAGCTGCTCGCCGAGCTCGAGGGCGCGCCGCGAGGCGTCTACTCGGGATGCTTCGGCGTCGTCGCGGGGGAGGCCTGCCAGCTCGCGATGGTGATCCGCTCGGTCGTCTCGGACGCGAGGGGCACGCACATCGGCGTCGGCGGCGGCATCACGGCGCTCTCGGAGCCGGCAGCCGAGGTCGAGGAGCTGCACGTGAAGGCCGCGGCCCTCCTCGCCTCCCTCGTCCCCGCCTCCTGACTCGATCCGCTGGACCGCTCGCCGATCCGGCTGTGGTCACCTGCGGCCCCGCCTGTGGTCGCTTCGCGTCCACCGCAGGCCTGCCGGAGGGCGCGAACCGACCACACCCGGGCCGCGCGGCTCAGGCAGCGAGGCCCTCCGCGAGCTCCACGAGCTCGTCGAGCTCCACCGTCCAGCCGGCCGCGAGCGCGCGCAGCGCCTCGCGCTTCGAGGCGTCGTCGCCCTCGAGCGGGAACCCCGACTCCACGAGGTGCACCTGCGTCGCGCCGTGGAGCTCCTGCAGGTCGATCTCGACGACCGAGGCGCGGTCCGAGAGGATGCCCTCCGCCCACGAGAACGCCACGCGGCGCTCGGGCTCCACCGCGAGGAAGCGGGCGGCGAGCACCACCTCGCCCGTCCAGGCGAAGCGGCCCGTCGCGCCCTCCACGACGCCCTCCGGGAACGCGGCGATGTCGCCGAGCCAGCGCGCCAGGAGGTCCGGCTCCGTCAGGCAGCGCCACACGGCCGAGCAGGGCGCGTCGACCGAGACGATGCGCGTGACCCGCGCCGCGGGCACGTCGACGGTCGCGGGCGGGTTCTCGAACTCCGGCACCGACGACCTCCCCTCGGTGTGCGCGACGGCTCTGGCACTCGATCCTGCCACGCCCCCGAGGCTCGCGCCGCCGTAGGATGGTGAGTCGTCGTGCCGCCTCCGGCCGACGTCATCCAGGAGCTACGCGTGACCGACGAGACCTACGACTTCGCCCGCATCCAGCAGCGGTGGCTGCCCGTGTGGGACAGCATCCGACCCTTCGCGACCGACGACGAGACGGATGCGCGCCCGCGCAAGTACGTGCTCGACATGTTCCCGTACCCCTCCGGCGACCTCCACATGGGGCACGCGGAGTCGTACGCGTACGGCGACGTGCTCGCGCGCTACTGGCGCCAGCAGGGCTTCAACGTGCTGCACCCCATCGGCTGGGACTCCTTCGGGCTGCCCGCCGAGAACGCCGCCATCAAGCGCGGCATCGACCCGAAGGCGTGGACGCTCGACAACATCGAGCAGCACAAGCGCTCGATGCGGCTCTACGCGACGGCGTTCGACTGGGACCGCATCCTGCACACGAGCGACCCCGGCTACTACAAGTGGAACCAGTGGCTCTTCCTCGAGCTGCACAAGGCGGGCCTGGCCTACCGCAAGCCCTCGAACGTCAACTGGTGCCCCAAGGACCAGACGGTGCTCGCGAACGAGCAGGTCGTCGACGGCCTCTGCGAGCGCTGCGACACCCCCGTGGTGAAGAAGAAGCTCACCCAGTGGTACTTCAAGATCACCGAGTACGCCGACCGCCTGCTCGACGACCTCAACCAGCTCGAGGGCCGCTGGCCCGAGAAGGTGCTGCGCATGCAGCGCAACTGGATCGGCCGCTCCGAGGGCGCGGAGGTGGAGTTCGAGATCGAGGGCCGCAGCGCCCGCGTGCCCGTCTTCACGACCCGCCCCGACACCCTCCACGGCGCCACCTTCCTCGTCGTCGCGCCCGACTCCGACCTCGCCGCCGAGCTCGCGGCCGGGGCCGAGGACGCGGCCGTGCGGATGCGCTTCCAGGACTACCTGGAGCAGGTGGGCCGCATGACCGAGATCGACCGGCAGAACGCCGAGCGCCCGAAGACGGGCGTCGAGCTCGGCCGCTTCGCGATCCATCCGCTCACGGGCGAGCGCCTGCCGATCTGGGCCGCCGACTACGTGCTCGCCGACTACGGCCACGGCGCCGTGATGGCCGTGCCCGCGCACGACCAGCGCGACCTCGACTTCGCGCGCGCCTTCGACCTCCCGGTCAAGGTCGTGGTCGACACGAACGCGCCAGTCACGGGCGTCATGCCGATGATCCCGCTCGACGACGACGGCAACGCGATCTGGCCCGAGGAGGCGCCGGCGCTCGACCCGGCCACGACCGGCGAGGCGCTCACGGGCGACGGCCGCCTCATCAACTCGGGCGAGCTCGACGGCCTCTCGAAGGCGCACGCGATCGGCCGCATGATCCAGCTGCTCGAGGCGAAGGGCGTCGGCCGCGCGGCCAAGACCTACCGCCTGCGCGACTGGCTCATCTCGCGCCAGCGCTACTGGGGCACGCCCATCCCGATCATCCACACCGCCGACGGGCAGGAGGTGCCGGTGCCGCTCGAGCAGCTGCCCGTGGTGCTGCCCGAGGCCGAGGGCCTCGACCTGACGCCCAAGGGCGCGAGCCCCCTGGGCGCGGCCGAGGAGTGGGCCACGGTGCCCTCGCCGATCGACGGCACCCCCGCGCGCCGCGACCCGGACACGATGGACACGTTCGTCGACTCGTCCTGGTACTTCCTGCGCTTCCTCAGCCCGAACGACGACACGCAGGCGTTCGACAAGCGCGAGGTGGACCGCTGGGCGCCCGTCGACCGCTACGTCGGCGGCGTCGAGCACGCGATCCTCCACCTGCTGTACGCGCGCTTCATCACGAAGGTGCTCTTCGACCTCGGCCACGTGTCGTTCACGGAGCCCTTCGAGTCGCTGCTCAACCAGGGCATGGTGATCCTCGACGGCGGCAAGATGTCGAAGTCGAAGGGCAACCTCGTCACGCTCTCGGAGGAGCTCGACCGCTTCGGCGTCGACGCGATCCGCGTGACGATGTCGTTCGCGGGCCCGCCCGAGGACGACATCGACTGGAAGGACGTCAGCCCCGCCGGCGCCCAGAAGTTCCTGGCGCGCGCGTGGCGGCTCTCGAACGAGGCGCTCGCGAAGCCCGGCACCGACCCGAAGGGCGGCGACCGGGGCCTGCGCCGCGAGACGCACCGCTTCCTCGCGGATGCGCCGGGCCTCGTGGAGTCGCTGAAGTTCAACGTCGTCGTCGCGCGCCTGATGGAGCTCGTGAACGCCACCCGCAAGGCCGTCGACGGCACCGTGGGCGCGGGGGATCCGGCCGTCCGCGAGGCGGTCGAGACGATCGCGCTGGGGCTGTCGCTCTTCGCTCCGTACACGGCCGAGGACATGTGGGCGAACCTGGGCTTCGAGCCCTCGGTCGCGAACGCCGGCTGGCGGAAGGCCGACCGCTCGCTGCTCGTGGAGCAGACCGTCACCGCCGTCGTGCAGGTGAACGGCAAGGTGCGCGACCGCCTCGAGGTGGCCGCCGACATCGACGCCGACGAGCTCGAGCGCCTCGCGCGCGCCCTGCCGGGCGTGGCGCGCACGGTGGGCGACTCGGAGGTGCGGCACGCGATCGTGCGCGCGCCGCGGCTCGTGAACCTCGTGGTCTGAGGCGCTTCTCCACACGCTCGCGCCCCGTCTGCTCCGGCAGGCGGGGCGCGGCCGTACGGTCGCCCGCGTGGTCGGAGCGGCATCGGGGTTCGGGGGCGAGGGCGGCTCGCGCTGGCGGTTGGGCGCGGGCGCGGCCGTCGTGCTCGTGCTCGGCGCGGTCGCGGGCGGTGTCGTGCAGCAGGTGGCCCAGGACGTCGCGCCGCCGCCCGTCGCCGTCTCGGCCGCGCCGGCCGTGACCTCCGCGGCCTCCTTGATCGTCGACGTGCAGGGCGCCGTGGCCTCGCCGGGCGTCTACACGCTGCCCGAGGGCGCTCGGGTGCTCGACGCGATCGCCCGTGCCGGGGGAGCGGCGGAGGGCGCGGCGCCCGGCGGCCTGAACCTCGCGCGGCCTGTCGTCGACGGCGAGCAGCTGCTCGTGCCGACCGAGGAGGAGGCGGCGGCGGGTGCGGCGGGCACGCCGGCGATGGGCGGGCCCGGTGGGCTCGTCTCGCTCAACCGCGCCGACGCCGCGACGCTCGAGACCCTGCCGCGCGTGGGCCCGGCGCTGGCCGGCGCGATCCTCGCCCACAGGGAGGAGCACGGCCCCTTCACCGACGTCGCGCAGCTCGACGACGTGCCCGGGATCGGCCCGGCGCTGCTCGCGCAGCTGACGCCGCTCGTGACGCTCTGAGCCGTGCACGACCTCCGGCTCGCGATCCCCGTGGGCGTGGCGTGGGCGGTGCTCGCCGTGCTGACGACCACGGGCCACCTGGGCGTCGGCGCGATCGCGGCGGCGCCCGTGGCGGTCGTCATGCTGATCGGCGCGTCGTGGCTGCCGGAGCGGGCCGCGTCGGGCGTGCGGCTCGGCGCGGTCGGCGTCGCGCTCTCGGCGGCGCTGCTCGCCGGCGCGGTGGGCGCCGCGGAGGCCGGGCTCGATGCCTGCGATCAGCTGACGCTCGTGCTGCTCGGGGAGGCACCGCCGGCCGAGGTGGTGGTCGTCGGGTGCGACGGCGCCGGGGCGGTGCGGTCCGCGATGCTGCTGCGCGCGCCGGAGGCCGTCGACGGCGCCGCGCTCGCGATCGGCGCGACCGCCGTCGGCTCCTGCGACGCGTGGCTCGACGGCGCGCGGTGGCTGCTCGCGTGCGACGCGCTCGAGGTGGGGGAGCCCGAGGCGTGGGCGGCGTGGGCGAGCCCGCTGCGCGACGGGCTGCTCGCGGCCTCCGCGTCGCTGCCCGGTGGCGGCGGCGAGCTCGTGCCGGGGCTGTCGATCGGCGACACCCGGCGGCTCTCACCCGGGCTCGAGGCGGCGATGCTGGAGACGGGCCTCAGCCACCTCACCGCCGTCTCCGGCGCCAACTGCGTCATCGTGGTCGGGGCCGCGTTCCAGGGGATGGCGGCGCTCGGCGCGCCTCGCTGGGCGCGGGTGCTCGTCGCGGCCGCCTCGCTCGCGGGCTTCGCGCTGCTCGTCACGCCGGAGCCGAGCGTCGTCCGCGCGGGCGCGATGGCGGCGATCGCGCTGCTGGGCATCGCGACGGGGCGCCGCACGGGCGCGCTCGCGCTCCTCGCGCTCGCCGTGCTGGTCGTGCTCGCGGTGCAGCCGCACCTCGCCACGAGCCCCGGCTTCGCGCTCTCGGCCCTCGCCACCTGCGGCCTCGTCGTGCATGCGGCACCCATCGCCCGCGCGCTCGCCCGCTGGCTGCCGATGCCGCTCGCTGCGCTCATCGCGGTGCCGACGGCCGCGCAGCTGTGGTGCCTGCCCGTGCTCGTCGTGCTCGATGCGCAGGTGAGCCTCGTCGCGGTGCTCGCCAACCTCCTCGCCGGCCCCGCCGCGCCGATCGCGACGATCGCGGGCCTCGCCGTGTGCCTCGCGGCGCCGCTCGCGCCCGGCGTCGCCGCAGCGCTTGCCTGGATCGCGTGGGTGCCGGCCGCGTGGATCGCGGGGGTCGCGGAGGCCTCGCGCACGCTGCCCGCCGCGCAGGCGCCCTGGCCCGCGGCGCCGTGGGGCGCGGTCGCCGCCGCCGCGGTGCTCGCCGCGATCGTGCTCGGGCACGCGCGCGGGCGACTGCTGCGCGGCGCCGCGATCGCGACGGCGATCGGCGTGGTCGCCTCCGGCACCGCCGCGCTGCCCGGCCTCCGGATGGGTGCGGTCTCCGACTGGCGCATCGCGCAGTGCGACGTCGGGCAGGGGAGCGCGACGCTCGTGCGCGAGGGCGGCGCGACCGTGCTCGTCGACGTCGGGCCGGACCCGGCGCCCCTCGCTGCCTGCCTCCGGATGCTCGGCGTCGCCCGCGTCGACCTGCTCGTGCTCACGCACTTCGACCGCGACCACGTGGGCGGCGTCGACGCGGTCGTCGGTCGCGTCGGGGCGGTGGTGCACGGGCCGCTCGACGAGCGCGCGGCTCCGGTGACGGAGGCGCTCGCCGCGGGCGGCGCGACCGCGGCCGAGGCCGATCGCGGCGACGCCTGGCACGTCGGCGCGATCCGGGTGGAGGCGCTGTGGCCGACGGGTCAGGACGAGCCCGGCAACGACGCGAGCGTCGCCGTCGCGCTCGACCTGCCCGGCGAGGGCCTCGAGCTCGTCGTGCTCGGCGACCTCGGGGCGGAGGCGCAGGCGAGGCTGCTGCGCGAGGGCGCCCCGCGGGCCCGGGTCGTGGTGGCGGCCCACCACGGCTCCGCCGACCAGCTGCAGGCGCTCTACGGGGCGATCGGCGCATCCGTCGGGCTCGTGGGCGTCGGGCCCAACGACTACGGGCACCCGACCGGCGAGGCGCTCCGCATCCTCCGTGACACCGGCGCCGAGCCGCTGCGCACCGACGAGCGCGGCACGATCGCGCTCGAGCTGTCGCCCGAGGGCGTGCGTGTGTGGTCGGAGCGCGAGCCGTCGGGGCCACCAGGATCGGGCGACGTCGGCGGCCCGCCCTAGGCTGGAGGCATGGCGGCGGCGAGCATCCCGAAGATCGGGTGGGACCAGATCTCGCCCGCGCCCGTCGTGCTCGTGTTCGGCAAGGAGGGCTTCCTCGCCGATCGCGCCGTGCAGCGCCTCAGGGCGCTGCTGCTGCAGGAGGATCCGGAACTCGAGGTCAGCGACCTCGATGCCGGCCAGTACAGCGACGGCGCGCTCGAGCTGCTCGCGAGCCCGTCGCTGTTCGACGAGCCGCGCCTCATCCGCGTCGCGAACGGCGTGAAGGCCACCGACGCCTTCATCGAGGACGGCCTGCGCTACCTGCAGGCGCCCGTCGACGGCACGACGCTCATCATCCGCCACGACGGGTCCACGGTGCGCGGCAAGAAGCTGCTCGACGCGATCCGCAGGACGCCCGGCGCGCTCGAGGTCGTCTGCCAGCCGCTCGGCCGCGGCGACATGATCCCCTTCGCGCGCAACGAGCTGCGGCTGCTCGAGCGCGACGCGACGCCCGGCGCCATCGCGGCGCTCGTGGACGCCTTCGCGAGCGACATCGCCGAGCTCGCGAGCGCGATCCGCCAGGTGGCGGTCGACACGGAGGGGCAGATCACCGAGCAGACGGTGCGCACCTACTACGCCGGCCGCGTCGAGACCACGGCCTTCGCGGTCGTCGACGCCGTCATCGCCGGCGATGTCGCACGTGCGCTCGTCACCCTCCGCCAGGCGGTCGCGACGGGCGCCGATCCCGTGCCGATCGTCGCCGCGTTCGCCATGCGGTTCCGGCAGCTCGCGAAGGTCTCGGGCGCACAGGGCGGCGACGGCCAGGCGGCGCGCGCGCTCGGCATGCAGGAGTGGCAGCTGCGGAACGCCCGCCGCGACCTGCGCGGCTACACCGACGCCACGCTCTGCGACGCGATCGAGCAGATCGCCGTCGCCGACGCGGCCGTCAAGGGCGCCGAGCGCAGCCCCGCCCACGCGGTCGAGCGCCTCGTGCGGCAGGCTCGCCGCCCGCGCGGCCTGACCCCGCCGGCGCACCCCCGACCTGCCCGCGGGCGACGCGTCCGCGATCGATCGGCGACTCCGGCCACCGTGCGGCGCCCCCTGCCCCCGATTGGCGACCTCTGCCACCGATTGGTGCTATCTGCCATCGACTGGCGCCTTCTCGTCGACTGTGGCGCCGTTTGACGACCATTCGGCGCCACTCAGCGTGAGACGTCGCCGATCACGAGCCACTCGTCGCCACTCATGGGCGATTCGCCGCCACTCGCGAGCCCTTCAGCGCCAGTCAGCGTGAGACGTCGCCGATCAGCAGTCGTTCGTCGCCACTCAGCGCCAGACCTCGCCGATCACGAACAGATCGGCGCCGCTCGTCGTGAGGCGACCCCGGCCGACGGCGCGAGGAGCCCCGGGGACGACGAAGGGGACCCCGCCAGGGGTCCCCTTCGGTCAGACGGCTCGGATCAGAGCGCTGCGACCTGCTTCGCGATGGCCGACTTGCGGTTCGCGGCCTGGTTGCGGTGGATCACGCCCTTCGAGACGGCCTTGTCGAGCTTCTTGCCCGCGATCGCGAGCTTCTGCTCGGCGACGGCCTTGTCGCCCGCGGCGACGGCCCTGCGAGCCTCGCGCACGGCGGTGCGGAGCTCCGACTTCACGGCGCGGTTGCGCTGCGTCGCCTTCTCGTTGGTGAGGATGCGCTTGATCTGCGACTTGATGTTCGCCACGTGGGTGTCCTTCTTCTGGTCGAGGATGGTTCGGCGGCGGCCGTGCGTCCCGTCCGGGACCCCGCCGCGACCCGCTCCTCGCTCGAGGCGCACCTGCGCACGCGAGGAAAGGGGAAGCCAGCGGACAACGATACCAGCGAGCCAACCCGCCTGCAATGCGGCCGCCCGGCACGGCGCGATCCCGCCCGCTCGGCTGTGGGAAGATGGGGAGTCCCGCATCCGACCCCGAGAAGGACCCAGTGAGCCCCCGAGCGACCAAGGCACTCGAGCCTGCTGCGACCGATCCGGCGCGGATCCGCAACTTCTGCATCATCGCGCACATCGACCACGGCAAGTCGACCCTCGCCGACCGGATGCTGCAGCTCACGGGCGTCGTTGACGACCGCTCGATGCGCGCGCAGTACCTCGACCGCATGGACATCGAGCGCGAGCGCGGCATCACGATCAAGAGCCAGGCCGTGCGCATGCCGTGGGAGGTCGACGGCGAGACCTTCGCGCTCAACATGATCGACACCCCGGGCCACGTCGACTTCACGTACGAGGTGAGCCGCTCGCTCGCCGCGTGCGAGGGCGCGATCCTGCTCGTCGACGCCGCCCAGGGCATCGAGGCGCAGACCCTCGCCAACCTGTACCTGGCGATGGACAACGACCTCGAGATCATCCCGGTCCTCAACAAGATCGACCTGCCGGCCGCCGACCCCGACAAGTACGCGGCCGAGATCGCCGGCCTCATCGGCGGCGACCCCGCAGACGTGCTGCGCGTGAGCGGCAAGACCGGCGTCGGCGTCGACGCGCTGCTCGACCGCGTCGTGCAGACGGTGCCCGCGCCCACGGGCGACGTCGACGGCCCCGCCCGCGCGATGATCTTCGACTCCGTCTACGACGCCTACCGCGGCGTGGTCACCTACATCCGCATGGTCGACGGCGCGCTGAAGCCGCGCGAGCAGATCACCATGCTCTCCACGGGTGCCAAGCACGAGGCGCTCGAGATCGGCGTCTCGGCCCCCGAGCCCATGCCCTCGAAGGGCCTCGCGGTCGGCGAGGTCGGCTACCTCATCACCGGCGTGAAGGATGTGCGCCAGTCGAAGGTGGGCGACACCGTCACGACCGCCAGGCACGGCGCGACCGAGCCGCTCAAGGGCTACGCCGACCCGAAGCCGATGGTCTTCTCGGGCCTGTACCCGATCGACGGCTCCGACTACCCCGACCTCCGCGAGGCGCTCGACAAGCTGAAGCTCTCGGACGCGGCGCTCGTCTACGAGCCCGAGACCTCGGTCGCGCTCGGCTTCGGCTTCCGCTGCGGCTTCCTCGGCCTCCTGCACCTCGAGATCATCACGGAGCGCCTCGAGCGCGAGTTCGGCCTCGACCTCATCGCGACCGCGCCCAGCGTCGTCTACGAGGTGCAGACGGAGGACAAGCACGTCCACGTCGTCACGAACCCGAGCGAGTTCCCCGAGGGCAAGATCCACTCGGTCGTCGAGCCGATGGTGCGCGCCACGATCCTCGCCCCCAAGGACTACGTGGGCCAGATTATGGAGCTGTGCCAGTCGCGCCGCGGCACGCTCGGCGGCATGGAGTACCTCTCGGAGGACCGCGTCGAGCTGCGCTACCGCCTGCCGCTCGGCGAGATCGTCTTCGACTTCTTCGACCAGCTGAAGTCGCGCACCCAGGGCTACGCCTCGCTCGACTACGAGCTCGACGGCGAGGAGGAGGGCGACCTGGTCAAGGTCGACATCCTGCTGCAGGGCGAGCAGGTGGATGCGTTCAGCGCCATCGTGCACAAGGACAAGGCCTACGCCTACGGCGTGCTCATGGCCGGCAAGCTGCGCGAGCTCATCCCGCGCCAGCAGTTCGAGGTGCCGATCCAGGCCGCCGTCGGGGCCCGCATCATCGCGCGCGAGACGATCCGCGCCATCCGCAAGGACGTGCTCGCCAAGTGCTACGGCGGCGACATCACGCGCAAGCGCAAGCTGCTCGAGAAGCAGAAGGAGGGCAAGAAGCGCATGAAGATGGTCGGTCGCGTCGAGGTCCCCCAGGAGGCGTTCATCGCCGCGCTCTCGACCGGCGAGACGAAGAAGGACGGCAAGTGAGCCGCCCCATCGCGGAGCGCCCCACGAACTACGGCGCGGTCGGCGCGACCGCGCACTTCGACTTCCACCGCTTCCCGCCGAAGGGCTTCGAGGTCGTGCAGCGCCGCGCGCGCATCGGCCACGGCCGCTCGCGCTACGAGGCGGCGATCGCGGCCCTGCGCACCTGGAAGGTGCAGCGGCTCTCGGGCATCGAGATCGATGTCATGGGCACGGAAGAGGGCACGGTCTACCGGCCCGTGGGCTTCGAGGGCCAGGAGGCGACCCGCGCCGCGAGCATCGAGCCGCAGCAGACCTTCGGGCCCGACGGCGAGCCGTTCCTGCAGCCGGGCGACTCGGTCGACCAGCGGATCCGCGTGGCCGGGGTCACCTTCCACGCCCCGATGCGCGTCATCGCGGTCGAGGAGGAGGCGACGAGCCACGGCGTGATCCTCGGCTCGCTCGACGGCCACCCGCTCGCGGGCGAGGAGCGCTTCACGATCGAGATCGCCGAGGACGAGTCGGTGTTCCTGCACTTCCGCGCGATCGTGCGCAACCAGGCATGGTGGGCGCGCGCCGCCGCGCCGATCGCCGACGCCGTGCGCCGTCGCCACCACGAGCGCTTCATGGACGTGCTGCGCTCGATCGACGTGCCCTGACGATGGGTCGCCTGCCCGAGGGCGTGCCCGCGCCCGCCGACGGCCGGCTGCCTGCGTCCGCGGCACCCGACGCCGCTGCGCCCGCGCCCTTCGGCGCCTACGTGCACATCCCGTTCTGCAGCGTGCGTTGCGGCTACTGCGACTTCAACACCTACACGGCCGATGAGCTGCGCGGCGCGACGCGCGCGGGCTACCCGGCCGACGTCGCCGCCGAGATCGCGCTCGCCGCGGAGGTGCTCGCGGAGCTCGGCCCGCAGCGTCCGCTGCGCACGGTCTTCTTCGGCGGGGGGACGCCGACGCTGCTGCCGGCCGCCGACCTCGTGGGGATGCTCCATGGGCTCCGCGAGGCGTTCGGGATCGAGCCGGGGGCCGAGGTGACGGTCGAGGCCAACCCCGACTCGATCGACGCCGCGGGCCTCCGCGCGCTCCGCGAGGGCGGCGTCACGCGCGTCTCCTTCGGCATGCAGTCGGCGGTGCCGCACGTGCTCGCCGCGCTCGACCGCACGCACGACCCGGCGCGCGTCCCGGTCGTCGCCGCCTGGGCGCGCGAGGCGGGGCTCGAGGTGAGCCTCGACCTCATCTACGGCGCGCCGGGGGAGTCGCTCGACGACTGGCAGCGCTCGCTCGATGCCGCGGTCGCGATCGGCCCCGACCACGTCTCGGCCTACGCGCTCATCGTCGAGGAGGGCACGGCGCTCGCGCGCCGCATCCGCCGCGGCGAGCTCTCGGTGCCGGACGACGACCTGCAGGCGTCGATGTACGAGGCGGCGGAGGCGACCCTCTCGGCCGCGGGCTACGCCTGGTACGAGGTGTCGAACTGGGCGCGCGGCGACCGCGTCGCCCGGCACAACCTGGCCTACTGGCGCGGCCACGACTGGTGGGGCTTCGGCCCCGGCGCCCACAGCCACGTCGGCGGCGTGCGCTGGTGGAACGTCAAGCACCCCGCGGCCTACCGCGACCGCCTGCACGCGGGCTCCTCGCCCGCGCTCGCGCGCGAGGAGCTCGACCCCGAGACGCGCCGTGTGGAGCGCGTGCTGCTCGAGACGCGCATCGCCGACGGCCTCGACGTCGCCGTGCTCGACGCCGAGGGGCGCCGCGCGGTCGCGGGGCTCGTGGCCGAGGGTCTCGTCGACGGCCGCGCCGCGATCGGCGGACGCGTCGTGCCGACGCTCCGCGGGCGGCTGCTCGCCGATGCGGTGGTGCGGCGCCTGCTGCCCTGAATCTCAGCGGCCCCGCGCCTCAGGAGCCTTGAGCGTCAGCTGCCCCGCGCCTCAGCGGCCCCGCGCCGCCCAGACGGCGACGGTGACGAGCTGCACGACACCCGCCGCGATCGCGGCGGCCGAGCCCCAGGGCTGCCCCGCGAGCACGCCGGCGACCGTCCCCACGGCGCCGACCGCGGCCACGGCGAGGCCGAGCCGCACGAGCATCCGCTCCCGGAACGCCCACGCGAAGGGCAGGAAGTGGAGGCCGACGCACACCGCGATCCACGAGGGGCCCGCGTGCGCCGCGCCGAGCGCCTCGAGCGCCGCCCGACCGAGCGCGATCGCCGCGAGCATCGCCAGGACCGACGCGGCGTAGGCGAGGCCCGCGAGGCGCCGCGGCGTCGCAGGAGGCCCCATGGCCCTGCGACGTACGAAGAGGAGCACGATGCAGCCCACGGCGAGCACCGCGATCGCGGCGCGCAGCGCCACGAGCAGGCCCGCCGACAGCTCGCCGTCGCCGTTCGCGAACCCGAACACGACGCCGCCGACGACTGCGACGAGGGCGCCGACGCGCCTCGGATCGGCGGGGTGCTCGCCCCGCGCCATCGCCTGCCTGGCGCCGTCGGGCATGCGTCGCATCCAGTCGGGCTCGTGCGTCGTCGCGGGATCCATCCGCCGAGCATGCCATGCCGGGACGCGACGACGCCCCGCGCCACGAGGGGCACGGGGCGTCCGCCGGCGCTCGGCTACTTCACGAGCCGCCAGTTGAAGGGATAGCGGTACGAGCCGCCGCCGTTGACGCGCACGGCGCCGATGATCGAGAAGATCACCTGGACGAGCGCCGGCACCCAGTAGATGCCGAGCAGCAGGAACCCGATGCCGATGACGCTCGTGATGGTGCCGACGATCAGGATGCCGATCGCGAGGATCGCCGAGAAGATGCCGAAGTTCAGCGCCTCCCTTGCCTCCTGCTTGGCGAAGGCGCTGCGGTCCTTGTAGATCATGAAGACGATGAGCGGCCCGATCCAGCCGCCGAATCCGCCCGTGACGATCGTGGAGAGGCCGGACAGGTGGCCCCACATGCCGGCGTTCTTCTCGTCGACCGGCGACATCGGGGGCGCAGAGGCGTACTGCGGCTGGCCCGGGGCGCCGTACTGGCCGCCCTGCGGCGGCGGGTAGCCGCCCGCGGGCGGGTAGGCGCCCTGCGGCGGCTGGTGGCCCTGCGGCGCGCCGTACTGGGGCGGGGCGCCGTGGGGCGGCACGCCGTGGGACGGGGCGCCGTGCTCGCCCTGCGGCGCACCGTAGGGCGGCGCCGCGGGCGCGGAGGGCTGCTGGGGCTGCTGCCGGCCCTGGCCGTCGGCGGGCGGGGCGGAGAACGCGGGGTTGCCGGCCGCGGCGTCGGGCGAGTGGCCGGTGAACGGCTGCGCGGGCTGGCCGACGCCGGGCGCCGCCGGCGCGCTGGGCGCGGCGTGCTGCTCGTGGGTCACGGAGAAGCCGTCGCCGGGCTGCGCGGCGGGGTCCGGCTGATCCTCGCGGCGGGGGGCGTTGGGGTCGGACATGACGTGCCTTCCTGTGGGGGCTCGGGCGGAGGTCCCGCGCCGTGCAGGTTCATTCTGCGCCGCCCCGGCTGGGGATCGGCTTCGAGGCGAGGGCGCGATAGGATTGGCAGTCAGTCCTGACGAGTGCCAGAGACGCGTGCAAGAGCGGAGCGAGGAGTCGCCCGCACGACGAGAGGAGCGGGATGGTCTCCGACCGCGGCCTCGAGGTCCTCCGCGCGATCGTGCAGGACTACGTCGCGCTCCGCGAGCCGGTCGGCTCGAAGTCGATCGTCGACCGTCACGCCTTCGGCGTCTCGGCCGCGACCATCCGCAACGACATGGCGCTCCTCGAGGAGGAGGAGCTCATCGTCGCCCCGCACACGTCGTCCGGGCGCGTGCCGACCGACAAGGGCTACCGCGTCTTCGTCGACCGCCTCCAGCGCATGCAGCCCCTCACGGGCGCCCAGCGCCAGGCGATCGCGCGCTTCCTCGAGGCCGAGACCCACGACCGCGACGAGATGCTCGCCCGCACGGCGCGGCTGCTCTCGCAGCTCACGAACCAGGTGGCGCTCGTGCAGGTGCCGGTGCGCCGCCAGGCCGCCGTGCGCCGCGTCGAGCTCGTCGCGATCGCCGAGGCCCGCGTGCTGGCCGTGCTCATCCTCGACTCGGGGCGCGTCGAGCAGCGGATGGTCGACGCCCAGCAGCGCATCGAGCCCGAGGAGGCGATGGCCCTCGGCCGCGCCTTCACCGAGACGATCGCCGAGCTGCCCGCGGCGGCCGCCGCCGAGCGCCTCGCGGGCGTCGCCGCCGACGCGCCGCCCGCGCTGCACGCCGCGACCGCGGCGATCGCGCGGGCGCTCGCCGACATGCTGCTCGGTGCGGGCGGCGAGCGCCTCTACATGGCGGGCGCCTCGCACCTCGTGCGCGAGGAGCGCGACTTCCCGCGCACCGTGACGCCCGTGCTCGACGCGATCGAGGAGCAGGTGACCCTCCTGCGCCTCTTCGACGAGATGGGCGCCGAGGGCGAGGTCGCGACCCGCATCGGGCGCGAGCTCGCCGGGCCCCTCGGCGAGACCGCCGTCGTCGCCTCGACCTACTCGGCCGACGGCAGCGACGGGCACGTCGGGGTGCTGGGCCCGACCAGGATGGACTACGCAGGCAACATGGCCGCGGTGCGCGCCGTCGCGCGCTACCTCACGCGGCTCTTGAGCGAGGACTGAGTGACCGACCACTACGAGACCCTCGGCGTCGCCCGCGACGCCGGCCAGGACGAGATCAAGAAGGCGTACAGGAGGCTCGCGCGCGAGCTGCACCCGGACGTCAACCCGAGCCCGGAGGCCGCAGAGCGGTTCAAGGACGTCACGCACGCCTACGACGTGCTCGGCGACGCCACCTCCCGCGCCGAGTACGACCGCGGCCCGCAGCCCGGCATGGGCGGCGGCTTCGGCTTCGGCGACATCTTCGAGCAGTTCTTCGGCGGCGGCGGCCGCGGCCAGGGCCCCCGCCCGCGCCGCCAGCCCGGCCAGGACAGCCTGCTGCGCGTCGACCTCGACCTCGGCGACGTCGTGTTCGGCGTGCACCGCGAGCTGCGCGTGCAGACCGCCGTGCTGTGCGGCAGCTGCCAGGGCGCGTGCACGTCGCCGGGCACGAGCGAGGAGCGCTGCACGATGTGCGGCGGCTCCGGCCACGTGCAGCGCCAGGTGCGCTCGCTGCTCGGGAACGTCGTCACGACGCAGCCGTGCCAGCACTGCCAGGGCCACGGCACGACGATCCCCTCGCCGTGCCCGACGTGCGCGGGCCACGGGCGCGTGCGCGCCGAGCGCAGCATCCCCGTCGACATCCCCGCGGGCGTCGACACGGGCCTGCGCATCCAGCTGCCCGGGCAGGGCGAGGTGGGCGAGGCCGGCGGCCCCGCGGGCACGCTCTACCTCGAGATCAACGTCAAGCACCACGACGTCTTCAGCCGCAGCGGCGACGACCTGCTCGGCACCCTCGAGGTGTCGATGCCGGACGCCGCGCTCGGCACGAGCGCCACGGTCGAGGCGATCGACGGCCCCGTCGACGTGGAGGTGCGCGCCGGCGTGCAGTCGGGCGACGTCATCACGGTCGGCGGGCGCGGCGTGACGCGGCTGCGCGGCGCCGGTCGCGGCGACCTGCGCCTGGGCGTGCAGGTCGTGACGCCGACGCGCCTCGACCGCCGCTCCGAGGAGCTGCTGCGCGAGCTGCGCGACCGCACGAAGGCGCCCGCGCCCACGCTCGGCCACTTCAAGCAGGGGCTCTTCGCCAAGATGCGCGACCGCCTCCGCCTCTGATGGCGCACTGCTACTGGCACGACGCGCTCGCGGCGCACGCCGAGGGCGACGTCATCGCGCTCGAGCGCGACGAGGCCCACCACGCGGCGGTCGTCAGCCGGATGCGGCGCGGCGAGCGCGTGCTCGTGAGCGACGGGCGCGGCACCCTCGCGGAGGGCGTCGTCGAGCGCGCCGAGCGCGACGGCGTCGACGTCGTGCTGCACCGCCTGGAGCGCGTCGCGGCGCCGAGCCCCCGCATCGGGCTCTCGCAGGCCCTCGCGAAGGGCGACCGCGCGGAGCTCGCGGTGCAGGCGGCGACCGAGCTGGGCGTCGACGCGATCGTGCCGTGGCAGGCGCGCCGCAGCGTCGTGCAGTGGAAGGGCGAGCGCGGTGAGCGCTCGCTCGAGCGCTGGAGGAAGGTCGTGCGCGAGGCCGGCAAGCAGGCCATCCGCCCGTTGCTGCCCGAGGTGCTGCCCGTCGTCGACGCCGAGGGGCTCGCGGCCCTCGCGGACGACTGGCTGCTCGTCGTGCTCGACCCCACGGCCGAGGGCTCGATCGCCGAGGTGCCGCTCGAGCGCGACCTGCTGCTCGTCGTGGGCCCCGAGGGCGGCATCGAGCCGGGTGAGCTCGAGCGGCTCGACGCCGCCGGCGCCGTGCGTGCGAGGCTCGGCGACCACGTCCTGCGCACCTCGACCGCCGGGCTCGCCGCATCGTCCGCGCTCTCGGTGCGCCTCGGTCGCTGGTGAGCCCCGGAGCCGCGCCCCGGATCCGCCCCGCGACCGGCCGGTAGGCTGGAGCCATGGCAGAGCCCTCCGTGTTCGAGCGGATCGTGGCGCGCGAGATCCCGGCGGAGATCGTGCTCGAGACCGACACGATCATCGCCTTCGTCGACATCGCGCCCAAGGCGCCCATGCACGTCCTCGTCGTGCCGAAGACGGCCCGCTACCGGGACGTCGTCGAGCTCGCCGCCGGAGACCCCGCGCTGCTGGCCGAGATGGTGCAGGCCGCGCAGGCGATCGCGCGCGAGCGCGCCGAGGGCGACTTCCGACTCGTGTTCAACACCGGCGAGCAGGCGGGGCAGACGGTCTTCCACGCCCACGCCCACGTGCTCGCCGGATCCCTGGGAGAGGACTCGCTTGCCTGACGCCACCCGCTCGATCGAGATCGACGGCATCGAGATGGTGCGGCTGCTGGGGCCGCAGGACCGGCTGCTGACGCGCCTCGAGCGCGAGCACCCCGAGGTGACCGTCGCCGTGCGCGGCAACCTCGTGACGCTCGAGGGGCCCGAGGACGACGTCGCGCTCGCCGGCAGGCTCGTGCAGGAGCTCGTCGACCTCGTGCGCCACGGCGCCGACCTCGGCCAGAGCGAGGTCTCGGAGGGCGCTCGCATCCTCCGCGCCGACCCGGGCCGCAGCCTCACCGACGCGATCGGCGAGGCCATCCTGACCGCGCGCGGCAAGTCGGTGCGCGCGAAGACCGAGGGCCAGCGCGCCTACGTCGACGCGATCGACGCGCACACGATCACGTTCGGCATCGGTCCCGCCGGCACGGGCAAGACGTACCTCGCGATGGCGAAGGCCGTGCAGGCCCTCCACCGCAAGGAGGTCAACCGCATCATCCTCACGCGCCCCGCGGTCGAGGCGGGCGAGCGGCTCGGCTTCCTGCCGGGCACGCTCACCGACAAGATCGACCCGTACCTGCGCCCGCTGTACGACGCGCTCAACGAGATGATGGATCCGGAGCTCGTGCCCAAGCTGCTCGCGACGGGCGTGGTCGAGGTCGCGCCGCTCGCGTACATGCGCGGGCGCACGCTCAACGACTCCTTCATCGTCCTCGACGAGGCGCAGAACACGACGCCCGAGCAGATGAAGATGTTCCTGACGCGCCTCGGCTTCGGCTCGCGCATGGTCGTCACGGGCGACGCGACGCAGGTCGACCTGCCCGCGGGCACCTCGGGCCTGCGGATCGCGGAGCGCGTGCTCCGCGCGGTCGACGACATCCACTTCTCGCGCCTCACGAGCGCCGACGTCGTGCGGCACACCCTCGTGGGCCAGATCGTCGACGCCTACACGCGCGACGACGAGCAGCAGGGCCAGAAGCTGGCCAGGGCGCAGCAGCGCAGCCACGGGCCGCAGGGCCAGCGGGGTCGGAGGGCCTGATGTCGATCGACCTGCTCAACGAGTCCGGCCACGAGGTCGACGAGGCGCAGCTCGTGCGCCTCATCGCCTTCGACCTCGACCGGCTCTTCGTGCACCCCGACGCCGAGGTGTCGGTCGTGCTCGTCGACGTCGCTGCGATGGAGCAGCTGCACGTGCAGTGGATGGACGAGCCCGGCCCCACCGACGTGCTCTCGTTCCCGATGGACGAGCTGCGCCCCGGCTCGCCCGAGCGACCCACGCCTCCGGGGCTGCTCGGCGACATCGTGCTCTGCCCGGAGGTCGCGCAGGCCCAGGCGGTCGAGGCCGGCCACCCGCTCATGGCGGAGCTGCGCCTCCTGACCACCCACGGACTGCTGCACCTGCTGGGCTTCGACCACGCGGAGCCCGCCGAGCGCGACGAGATGTTCGGCCTGCAGGACCAGCTGCTCGCGGGCTTCGCCGCGCACGAGGCGGGCGCGCCCGGGCGCGCCGGCTGATGTTCGAGCTGCTGCTGTTCGCGGCCGCGGCGCTGCTCATCGCCTTCGGCGCCTGGCTCGCCGCGTGCGACGCCGCGCTCGGCGTCGTCTCCCGCGCCGAGCTCGCCGAGCTCGCGGCGGGGTCGCGCCGCTCGTCGTCGATCGCGGCGATCGCCGACGACCTGCGCGGCCACGTCATGACGCTGCAGTTCGGGCGCATCGTGTGCGAGACGGTCGCGGCCGTGCTCATCACGCTCGCGCTCGACTCGCTGCTCGTGGAGTGGTGGATCACGCTGCTCGTCGCGGGCGGCGCCATGATCGTCATCTCGTTCGTGCTCGTCGGCACGAGCCCGCGCGCCGTCGGCCGCACCCACGCGCTCGGCCTCCTCCGCGCCTCCGCGGGCTTCGTGCGCTTCTGGCGCATCCTCATGGGGCCGATCGCGAGCCTCGTCGTCACCGTCGGCGACAAGGTGACGCCCGGCCGCCAGCGCGAGACGGCGTTCACGACCGAGGCGCAGCTGCTGTCGATGGTCGACGCCGCCGCGGAGTCGGACGTGCTCGAGGACGACGACCGCGAGCTCATCCACTCGATCTTCGAGTTCAACGCGACGCTCGTGCGCGAGGTGATGGTGCCGCGTCCCGACATGATCACGATCGAGCGCGACGTGACCGCGGGCGAGGCGCTGCGGCAGTTCCTCGACAACGGGCTCTCGCGCATGCCCGTGGTGGGGGAGTCGACCGACGAGATCGTCGGCATCCTGTACCTGCGCGACGTCGTCCGCTCGCGCACCTGGCGGCCCGACGAGGTCGAGCTCGCCGAGCAGCTCGCGCGCCCCGCGATCCTCGTGCCCGAGTCGAAGAAGGCCGACGACACGCTCGCGCTCATGCAGGCGGAGCGGATGCACGTGGCGATGGTCGTCGACGAGTACGGCGGCATCGCGGGCCTCGTCACGCTCGAGGACCTCGTGGAGGAGCTCGTGGGCGAGATCCGGGACGAGCACGACCGCGGCCGCCGCGAGGCGATCGAGGCGGGGGAGGGCGTGTGGCTCGTCTCCGCGCGCCTCCAGATCGACGAGCTGGGCGACCTGTTCGACCTGCAGCTCGAGGACGAGGACGTCGACACGGTCGGCGGGCTCGTGCAGAAGGAGCTCGGGCGCATCTCCGAGGTGGGCGACGTCGTCCACGTCGGGGGCCTGCGCATCGAGGTGCGCTCGATCGACGGCCGCGGCCGCTCGACGGGCGAGATGGAGGTCTCGCGGCTCCCGGAGCCCGAGCTCGTGGAGGAGGGCGCCGAGTGAGCGACCAGCAGCACCGCAGCGGATTCGTGACGTTCGTCGGCCGGCCGAACGCCGGCAAGTCGACGCTCATGAACGCGCTCGTCGGCGAGAAGATCGCCATCACGTCGTCGAAGCCGCAGACGACGCGGCACGCGATCCGCGGTGTCGTGCACCGCGACGACGCGCAGCTCGTCATCGTCGACACCCCCGGCATGCACAAGCCCCGCACGTTGCTCGGCAAGCGGCTGAACGCGGTGGTGCAGACGACGCTCGGCGACGTCGACGTCATCTGCCTCTGCATCCCCGCCGACGAGCCCATCGGCCCCGGCGACCGCTTCATCGACCAGCAGCTCGACGGCTTCCCGCGCGCGAGGAAGATCGCGATCGTGACGAAGACCGACGCCGCGTCGAAGCAGCGCGTCGCCGAGCAGCTGCTCGCCGTCGCCGAGCTGCGGGAGTGGGACGCGGTCGTGCCGCTCTCGTCGCTCCGCGGCACGCAGCTCGACGTGCTCGTCGACCAGCTCGTGGCGCTCCTGCCCGAGGGCGAGCCGCTCTACGAGGCCGCGACGACCACCGAGGAGCCGCTCTCGGTGCGCATCGCCGAGCTCGTGCGGGAGGCGGCGCTCGAGGGCGTGCGCGACGAGCTGCCGCACTCGATCATGGTGACGGTCGACGACATCGTCGAGCGCGAGGACCGCGACCTCGTCGACGTCTACGCGAACCTCTGGGTCGAGCGCGACAGCCAGAAGGGCATCATCATCGGCAAGGGCGGCTCGCGCCTGCGCCAGGTGGGTGCGGATGCGCGGGCCGAGATCGAGCGCATCGTCGGCGCGCAGGTGCACCTCGACCTCCGCGTGAAGGTCGCGAAGGAGTGGCAGGGCGACCCGAAGCAGCTGGGCCGCTTCGGCTTCTAGCGCGGGATCGCCCGCGGCGTCCGCCGCGAGGATGATTCCGGAGGCGCGAGGGCGCCGGGGCCGTGGCGCCGCCGTAGCGTAGAGGGCGTGAGCGCCGCCGAGACCCGGGCCGCCGAGACCTCGGCAGCCGAGACTCAGGCCGCCGAGCCCGTGGCGTCGGCGGCGACCGAGGACGCCGCGCGGTCGCGCCTCGATCCGCGCGCGCTCCGCGTCGACGCGATCCTCGCGATCAGCACCTCCGTCCTCACGGGCGTGCCGAGCGCGATCATGTGGGTGCTCGCCGCGGTCGGCACGCCGGGGCAGTGGGCCTTCGGGGCGCTCGTGGGCGTCGCGATCGCGGGCGCGATCCTCGTCCGCCGCACGCGCCCCGTGCTCGCGCTCCTCGCGCTCACCGGGCTCGCGGCCGTGCACGTCGCGATCGCCGCGCCGATGTTCCCGGTCTGGTTCGGCGTGCTCGTCGTGCTCTACTCGGCCGGCCGCTGGAGCCGCTGGCCCGGCCGCCTCGGCGCGCTCGCGCTCGCGCTCCTCGCCGCGCTCCTGGCGGCGACGTGGCTCGCGACCGCCGGCGGGCTCGCGGCGGCGCCCGGCGCCATGCCGAGCCTCACCGAGGTCCTGCGGCTCGTCGCCTTCGCGTGGGTGCCGCCCATGCTCCTGTTCTCGATCGCGGTGCTCGTCGGCTGGGGCGTCGCCGCCGTGGCGCGCTCGGAGGCCGCCTCGAGCGAGGCGATGGCCTCGACCCGTCGCGCCGACGAGCAGGAGGAGCGCGCCGCGCTCGCGCGCGACATGCACGACGTCGTCGCCCACTCGCTCGCCGTGGTCATCGCCCAGGCCAACGGCGCCCGCTACACGCAGGATCCTGCGGCGAAGGACGCGAGCCTCGAGGCGATCGCCGGCACCGCCAAGCAGGCGCTCGGCGACGTGCGCCTGCTGCTCACGCAGCTGCGCCACAGCCAGGCGCCCGACCCCGTCGCCTCGCTCGACGGCGCCCACGACCTCATCGACCGCATCCGCGCCTCCGGGCTCGACGTGCGGCTCGAGGAGCTCGGCACCCCCGTGCCGCTGCCGCGCACGGCGGACATCGCCGCCTACCGGATCCTGCAGGAGGCGCTCACGAACGCGCTGCGCCACGGCGACCGCTCGCAGCCCGTGCACGTGCGGCTGCAGGGCGTGCACGGGCCGCAGCCGGGCATCGTGCTCGACGTGCACAACCGGCTCCGCGCCGACCCCGGGGTCGCCGGCCACGGCGTGCGCGGCATGCACGAGCGCGCGCGCCTGGCGGGCGGCGATGCGTGGACGGGCGTGCAGGACGGCTGGTTCCGCGTGCGGGCCGCGTTCCCGGCGGGCGCGCGGTGAGGCGGGTCGTGGCTCGGGTGGCAGGATCGCTCCCGTGATCCGCGTGCTCATCGTCGACGACCAGGCGCTCTTCCGAGGCGGCATCCGGATGCTGCTGGAGTCGCAGCCCGACATGACGTGCGTGGGCGAGGCCGCCGACGGCGCGCAGGCCGTGCGGCTCGCCGACGAGCAGCAGCCCGACGTCATCCTCATGGACGTGCGCATGCCCGTGCTCGACGGCATCGCCGCCACCGCCCGGATCGTGCAGGCGCGGCCCGAGTCGCGGGTCGTCGTGCTCACGACCTTCGACCTCGACGAGGCGGCCGCGCGCGCGATCCGCGCCGGCGCCTCCGGCTTCATCCTCAAGGACGCCGAGCCCGAGCTCGTGCTCGCGGCCGTCCGCACGGTGCACGCGGGCAACGAGGTCGTGGCGGCGAGCGCGACGCGCGAGCTGTTCAAGGCCTTCGGCGCGCAGCGCCGGCAGGTGCCGCCCGCCTTCGCGGCGCTCACCGAGCGCGAGCGCGAGATCTTCGGGCTCGCGGCCAAGGGGCTCTCGAACACCGAGATCGCCCGCAGCGAGTTCGTGTCGGAGGCGACGGTCAAGACCCACGTCTCGCGCGTGCTGGGGAAGCTCGGCCTCCGCGACCGCGTGCAGCTCGTGGTGTTCGCCTACGAGCACGGCCTCGTCGGGGATCAGCCTCGAGGATGACGGCGGATCCGACGACCGCCTGACGACCCGGCGGCGCGATCCGGATTGCATGGAGGGCATGCAGACCTCCCTCTCCCTCTCGGGCGCCACCAAGCGCCACGGCACCGGCACCGGCGCCGTCACCGCCCTCGCGGGCGTCGACCTCGACATCCAGCCCGGCACGCTCACGGCGGTCATGGGCCCCTCGGGCTCCGGCAAGTCGACGCTGCTGCACCTCGCGGCCGGGCTCGACGCGCCCACGAGCGGCGACGTGCGGATCGGCGGCCGCTCGGTCGTGGGCCTCGACGACGACGCGCTCACCGCCCTGCGCCGCGAGCAGGTGGGCGTCGTGTTCCAGGCGTCGAACCTCGTGCCGAGCCTCACGGCGCTCGAGAACGTGCAGCTGCCTGCGCTCCTCGCGGGGCGCGAGCCCGACCGCGCCCGCATCCGCGCGCTGCTCGACGACCTCGGGCTCGCGGGCCTCGGCGGGCGCCGGCCGCACGAGCTCTCGGGCGGGCAGCAGCAGCGCTTCGCGATCGCCCGCGCGCTCGCGCACCGGCCCGCGATCGTGCTCGCCGACGAGCCCACGGGCGCCCTCGACTCCCGCGCCTCGCTCGAGGTGCAGGAGATCCTCGTCGCCCAGGCCGCCGCGGGGCAGGCGATCGTCGTCGTCACGCACGACCCGGTCGTGGCCGCACGCGCCGAGCGGATCGTCCTGCTGCGCGACGGCCGGATCGACGGCGACCTGCCGCGCACCGACGCGGCGGGGATCGCGCAGCGGATGCTGGCGGTCGCGCGGTGACCGCGGTCGCCGCCGCGCCCGCGCGCGCCGCCGCAGACCCATCGGCCGGCTCGAGCACGGGCATCAGCCTCGCCTTCGCCGTCACAGCGCTCGCGGCGGCCTTCGGCACGGCCCTCTCGACCGTCATGGAGCACGCGGCGCTGGCGATCTACGGCGACGCCTTCATCGCCGGCTCCGGCACCGGGCGCCTCATGCTCGCGCTCGCCGGCGTGCTGCTCATCGGCACCTCCGTGGTCGTGGGCGCGATCGTGGCCCGCCAGGCGCTCACGGGCGCGGTGGAGGACCGCCGCGCCGAGATCGCGCTCCGCCGGCTGCTCGGGGCGTCGGCGCGGGCGGAGCGGCGCCGGGTGCTCTCGCGCTTCGCGCAGGTCGGGATCGGCGGCGCCGCGCTCGGCTGGGCGGTCGGCGTGCTCGCCGCGATGCCCGTCGAGGCGCTGCTCGCGTCGCTCCCGGACGGCCTGCCGCTCTCGGGGCTCTCGCCGATCGTGCCCGCGGCGCTCGTGCCGCCCGCCGCCGTGCTCGTCGCCGCCGTCGGCGCGGCCTGGCTCGCGACCCGCGCGGTGCTCGTCGTCTCGCCGATCGAGGCGCTCCGGGACTCGGGGGTCGACATCGAGACGACGGGGCCGCGGCGCGGGCGTCGCGGCCCGCTCGTCGCGCTCGCGCTCGGCTCGGCGCTCCTCGCGGGCGCGGTGGTGCTCGGTGCGCTGACGCCGCTCGCCGTGCTCGTCGGCTTCGCGGGCGGCGTGGTGCTCGTCGTCGGCATCGTGGGCATCGCGCCGGTCGCGGCGCCGCCGCTCGTCGCGCTCGCGGCGCGCACGATGGGGCGCTCGGTCCCGGCGCGCGTCGCGCGCGGCAGCCTCGCCACCCACCCCGGCCGCACCGCCTCGCTCGTGCTCGCGCTCTTCGTCGGCGCCGCGGTCGTGACGATGATGGTGACGGCGGGCGCCTCGCTCACGACCGCCGCCCTCACGATCGAGCGCGACCCGGTCTTCCGCGCCGAGCTCGCGTCGGTGCTGCTCGGCGCCACGACGATCGTGTCCGCGATCGTCGGCTTCTCGGCCGTGCTCGGCGTGCTCGGCTTCGTCGCGGCCATGCTCCTCGCCGTGCGCCGGCGCACGCGGGAGATCGGGCTGCTCCGCGCCCTGGGGCTGCGCAGGGGGCACGCGATGCGCATGCTGCTCGCGGAGGCGGGTGCCATCACCGCCGTCGCCGTAGCGGCCGGCTTCGCCGTCGGCGCGCTGCTCGGCTGGATCGGCGTGCAGTCGATGGTCGGGTCGGTGCGCGGCATCGCCTCGACCGCGCCGACGATCCCGTGGCTGCTCCCCGTCGGGCTGCTCGTGGCGGGCCTCGCGGTGGCCGTCGCTGCCAGGCTGGCCCGCGGGTCGGCGCGCGAGCCGCATCCCGCCGCTCGCGGCCGTCGCCGAGGACTGAGCGGGGCGCCGCGAGCCGCGCCCGAGGCCGGATGCCCAGCCGGCATCCGGCCTCGGGCGTATAGTGAGGGCATGCACAGCGCGCGGCTCCTCCTTCGTCGCCGCGGCGAGGCCTGACCCGGGCTTCCTCGTCGCGGAGGCTGTCCTGCCCGGACCAGGAGCGAGCGACAGGAGCCATCGATGAAGAACATGCAGCAGCCCTCGGGGATGCCCCACCACCGGTACGTGCCGTACCACGAGCAGATCCGGGTCGAGCTCCCGGACCGCACCTGGCCGTCGAAGCGCATCGAGCGCGCGCCCCGCTGGTGCGCCGTCGACCTGCGCGACGGCAACCAGGCGCTCATCGACCCGATGACGCCCGACCGCAAGCTGCTGATGTTCCAGCTGCTCGTGCGGATGGGTTACAAGGAGATCGAGGTCGGCTTCCCGTCGGCGAGCCAGACGGACTTCGACTTCGTCCGCCAGCTCATCGACGACGACCTCATCCCCGAGGACGTCACGATCCAGGTGCTCACGCAGTGCCGCGACCACCTCATCCGCCGCACCTTCGAGGCGATCGACGGCGCGCGGCAGGCGATCGTGCACATCTACAACTCCACGAGCGTCCTGCAGCGCGACGTCGTCTTCCGCAGCGACCGCGAGGGCGTCAAGCAGATCGCGGTCGACGGCGCCAAGCTGTGCCTCGAGCTCGAGGGCATGCTCCGGGACACGAAGGTCTTCTACGAGTACAGCCCCGAGTCGTACACGGGCACCGAGCTCGACTACGCCGTCGAGGTCTGCAACGCCATCATCGAGGTGCTCGACGCCCGCCCCGAGCGGCCCGTCATCATCAACCTGCCGGCGACGGTCGAGATGGCGACGCCCAATGTCTACGCCGACTCGATCGAGTGGATGCACCGCCACCTCGCGCGCCGCGAGTCGGTCATCCTCTCGCTGCACCCGCACAACGACCGCGGCACGGGCGTCGCGGCCGCCGAGCTTGGCTACCTGGCCGGCGCCGACCGCATCGAGGGCTGCTTGTTCGGCAACGGCGAGCGCACCGGCAACGTCGACCTCGTCGCGCTGGGCCTCAACCTCTTCACGCAGGGCATCGACCCCGAGATCGACTTCTCCGACCTCGACGAGATCCGCCGCGTCGCCGAGCACTGCAACCAGCTCAAGGTGCACGAGCGCAGCCCCTGGGCGGGCGACCTCGTCTACACCGCCTTCTCGGGCTCCCACCAGGACGCCATCAAGAAGGGCTTCGAGCGCATGGCCACCGACGCCGCGGCGCAGGGCAGGAGCGTCGACGAGAGCACGTGGGCGGTGCCGTACCTGCCGATCGACCCGAAGGACGTCGGCCGCTCGTACGAGGCGGTCATCCGCGTCAACTCGCAGTCGGGCAAGGGCGGCGTCGCCTACCTGCTGAAGGCCGACCACGGCCTCGACCTGCCGCGCCGCCTGCAGATCGAGTTCTCGAACATCGTGCAGGCCCGCACCGACAGCGAGGGCGGCGAGGTCACGAGCGACGCGATCTGGTCGATCTTCGGCGACGAGTACCTGCCGAACCCCTCGCGCGAGGCCGAGGACCAGTGGGGCCGGTTCGAGCTCCGCGAGGTCTCGTCGACCTCCTCGCTCGGGGGCGAGACGCGCCTCACGGTCGTGCTGCGCGACGAGCAGACGCTGCGCGACGTCGAGGCCTCGGGCAACGGCCCGATCGACGCGCTGCTGTCGCTGCTGCGCGCCGAGGGCGTCGAGGTCTCGCTCCTCGACTACGTCGAGCACACGCTCGCCGCGGGCCAGGACGCGCAGGCCGCCTCCTACGTCGAGCTCGAGCTGGGCGGCGAGCGGTTCTGGGGCGTCGGCATCGACCACTCCACGACGCACGCGTCGCTGCGCGCGATCGTCTCGGCGGTCAACCGCGGGCTGCGCGCCCGCGTCGACCAGCACGCGACCGCGACCGCCTGAGCCGGCCGCCGCAGAGCCGTCCGTCACAGAGCCGTCCGTCACAGAGCCGCAGCCCGCACCGTGCCCACCTACCGCGACGAGGGGGTCGTCCTCCGCACCCACCTGCTGGGGGAGGCCGACCGCATCGTGACGCTGCTCACCCGTGAGCACGGCAAGGTGCGGGCCGTGGCGCGCGGCGTGCGCCGCACCTCGTCGCGGTTCGGCGCGCGGCTCGAGCCGTTCATGGTCGCCGACCTGCAGCTCGCGGTGGGCCGCAGCCTCGACATCGTGACGCAGGCCGTGACGCTCGGCGCCTACGCGCCCGAGATCGTCGCCGACTACCGCGCCTACACCGCGGCGACGGCGATGGTCGAGACCGCCGACCGGCTCACCGAGGAGGACGCCTCGCGGCAGCAGTACCTGCTGCTCGTCGGCGCCCTGCGCAGCCTCTCGCGCCGCGAGCACGACCCCTCGATGACGCTCGACGCCTACCTGCTGCGGGCGCTCTCGGTCGCGGGGTGGGCGCCCTCGTTCGGCGACTGCGCCGTGACGGGGGCGCCGGGCCCGCATCGCGCGTTCTCGCCGCAGCTCGGCGGCATGGTCTGCGACGAGGCGGCGCCGCCGGGGGCGATGCGCATCGATCCCGGCACGCTGCTGCTGCTCGCCGCGCTCCTCACGGGCGACTGGGAGACCGCGGACGCGAGCCCGCAGGGCGTGCGCGAGCGGGCCTCCGGCGCCGTCGGCGCCTATGTGCAGTGGCACCTGGAGCGGGGCCTGCGCAGCCTCGAGCACGTCGACCGGGGAGGTCGCTGATGGCGAGGATCGGCAGGCACGACCCGAGCGAGACGCTGCGACCCGTCGACTGGACGGGCGAGCAGCCGCCCGCGTACGCGCCCGGGACGGTGCCCGCGCACGTCGCGATCATCATGGACGGCAACGGCCGCTGGGCGAACCAGCGCGGCCTCACGCGCACGCAGGGGCACGCGGCGGGCGAGGCGGTGCTGCTCGACGTCGTCGCCGGCGCGCTGCAGGCGGGCGTGCGGCACCTCTCGGTCTACGCCTTCTCGACCGAGAACTGGAAGCGCAGCCCCGACGAGGTGCGGTTCCTCATGGGCTTCAACAAGGACGTGCTGCGCCGCCGCCGCGATCAGCTCGACGCCTGGGGCGTGCGCGTGCGCTGGGCGGGCCGGCGTCCGAGGCTGTGGGCCTCGGTCATCAGGGAGCTCGAGGAGGCGGAGCGCCGCACCGCGGGCAACGACCGGATGACGCTGCAGATGTGCGTCAACTACGGCGGCACGATGGAGATCGCGGATGCGGTGCGCTCCATCGCCGACGACGTCGCGGCGGGGCGGCTCAAGCCCTCCGGCGTCACCGACCGGCTCGTGCGCTCGCGCATGTACAACCCCGACGTGCCCGACGTCGACCTCTACATCCGCTCCTCGGGCGAGCAGCGGATCTCGAACTTCCTGACGCTCCAGGGCGCCTACGCCGAGATGGTCTTCCTCGACCGGCTGTGGCCCGACTTCACGCGGCAGGACCTCTGGCGCGCGCTCGACGTCTACACGGGACGCGACCGTCGCTTCGGCGGCGCTGTGGACGCGCCCGAGCCTGACGCGTGAGGCGTCGGGCCGCGGCTGCGCTCGCGTCGCTCCTCGCGGCCGCGCTGCTCGCGGCCTGCGGCGCCCAGCCGCCCGGCGGCGCCGCCGGCGGCCGCGCCGCCTTCGACGAGTCAGCCTTCGCGGCGCTCTGGGCCGAGGCCGAGGCGGGCGGGCTCGACTACCAGCTGGGCGGCGCCTACGAGCCCGACCGGGGCGTCACCGTCGTCGCGCGCGACCGCGAGGCCACGCCTGCGGGCGTCGTCATCGACGTCTGCTACGTCAACGGCTTCCAGACGCAGCCGGGCGAGCTGGCCGAGTGGGAGGCCGAGCATCCCGAGCTGCTGCTGCGCGATGCGGCGGGCGAGCCCGTCGTCGACCCCGCCTGGCCCGACGAGCGCATCCTCGACACCTCGACGGCCGAGCGGCGCGAGGCGATCGCCGAGGTCGTGGGCACGTGGATCGACGGCTGCGCCGACGCGGGCTACGAGGCGGTCGAGCTCGACAACCTCGACACGTGGACGCGCGCGGAGGGCCTCACCCAGGAGGGCAACCTCGCCCTCGCGGCCCTGCTCGTCGATCGCGCGCACGCCGCGGGCCTCGCGGCGGCGCAGAAGAACGCGCTGGAGGCGGGGGAGGCCGGACCTGCCGCGGGCTTCGACCTCGTCGTGACCGAGGAGTGCGCCGCATTCGACGAGTGCGCCGCCTACTCGGCGCTCCACGAGCGGCACCTCGCGGTCGAGTACGACTCGGCGCTGCCCGTGGGGGAGACGTTCGCCGACGTCTGCGCGCGGGAGGACCAGCCGGTGCTCACCGTGCTGCGCGACATCGACCTCGCGGTGCCGGGCGATCCCGCCCACGTCGTCGAGCGCTGCTGACGGGGTCGGCGGCGCGCGCCCCGCTCAGGAGGCGAGCAGGAGCGGCTGCCAGGGGTGGTCGTGGGGGATGCGCTCGGCGAGCCACGCGCGCTCGGCGTCGCCGAGCGCGGGCAGCGCGGCCTCGAGGTCCGCGGCCTCGTGCGTGTGGGCGGCGGCGTAGGCGAGCACGATCTCGGGCTTCGCGTAGCGCACGCCCCGGTGCTCGACGAGGGCGCTCGTCAGCGGCATCGTGACCGCGGTGTCCCGGCGGAAGCGCCAGGTCTCCGGGTCGGAGGGGTCGAGGATGACCGCGTACTCCCAGCGGGAGTAGGCGCTGCGGCGCAGCCAGATGCTCGTCGTGCCCATCGGCAGCACGTCGGAGTCGTGGGGGAGCAGCGGCTTCAGCGCGCCCTGGAACGCGCTCCACAGCTGCCAGCGGCCGCCGAGCCAGCCGCGCAGCAGGCTCAGCTCGCCGCGCGGGATCACGAGGTCGAGGTCGCCGTGCGGGCGGTCGTGCCCGATCGCGCGGTCGAGCGCCCAGCCGCCGCCGATCCACCAGGTGCCGGAGTAGCCGTCGAGCAGCTCCGCGGCGTCGGCGGGCCAGCTCTCCGCCCAGCCGCCATAGAGCTCCAGGTGCTGCTCGCTCTGCATCGGCCCTCCCTCGACGTGGCTCGGGGCGCGGGCTCGCAGTGCGTGCGTCTCGGCGCGCGTGCGCCCCGGACGGAGCCTATCCCAGCGATCCATGCCCTCCCTCAGCGCCCGCGCGAGCGCGCACGGGCGCCCGCCCCGGCTCGGTAGGATCGAGGTTCACGTGCCGCGCTTCCGCCCGTGCAGCATCCCGGCTGCACGCACGCGCGCGGCGACCCGAGGAGCAGCTCCGTGGCACAGACCCGACTCGACGCCGTCATCAACCTCGCGAAGCGCCGTGGCTTCGTGTTCCAGGCGGGCGAGATCTACGGCGGCTCCCGCTCCGCGTGGGACTACGGGCCCCTGGGCGTCGCGCTCAAGGAGAACATCAAGCGCCAGTGGTGGAAGGCCTTCGTGCAGGGCCGCGACGACATGGTCGGGCTCGACTCGTCGATCATCCTGCCGCAGAAGGTGTGGCACGCCTCCGGCCACGTCGCCACCTTCACCGACCCGCTCGTCGAGTGCACCCAGTGCCACAAGCGCCACCGCCAGGACCACCTGGAGGAGGCCTACGAGGCCAAGAAGGGCCGCCCGGCCGAGTCGATGGCCGAGATCACCTGCCCCGACTGCGGCACGACCGGCCAGTGGACCGAGCCGCAGCAGTTCTCGGGCCTCATGAAGACCTACCTCGGCCCCGTCGACAACGAGGCGGGCCTCCACTACCTGCGCCCCGAGACCGCGCAGGGCATCTTCGTCAACTTCTCGAACGTGCTGACGGTCTCGCGCAAGAAGCCGCCGTTCGGCATCGGCCAGGTCGGCAAGGCCTTCCGCAACGAGATCACGCCCGGCAACTTCATCTTCCGCACGCGCGAGTTCGAGCAGATGGAGATCGAGTACTTCACGCACCCCGACGAGGCGACCGACTGGTTCGACCGCTGGGTCGAGGCGTGCTGGGACTGGTTCGTCGACCTCGGCCTCGACCCGGCGAACATGCGCCGCTTCGACGTGCCCGAGGACGAGCGCGCCCACTACTCGGCCGGCACGATCGACGTCGAGTACCGCTTCGGCTTCCAGGGCTCGGAGTGGGGCGAGCTCATGGGCATCGCGAACCGCACCGACTACGACCTCTCGTCGCACTCGGAGGCCTCCGGCAAGGACCTCGTCTACTTCGACCAGGCCTCGGGCGAGAAGTACACGCCCTACGTCATCGAGCCCTCCTTCGGCCTCACGCGCAGCCTCATGGCGTTCCTCGTCGACGCCTACGAGGAGGAGGAGGTGCCGAACAGCAAGGGCGGCACCGACACCCGCACCGTGCTGCACCTCGACCCGCGACTCGCGCCCGTGAAGGTCGCGGTGCTCCCGCTCTCGCGCAACGAGCAGCTGTCGCCGCTCGCGCGCGATCTCGCCGCGAAGCTGCGTCGCCACTGGGCGATCGACTTCGACGACGCGGGCGCCATCGGCCGCCGCTACCGCCGCCAGGACGAGGTGGGCACGCCGTTCTGCGTCACCGTCGACTTCGACTCGCTCGAGGACGGCGCGGTCACCGTGCGCGAGCGTGACTCGATGGCGCAGACCCGCGTCGCGATCGACGAGCTCGAGGCGCACCTGGCGCAGGGGCTCATCGGCGCGTGAGCACCACGAGCATCCGACCGGGGCTGTCGATCGGGCCCATCGCCCTCGACGCCCCGGTCGTGCTCGCGCCCATGGCGGGCATCACGAACACCGCCTTCCGGCGGCTCTGCCGCGAGTTCGGCGCCGGCCTCTACGTGAGCGAGATGGTGACGGCGCGCGCGCTCGTCGAGCGCACCCCCGAGACGATGCGGCTCATCGGCCACCACGAGTCCGAGACGCCGCGCTCGGTGCAGCTGTACACCGTCGACCCCAGGACGGTGGGCGATGCGGTCGACATCATCGTCGGCGAGGACCGCGCCGACCACATCGACCTGAACTTCGGCTGCCCCGTGCCCAAGGTGACGCGGCGCGGCGGCGGTTCGGCGCTGCCGTGGAAGCGCGAGCTGTTCGGCGCGATCGTCCGCCGCGCCGTCGAGCGCGCGGGCGACATCCCCGTCACCGTCAAGATGCGCAAGGGCATCGACGACGACCACCTCACCTACCTCGATGCGGGCCGCATCGCCGAGGACGCGGGCGTCGTCGCCGTCGCGCTCCACGGGCGCACGGCCGCGCAGCACTACTCCGGCGAGGCCGACTGGGAGGCGATCGCGCGGCTCAAGCAGCACGTCACCTCCATCCCTGTGCTCGGCAACGGCGACATCTGGCAGGCGGAGGACGCGCTGCGGATGGTCGAGCAGACCGGCGTCGACGGCGTCGTCGTCGGGCGCGGCTGCCTCGGGCGGCCCTGGCTCTTCGGCGACCTCGCGAACGCCTTCGCGGGCAGCGACGAGCGCCATCGACCGGGTCTCGGCCAGGTGGCCGACGCGTTCCGCCGGCACGCGGAGCTGCTCGTCGAGTTCTTCGGCGAGGAGGATCGCGCCTGCCGCGACATCCGCAAGCACGTCGCCTGGTACTTCAAGGGCTACCCGGTGGGCGGCGACGCCCGCCGCGCGCTCGCCGCCGTCGAGTCGCTGCAGCACCTCGACGACCTGCTGGGCGGCCTCGACCGCTCTGTGCCGTACGTCGCCGAGGGCATCGAGGGGCAGCGCGGCCGTGCCGGCAGCCCCCGCACCCCCGCGCTGCCCGACGGCTGGCTCGACAGCCCCGAGCTGAGCGACGCGCAGCGCGCGCTGCTCGTCGAGGACGAGAGCGACACCCGCGGTGGCTGAGCGCGGCTACGGCGAGCACGACGCGGAGCGCAGGCTGCCGGAGGTCCACCACTCGGCCCGCACCGACTTCGCGCGCGACCGCGCCCGGCTGCTGCACTCGAGCGCGTTCCGTCGCCTCGGGCAGAAGACGCAGGTGCTCTCGCCCACCATGGGCTTCGACGACTCGCGCACGCGCCTCACGCACTCCCTCGAGGTCGCGCAGATCGGGCGCGAGATCGCGGGCGAGCTCGGCCTCGACCCCGACGTCGTCGACACCGCGTGCCTCGCGCATGACATCGGGCACCCGCCCTTCGGCCACAACGGCGAGCGCGGCCTCAACGAGTGGGCGCTCGCCATCGGCGGGTTCGAGGGCAACGCGCAGACGCTGCGCGTCATCACGCGCCTGGAGCCCAAGGTGCTGCGCGAGCGCTCCTACGGCCTGAACCTCACGCGCGCCTCGCTCGACGCGGCGACGAAGTACCCGTGGCCGTCCGCGGCCGCGGTCGAGGACCCCTCCGGCCGCATGAAGTTCGGCTGCTACGCCGACGACCGCGAGGTCTTCGAGTGGATGCGCGAGGGCGCGCCCGAGGGCCGCCCGAGCATCGAGGCGCAGGCGATGGACCTCGCCGACGACATCGCCTACTCCGTCCACGACTTCGAGGACGCGGTGGTGGGCGGCTACGTCGATGTCGCGAAGCTCGCGAGCCGCGTCGGCCACGACGAGCTCGTCGCGACGATGATGGCCTGGCTCGGCCCCGCCTACGAGCGCGACGAGCTGCTGGCGGCCTTCGACCGCCTCGACGACCTCGAGACCTGGATCCGCTCCTACGACGGCTCGCGCGGCGACCAGGCGCGGCTGAAGAACCTCACCTCCAAGCTCATCGGCCGCTTCGCGAAGGCAGCCGTCGCGCGCACGCGCGCCAGCCACGAGGGGCCGCTCGTGCGCTTCGACGGCGACATCGTCGTGCCGCGCGAGGTGCGCGCCGAGATCGCGGTGCTCAAGGGCACCGCCGCGAGCTTCATCCTCTCCGAGCGGCGCCAGCCGGTCTACGCGAGCCAGCGGCGCATCCTGCAGGAGCTGTGCGACGCGCTGCTGCGGCTCGGGCCGGAGGCGCTCGACCGCGCCTACGCGGACGACTGGGCGGCGGCGCGCGACGACGCCGCGCGGGCGCGGGTGGTCGTCGACCAGGTGGCGAGCCTCACCGATCGCGGCGCGTTCGCCTGGCACGAGCGGCACGTCGGGGACTGAGGGAGGGGCGATGGCGGGTCGGATCCTGCGCGCGGACATCGACGAGGTGCGCGCCCGAGTCTCGATCGTCGACGTCGTCGGCGCCCACGTGACGCTGAAGACCGCGGGCGTGGGCTCCATGAAGGGGCTCTGCCCGTTCCACGACGAGCGCACGCCCTCCTTCCACGTGCGCCCCGCGGTGGGCCGGTACCACTGCTTCGGCTGCGGCGAGGACGGCGACGTCTTCCAGTTCGTCATGGCGATGGACCACACGTCCTTCCAGGAGACCGTGGAGCGCTTCGCCGCGCAGATCGGCTTCACCCTGCGGTACGAGGACGGCAAGCCGCAGGAGGAGACGAGCGGTCGGCTGCGCCTGCTCGAGGCCTCGAAGGCCGCGGAGGCGTACTTCCGCGAGCAGCTGCTGACGCCCCAGGCGGCGCTCGGCCAGCGCTTCCTCGGTGAGCGGGGCTTCGACCTCGCGGCGGCGGAGCGCTTCGGCGTGGGCTTCGCGCCGCAGTCGTTCGACGCGCTGCGCTCGCACCTGAAGGGCCGCGGCTTCAGCGACCAGGAGCTCCTGGGAGCGGGCCTGCTCTCGGAGGGCCAGCGCGGCCCCTACGACCGCTTCCGCGGCCGCCTCGTCTGGCCCATCCGCGACGTCGCCGGTGCGACGATCGGCTTCGGCGCGCGCCGCCTCTCGGACGACGACAAGGGCCCGAAGTACCTCAACTCGCCCGAGACGCCGATCTTCCGCAAGAGCCAGGTGCTCTACGGCCTCGACCTCGCCAAGCGCGACATCGCGCGCAGCCACGAGGCGGTCGTCGTCGAGGGCTACACCGACGTGATGGCATGCCACCTCGCGGGGGTGCCGACGGCGGTCGCCACGTGCGGCACCGCCTTCGGCGTCGACCACATCAAGGTGCTCCGCCGCGTGCTCGGCGACGTCTCGACCTCCGACACCCGCGCGCTCGGCCGCGTCGTCTTCACGTTCGACCCCGACGAGGCGGGCCAGCAGGCGGCGGCGCGCACCTTCGCCGAGGAGCAGCGCTTCGCCGCGCAGACCTTCGTGGCGGTCGCGCCCGGCGGCCTCGACCCCTGCGACCTGCGGCTCGAGCGCGGCGACGACGCCGTGCGCAAGCTCGTGCAGCAGCGTCGCCCGCTCTTCGAGTTCATGCTGCGCCGCATCGTCGCCGAGCACGACCTCGAGACGGTCGAGGGGCGCGTGGCCGCGATGCGCCGCGCCGCGCCCGTGCTCGTCTCGATCCGCGACCGCGCGCTCGCCGACGGCTACGTGCGCACCGTCGCCGGCTGGCTCGGCGTCTCGCCCGACGAGGTGCGGAGGGCGGTGCGCCAGGCGACCCCGCGGCAGGCGCAGGGCGGCGCCCAGGAGGCCGCGCCCGCGCATCCGCCCGCCGACGTCGCGCTGCGCCAGCTCGAGCGGGATCCCGCATCGCGCCTGGAGCGCGACGCGATCGCGGCGATCCTGCAGCAGCCGGCGGTCGTCGGGCGCGAGCTCGCCGTGCGCGGGGCGGTCGCCTACGTGGCGAACCCGTCGCTCGCCATCGTGCGCGACGGCGTGCTGGCCTCGCTCGACGCGATCGAGGCGCCCGACTTCTCGGAGCGCGTCGCCGAGGCCGTGCCGGCCGAGATCGTGCCGCTCGTGCGCACGCTCGCGATGACGCCGATCCCGCAGTCGACGAAGGGCGTGACCGCCTACGTGCGGGGCATCGTCGGCTCGCTCGTCGACCGCGACATCCTGCGCCGGAAGGCCGAGCTGCTGGGCTCGCTGCAGCGGCTCGGCGGCGGCGACCCCGAGGGCTCCAAGCGGCTGCAGGAGCAGCTCGTCGAGCTCGAGCGGGAGCGGCGGACGCTCCGCCAGGAGTGACGCGGCCTCAGGGGCCGTCGAACGAGACCTGCACGTGCTCGGCGACGACCGCGTCGATGTGGTCGACGTCGCCCTGGCCTGCCGGGCAGCGCGCGTCGATCGCCTGCTCGGTGCCCGTTGCCGCGTAGGCGCGCGCGAAGACCGCACGGACGCCGCCGTCGTCGAGGTCGGCGACGATCGAGAGGAACTCGACGGCCGATCCCTGCAGCGGGGCCTCGACGGTCACGACGTCGGCCTCCCAGTCGTCGGGCGAGGTCGACGTGAGCGCGGCGAGCACGGCCTCGCTGTCGGCCTGCTCGTCGCCGGTCGGCTGCTCGGCGTAGCCCTGGTAGGCCCAGAAGGTGCAGCCGGTCGCGGTCTCCAGCACCGAGATCGTCGGGCCGACGGGGAAGTCGCTCTCGGGCTGCACCTCGAACGCGGCGTCGGTCGTGAGGCTCGACTGCCAGCCGGCGAGGAGGCCCTCGGGCGCCGCGTCGCCGATCGCGAGGAGCGCGGGCAGCGCGCCGGGCGCGGCCGTGTCTCCTGGCGAGGCCGTCCCGGCCGGCGTCGGCGCCGCCGTGGTGCGCTCGGGCTGCGGCGACGGATCGACGGTGGCCTCGGGCGCGATCGGCGGTGGCAGCGGGATGCAGCCGGCGAGCGCGAGCGCGGCTGCGGCCACGCCGAGGGCGGGCAGCGCGCGGCGCGCGGCGCGGAGGGGAGCGGGGCGGGACGAGGTGCGTGGCACGGGGGCTCCAGAGGGTCTCGCGGCGGGACCCTCGCACGCTAGCCGCGGATCCTGCGAGGCGCCGGGCAGCGCGCCGCGAGGTCGAGGGCACCTGCTGCGAGGTGCTACGCTGGTTGTCGCTCCTGCAGCGATCCTCGATAGCTCAATTGGCAGAGCAGCCGGCTGTTAACCGGCAGGTTGATGGTTCGAGTCCATCTCGGGGAGCGATCGAAGGCCCCGCCTCACGGCGGGGCCTTTCGCGTGTCCGGGCGCCGCTGCGCGCGCCGCCTCTTCCCGCGAGCGGTACGCCTCCACCCGAGAGGTACGCGAAGACCCGTACCTCTCGGGCGCACCCGTACCCCTCGCGCGTCGCCGACAGGTGCTGCTCCGGCCGGCGAGCGAGCGGCTCAGCCCTCGAGGTCGTCGACGCCGGGCAGCCAGCGGTTGCCGGGCACGCCCCAGCGGTTGCGCTTGATGGCCTTCGCGACGCCCTTCGAGCCGTAGGCGTCGAGGCGGTCGGCGTAGAGCACGCCGTCGAGGTGGTCGTACTCGTGCTGCAGGATGCGCGCGAGCCAGCCCGAGGCCTCCAGCTCGTAGGCCTCTCCGTGCTCGTCCTGCGCCCGCAGGATGGCTCGCTCCGAGCGCTTGAGCGCGAAGCGCTCGCCGGGGATCGAGAGGCAGCCCTCCTCCTCGTCGTCCTCGGCGATGCCGACGGGCGGGGGAGCGATCCACAGCTCCGGGTTGGCGGCGACGCCGCGCGTGCGCACGCCCTCCTCGTCGGTCCAGTCGTAGACGAAGATGCGCTTGGCGAGGCCGATCTGGGGTGCCGCGAGGCCCACGCCCGGGGCAGCCTCCATCGTCTCGAACATGTCGGCGACGAGGGTGCGCAGCTCCTCGTCGAAGGCGCGCACGGGGTCCGCGACGCGGTGGAGGACCGGCTCGCCGGTGATGCAGATGGGCAGGACGGTCATGTCGTCCAGCGTATCGACGCCGCGGGCCGTAGGGTTTCCTGGTGCTCTTCACCGCCCTCGACGACCTCGCGGCTGAGATCTCGCTCACCCCGATGCAGGCGCTGGGCATCCCCATCGCCATCGTCGGCGCGATCTTCCTGAGCGTCGGCACGCAGTTCCAGCACCGCGGCGTGGGCCACTTCGAGGGCGGCGACCAGCGCGGCGCCTCGCTCGGGTGGCGCGCCGTCGCAGCGCTGCTGCGCAACCGCGCCTGGGTCGTCGGCACCCTGCTGCTCGGCCTCGCCGTCGTGCTGCAGCTGGGTGCCCTCGCGCTCGCGCCGCTCATCGTCGTGCAGCCGCTCGGCGCCGTCGCGCTCGTCGTGACCGCGGTGCTCAACGCGCGCCTCGCCAAGATCCGGCTCGACCACCGCACGATCCGGGCGGTGGCGCTGTGCCTCGCGGGCATCGGCGTCTTCGTGACCGTCGCGGCGGTCTTCGCGGTCGAGCGCCCCATCCGCGACCAGCAGCTGCTCACGGTGCTCGCGCTGCTGCTCGTCGCGCTCGTGGGGCTCGGCGCGCTGTGGTGGACCTTCCGCGAGCGCGCGAACGCGATCTTCTACATCGTCGCCGCGGGCGTGCTCTACGGCTTCGTCGTGACGCTGTCGAAGGTGGTGCTGAACCGCATCATCTCGGGCCAGTTCGAGTGGCTGACGGTGCTCTGCGGCGCCGCGCTCGTCGTCGCGATGCTCGTCGGCAGCTACTTCGTGCAGCTCGCGCACGCCTCCGGCCCGCCCGACCTCGTGATCGCCGGCCTCACCGTCGTCGACCCGCTCGTCGCCGTCCTCATCGGCGTGAGCGTGCTGGGCGAGGCCGCGGAGACGCCGCCGTGGGCGATCCTCGTCTTCGCGGCCGCGGGCGCGGTCGCCGTCTACGGCGTCTTCCAGCTGGCGCGCCACCACCCCCAGATCCGAGCGCTCGACGACGTGCTCGAGGAGGACGAATGACCGACCGGCCCCTGCGGATCCTCATCGCGACGGACACCTTCGCGCCCGACGTGAACGGCGCCGCGAAGTTCACCACGAGGCTCGCCGCGCGCCTGCAGCGCCGCGGCCACGAGGTGCACGTGGTCGCCTCGTCGCTCGGCCGCGGCCGGCACGGCACGCGCGTCGAGGAGCACGAGGGCCAGCGCTTCACGGTGCACCGCCTCCGCTCGATCCTGTACCCGGGCCACGAGTGGCTGCGCTTCGCCGAGCCGTGGCGCATGTTCTCGAACGCCTCGTCGCTGCTCGACGCCCTGCGGCCCGACGTCGTGCACTTCCAGTCGCACCTCGTGCTCGGCCGTGCGTTCTCGACCGAGGCGAACAAGCGCGGCATCCGCGTCATCGGCACGAACCACCTCATGTTCGAGAACGTCATGGACCACTCGAACCTGCCGCGCGCGATCCACGGCACCGCCGTAGACATCGCCTGGCGCGACGCCGCGACGGTCTTCGGCCGCTGCGATGTCGTGACGACGCCGACGCGCCGCAGCGCCGACTACCTCGAGCGGAAGACGGGCCTCCGCGGCGTCCACGCGATCTCGTGCGGGCTCCCGGGCGACGAGTACGCGCCGAACCCCGAGCGGCAGCGCGGCCGGATCGTCTTCGTCGGCCGCGTCACCACCGAGAAGCGGCTCGACGTGCTCGTGCAGGCCGTCGCGCGGCTGCCGAAGGACCTCGACTGGCACCTCGACATCGTCGGCGGCGGCGACCAGATCGACGAGCTGGGCGCGCTCGCGCGCTCGCTGTCGGTCGCCGATCGCGTGACCCTCACGGGCTTCGTGAGCGACGAGGAGCTGCGCGATCGCCTCCGCCACGCGGAGGTCTTCGCGATGCCCTCGACCGCGGAGCTGCAGTCGATCGCGACGATGGAGGCCATGGCGACGGGCCTGCCCGTCGTCGCGGCCGACGCCATGGCGCTGCCGCACCTCGTCCGCGACGGCGAGAACGGCTGGCTGCACCGCCCCGACGACCCCCAGGACCTCTCCGAGAAGCTCGAGCGCATCCTGCGCCTCAGCGACGAGGAGTACGCGCGCTACCAGGGCAACAGCCTGCAGATGGTGGCGCCGCACGACATCGAGACGACGATCACGGCGTACGAGCGGCTCTACCGCGGCGAGGACATCGTCGACCCCGACACCCGCGTCGAGCTGCACGACTAGCGACGGCTAGGCTCGGCGGATGGGCCGGAAGGCCTCGGGGCGGTAGCTCAGCTGGTTAGAGCACACGACTCATAATCGTCAGGTCACGGGTTCAAGTCCCGTCCGCCCTACTCCCGTCCTCGTTCTCATCCTGAGGGAACGGTTGCCATCGCCATCCCGCGGCATCGCAGATCAACGAGCGGTGCCAGAACCTTGACCAGACCCACAGCGCGTCGATCCCTTCGTAGCCCCTCGGTGCGCGAGACGGTGCTTCGAAGTCGTCGGTGAGGAAGCGGGACGATAGCACCTCCTCGACTGGTACGACGAACAGGTGGCGCTGGTCGACGTCGGGGGCATCACGAGTCTTCGCGATGTGCGAGGCGATGTGGGGCAGCCGGAGCCAACTCTCGACCGTGTCGGTGAACGAAGGGCTGGTGGCCTCGGGGAAGTCTGCCCAGACAGCCTGGTTGAGGTCGATGCCACCGGGTCGGAGGCCCTCGTAGAGATCTCCTGCTCTCGTGACGAGCGCCAACGCCTCTGCCGTCGCAGCGTCGATCTCGGAGAGGCCGTCGATGGATGACGCTCCAGCCTGGTCGCAGGCTGCCGCAACCCGCACGGCGGCATCGCGGGTGATTCGGTAGGAGAAGCTTCCGCGTCGAGGGCGAAACTGCCACGCCCCTTTCGCTGGCCAACGCCAGCCGTCCCGCATCGCCATCCCTTGCCACGCCGCGGAAGCAGGATCGGTGATCAGCGTCACTTCGAGAGCGACACGCCCGCCGGCAGCGGTGGAGAACGTGAAGTCGATCGCGGAGTTGGGCCCTTCGGACTGCGCCGCACTTCCGAGATACCCGCCGACCAGATGGGCGGCGATCTGTTCAGCGCGTTCGGCCAGCGGATTCATGACCGCAATCATGTGGCCTGCCACCGACACGTGCAGTGCCGCGCCCGCTAGCGTCGTACCGACGGAAGCGGAGGCGACATGACGGACGCACGCAGGTGGACCGGCGACGCGACCGAGCACGGCGCCGAGGGCGAGCGGCGCCGCGACGCGCGCGTCGGCCGCACCGATCTGACCCACTGGGGCACGGTCGCCGGGCGCGCGCTCGCGCGCGTCGGCACGTGGGTCGGCGACCGCCTCGGGCCCTACGCCGCGCTCCTGCTCACCCTGGCGATCGGCGCCGCGATCGTCGCCGCGCTCACCGCCGCCGCCGTCGGCGTCTACGACGCGGTCACCGACGAGGACGGCGTCGCCGGCGTCGACCGCCCCCTGCTCGACGCGATCCTCACCATCCGGAGCCCGGGCGCCGACGCCGCCGTGACCGCGTTCACCGACCTCGCGGGCACCGTCGGGATGCCCGCGATCGCGATCCTCGCACTGCTCGTGCTCTCGATCCGGCGGAGGTCGTGGACGCCGGTCGTCCTCATCGTCGCGGCTGGGGCGGGCTCGCTCCTGATGACGGTCGTCGGCAAGTCGCTCATCGGCCGCGATCGCCCGCCGCTCGCCGACGCGGTGCCGCCCTACGAGGTCTCGGCCTCGTTCCCGAGCGGCCACACGCTCAACGCCGTCGCGATCCTCGGCGTCATCACCTACCTGCTGATCCTGCGCCGCTCGAGCGCCAGGGCCCGCGCGGCGATCGCCATCGCGGCCTCCCTCGCCGCCGCGCTCGTCGCGGCCAGCCGGGTCTACCTCGGGCACCACTGGCTCACCGACGTGCTCGCCGGCTACGCGCTCGGCGCCGCGTGGCTCGCGCTCATCATCACGGCCCACCGCATCTACCTGACCGTGCGCACGCGGCGGGCGGGGCGCGAGCGGGAGCCCGCGACGGCGTAGCCGCGGCGGTACGCTCCGGGCATGGCACCCAGCACGCCGTACCTCGCGATCGACCTCGAGCGCATGCAGGCGAACATCGCCCGCGTCGCCGACGCCGCCACGGCGCGGGGCGTGGCGCTGCGGCCGCACGCGAAGACCCACAAGTGCATCGAGATCGGACGCATGCAGCTGGCCGCCGGCGCAGCCGGCCTCAGCGTCGCGACGGTGGGGGAGGCCGAGGTCTTCGCGGCCGCGGGCCTCGACGACCTCTTCATCGCCTACCCGCTCCGGGTCGATGCGGATCGCGCGGCGCGGCTCAGCGCGATGGTCGCGCGCGGCGCCGCGATCTCGGTCGGCGCCGACTCCGTCGACGGCGTCGCGCGGCTCGCTCGCGCGGGCCTCGCCGGCCGCGTCGCGATCCGCGTCGAGGTCGACGCTGGCCACCACCGCTCCGGCTGCGACCCGGCCGACGCGGGCGACGTCGCCGCGGCAGCCGCGACCGCGGGCTTCGACGTCGAGGGCGTGTTCGCCTTCCCCGGGCACGCCTACGCGCCCGACGCGCGCGAGGTCGCCGCGCTCGAGGAGGCGGAAGCGCTCACGGCGGCGGCCGCGTCGATGTGGGCCGTGGGGCTGCCGCCCGGCGTCGTCTCCGGCGGCTCGACGCCGTCGTACGACGCCGCGCTCGGCATCCCCTCGCCCGTCACGGAGCTGCGACCGGGCGTCAGCGCGCTCGGCGACGCCCAGCAGTGGGAGCTCGGCGTCCTCGCGGCCGACCGGATCGCGCTCACGTGCCACGCGACGGTCGTCTCGGCGCGGCCCGGCCGGATCGTCGTCGACGCGGGCTCGAAGGCCCTGGGGGCCGACCGCGCGCCGTGGGCGAGCGGCTTCGGGCGCCTGCTCGACCACCCGGACGCGCGCATCGTGCAGCTGAGCGAGCACCACGCGGTCGTCGAGCTCGACGACGCCCCGCCGCTCGGCGCGCGCGTGCGCGTCGTGCCCAACCACGTCTGCAGCGCCGTGAACCTCGCCGACGACCTCCACGCCTTCCACGCACCGGAGGACGTCGAGCCCGCCGCGCGCTGGCGCGTGGCGGCGCGCGGTCGCAACAGCTAGGCGGCGCCCGCGATCGTCGCGATGAGCGCCGGGATCGCGTCGCCGCGATCGGGCGTGCCGTCGGCGGCGAGCGCCAGGATCGGGATGCGCGTCGCGTGCGGGTACGTGCCCCGCAGCGCCCGCACGGCCTCGAGATCCGCCGAGGCGGCGATGCTCGCGAACTCGACGACGTCGAACGCGCCCTCGACGCCCGCAGCTGCGCGCGCCTCGAGCGCGATCCGCGCCGCCTCCGCCTCGGCCTCCGGCCCCTCGTCGCCCGCCAGGATCAGGCCGTCGCCCACCTCGCCCGCGAGCGCGAGCGTGCGCGGCCTCGTGGCGCCCACGAGGACCGGCGGCACGGCCTCCGGCGGCCAGCGCAGCCGCACGCGGTCGAGCCGCACGTACTCGCCCGCCGTCGTCACCTCGTCGCCCGCGAGGAGCGCCCGCAGGGCGACCGCCTGCTCGCGCAGCAGCGTGAGCGGCGAGCGCGCCCGCGCGCCCGCCTGACCCATCCAGTCGAGCACGCCGTGGCCGATGCCCGGCAGGAACCGGTGGGGGAACATGCGCGCGAGCGCCGCGATCTCCATGGCGGTGAGAGCGACGTTCCGCAGCGGCACCGGCATGAGGCCGAGGCCCACCCGGATGCGCGAGGTCGCGGCCAGCACCGCGGCCGAGGGGCCGAGGCCCGACTGCGCGAAGCAGTCCTCCCACAACCACACCTCCTCGACGCCAGCGGCCTCCGCCTGCTGCGCGAGGCCGATGAGGCGCTCGGGCGCCACGTCGGGAGGGAGGATGATGCCGAGCGTCGCTGCTGCCATGGGGACGACGATAGGCGAGGCCGGTGACGTCTGCGGTGGGTGGGCGTGGCTACGCTGGGAGCATGACCGAGACCGTGACGTCACCGGCCGCCGACCAGCACGCGGCCTTCCTCCGCAAGCGCGACGCGAGCGTGCGCGGCGCACAGGGCGCCCTCGCGCTCGTCACCACCGCGTGGGTGGGCGAGGAGACCTCGATCGAGGGCGTGCCCGGCACCTGGGCCCCCGCGCCGACGCAGGACGGCCTGCAGGTCGTCGCGACCGCTGAGGACGGCATCGTCGTCGACGGCCAGGAGGTCGACGGCGCCGCGACGGTCTACGGCCACGACTCCATGACGCCCAGCCAGATCCGCTTCGACGAGAGCCGCACGGGCTTCGTCATCGGCCCCGACTTCCACGGCCGCTACGCGCTGCGCGTGTGGGACGCCGAGTCGGAGGCCAACCGCGCCTTCCGCGGCATCGAGGCGTACGACCACGACCCGGCCTGGGCGAAGCACGGCACCTTCGAGGCCGTGGAGGGCGGCGTGGGCTTCGAGTACGGCAAGTCGCGCGGCGGCTCGCTGCGGCAGGGCGTCTCGCCCGGCATCATCCGCTTCGAGCACGAGGGCGAGCAGGTCGAGCTGCTCGCGCTGCCCGACGGCGACAGCCTGCAGATCGTCTTCGCCGACGCCACGACGGGCGACGAGACCTACGACGTCGGCCGCTTCCTCTTCGTGCGGCCGCGCCACGACGGCACGGTCGAGCTCGACTTCAACCGCGCGATCGTGCCGCCGTGCTCGATGAGCGACCAGTTCAACTGCCCGCTGCCGCCGGCGGGCAACCGCCTCGCCTTCCCGATCCGGGCAGGGGAGCGGCGGCCGCGCTTCGAGCGCGAGGAGGACGCGGGCGCAGCCGCCGAGGGCTGACGCCCGCCGCGCGCCGCGGGATGACAGCCTTGTCGTCCGTCAGCCGCGTGTGGCAGACTCGGGCGCATCGTCGCTGAGTCGTTCGACCGATGGGGAAGTCGCATCGAACGAGGGAGAGTGACGATGACTGCTGCGAACACGCTCAGGCGACGTCCCGTCACCACGACCGGGGTCGTCTGGATCCACGCGTCCCAGCGCGCCCTGCGCACCCACCTGGAGTGGGCCGTCGGGCACGCGGTCGGCGACGCCCTGCGCTTCGTCTGGCAGCCGCAGCCGGCCGAGGCTGGCGCCGAGCGCTCCGAGGTGCACTGGTCGGGTCCCGTCGGCACGGGCGCCGCGATCGCCTCCGCGCTCGCCGGCTGGACGGACGTGCGCTTCGAGGTGGCGGAGGACCCGCAGGCCGGCAGCGACGGCATGCGCTGGATGCACACGCCGCGGCTCGGCCTCGCCTCGTTCCGCATCGACGCCGCGGGCGGCATCCTCGTGCCCGAGGAGCGCCTCCGCAGCGCCGTCGAGTCCGCCGGCCCCGACGCGCGGGCGCTGCTCGCCGAGCTCGACCACGCGATGGGCGGCGCGTGGGACCGCGAGCTCGAGGCCTACCGCCACGCCTCCGACGCCTCTCCGGTCGTCTGGCTGCACCGCGTCGGCTAGCCGAGCGCACGAACGCCGAGGGCCCCGCTGCGAACAGCGGGGCCCTCGATGCGTGCCGGCCCTGTCGGCCGCACAGGCTCAGACCGAGCGCAGCGCGACGACCGCGTTGTGACCGCCGAAGCCGAACGAGTTCGACACCGCGAGCTGCGGTCCCTCGCCGAGCGCCACGGGCGTCGCCGAGATCGACAGCGGCGCATCCGGGTCCTGCTCGGTGACGTTGATCGTCGGGGGAGCGGTGCGCTCGTGCAGCGCGAGCGCCGTGAAGGCCGCCTCGAGGGCGCCCGTGCCGCCGAGGAGGTGGCCGTGGGCCGCCTTGGTCGCCGAGACGGGCACGTCCTTGACGCGGTCGCCGAAGACGCGCAGCAGCGCCCGCACCTCCGCGACGTCGCCGACGGGGGTCGACGTGGCGTGCGCGTTGATGTGGGTGACCTCGTCCGGGGTCGCGCCGGCCTGCTCGAGCGCGGCGAGCACCGCGCGGCTCGCGCCGAGGCCCTCGGGCTCGGGCGCGGTGATGTGGTGCGAGTCGGCCGTGACGCCCGTGCCCGCGAGCTCCGCGTAGATGCGGGCGCCGCGCGCGAGCGCGTGCTCCTCGGTCTCGAGCACGAGCGCCGCGGCGCCCTCGCCCATGACGAAGCCGTCGCGCGTCACGTCGTACGGCCGCGACGCGGTCGCCGGCTCGTCGTTGCGGCGCGAGAGCGCCTGCATCGACGCGAACGACGCGATGGTGACGGGGTGGATGGCCGCCTCCGAGCCGCCGGCGATGACGACGTCGGCGAGGCCCTGCTGCAGGTGCTCGTAGGCCATGGCGAGCGACTCGGTGCTCGAGGCGCAGGCCGAGGCGACGGTGCGCGCGAAGGCGCGGGCCTCGAAGTGCATGGAGACGGCCGCGGAGGGCGCGTTCGGCATGAGCATCGGCACCGTCATCGGCATGACGCGGCGCGGGCCCTTCTCGCGCAGCGCGTCCCAGGCGTCGAGCAGCGTCCACACGCCGCCGATGCCCGTCGCCCAGTCCACGCCGAGGCGGATCGGGTCGACCTCGGGGGAGCCCGCGTCGGCGAACGCCTCCTTGGCGGCGACGAGCGCGAGCTGGCTCGACGGGTCGAGCCGCTTGGCCACCGGGCGCTCGAGCACGGTGTCGGGTCGCACGGCGACCTGGGCGGCGAAGGTGACGGGCAGCTCGTACTTGGCCACCCACTCCTGCTCGAGCGGGCGCGCGCCGGAGGCGCCGGCGAGCAGCGCCTCCCAGCTCTCGCGCATGGTGCCGCCGAGCGGCGACGTCGCTCCCAGGCCGGTGATGACGATCTTCTTCGTCATGCTTCTCCTCGCTGGTGCGTCGTGCGGCCGGTCTCCCGGCCGCACGCGCGGGTCGGCAGGCTCAGGCCTGGGCGCCGACGATGTACGTGACGGCGTCGCCGACGGTCTTGAGGTTCTTGACCTCGTCGTCGGGGATCTTCACGTCGAACTTCTCCTCGGCGTTCACGACGATCGTCATCATCGAGATCGAGTCGATGTCGAGGTCGTCGGTGAACGACTTCTCGAGCTGCACGTTCTCGGTGGCGATGCCGGTCTCGTCGTTCACGAGCTCGGCGAGTCCGGCGAGGACCTCGTCCTGGGTGTAGGCCATGGGGGTGTCTCCTTGTGTCGTCTGGTGGACGGGGATGAGTCTAGTCAGGGGAGCGTGACGACCTGGGCGCCGTACACGAGGCCGGCGCCGAAGCCGATCTGCAGCGCGAGGCCGCCGCTGAGCTCCGGCCGCTCCTCGAGCAGGCGGTGCATCGCGAGCGGGATCGATGCCGCGCTCGTGTTGCCGGTCGTCGCGATGTCGCGGGCGATCGCGACGGAGTCCGGCAGCTGCAGCTGCTTGGCGAACTCGTCGATGATGCGCATGTTCGCCTGGTGCGGGATGAAGGCGGCGAGGTCCTCGGGACGGATGCCCGCGGCGTCGAGCGCGCGCTTGGCGACCTTCGCCATCTCCCACACCGCCCAGCGGAAGACCTTCTGGCCGTCCTGCCGGAGCGTCGGCCAGGCGGCGCCGTCGCGCATGGAGCCGAGAGGGTTCGTCATGCGGATGGTCTCCCAGTGGGAGCCGTCCGACCCCCACACGGAGGCGCTGATGCCGGGCTCGTCGGAGGCGCCCACGACGACGGCGCCCGCGCCGTCGCCCAGCAGGAAGCTGATGGAGCGGTCGGTCGGGTCGACGACCTCCGAGAGCTTCTCGGCGCCCACGACGAGCACGTGCTCGGCGAGGCCCGCGCGCACGAGCGCGTCCGCCTGCGCGACGCCGTAGGCGTAGCCCGCGCACGCGGCGGAGATGTCGAACGCCGGGGCGGGGGTGGCGCCCAGCCGCTCCGTGAGCAGCGCGGCCATCGAGGGCGTCTGCACGGTGTTCGAGATCGTCGAGACGATGACCGCATCGATCTGCGAGCCCTCGAGCCCGGCGCGCTCGATCGCCTCCCGCGCCGCGGTCTCGGCCAGGTCGACGGCCTCCACGCCTTCGGAGGCGCGGACGCGCGTGATGATGCCGGTGCGCTGGCGGATCCACTCGTCGGAGGAGTCGATGGGGCCCACGAGGTCGTCGTTCGGCACGACGAGGTCGCCGCGGGCGGCGCCGACGGCGAGGATGCGCGAGCCGGCGCGGGTGGCGGTGCTCTGGATGGTGGTCATGCGGCGTCTCCGCTCTCGAGCAGCTCGATGGCAGCCGGAAGGTCGTCGGGGGTGCTGATGCCGACCGCGGGCACGCCGCGGAGGCCGCGCTTCGCGAGGCCCACGAGCGCGCCGGCGGGCGCGAGCTCGACGATGCCCGTGACCCCGGCCTCCTGGAACGACGCCATGCAGCGGTCCCAGCGCACGGGGCTCGACACCTGGCCGACGACGAGGTCGAGGAAGGCGGGGCCGGACGCGACCGCGCTGCCGTCGCGGTTCGTCCAGAGCGTCGCCACCGGGTCGGCGGCGGCGGTGGCCTCCGCCTTCGCGCGGAAGCGCTCGACGGCGGGGGCCATGTAGGAGGTGTGGAAGGCGCCCGCGGTCTGCAGCGGGATGACGCGCGCCCGCTCGGGCGGTGCCTCGGCGAGCGCCGCGAGGGCGTCGGCGGGGCCCGCCACGACGATCTGGCCGCCGCCGTTGTAGTTCGCGGGCTGGAGGCCCAGCTCGGCGAGGCGCGCCTCGAGCGCCGCCTCGTCGCCGCCGAGCACGGCGGCCATGCCCGTGGGGGTCTGCGCGGCCGCGTCGGCCATCGCGCGGGCCCGCTCGCCCACGAGCGCCATCGCGTCCTCGGCGGTCAGCACCCCGGCGCCGACCGCAGCCGTGATCTCGCCGACCGAGTGCCCGGCGAAGCCGCCCGCGAGCGCGGCGCGGTCGCCGAGCGCGTCGAGGGCGAGGATGCCCGCCGCGACGATGAGCGGCTGCGCCACGAGCGTGTCGCGGATCGTGTCGGCATCGCTCTCGGTGCCGTGCTGCACGAGGTCGACGCCCGCGGCCTCGCCGAGCGCGACGAGCCGCTCGCGGGCCTCAGGGCGCTCGATCCACGGGGTGAGGAAGCCGGGCTTCTGGGAGCCCTGGCCGGGCGCGACGATGACGATCACCGGATCATCCTGCCACCGGGTCGCCGCCGCGCGGGGCATGGCGGGGGTCTGTCGCGCGACCGGCCGTCCGCGGGGCGGGGGCCTGGGGGACCCGGTGCGCGCGGTCGCGCGACGACTCGTGGATCGAGCCGAGGATGATCGCGGTGTGCAGCGCGAGCGCCTCCCTCGCGCCGGTCGCGTCCCAGCCGATGATCTCCCCGATGCGCTTCAGCCGGTAGCGCACGGTGTTGGGGTGCACGAAGAGCTCGCGGGCGGTCGCCTCGAGCGAGCGGCCCGTGTCGAGGTAGCAGGCGAGGGTCGCGAGCAGGTCGCTCGAGTGGTCGCGGAGCGGCTGGTAGATCGTGCGGATGAGCGCCTGGCGCGCGAGCGGGTCGCCCGCAAGCGCGCGCTCGGGCAGCAGGTCGTCCGCGCGCACCGGGCGCGGCGTGCGGCGCCAGGCATCGGCGACCGCGAAGCCCGCGAGGGCGGCCTTGGCGCTCCGGGCCGCGTCGACGATGCTCGGCACCGCGGGCCCCAGCACGAGCTGGCCCTCGGCGAAGCCCTCGGCGAGCGTCTCGGCGACCGCGAGGAACGCGATGGGCTCGGCGCCCGCGCCCTCCTCGTCGACCGCGGCGCGGCCGATGACGACGACGAGGCGCGCGCCCTGCACGCCCACGAGCACGTCGCACCCGACGTGCCGCGCCTTGCGGCGGATGACGTCGACGTCGAGCTGCCGCGGCGCGATGCCGACGAGCACGGCGCACTCGCCGCGCCCGTGCCAGCCGAGCGCCGCGGAGCGGCTGGGCAGCTCGTCGTCGTGCTCGCCCGTGAGGATCGAGTCGACCACGAGCGCCTCAAGCCGCGCGTCCCACAGGCCGCGCGACTCCGCGGCGCGCGCGTAGACGTCGGCGGCGGCGAACGCGATCTCGCGCGAGTAGAGCAGGATCGGCTCGCGCATCGATGGATCGGCGCCGCCGATGCGGTCCTCGAAGACGTCGACGACCGTGCGGATGAGCTGCAGCGTCTGCTGCAGGCTCACGCTCCGCAGGAGCTCCCTGGGCGCCGCGGCGAAGACGTCCGCGGCGATCCAGGGCTGCGCCTCGGGATCCTCGTGCCAGGCGATGAAGGAGGTGATGCCCGACTGCGCCACGAGCCCCACCGCGCTCCGCCGCGAGGGCGGCATCGTGCGGTACCAGGGCAGGCGGTCGTCGAGCGCCCGCATCACCTGCGTCGCGAGGTCGCCGGAGATGCGCCGCAGCCACGCGAGCTGCCGCGCCTTGAGCTCCTCCTCGGCGCCCAGGGCCGACCTCAGGCGTCGCCGCCGACCGTGCCGGACTCGCCCGCGTTCACGTCGTGGATCCGGTACTTGTCGATGGCCTGCTGCACCATGCCGAGCGGCACCGAGCCCTGCTTCGCGAGCGCGTCGAGCGCGCGGACGACGACCGAGTGGCTGTCGATCGCGAAGAAGCGGCGCGCGGCCGCGCGGGTGTCGGAGAAGCCGAAGCCGTCGGCGCCGAGCGTCGCGTAGTCGCCCGGGACCCACTCGCGGATCTGGTCGGGCACGGCGCGCATGTAGTCGGTCGTGGCGACGAACGGGCCCTCGGCCTCCGAGAGGCGCTGCGTGACGTAGGGCACGCGGGCGTCGTCCTGCGGGTGCAGCAGGTTGTGCTCGTCGGCCTCGAGGGCGTCGCGGCGGAGCTCGCTCCACGACGTCACCGACCAGATGTCGGCCGAGATGCCCCAGTCGTTCGCGAGCAGCTCCTGCGCGTGGTGGAGCCACGGCAGCGAGACGCCCGAGCCCAGCAGCTGCACCTTGACGCCCTCGCCCTCGCCGACCGAGACGCGGTGGATGCCGCGGCAGATGCCCTCGACGTCCACGCCCTCGGGCTCCGCGGGCTGCAGCATCGGCTCGTTGTAGACGGTGAGGTACATGATGATGTCCTCGCTCGTCTCGCCGTACATGCGCTCGAGGCCCATCTGCATGAGGTGCGCGATCTCGTAGCCGTACGCGGGGTCGTAGGCGAGCACGGCCGGGTTCGTCGACGCGATGAGCGGCGAGTGGCCGTCGGCGTGCTGCAGGCCCTCGCCCGTGAGCGTCGTGCGGCCCGCGGTCGCGCCGATGAGGAAGCCGCGCGTCATCTGGTCGGCGGCCGCCCAGATGGAGTCGGCGGTGCGCTGGAAGCCGAACATGGAGTAGAAGACGTAGATCGGCACGAGCGGCTCGCCGTGCGTCGAGTACGACGTGCCCGCGGCGATGAACGCCGCCATGGCGCCGGCCTCGTTGATGCCGACGTGCACGATCTGGCCGTCGGGCGCCTCGCGGTACTTCAGCAGCAGGTCGCGGTCGACCGAGGTGTAGTTCTGGCCCTTGGGGTTGTAGATCTTCGCCGTCGGGAAGAACGCGTCGATGCCGAAGGTGCGCGCCTCGTCGGGGATGATCGGCACGAACCGCTCGCCCCAGCCCTTGTCGCGCAGCAGGTCCTTGAGCAGGCGGACGAACGCCATCGTCGTGGCGACCTCCTGCTTGCCGGAGCCCTTCTTGGGCAGCGCGTAGGTCGCCTCGCCCGGCATCGGGATGACGGTGTGCTTCGTCCGGCGCTCGGGCGTGTAGCCGCCGAGCGCGCGGCGGCGCTCCTGCAGGTACTCGAGCTCCGGCGAGCCCTCGCCCGGGTGGATGTACGGCGGGCGGTACGGGTCGGACTCGAGCTGCTGGTCCGAGATGTCGAGCTGCAGGTGGTCGCGGAAGGCCTTGAGGTCGTCGAGCGTCAGCTTCTTCATCTGGTGCGTGGCGTTGCGCGCCTCGAACGACTTGCCGAGGCCGTAGCCCTTGATCGTCTTCGCGAGGATGACGGTGGGCTGGCCCTTGTGCTCGCTCGCGGCCTTGTACGCCGCGTAGACCTTGCGGTAGTCGTGGCCGCCGCGCTTGAGGCCCCAGATCTCGTCGTCGGTCATGTCCTTGACCATGGCGGCGGTGCGCTCGTCGCGGCCGAAGAAGTGCTCGCGGACGAACAGGCCCGACTCGGCCTTGTACGTCTGGTAGTCGCCGTCGGGCGTCGCGTTCATGAGGTCGCGGAGCGCGCCCTCGTGGTCCTGCTCGAGCAGCGAGTCCCACTCGCGGCCCCACACGACCTTGATGACGTTCCAGCCCGCGCCGCGGAAGAACGACTCGAGCTCCTGGATGACCTTGCCGTTGCCGCGCACCGGGCCGTCGAGGCGCTGGAGGTTGCAGTTGATGACGAAGTTGAGGTTGTCGAGGCCGTCGTTCGCCGCGAGCTGCAGCGCGCCGCGCGACTCGACCTCGTCCATCTCCCCGTCGCCGAGGAACGCCCACACCTGCGAGTCGTTGTCCTTGATGCCGCGGTTGGCGAGGTACTTGTTCGCCTGCGCCTGGTAGATCGCGTCGATCGGGCCGAGGCCCATCGAGACGGTGGGGAACTGCCAGAACGCCGGCATCGAGCGCGGGTGCGGGTAGGAGGGGAGGCCGTTGGGGGCCTTCGACTTCTCCTGACGGAAGCCGTCGAGGTGCTGCTCGCTCAGGCGGCCCTCGAGGAACGCGCGGGCATACATGCCGGGGGAGGCGTGCCCCTGGAAGAAGATCTGGTCGCCGCCGCCCTCGTGGTCCTGGCCGCGGAAGAAGTGGTTCAGGCCCACCTCGTAGAGCGACGCCGACGAGGCGTACGTCGAGATGTGGCCGCCCACGCCGATGCCGGGCGCCTGCGCGCGGTGCACCATGATGGCCGCGTTCCAGCGGATCCAGCGGCGGTACGTGCGCTCGATCGCCTCGTCGCCGGGGAACTCCGGCTCGTCCTCGGCCGCGATGGTGTTGATGTAGTCGGTGGTCGGCACCATCGGCACGCCCAGGTGCAGCTCCTTGGAGCGCTTGAGCAGGCTGAGCATGATCTCGCGACCGCGCTGCGGGCCGTTCGCCTCGACGAGCTGCGACAGCGACTCCTGCCACTCCGCGGTCTCGCTGGGGTCGGGGTCGCTCGTGTGGCCCGAGTAGGGGTCCTGGTCGTTCAGCACCGATGCTCCTCGTCGTGTGGGGGTGGGGCGCGGCCTGGGTGCGCGGCGCCCTCCGTCCACTCTAGTCCGGGCCCCGGACGTGCTCCGGCGTGCGCTCTGGCACGATGGAGCGGCGGCCGATCCGGGCCGCGCGCAGCGGCGGGAGGCCCCATGGCGGAGCAGGTCATCGAGCAGCGGCAGGCGCCTGAGATCGGGGCGCTCGCGCCCGACTTCACGCTCAGCGACCACACGGGCGAGGCCGTGACGCTCTCCGAGCTCCGCGGCGCGCCCGTCGTGCTGGTGTTCTACCCGAAGGCCTTCACCGGCACGTGCACGGGCGAGCTCTGCGCGATCCGCGACGAGCTCGCCGCCTTCGAGGAGGCCGATGCGCACGTGCTCGCGATCTCGTGCGACACCTCCGCCTCGCTCGCCGTCTACGCCGAGCAGCAGGGCTTCCGCTTCCGCCTGCTCAGCGACTTCTGGCCGCACGGCGCGGTCGCCCAGGAGTACGGCGCCTTCCTTCCCGAGCGCGGCTTCGCCACGCGCGCCACCTTCGTCCTCGACCGCGAGGGCCGCATCGCCGCGCACTTCCGCGTCGGGCCCGCCGAGTCGCGCGACCTCGACGCCTACCGGGAGGCCCTCGCGCGCGTGTGACGTGCGGCGGGGCCCCGCCCCGCTGACGAGCCTGTAGGCTCAGCTGGCAGAGCGCCTCGCTTACACCGAGGATGTCGGCGGTTCGATCCCGTCCAGGCTCACGATCCGCGGCGTCGGCCGCGGCGACGAGGAGGTCGATGTGGACATCAGCGGTGCATCCGCGCTCGTGACGGGCGCGGCGTCCGGGCTCGGCGCGGCGACGGCGGCGGCCCTCGCCGCGCGGGGCGCGCACGTGGTCGGGCTCGACCTGCCCGGCGCGGTCGAGCGCGCGGGCGGCGCGGCGCCCTCGGGCGTCGTGCTCGTCGCGGGCGACGTCACCGCCGAGGCCGACGTGCGGCGGGCCGTCGAGGCGGCCTCGGCGCGCGGACCGCTGCGGGTCGCGGTCTCGTGCGCGGGCATCGCGACGGGCGCGCGCCTCCTCGGCCGCGAGGGGCCGCACGACCAGGGCGCCTTCGAGCGCACGATCGCGGTGAACGTGCTCGGCTCCTTCCAGGTGCTGCGGCTCGCGGCCGAGGCGATCGCTGCGACCGAGCCCGTCGACGCCGACGGCCAGCGCGGGCTCGTCGTGCAGACGGCCTCGGTCGCGGCGTTCGACGGCCAGATCGGCCAGGTCGCCTACAGCGCCTCGAAGGGCGCCGTCGCGGCCATGACGCTGCCGGCCGCGCGCGAGCTGGCCCGCCACGGCATCCGGGTGATGACGATCGCGCCCGGCGTCGTCGACACGCCGATGATGGCGGGCCTCGGCGACGACGTGCGGGCAGGGCTCGAGGCCACCGTGCCGTTCCCGGCGCGGCTCGCCCGGCCCGAGGAGTTCGCGGCGCTGGTCGGCATGCTCGTCGAGCACGACTACCTCAACGGCGAGACGATCCGCATGGACGGCAGCCTCCGGATGCCGCCGCGCTGAGCCGCGCGTCGGCCTCGCCGGAGGAGCCCCGGCCGCGCATCCCTAGGATGGAGCGCATGACCAGCGTCGCCGACGTACAGCGCGCGGTGGAGTCCCTCTGGCCCGCGGCGACCGCGGAGGAGTGGGACGCCGTCGGGCTCGTCGCGGGCGACCCCGCGGACGCCGTCCAGCGCATCCTGCTGGCCGTCGACGCCGTCGAGGCGACCGCGGCCGAGGCGCTCTCGCGCGAGGCGCAGCTGCTGCTCGTGCACCACCCGCTGCTGCTGCGCGGCGCCACGAGCGTCGCGGCGACGACGCCCGCCGGTCGGATCATCACGCGGCTCGTGCGCGGCCGCGTCGCGCTGCTCGCCGCGCACACGAACGCCGACGCGGTCGACCGCGGCACGAGCGGCGAGCCTCGCGCGGATGCTGGGCCTCGAGCAGCAGCGGGCGATCGTCGCGAACCGCGTCGACCCCGCGAAGGGCCTCGGCCGCGTCGGCGAGCTGCTGGAGGCCACGAGCCTCGGCGAGCTCGCGCGCCGCATCGCGGGCCTCCTGCCCCCGGTGGCGGGCGGCGTGCGCGCGGCGGGCGACCCCGCGCGCCCCGTGCGCCGCGTCGCCATCTGCGGCGGCGCCGGCGACTCGCTGCTGCGCGAGCCGGCGGTGCTCGACGCGGACGTCTACATCACGAGCGACCTGCGCCACCACCCGGCCTCAGACGCGCGCGAGCGCCACGCGGCCGGCGAGGGCCCCGCCCTCGTCGACGTCAGCCACTGGGCGAGCGAGTCGCTGTGGCTGCGCCCCGCCGCCGAGCAGCTCCGCGCGGCGCTGCCGGGCGTCGAGGTGCTGGTGAGCGACATCCGGACCGACCCGTGGGACCTCCAGGTGCCGCAGGAGCCGGTCGACCCGAGCCCCCAGGAGGAGCGAGCATGGCACTGAAGGCCTCGAACCAGGATCAGCGGCTGCTGCTGGCGCTGCAGGAGGTGGACACGCGCATCGTGCGGCTCACGGCCAAGGCGCGCAACCTCCCGCAGACGAAGCGCATCGAGGAGCTCGACACGCTGCTGTCGCAGCTCGACCGCGCCGTGCTCGAGCGCCTCGGGGCGCACGACGACGCGGAGGCGGAGGTCGCGCGCATCGAGAGCGACGTGCGGACGGTCGAGGCGCGCCTCGCCCGCAACCGCGACCGCCTCCCCACGATCACCGACGCGAAGACCGCGACCGCGACCGAGCACGAGATCGGCACCCTCGAGCGCCGCCGCAGCGACCTCGAGGACATGGAGCTCGAGGCCATGGAGCGCCAGGAGGAGGCTGCCACCGCGCTCGCCGCCGCGCGCGAGGAGGCGGGAGCCGCCCGCGCCGAGCGCGAGCGCCTCGCCGTCGAGCGCGAGGCGGAGGCCGAGGGCATCCGCGGCGAGCTCGAGCAGGCGCAGGCCGAGCGCGCCGAGCGCGCCGCGCCCGTGCCCGCGGAGCCTGCTGGCGCTCTACGAGCGCCAGCGCGCCCGCTACGGGATCGGCGCGACCCTCCTGCGGCGCCGCACCTCCGACGCCTCGGGCGTCGAGCTGACGGCCGCCGAGCTGCACGAGGTGCAGTCGGCCCCCGAGGACGACGTCATCCTCGACCCGAACTCCAGCGCGATCCTCGTGCGCACCGAGGAGAGCGGCCTCTAGCCCCGCGCGCCCCGCTCGGCGCCCGCTCCGGCACCCGCCCGCTCGGCGGCGTCCGGGCGGGCGCCGATCTCGTGCAGGGCGATGCCTCGGGTCTCGGGCATGCGCCAGACCGCGACCGCCGACGCGAGGCACACGAGCACGAAGCACAGGATGAAGACCCACTGCAGACCCGCGCCCGTGAGCCACTGGTTGAGGTAGAGCACGCTTCCGCCGAAGATCGCGACCGACAGCGACATGGCGATGCCGATGCCGCGCGCCCGGTGCCGCGTGGGGAACTGCTCGGCGAGCAGCGCCGAGTAGATGGAGTTGCCGCACGCGACGAAGGCGAGCGCGATCGACTGCGCCACGAGGAGCGTCCAGGGCTCGGAGGAGATGAGCCCCATGAGCGGGAAGCTCAGCACCACGAAGCCGAGCGAGAACGCGAGCGCGACGGGGCGCCGCCCCACGCGGTCGCTGAGCAGGCCCATGAGCGGCATGAGGCAGACGCACAGCGCCTGCGCGGCGAAGCTCGACGCGAGCGCCGCCGCGGGGTCCATGCCGTGCTGCGTCTGCGCGAGCGAGGAGGCCGCGGTCAGCCAGGTGTAGAAGACGATCGTGATGGCCGCGACGAACCAGAACACGCGCACCGACGCCCACCACAGCGAGCGGCGCTCGACGCGCGTGAGCGGCTGCGCGGCCTCGGCGTCGGCCTCGGGCGCGAGCTGCTGCTCGAACTGCTCGGTCTCCATCATCGTGCGGCGCAGCACCATGACGACGATCGCGAGCACCGCGCCGATCGCGAAGGGCACGCGCCAGCCCCACTCGGTCATCGCCTCCGCCCCGAGGCCCGTCGTGAGCGCCCAGCCGAGGCCGCTCGCGAGCATCGAGCCCACGAGCACCCCCATGGCGAGCGTCGACGACCAGAGGCCGCGCCGGGCGGCGGGGGCGATCTCGGCGATGTAGGTGTAGCCGGCGGTCGACTCGGCGCCATGGGCGAGGCCCTGCGCGAGGCGCGCGACGAGGAGCAGCAGCGAGGCCCAGGCGCCGGCGGTCTCGAAGGTGGGCAGCACGGCGATGAGGAGCGACGCAGCGCTCATCGTCAGCATCGTCGTCACCATCACCCAGCGGCGGCCGAGGCGGTCGGCGAGGATGCCCGCGAGCATGCCGCCGAGCGGGCGGAAGACGAAGCCGACGCCGAAGATCGCGAGCGTCATGAGCAGCGCCGAGCCGGGATCGCCCTGGTCGAAGAGGTTCGCCGTGAGGTACGCCGTGAAGACGACGTAGATGTTCCAGTCGAACCACTCGAGGCCGTTGCCGACCGCGGAGGCGAGCATCGAGCGGCGACGGAGGGCGGGGGAGGCGGTGGCGTCGACGGAGGCGGGGGCGGAGGCGGTCACTCGCTCCACGATATCTGCACCGGGGCCAGGAATCAGATCGGCAGCGGGCCGCGTATCCTGGTGGCGGCGAATCGGTCGGCTAGGCGGTCGCGTCGCGGCCCGTCTCCTCGGAGGCGGTCCGCGCCGAGGAACGTCCGGGCTCCGCAGAGCAGGGCGGTGGATAACGTCCACCCGGGGCAACCCGCGAGCAAGTGCAACAGAGAGCAGGTCCACCGGCCGGGAGCGATCCCGGTCCGGCCAGGAGTGAAACGGTGGGGCAAGAGCCCACCAGCGTCGTGCGTGAGCACGGCGGCTAGGCAAACCTCGCCCGGAGCAAGACCAGACAGCGGATCACGGGGCTGCTCGTCCCATCCGCGGGTAGGTCGCTAGAGGGCCGCAGCGATGCGGTCCCGAGAGAGATGGCCGTCCACGACAGAACCCGGCGTATCGGCCGGCCGGTTCGCCCCACGCGTCGCACGCGACGGGGCCTCCCCGGGCAGCTGCCCGAGGAGGCCCCGTCGGTGCGGTGCCCGCAGCGGCTCAGGCCGTCACGAGCGCGGGCTCGCGCTCGGGCGCGGCCGCCGCGGGGGCGCGGCGCACCCAGCGCTTCAGCGCGATGACGGCGAGGCCCGTGATGATCGCGCCGACGACGATCGCGACGAGGAACATCGCGAAGTTGCCGATCGCGAAGAACACGAACAGGCCGCCGTGCGGCGCCTGGCTCGTGACGCCCGTGGCCATCGTGATCGCGCCGGTGGTCGCCGCGCCGAGGATCGACGCGGGGATGACGCGCAGCGGGTCGGCTGCCGCGAAGGGGATCGCGCCCTCCGAGATGAACGACGCGCCGAGCAGCCAGGCCGCCTTGCCGTTCTCGCGCTCGGCGGCCGTGAAGAGCTTCCGGTCGAGGAGCGTCGCGAGTGCCATGCCCAGCGGAGGCACCATGCCAGCGGCCATGACAGCAGCCATGATCATCCACGGCGTGGGGTTGTCCGGGCTGCCCGCGCCGAGGCCGGCGACGGCGAAGCCGTAGGCCACCTTGTTGATCGGACCGCCCAGGTCGAACGCCATCATCGTGCCGAGCAGGAGGCCCAGGGCGATCACCGCGGCGCCCGTGAGGGACTCCAGCCAGCCCGTGAGGCCCGCCATGAGCGAGGCGATCGGGCCGCCGAGGAGCATCACCATGAGGCCGGAGGCGAAGAGCGATGCCAGCAGCGGGATGATGACGACCGGCATGAGGCCGCGCATCCACTGCGGGACTCGCCACGTGCCGATCCACCACGCGGCCAGGCCGGCGAGCAGACCGCCGACGAGGCCGCCGATGAAGCCCGCGCTCATGAGCAGCGCGACTGCGCCGGCGACGAACCCGGGCGCGATGCCGGGGCGGTCAGCGATCGCGTACGCGATGTAGCCGGACAGCGCCGGGACGAGGAAGCCCATCGACGCCGCGCCGATCGAGAAGAGCACCGCGCCGAGGTACTGCGCGATGCCGCCCTCGGGCAGGTTCCACAGGGCGTTCTGCACGATGACGTCGCCCGCGGTCTCCGTGATGCGGTAGCCGCCGAAGAGGAAGCCGAGCGCGATGAGGAGGCCGCCGCCTGCGACGAACGGGATCATGTAGCTGACGCCCGTGAGCAGGGCGCGCTTCACCGTGCCGCCGAGCGACGACGAGGCCTGCGCCGCCGAGGGCTCCGACGATGCCGCACCGCCGGCGACGCGTGCGCCGCTCGGGTCGTCCGCGATCCGCAGCGCGTCGGCGATGAGCTGGTCGGGCGCGTCGATGCCCTTCTTCACCGGCACCTGCACGAAGGGCTTGCCCGCGAAGCGCCCGCGCTCGCGCACGTCGACGTCGACGGCGAAGATCGCGGCGTCGGCGTCGGCGATCACCGCGGGGTCGAGCTTCTTCGTGCCGCTCGAGCCCTGCGTCTCGACCACGACGCGGACGCCGGCGCGCTCGCCCGCGGCCTTCAGCGCATCCGCGGCCATGTAGGTGTGGGCGATGCCCGTGGGGCACGCCGTGACGGCGACGATGCTGCGCTGGCCCGCGGCCACGGGCGCGGGCTCCGCCTCGGGCTCGTCGGCGACGGCGCGGTCGACGAGCGCCACGACCTCCTCCGGCGTCGAGGCGGCGCGCAGGGCGCCCGTGAACTCCTCGTCGATGAGCGAGCCGGCGAGCTTCGACAGCACCGCGAGGTGCGTCTCGGCCGCGCCGTCGGGCGCCATGATGAGGAACACGAGGTCGGCGGGGCCGTCGGGCGCACCGAAGTCGACCGCGGGCGAGAGGCGCGCGAAGCCCAGGCTGGGCTCCGCGACCGCCGCGGTCTTCGCGTGGGGGATCGCGATGCCGCCGCCCATGCCGGTGGGCGTCATCGCCTCCCGGGCGAGCACGGCCTCGACGAGGCCGTCGGCGTCGAGGACGCGCGGCGTGCCCGCGGCGCGACGCGCGAGCGAGCGGATGACCGACTCCTTGTCGGCGCCGAGGTCGGCGTCGAGCAGCACGAGGTCGGGGGTGATGATCTGGGGCATCAGCGCTCCTGGTGATCGGCGGCCGGGGCCGCGGTGGTGCTGGCGGCGGTCGCCGCGAGGTGGGTGGCGGCAGGTGCCGCGAGCTGGATGGGTGCGACGGCGACGCGCGAGGCGTCGGCGTCGGCCGGGGTGGGGAAGCCCGTGCCGGGCATCGCCGCGGCGGCGGAGCCGTGCGCCACCGCCTGCGCGAGCCGGCCTGCGGCGTCGTCGCCGCGCGCGTCGGCGATGAGCAGCCCCGCGAGGCTCGCGTCGCCGGCGCCCACGGTGGAGCGGACGACGGTGGGCGGCGGGGAGGCCCGGTGCGCGCCGTGCGCGTCGGCGAGGATCGCGCCGTCGCCGCCGAGGGTGAGCAGCACGGCGGCCACGCCGCCGGCGACGAGCGCGCCGGCGGCGGAGGCCGCGGCCTCGTGGGAGTCGATCGTGCCGCGCGGCATGCCGAGCAGCTCCTCGAGCTCCTCGTCGTTGGGCTTCACGAGATCGACGCCGCCCGCGGCGACGGCGGCCTCGAGCGGCGCGCCCGAGCTGTCGACGGCGATCCGGATGCCGGGGGCCGCGGTGCGCGCGGCGCGCACGGCGTCGACGACGATCGACGCGCGTGCCCCGGCGGGGAGCGAGCCGGCGACGACGAACCAGGAGGCGCCGGTCGCGGCCGCGCGGACCGCCTCCAGCATGCGGGCGACGGCGGCATCGTCGAGCGGCGCGCCGGGCTCGTTCACCTTGGTCGTCGTGCCGTCCGGCTCGGTGAGCGCGAGGTTCGTGCGCACCGGGGCCCCGACGGGCACGCAGACGGCGTCGACGCCGTCGTCGGCGAGCAGCGCCGCGAAGCGGTCGTCGGGATCGGCCATGACGATCGCGCGGGCGGGCAGGCCCGCGGCAGCGACCACGCGGGCGACGTTGACGCCCTTGCCGGCGGCGACGTCGACGGCGGGCGCGGCCGTGCGCTGCACGGCGCCGCGCTCGAGGGGGGCGTCGAGCGCGACGGTGCGGTCGATGGAGGGGTTGAGGGTGAGGGTGACGATCATGCGACGTGCACCTCGCAGCCCGCGGCCTCGAGCGCCGCGGCGAGCGCGGGCTCCGGCGCGGCGTCGGTGAGCAGCACGTCGAGCGCGTCGAGCTCGGCGAAGCGCACGAGCGAGGTGCTGCCGAGCTTCGCGCCGTCGGCGAGCACCGCGACGCGCCGGCCGCTCGCGACGATCGCGGCCTTCACCGCGGCCTCGTCGGGGTCGGGGGTCGAGGCGCCATCGCCGTCGACGCCGTTCGTGCCGAGGATGACGACGTCGGGGCGGAGCGCCGCGATCGCGAGCACCGTCTGCGCGCCGACCGCCGCGCCCGTGACGTTGCGCATGCGGCCGCCGATGGCGTGCACCTCGATCGAGGGGTGCGCGGCGAGGATCTGCGCGATGCCGGGGGAGTGTGTGGCCACGACGAGGCGGGGCCCACCTGCCTGCGGCCAGGTGGCGACGAGCTCGTGGGCGAGCGCCGCGGTGGTCGTGCCGGCGTCGAGCAGCGCGCTCGTGGCGCCGAGGGCCAGGAGGCGCTGGCAGGCCAGGCGCGCGATGGCGCGCTTGCCCTCGGCGTTCGCGCCTTCGCGCTCGGCGACCGCGGTCTCGACGAGGCTGACGCGCCCGGCGCCGACGGCGCCGCCGTGCACGCGCCGCGCGATGCCCGCCTGCTCCAGCGCGTCGAGGTCGCGTCGCACGGTCTCGGTCGTGATCCCGAGGTCCTTGGCGAGCTCGGTGACGAGCACGCGGCCGTCGGCGCGGAGCCGCGACGCGATCTCGTCGCGACGCTGCAGGGCGAGCATCGGTGCTTCCATGACGCAGACGATACGACATGAACGCAGATGAAACAAGACAAAGACAGAAGTAAACGCAGATCCAGCGCGTCTGCGCGGCCGGTCGCGCCGATCCGCCGCCGCACGCAGCAGCGCCCCGGCCGAGGGCCGGGGCGCTGGAGGGGCTGCGTGCGCTGAGGTCAGACCCCGCGCGCGAGCGCGGCCGCGCCGATGATCCCCGCGTTGTTGCGGAGCATCGCCGGCACGATGGGCGTCTCGAGCTGCAGCAGCGGCAGGAACTCGTCGGAGGACTTCGAGACGCCGCCGCCGACCACGAAGAGGTCGGGGGAGAAGAGGAACTCGAGGTGGCTGTAGTAGCGCTGCAGGCGCGCGGCCCACGCCTCCCAGCTGAGCCCCTCGGTCTCGCGCGCCTTGTTCGAGGCGCGGCGCTCGGCGATCTCGCCGTCGAGCTCGAGGTGCCCGAGCTCGGCGTTGGGGATGAGGGCGCCGTGGTAGATCAGCGCGCCGCCGATGCCCGTGCCGAGCGTCGTCATGACGACGAGGCCGTTCGCCTCCTTCGCCGCGCCGTAGTGGTCCTCGGCGAAGCCCGCGGCGTCGGCGTCGTTCACGAAGTGGATGTCGCGGCCGAGCGCCTGCTCGAAGAGCCGCTCCGCCTCGAGCCCGATCCACGCCTTGGAGACGTTCGACGCGCTCATGGTGCGGCCCTTGCGGACGATCGCGGGGAACGTCACGCCGATGGGGGTGTCGTCCTCGATGTCGAGCATGCCCACGAGCTCCACGACGACGTCGCGGATCGCATCGGGCTCGCCGCCCGCGGGGGTCGGGATCTTCACGCGGTCGCTGAGCAGCTCGCCGGTCTTCACGTCGACGAGGGCGGCCTTGACGCCCGTCCCGCCGATGTCGACGCCGACTGCCTGGTGCTTGGGCTTCGTCACCAGAGCATCCAACCACGTCCCGGATGCGCCGGGAGACCGCCGCTCAGGAGGGCAGGGTGAGGATCTCGGCGCCCGTCTCGCGCACGACGATCGTGTGCTCGAACTGGGCCGTGATCGAGCGGTCGCGCGTGACGACCGTCCAGTCGTCGGCCCACATGTCCCACTCGTGGGTGCCCAGCGTGAGCATCGGCTCGATCGTGAAGACCATGCCCGGCTGGATGACGTCGTCGTACCGGTCGGTGTCGTAGTGGGGGATGATGAGGCCCGAGTGGAACGACGTGCCCACGCCGTGACCGGTGAAGTCGCGCACGACGCCGTAGCCGAAGCGGTTCGCGTACATCTCGATCGCGCGGCCGATCACGTTCACGCGCCGGCCCGGCATCGCGGCCTTGATGCCGCGCTGCAGCGCGAGCTCGGTGCGCTCGACGAGCTGCGCGACCTCGTCGCTCGCCTGCCCGACGACGAAGGTGCGGTTGGAGTCGCCGTGCACGCCGTCGAGGTAGGCGGTGATGTCGATGTTGACGACGTCGCCCTCGGCGAGCGCGGTGTCGTCGGGGATGCCGTGGCAGATCACCTCGTTGACGCTCGTGCAGCTCGACTTCGGGAAGCCTCGGTAGCCGAGCGTCGACGGGTACGCGCCCGCCGCCACGACCACCTCGTGCCCGATCGCGTCCAGCTCGTCGGTCGTGATGCCGGGGCGCACGGCCGCGCCGACCGCCGCGATCGCGTCGGCGGCGACCCGCCCCGCCGCGCGGATGCGGTCGATGGTCGGCTCGTCGTAGACGTCGCCGCCGACGTGCTTCGCGGGGCCGGGGCGGCCCACGTACTCCGGGCGCGCGATCGAGCGCGGCACCGGCCGCTCGGGGCCGATCCGGCCGGGGATGAGGTGACCGCTCGCGTCCTTGGGCATGCGATCCATCCTAGGAGCGCGCGTCCGGGTGCCTCACGGAGCGCCGGGCTAGCATCCCCGCATGAACGCTGCCGAGTACTGGTACAACCTCGACTAGGCCCGGAAATCAGCCGGATTCGGCGGTGCGGTCCGCAGGGAGTCCGCGAGACTCGCGCATCATGCCCGCTGCAGCCGCCCTCGTCTTGTCCTCCGCGGACGGCCAGAGGTGGCTGTAGGTGTTGAGCGTCGTGCTCGCCTTCGCGTGTCCGAGCGCGCGCTGCACGGTCACGACGTCGCAGCCGGCGGCGATGAGGCCGGAGGCGTAGAAGTGCCGGAGGTCGTGGAGTCGGAAGCGCTCGAGCGCGAGCTCGTCGAGGAGACGCCGCCAGCGGTTGCCCACGGCATCCTGGAGGGGCGGCTCGCCGGTCTTCGCCATGAAGAGCCACTGCTCGCTGCCGCGCACGCCGACGTGCTCGACGTGCCAGGCGATCATCTCGACGAGCTCGTCGGGGAGCGAGACGGTGCGCTCGCTGCCGTGCTTCGGTGGCGTCGCCTGCACGGCGCCCGTCTCGTCGCGCTGGATCTGTCGCTGGACGTGCAGCTGTCGTCGGAGGAAGTCGACGTCGCCCAACTGCACGCCGGACGTCTCCCCAACGCGGAGGCCGGCGAACGCGCAAAGCGCGACGTAGAGCCGGAACCACTCCGGGGCACCGTCGACCACACGCCAGACGGTCTCGGGCGCGGGGATGGTCATCGCGTGTTCGCGGCGACGGAGGCGGGGGAGCGGGACGCCCTCGGCGGGGTCCTCGGCGAGCGCTCGATCGCGGACGGCGGCGCGCAGCATCGCGCGCACGTTCATCACGCGCGTGCGGATCGTCGACGGCGCGAGGCCCGCCTGAACCATGGACTTGACCCACGCCTCGACGTGCGACCGGCGCAGAGACGCGAGCGGGCGGTCGGAGAACGTGCAGGAAGTGAGCGCCCGCCGCATCGCGACGTGCGTGCCGGTCGCCCACAGTTGGCGCTGTGACCAGTCGTCGTAGAACTCCTCGAGCGTCGTGCGTGCCTTGGAGGGGTCGACGTAGCGGCCGGTGACGATGCTCGCGGTGACCTCGTCGAGCCATCGCTGCGCGTCGATCTTCCGCGGGAAGTGCCGGGCATGATCTCGGCCGTCAGCATCGCGGTAGCGAGCGCGCCAAGAGCCGTTCGGGCGCTTCTGCACGTTCGACATCGGTCTACTCCTCCCGCGCCGTCTGGATGCGCTCGCGGTCGAGCGCGGAGTTGTCGCTGCCGCGGTAGAGAGTCGAGCGCAGGTACGAGCCGGTGTGCGGCTCCACAGCGGCGGGCTCGTTGCTGCGGTCGCGCCGCAGAACGGCCGCGAAGAGCTCAATGGGGTCTCGCTCGTCGTCCAGCGCTGGGGCGTCACTGTGATTGAGCTCGTATCGGGCGGCGACGTCCAACGGACCGTCGTTCATCAGCGACATGACTCGGCCTGCCATGGAGTCCCCCTTCGTCTGCGTGTCTGCTTCCTCGGGGTTGAGGATGAGGTCGTCTGCCGCGAACGCGAGCTCGAGTCGCAGGCGGTTGTACTCCTCCATCTGGTCAATCAGCTGGTCGCGCATCGCCTCGAGCCGCGAAGCCGCTCGCGACACCTGAGTTCCGAGCTTCACGCCAGGCGCGAGCATCGAGCTCAATTGCGTCCCGAGGGCGTTCGCCAGCGCGACGGCCTCGTCCAGCCGCGGCGTCCGGCCGCCGCTCTCGAGTCGTGAGAGCCCGGACGCGTCGATTTGCAGTCCGTCGTCGACGAGGCGCGCTGCGAGCGCTCTCTGGCTGAGACCCAGGTCGCTCCGCGCTGCGGCGACCGCGGCTCCGAAATTGCGTCCGACGTGGTCGTAGTTCGACTGCTGCACGCTCGCATCGTAGTGCGCCTTGACAACACTCGACAACCGAATCTACGATGCATGCACACAACACGATGCAAGACTGCAACACACAGGAGGAACCGATGGCGACTCGACTGCTGACCGTCAGCGAGGTGGCGGCGCGGCTCAACCGCAGCGTCCAAGCGATCCGCTGGCAGATGCACAAGGGCGAGCTCAAGTTCGGCACGGTGGCAGGCAGACGGGTGATGCGCGAGTCCGACCTCGAGGCGTACATCGATGCGGCATTCGAAACCGAGGCGGCGTCGTGATTGAGGCGCTGACGGAGAAGGCCCCCGCCGAGGTGAAGGTCGGCGAGGGCCAGGAGAACGCACCTGCTGAGGCAACGAATCTCGCTGAGATCGTACCGGCGTGCGAGTCGCGCTGGCACAGCGAGGACCACGAGGGACATGGCCCCGGCAATGCGACGCACGCCGTGTTAGTCGAGTGTCCCTGGCGCTGCAGCGAGCCGCGCTGGGTGCTCCTCTGCGCCGGCAAGGTCAGCGCGACGCTCGTCCGGGCGGCTCTCGGTCGATCGGTGCGCTGCGCCCGGTGCGACCGCTCCGCCGGTGTGTGGTCGTTCTGGGCCCGCCTGGTCTCGCTCGCTTCGCTCGAGGTCGTCGCGGCGCGGCCTGACGGGCGGACGCGATGAGCGTCGAGGGGGTCGGCTACCGCGTCGGCCCGCGAGGCGAGTCCCAGCCCGTCGTCCAGTACAGCGACGCGCTCATCCCGCCCGTCCCAGAGCGGAGCGCTCCGGGCGCGCTGCTCGGACCTGGGGCGATTGTCACCAGTCGGCACCTCTCGGGGCGCGGTTCGTTCGTGCTGCAGGGCTTCGAGCGCGACGGCGAGCTGCGGCGCGCGGTCCTCGTGCCGCTCGGAGTGGCGGCCGAGCTCGCGCCCGGTGTCGAGGCGCCAGCCGAGCATCGCCACCTGGTCGCGCCGACATCGCTCGAGCCATCACCGTGGGCCGTCGTGCCGACGGCGAAGGGATCGAACCGAGGAGGCGCTCTTGCCCGACAGCAGACTGCCTGACCGGTGGCTGCACGACGTCGATCTGATGACTCTCTCGCCGGCCGCGTGGCAGTTCTTCACCGTCGCGCTCATGTTCTGCAACGCGCGTGAAAGCGATGGTTCGCTCCGCGACGCCGAGCTCCGCATGCTGCCGATCGACCCGCGACCCGAGGCGATCGCCGAAGTCGTCGCGACCGGCCGCATCCAGCGAACCGAGGGTGGCTACCAGTTCGTCGGCTGGGACAAGTCCCTGGGGCAGACCGCCGCGGCCGCACTGGAAGCCCGTCGAGACGCGAACCGGGCTCGACAGGCAGCCAAGCGTGCACGCGACGCGCGAGCCGCTGAGAGCGCGCCGGTCACCCGTGAGTCACGGGCGCCGTCACGGCGTGATTCACGCATGACGCCTAAGGAGAGGACAAGGCAAGGCCAGGACGAGGAAGCGACAGCAACCACGGGCTGGCCGACCGCGACTCCCGGCAGCGGCAGCACCTTCCCCCTCCCGCCCTACGACGGCACCGACCCCCGAAAGGACGCAGCATGACCACCGCCACCCTCAGCTCGATTGGAGACCGGCTCGACGCCGCTCGCCGCGACCTCGGCATGACCTGGCCCGACCTCGCCGTGGCCACGCAGATGACCGAGCCGATCCTGCGCCGCAGACTCCACCGGCCCGCCGGCATGACGCTCGCGGAGCTCGACGTGATCGCGCGAGCGCTCGACGTCGTGCCGGCGAGGCTCTTCGGTGAGGTCGGCCGCCCCACGGAATTGCCGCATGGCTGAGGTGCTCTACCTCGTGATCCCGCCCGGGGAGACCTCGGAGCGGCAGATGGTCGTCAACCACCCGTGGACGGGACCCACGACGACCATGGCGCCGAACATCAAGGTCATCTGGGCGCCGCTCATGATCAACCCCTCTAGCGGCGAGCTCGCCCACGGTTGGGACCAGTGGCGTCTCGACGGCGGTGTCCTCTACCAGGTGCGAGCGAAGTCATGACCGGCGAGCACTAGCGCGCCAGCGGCCCGGGAAGAGATGTGGCCCGGTCGCTGCATCGACCGGGCCACCACTGATCCTCAAGGAGGTGCTCCAAGCCTCCCACACCCCACCCACACGGAGGCCACCATGACCGATGATCCGACACCCACTGACGACCCCGCGATCGTGCTCCTCGCCCTCCGCATCGTCGACGCCACCCGGCTCGATGATCAGTCGGCGTTGCGACGCGCTCTCCTCGATGCGATCGAGTCGCGCCAGACAGCATCCGTGCTCCGGTCGATCGCGGCGCTCGCGGCCGAGCTCGTGCGAGCGCTGCCCGACGCCGACGAGCGCATGGCGAGATGGCTGCTCGCGACCGACCTCGAGATCCCCGCCCGCGACACCCCGCCCGACGCCAATGCGTCGACGCCGGATCGCCGATAGACTCGAACCAACGTTCGAAGCGACGTCGCAACCGGCAGCCAGCACCGAGGAGCCCCACGGGGCCAAGGCGCTCGACTCCCCACGGGGACCTGCACACCGGCCGACCAGCCCGAACGCGAGTGACGGCGTAGATCCGAAGCCGCCCACCCCCACGGGGGCCAGGGCCGCGAGCGCATCCGCCACGAGTCGCGGAACCCTCTCGCCGTGCGTCCGCGCGGCGGATTCCAGTCACTCTCAGGAGACACCACATGTCGAAGAACACCGGCTCCACCACCGCCCTGCGCGAGGAGCTCACCGCCATCCAGAAGAAGATGCAGGCCACCATCGGCTCCGCCAAGGGCGCAGGCCGCGCCATCACCCCCGCCGAAGCCCAGCAGGTCGAGAAGCTCGGCGAGGAGGCGCTCGAGCTCAAGGGCCGCATCGACAGCATCGAGCGCTCCGAGTCCCAGTTGAAGGAGCTGCTCGACCTCGGCAAGGGCTCGAGCGGCGACGGCTCCAAGTACCTCTCCCTCGGCGGCCGCGGCGCCAAGGCCGCCGGCAAGGTCATCGGCGACACCTTCCGCGAGCGCGACGACGTCCGCTCCAAGGGCATCGTCGCCGCCGGCTCGCAGCTCAGCCCCATGCCGCTCGTCGAGGCCAACCCCGTCGAGCTCGGCATGGCGCCCGCCTCGATCGTCAACCTCATCCCGGCCGTCGAGCAGACGAGCCCGACCTACAAGTACCTCCGACAGACGGAGTACACGAACAACGCTGACGTCGTCGCCCCGGGCGAGCTCAAGCCGACGTCGACGACGACGGTCGAGTCCGTCGAGAACGAGCTCAAGGTCATCGCCCACCTGTCGGAGCCCGTTGACATCTACCTCCTCAACGACAACAGCACCCTCGACTCGTTCATCGAGCGACAGCTCCTCTGGGGCATCCAGTCGAAGCTGCAGCAGCTCGTCGTCGCGGGTCAGGAGGCCGACGAGATCCAGGGCATCCTCACCACCACCGGCGTTCAGCAGCAGCCGTTCCGAGCCGACGCGATCACCACCCTCCGCGCCGCGGTCACCCGCCTCGAGAACCTCGGCTACAAGGCTGGCGCGTTCGTCCTCAACCCGGACGACTGGGAGGCCATTGAGACGAACCGCATCACCAGCGGCAGCTTCGACCTCGGCGGCCCCATCGACCGCGGCGAGCGCAAGGCCTGGGGCGTCCCCGTCGTCACGAGCCCCGACATCGCCGCCGGCACCGCGTTCGCCCTCGACCTCACCGCCGTCGGTGTCCGCTACGGCGCAGAAGGCATCAAGATCCGCTGGGACGGCGGCGGCGCTCTCTTCGAGCGCAACCAGGCGCGAGCGCTCGTCGAGGGCCGCTTCGCGATCGACGTCCTCCGCCCCCGCGGCATCGTCACGATCGAGCTCACGGCCACCACGCCGTAGCCCACGCCCAGCAGCAGCGGAGGGGCCGAGCGCATGAGCGCCGGCTCCTCCGTTCGTCGAGCGACGGTGACTAGCTGGCGCTCGCCTCGGGCTCTGCATGCTCGGCAGCAGCGGCCGCGAGCTTCCGCACGCCATCGACCTGCCCCTCGACGTAGTCCCGCTTCGCCTTCGGGATCGCGTTGTAGATCCGCTCGGCTCGCTTCGGGACCGCGATGAGCGCCTCGCACGCTTCGTTCACGACCGTGATGATCGTTTCGGCGATCTCCGCATCGTCCTCGTCGAGGTAGACGGCGACGAGCTCGGGCGCACCTTGCTCGTCGTGAAGGGTGGAGTTGCCGAGGACTCGGAGCGACGTGAGCAGCTGGAAGAGCGCCCACGGCACCTCAGACTCCGTGTTGACGATCAGCTCGGAGAGATCCCGTCCCTCCACCCCGGCGTGCCGCAGCAGGCGCTCGAGCGCTCCGCGCGCGAGAGCCGCCGCCGCACGTCGTGAGTGTGGGAAGACCGCCGCTGCCTCGCTGTAGAGCTGCAGCGCCTCCGGGGGCATGTCCTCATGCGGGCCAGGGAGGGTGGAGGCTGTGGGGTAGATCATCTGGTTGTCGTGCCAGACGGCGATGTTCTCGCAGACGCCGCAGCGTGAGAACGACCACTGCGCGATCGAGCGAGGGTCACGCCGGCTCCTGCTCGTCAGGACCGTGCCCGTGCCCTCCTTGACCAGGCGGGAGTCGCTCTGCTGAGCGAGCACGCCGCAATGCGGACAGTAGAACGACTTCTTGCCCTGCGCGGGCTTGCCATCAGGCTGCGACATGTGCCGAGCCTACGAGAGCCCGCTGACGGCGCGGACGGCGCCCGCCCGCCTACCGACGCTCCTGGGCCCGCACGCCGCCTCCGAGAGCCGCCTCGACCCTCATCCGGGCCGAGCAACGGGGGGAGGGGGCGTTCGGATCTTCGGAGACCCGACGGCCGGAACACTCCCCGCCGCGAGGCTTCCTCTCTCCCCGACTCCGCGACGGTAGGGGGGGTCGCGCGCGCGAGGCGTCGCCTCGGCGCGCCGCGTGTCGGGGGCCAGGGCTACCGTCGGCGCATGACCCAGTCTGCAATCACCCGCCGCGACGTCGCGGCACGCCTCCACGACCTTGACCCCTCCTGGATGGACGTTTGGTCGAGCGACAACGCACATATGCACCGAACCCTCGAGCTGGCAGCGTCACTCCTCGGCGATCAGCAGCCGCGGTACGCCGAGGTTCAAGCAGGCGTCGCTGCACCGAAGTTCGTGCTCGTCGTGATCGCGGACGACCGCGTCGTTCGCGTAGACGGTGCTGTCGACGGCGGTTGGCCGCGGGCCACGGTGGTGCCGCGTCACGAGCTGCGCGCGCTCACGCTGCTCGAGACTCCGCATCAGCCATTGGACTTCGGCGAGTTGAGCAGCGATTCGGTCGCTGTCGCTCTCGACTTCGGTGCCTTCACTGTGGAGCTCCCCAGCAAGCGCAACGGCCGGCGCGGTCGCGTCCTGGCGGAGCTACTGCCTTCGCTTCTCGCCGACCGTGTGAGCGCTAGGTGACTTGGTCGATACTCGGCAAGGCTCAGACCCACCGCGACGCTAGCCCCTCCTCGGCCCCAGCGGGAGCAGTGCTGGGCGGGAGCGCAAGCGTGCGCGCCGGCAGCGGCTGATCGGTGCGGGCCCGGCGCTTCGACTCGATCCACATCACGACGTCCGTCAACTCGTACACGATCGTCTTTCGCGTCACGGCGGAGTAGACCGGCCCGCCGCCTGCGTAGCGGAGCTGCGCGAGGTTGCCTGTGGTGAGCCCGGGGACCATGTCTGCCATCTGCGCCGCGCTCAGGTACGTCGGGGGCCATGCCAGTGGGAGCGAGTTCATCCCTTCAGGCTTCCAGAAGAACCGGTCGAAACCTGCGGCTAGGCCGCCTCGACCGGCTGCACGGCGCCAGGATGGGGCCATGAGCGAGACTCCGTCCGGCTACCTCGATCGCTCCGCTGCTGCGGCGCGAGTCGACCGCTCTGAGCGGACCATCTTCCGATGGGTCGAGCGCGGCGAGATCACCGCGATCATGGGCTTGTTCCGCGAGACCGACCTGCTCGAGGTCGACCGGACGATGCGGCTCCGCCGCGGGCGACCAGGCAAGCCGCGCGGGCAGTCGAAGCCGGAGTTGCAGCTGGGCGGCATGGCGGGCGCCGAGGGGCACGGCCCGCTCGCCGTCGCCGACGAGGCGGCCGAGGACGTCGTCGACGCACTCCGCGATCTCATGTTCGTGCTCGAGGACGTCGAGAACGGAACGGTGGAGCTGCCGGCACACTACGCCGTCGCGCTCACCGACGCACGGCTCGTGCTCAGCCGTCTCGCGGAACTGGTGCCGGATGCGGCCGAAAGCCTCGCAGCATGACGCCGGAGAAGCGACCGACTCGTGACGAAGCGATCGCGGCCGCCGCGCTCGTCGTCTCGGAGTGGGCGGCCAGCCTGACTGACGAGGAGTACGCGGACCTCGCCGAGAGGGCCTCGCGCAATCCGGGCTGAGCGCTCGCGGGCCATCGGTGGCCGGCGCTGGGGATCTTGCGGTCCGCAGGGAGTCCGCAAGAACCTCAGCCGAGGGCGAATGATGCAAACTCCTCACCAACACAAATTGCCTGAGAATCCGCGGATCCCCGACCCCTACAATCGGGCGCTATGAACGCTGCCGAGTACTGGTACAACCTCGAGACGGGCGTCGTCGAGGAGGGCATGGTCTCGCCGGGCTACGACCGCGCGGGGCCCTTCGCCACGCGCGAGGAGGCCGCCCGTGCACCCGAGATCATCGAGCAGCGCTCGAAGCAGTGGGCCGCCGAGGACGCCGCGGACGACGACTGGGGCGGCGCGAAGCAGTAGCCCGGGCGAGCGATCGATCGGTCTCAGCGCTCGGCGAGTCGCACTATGCGGCTCGTGCTGCGCTCAGCCCGGTCCTGCGCGGAGCAGGTCGAGCGCGCGCGACCTAGGCGGCGGCGAGCACCTTGCGCAGCGTGCGCAGGTTGCGGGTGGTGACGCGATCCTTCGCGGTGCGCTCCAGCGCCTTCGCGAACGGGCTCGTGAGCGTCGTGCCCCTCGGGTTCGACCAGTAGACGAGCTCGCGGCCGCCCGCGAGTGCCTCGCCCTCGCCCGGCTCGAGCGCCGCGAGCGCGGGCGCGACGCCCGCCTCGAGGGCGAACACGACGTACGGCGTGTGCGCGTCGTCCTCGGCGTGCGGGTACGCGTCGACGACCGTCCGGAGCGCATCGACCCCGATGCCGTGCAGTCGGATGCGTCGCCCGTAGCGCGCCTCGAGCGCCGCCTCCGCGGTCGATGCCGCCGCCGCGACGGAGGGCGCGGTCACGACCGCGTTGCCGCTCGCGAGCACCGTCGTGACGTCGCCGAGCCCGGCCTCCGACAGCAGCGCGCGCAGGTCGGCCGAGCGCACCGTCACCCCGCCGACGTTCACGCCGCGCAGCAGCAGGGCGACGCGCACGGCGCTACTCGTACTCGTGCTCGGGCGCGGGGTAGGCGCCGGAGGCGACGTCCTCGCGGAAGGCGACGGCCGCCGCCTCGAGGTCCTTGCCGATCTGCGCGTACTGCTTGACGAAGCGCGGGATGCGGCCGGTGGCGAGCCCCGCCCAGTCGGTCCAGACGAGCAGCTGGCCGTCGCAGTGCGGGCCCGCGCCGACGGAGATCGTGGGTATCTCGAGCGCCTCGGTCACCGCCTTCGCGGCGTCGGAGGGCACCATCTCGAGCACGACCGCGAAGGCGCCCGCGGCCTGCACGGCGCGCGCGTCGCGCAGCAGCTGCTCGGCCCCGGCCTCGCCGCGGCCCTGGATGACGTGCCCGCCGAGCCCGTGCTCCGACTGCGGCGTGAAGCCGATGTGCGCCATGACGGGGATGCCGGCCTCGACGATGTGCCGGATCTGCTCGGCCGAGCGCTCGCCGCCCTCGAGCTTCACCGCGTGCGCGCCAGTCTCCTTCATGAAGCGGATGGCCGTGTGCACGGCCTCGCGCGGGTTCGTCTCGTAGGAGCCGAAGGGGAGGTCGGCCACGACGAGCGCGCGCTGCGCGGCCCTCGCGACGGCGCGCGTGAGCGGGATGAGCTCGTCGACGGTGACGGGCAGCGTCGTGTCGTAGCCGAAGACCGTGTTGCCTGCGGAGTCGCCGACGAGCAGGAAGTCGATGCCGGCGCGGTCGAAGATCTGCGCCGAGAGGAAGTCGTAGCTCGTGAGGCCCACGATGGGGTGCCCGTCGCGCTTCGCCTGCAGGAAGTGACGCGTGCGCACGCGCCTCGGTCCGCCGCTCGTGCCGCCGCCGTAGGGCGCGGCGACCTCGCCGCTCTCGCTCGCTGCCATGCTCCGAGCCTAGCCCCGCGCGCCTCCGCGGCCGGCCCGCTCAGGCCGCCCCGCCCCGCGCCCCGCCTCTCAGGCGCGCCGACGCGGGGGCACTAGCCTGGGAGCAGGCAGAGAGGGGCCGGGATGGACAAGCAGCGGGACTTCGTGCTCCGGACGATCGAGGAGCGCGGCATCAAGTTCGTGCGGCTCTGGTTCACCGACGTGCTCGGCACCCTGAAGTCGGTGGCGATCGCCCCGGCGGAGGTCGAGGGCGCGTTCACCGAGGGCCTCGGCATCGACGGCTCGTCGATCGAGGGGCTCTCGCGCTCCTCCGAGGCCGACGTCATCGCGAAGGCCGACCCCTCGACGTTCCAGATCCTCCCGTGGCGCGGCGAGATCGACCCGACCGCGCGCATGTTCTGCGACATCTCGACGCCCGACGGCGAACCGGCGGCGGCCGACCCGCGGCACGTGCTGAAGCGCACGCTCGCGAAGGCCGCCGACCTCGGCTTCAGCTTCTACACGCACCCCGAGTGCGAGTTCTACCTGCTGAAGTCGGCCGACGTGCAGAACCCCGAGCCCGTCGACCGCGCCGGCTACTTCGACAACGTGCCCGGCGGCTCCGCCCACGACTTCCGCCGTGCGAGCGTGCGGATGCTCGAGGACCTCGGCATCTCGGTGGAGTTCAGCCACCACGAGGCCGGCCCCGGCCAGAACGAGATCGACCTGCGCTACGCCGACGCGCTCTCGACCGCCGACAACCTCATGACCTTCCGCACGGTCGTCAAGGAGGTCGCGATCTCGCAGGGCGTCTACGCGACCTTCATGCCGAAGCCCTTCGCCGACGCGCCCGGCAGCGGCATGCACACCCACATGTCGCTCTTCGAGGGCGAGCGGAACGCCTTCTACGACGCCTCCGGGCAGTACCGGCTGTCGAAGATCGGGCGGCAGTTCGTGGCGGGCCTGCTGCGCCACGCGCCCGAGTTCACGGCCGTCACGAACCAGTTCGTCAACTCCTACAAGCGGATGTGGTCGGGCGACGAGGCGCCGAGCCACATCTCCTGGGGCCACAACAACCGCTCCGCGCTCGTGCGCGTGCCGCTCTCGAAGCCCAACAAGGCGCAGTCGGCGCGCGTGGAGTACCGCGGCCTCGACTCCGCCGCGAACCCCTACCTCGCCTTCTCGGTGCTGCTCGCCGCGGGCCTCAAGGGCATCCAGGAGGGCTACGAGCTGCCCGAGGAGGCCACCGACGACGTGTGGCAGCTCTCGGACCGCGAGCGCAAGGCGCTCGGGTTCCAGCCGCTGCCCGCGAGCCTCGACCGCGCGCTCGGCGCGATGGAGGAGTCGGAGCTCGTGGCCGAGACGCTCGGCGAGCAGGTCTTCTCCTACTTCCTGCGCAACAAGCGCGAGGACTGGAAGCGCTACCGCGCCCAGGTGACGCAGGTCGAGCTCGAGTCGAACCTGCTGCTGCTCTAGCGCGATGCGCATCCCCTCGCCCCGGGCCCGGCTCGCGCGGCTGGGCTTCCGGGAGCCCAGCCGCGCCGAGGCGCTGCTCGCCGAGGTGCCGGAGGTGCTGCAGCCGCTGCTCGAGCACGCGCGCGAGGCCGCCGACCCCGACACGGCCCTGCAGATGCTCGTGCGGCTCGTGCGCGCGGAGGCCGACCTCGCGCCTGCGCGCCGCGACGAGGGCGCGGCCGCCTCGCTGCTGCGGGTGCTGGGCGGATCGCTCGGCACCGCCGAGCACCTGGAGCGGCACGGCGAGGACCTCGACGTGGCGATGGCGCCGAGCGCGCCCGTCGGGGCCGACGCCTACCGCGCGAGCCTGCTGGAGGCCGTGCAGGAGCAGGGCGGCGCCTCGACCCTCCCGCGGGAGGCCGCCGTCGCCGCGCTGCGCGGTCGGTACCGCCGGCACGTCACCGAGCTCGTCGCGTGGGACCTCGCGCTCGCATCGCCCGAGGCGCACGTCGACCGCGTCGCCGCCGCGCTCGCCGACCTCGCGGCCGCGGCGCTCGAGGCCGGGCTCGCCGTCGCGCGGGCGACCGCGCGAGCGCGATTCGGCGAGGACGCCGACCGCGTGCGCCTCGCGGTCATCGGCATGGGCAAGACCGGCGCGCGCGAGCTCAACTACGTGAGCGACGTCGACGTCATCTGGGTCCACGAGGCCGACGAGGGCCTCGACGACAGCCGTGCGACCACGATCGCGACGCTGCTCGCCCGCGAGACCGCGGCCGCGTGCGCCGAGTTCCAGAAGGCGCCGCCGCTGTGGGAGGTGGATGCGAACCTGCGCCCCGAGGGCAAGGACGGCGCGCTCACCCGCACCCTCGCCTCGCACCTCGCCTACTACGAGCGGTGGGCCAAGTCGTGGGAGTTCCAGGCGCTCCTGAAGGCACGCCCCCTCGCGGGCGACGCCGCGCTCGGCGCCGCCTACGACGAGGCGGTGCGCGCCAAGGTGTGGGAGTCGTCGAGCCGCGAGGGCTTCGTCGAGTCGGTGCAGCGGATGCGCGAGCGCGTCACCGAGCACATCCCGGCCGACGAGGTCGACCGCCAGCTGAAGCTCGGCCCCGGGGGCCTCCGCGACATCGAGTTCACGGTGCAGCTGCTGCAGCTCGTGCACGGCGCCGACGACGAGGGGCTGCGCCAGCGCGGCACGCTCGACGCGCTCGACGCGCTCGCGGCGCGCGGCATCATCGGGCGCGCCGAGCGCGACGAGTTCAGCGCGCACTACCGGGTCCTGCGCACCATCGAGCACCGCATCCAGTTCTGGCGGATGCGTCGCACCCACCTCATGCCCGAGGGCGACGACGACCGCCGGCGGCTCGCCCGCACCGCGGGGCTCGCCGACGCCGCGGCGCTCGACGCGCGGTGGCAAGCGGTGCGGCGCTCGGTGCGGACGCTCCACGAGCGGCTGTTCTACCGCCCGCTCCTCGGCGCGGTCGCCTCGCTCGACCACGACGCCGTGCGCCTCACGCCCGAGAGCGCGATGCGCCGCCTCGAGGCCTCCGGCTACGCCGATGCGCGCGGCGCGCTCGCGCACATCGCCGAGCTCACGGGCGGCGTCTCGCGCCGCGCGCAGATCCAGCGGCTGCTGCTGCCGGTGCTGCTCGGCTGGTTCGCCGAGGGCGCCGACCCCGACATGGGCCTCCTCGCCTTCCGCAGGCTCTCGGAGTCGCTCGGCGAGAGCCCGTGGTTCCTGCGCATGCTGCGCGACTCGCCCGTCGCGGCGCAGCGACTCACGAGGCTCCTGGCGTCGTCGCGCCTCATCGCGGCGCTCATGGAGAAGGTGTCGGAGGCCGCGTCGTGGCTCGACGACGACGACCAGCTGCGACCGCGCTCCGAGGCGGCGCTCCGCGAGGAGGCGGCCGCGGTGCTCGCGCGCCACGAGGAGCCCGCTGCCGTGCGCGAGGCGCTGCGCACCCTGCGCCGGCGCGAGCACCTGCGGGTGGCGATGGGCAGCGCCCTGCAGCGCATCGACGAGACGCAGGTCGGCGCCGCGCTCACCGCGATCGCCGCGGCGATGGTCGATGCGGCGCTGACGCTCCACGCGCAGGACGGCGTCGAGCTCGCGACCATCACGATGGGCCGCACGGGCGGGCGCGAGATCGGCTTCGGCAGCGACATCGACGTCATGCACGTCGTGCGGGGCGAGGGCGACGTCGTCGCGGCCGCGACCGGGATCATCCGGAAGGTGGGCGAGACCCTCGCCGACCCGTTCCTGCCGTTCGAGATGGATGCGGGCCTCCGCCCCGAGGGCAGGCAGGGCCCGATCGTGCGCACGCTCGAGAGCTACCGCGCCTACTACGACCGCTGGTCGGAGCCGTGGGAGGCGCAGGCGCTGCTGCGCGCCGGCTCGTTCGCGGGCTCCGCGCCGCTCGCCGCCGAGCTGCTCGCGATCATCGACGAGCGGCGGTACCCGAAGGACTTCCCGGCCTCGTCGGTGCGGGAGGTGCGGCGCATCAAGGCGCGCGTCGAGGCGGAGCGGCTGCCGCGGAGCGCCGACCGCCGCCGCCACCTCAAGCTCGGCGACGGCTCGCTGAGCGACGTCGAGTGGCTCGTGCAGCTCGTGCAGCTGCGGCACGCGGGCGCGGAGCCGAGCCTCCGCACCACGTCGACGCTCGAGGCCCTGGCCTCAGCCGCGCGCGCGGACCTCGTGGGCGACCGGGACGCCGAGGTGCTGCGGGAGGCGTGGACGCTCGCGACCCGCATCCGCAACGGGCTCGCGCTCGCGCGGGCGCGCACGATCGACCTGCTGCCCGTCGACCGCATCGAGCTGGAGGCCGTCGCGCGGCTCATCGGCATGCCCGCCGGTTCCGCGAACGCGCTCGAGGAGCAGTACCTCGCGACGACCCGCAGGGCGCGCCGCGTCTTCGACCGGCTCTTCTACGAGGCCTGACCCGCTGGAGCCCCTCCGGACGCCCGGGACGGTCGTCCGCGCTGGCGTCGCGGCGGAGGCGCGCAGGCGCCTCCGCTCCACGCTCCAGCGCGCAGCGCAGCCGCTCGCGTCCGCCCGCTGGTCGAGGAGCGCGCGGCGCAGCCGCTCGCGTCCGCCCGCTGGTCGAGGAGCGCGCGGCGCAGCCGCTCGCGTCCGCCCGCTGGTCGAGGAGCGCGCGGCGCAGCCGCTCGCGTCACGAGGCCACAGCCCCGCCCTGCGGGCTGCCCCTAGCCTGGCTGCATGCTCCTCATCTTCGGCGTCTCCGACAAGCGCGAGGACCTCGGCCCGGGCCAGACCCGCACGTGCCCGCGCTGCGGCAACACGACCGCGTGGGCGCGCATCCGCACGTCCCGCCGGTTCACGCTCTTCTTCATCCCGGTCATCCGCTGGGGCCGCCAGGAGCTCGAGGCATGCACGATCTGCGGCGAGGCGGCGCGGGCGTAGGGCAGCCTCCGCCAGGCCCCCGCGCACGGAGAGGGGCCGGGTCCCCCCAAGGAACCCGGCCCCCGTCTGGTCGCCGTCAGGCGCTCAGCGCATCAGACCCCGTAGTAGAGCTCGAACTCGAACGGGTGCGGACGCTGCGCCATCGGCAGGATCTCGTTCTCGCGCTTGTACGCGATCCACGTCTCGATGAGGTCCTTCGTGAACACGTTGCCCTCGAGGAGGAACTCGTGGTCCTGCTCGAGCGCGACGAGCGCCTCCTCGAGCGTGCCGGGCACCTGCGGGATGCCCTTGGCCTCCTCGGGCGGCAGCTCGTAGAGGTCCTTGTCGACCGGCTCGTGCGGCTCGATGCGGTTCTTGATGCCGTCGAGGCCGGCCATCATCTGCGCAGCGAACGCGAGGTAGGGGTTCGACGAGGCGTCGGGCGCGCGGAACTCGATGCGCTTCGCCTTCGGGTTCGAGCCCGTGATCGGGATGCGGATGGCCGCCGAGCGGTTGCCGGCCGAGTAGACCAGGTTGACCGGCGCCTCGAAGCCCTTCACGAGGCGGTGGTACGAGTTGATCGACGGGTTCGTGAAGGCGAGCACCGCGGGAGCGTGCGCGAGCAGGCCGCCGATGTACCAGCGGGCAGTGTCGGAGAGGTTGCCGTAGCCGTGCTCGTCGAAGAAGAGGGGCTTGCCGTCGAGCCACAGCGACTGGTGCGTGTGCATGCCCGAGCCGTTGTCGCCGAAGAGGGGCTTCGGCATGAAGGTGGCCGTCTTGCCCCACTCCTCTGCCGTGTTCTTGACGATGTACTTGAAGGCGAGGATCTCGTCCGCGGCCTTCACCATCGTGTTGAAGCGGTAGTTGATCTCGGCCTGGCCGCCCGTGCCGACCTCGTGGTGGCTGCGCTCGACCGCGAGGCCGATGGCCTCGAGCTTGAGCACGATGTCGTCGCGGAGATCGGCCTGCTTGTCGACGGGGGAGACGGGGAAGTAGCCGCCCTTGTAGGGCGTCTTGTTGCCGAGGTTGCCGCCCTCCTCGACGCGACCCGAGTTCCAGGCGCCCTCCTCGGAGTCGACGACGTGGAACGACTGGTTCTGCGTCGTCGAGTAGCGCACGTCGTCGAAGACGTAGAACTCGGCCTCGGGCGCGAAGAACGCGGTGTCGGCGATGCCGGTGGAGGCGAGGTACTGCTCGGCCTTGTGCGCCACCTGGCGGGGGTCGCGGTGGTAGATCTCGCCCGTGCGCGGGTTGTAGATGTCGAAGATCATGACGAGCGTCTTGTGCTCGCGGAAGGGGTCGACGTACGCCGTCGTCACGTCGGGGATGAGCTGCATGTCCGACTCGTGGATGTTCGCGAAGCCGCGGATCGACGAGCCGTCGAACAGCTGGCCGACGGTGAAGAACTCCTCGTCGACGGTCGACGCGGGGATGTTGAAGTGCTGCTGCACGCCCGGCAGGTCCGTGAAGCGGATGTCGAGGAACTTCACCTCCTCGTCCTTGATGTAGGCGAGGACCTCGGAGGAATCCTTGAACATGATGCTCCTGACTGGTTGGGGGTAGGCGGATGCCGTGGCATCGACGCTACGCAGGAGCGGTTGCCCTCCGGTGACGCCGATGTTTCGGCGGTGTTACGTCAGCGGGGGCGGCCGGGCCGCACTCGGCGGGGATCGATGCCCTTCGGGATGGGCAGGCTCACCTGGCCGAGCGAGGTGAGGCGGTTGGCCACGGCCATCACCTCGGCCCTCGTGAGCGTGCGCTTCAGGCGCCGCATCGAGCGCGTGAGGCGCCGCAGCTCGAGCTCGGAGTCGGGGCCGATCGCGAGCACGTGCACGGGCACGTTCGGCACGATCCGCTTCACCTTGCGCTGCTCGTCGGCGAGGATGCGCGCGACGCGCTCCCGCGGGCCCTCGGCGATGAGCACGATGCCGGGGCGGCCGACCGCGCGGTAGATCGCGTCCTGCGTCTTGGGGTTGACCGCGACGGGCATCTCGCTCGACGTCCACGAGCCGCGGAGGCCGTTCTTCAGCACGGCGCCGACCGCGCCGGGGCGGCCCTCGATCTGGCCGAAGGCGATCTTCTCGGCGCGGTTCGTGAGCACCATCATCATGAGCATCAGGCCCACGAGCAGGCCCGAGATGATCCACAGCACCAGGAACAGCACGTCGCTGCCGAGCACGATCGGCAGCACGATCGAGAGGACGACGGGGGCGAGGAACGCGAGCAGCATCAGCGGCAGCGCGACCTTGTCGTTCCTGCGGGTCATCTGGAAGATGGACCACATCGTCTTGAGCCTGCCCGGCTCCTTCTCGGTCTCGCGTGCCATGGCGTCCACGATACCGGGGGCGGGGGCCGCCGCTCTCCACACCTCGTCGCCCGATCGGCCCGGGCGGCGCGGACCTCGGGGCATCCTCGCCCGCATGGACGACGCGCGCACCACCATCGCCGGCCATCCCCTCGTGCGGCTGCTGCGGCGCGACGACGAGCGGGAGGTGTGGGTCGCCGCGGCGGAGGACGGCGCGGGCGTCGAGCCTGCACCGCGGGCTCGGGGCGGGCGCCGCGGCGATCGCGCGCGAGGCGGAGGCGGTGGCGGCCGCGGCCCACCCCCATCTCGTGCCCGTGCTCGACCAGGCCGCGGACGGCGGCGCGGTGCTCGTGCTGCCGCTGCTGCCCCGCGACCTCGCGAGCTGGCTCGTGGCGCGCGGTGCCCCGGAGACGGGGAGGCGGTGACGGCTCTCGCGCCCGTCGCGGCGGCGCTCGGCGCCCTGCACGCGGTGGGTGCGGCCGCTCGCGGCATCGCGCTGCAGGACGTGCGGCTCGATGCCGACGGGGCGCCGCTGCTGCTCGCGGCGGGCGCCGCGATCGAGACGAGCGCGCCGACCCGAGCCTGGCGGGATGCGAGCGAGGCCGTGGCGCGCGACGTCGCCGCGTGGCGCGACGTCGCCGAGGCGGTGCTCGACGCCGCGGGCGCCGCCCTGCCGCCTGCCGTCGAGACGGCGCTGGCCGAGCGCGACCTCGCCGCGGCGGGCGAGGCGCTGCTGGAGGCGTGGCCGGCGCTGCCGCTCGCGCTCGAGCCCCCGAGGCGCGCGGTGGAGCTCGACCCGCGCGCGCCGATGCGGCGCCGCGATCGCTCGGCGGCGGAGCGCTCGGCCGGCATCGGGGCGCTGTGGGAGCGCGTCGCGGCGCTGCTCGACCGCGCGCTGGCGCGCGGCGCCGCCCGATCGGTGCGCGAGCCTGCTGCGGGCGCCGGCGCGGGCCGCCCGAGCGGTGCGGCCGCGGTTCTGGATCGCCGCCGGCTCCGCAGCGGTCGCGCTCGCCCTCGCGGGCGGGCTCGCGGCGGCGGCCGACGGCGGCCCGCCTGCGCCCTCGCCACCGGTCGCGGCCTCCGCCGCACCGGCACCGAGCAGCGCTCCGCCCGCACCCCCGCCACCGGCCCCGCTGTCGCCGTCCTCCGAGGCTCCGTCGCCCGCGCCGCCCCAGAGTGCCGCGTCGACGCAGAGCGCCGCGCCGACGCCGACCGACGCCGCGGGGGCCGCCGCGCCGGCAGACCCGGCTGCGGCGACGGAGGCGCTGCTCGCGGAGCGCGAGGCGTGCCTCGACGCGGGCGACGCGGCCTGCCTCGTCGCGCTGCACGATCCGGCCAGCCCGCTGCTGGCGGCTGAGGAGCCCTGGCGCATGCCTGCCGACGGGCGCGCCGAGCCGGTGCAGCGGCTCGGCGAGGCGTGGCTGCTGCGCATCGTCTCGGAGACGGCACCGGCCTCGGTGCTCGTGATGAGCACCGAGGCCGGCTGGGTCCTGCGGGACGCCTGGTCGGACTAGACCTCGAAGGCGCCCGACTCGAGGCGCGCCTTGACCTGGCCCAGGTAGCGGGCCGCGTCCGCGCCGTCGATGATGCGGTGGTCGTACGACAGGGCGAGGTAGACCATCGAGCGGATCGCGATCGAGTCCTGGCCGTCGACCGAGACCACCACGGCGCGCTTCACGACCGAGCCCACGCCGAGGATGGCGCGCTGCGGCTGGAACACCACCGGGGTGTCGAACAGCGCGCCGCGCGAGCCCGTGTTCGTCAGCGTGAAGGTGCCGCCGGCGAGCTCGTCGGGGCTCAGCTTGTTGTCGCGCGTGCGCTGGGCGAGATCGGCGATCTCGGCCGTCAGCTCGCGGATGCTCTTCGAGCCCGCGTCGCGGATCACCGGCGTGAGCAGTCCGCGCTCGGTGTCGACCGCCATCGAGAGGTTCTCGACCTCGGGGTAGGTGATCTGCTCGCCGTCGTCCGTCGAGTTGATGATCGGGTGCGACTTGAGCGCCTCGACCGCCGCCTGCGTGAAGAACGGCAGGAAGGTGAGCTTGTTGCCCGTCTCCTGCTGGAACGCCGCCTTCTTGGCCTCGCGGAGCTGCGCGACCTTCGTCACGTCGACCTCCACGACCGTCGTGAGCTGCGCGAGCTGCTGCATCGACTCGACGGCGCGCTTCGCGACGACCTTGCGCAGTCGCGTGAGCGGTGCCGAGGTGCCGCGGAGCTCCGAGACCTCGGCCTCGACCGGCGCGGGTGCAGCCGCCGACGACGCGGGAGCGGCCTTCGCCGCGGCGAGGACGTCCTCCTTGCGGATGCGGCCGCCGACGCCCGTGCCGGTCACCGACGCGAGGTCGACGCCCTGCTCGTTGGCCAGCTTGCGCACGATCGGCGTCACGTAGACCGAGCCGCCCGACTGGGGCGCCGCGGCAGCGGGCTTCGCCGGGGCGGCAGCGGACTTCGCCGCAGGCTCGGCCGGCTTCGCGGGCGCCGCAGGCGCGGGCTTCGCGGGTGCGGCGGCGGGCTTCGCAGGCGCCGCCGGGGCGGAAGCCTGCTCGGGCTCCGGGGCCTTCGCGGGCTCCGGCTGCTCGGTGGAGGGCTGGGCGGGCGCGTCCTGCTCGGCCGGCGCGGCGTCCTGCTCCTGGGCGCTGCCCTCGGAGGCCGCGGGCTCGTCGGCGGCGGGCGCCTGCTCGGCCGGCGCTGCGCCGGCCTCGCCGACGCGCGCGATGATCGCGCCCACCTCGACGGTCTCGTCCTCGGCCGCGAGGATCTCGGTGATCGTGCCTGCGACGGGCGAGGGCACCTCGGTGTCGACCTTGTCGGTCGACACCTCGACGATGGCCTCGTCGACGGCGACCTCGTCGCCGACCTGCTTCAGCCAGCGCGTGATCGTGCCCTCCGTGACCGACTCGCCGAGCGCGGGGAGCGCGATCTCGGCGCCGCCGCCCGCGGCCGGCTTGGCCTCGGCCTGGGGCGCGGGCGCCTCCTCGGCGGCGGGCTCGGCCGGAGCCTCCTCGGCCGGTGCCTCGTCAGCGGGTGCCTCCTCAGCGGGCGCCTCCGCAGCGGGCTCCTGCTCCTCGGCAGGGGCGTCGCCCTCGGGCGCGTCGCCCGCGTCGCCGACGCGCGCGATGACGGCGCCGACCTCGACGGTGTCGTCCTCGCCCGCGAGGATCTCGGTGATCGTGCCCGCGACGGGCGAGGGCACCTCGGTGTCGACCTTGTCGGTCGAGACCTCGACGATGGCCTCGTCGACGGCGACCTCGTCGCCGACCTGCTTCAGCCAGCGGGTGATCGTGCCCTCGGTGACGCTCTCGCCCAGGGCGGGGAGCTGGATGTCGGTCATTGCGTGTCTCCTGTGGCTTCGATCAGATGGCGTGGAGCGGGGTGCCGGCGAGCTTGAGGTGCGTCTCGCCGAGCGACTCGTTCTGCGTCGGGTGCGCGTGGATGAGGTGCGCGACGTCCTCCGGGTAGGCCTCCCAGTTGACGATGAGCTGCGCCTCGCCGACGAGCTCGCCCACGCGGCGGCCGATCATGTGGATGCCGACGACGGGGCCGTCCTTGACGCGCACCGCCTTGACCGAGCCGGTCGTGCCGACGATCTCGCTCTTGGCGTTGCCGCCGAGGGAGTACTCGTACGACTCGATCGCGTCGGCGCCGAACTGCTCCTTGGCCTTCGCCTCCGTGTAGCCGACCGATGCGACCTCGGGGTCGGAGTAGGTGACCTTGGGGATGTTGATGTCCTCGACCATGCGCGGCTCGAGGCCCGCGATCTGCTCGGCCACGAAGATGCCCTGCTGGTAGCCGCGGTGCGCGAGCTGCAGGCCCGGGACGATGTCGCCGACGGCGTAGACGCCGGGCACCGAGGTCTGGAGGGTCTCGTCGACCGTGACGAAGCCGCGGTCGAGCTGCACGCCGACCTCCTCGTAGCCGAGCCCGGCCGTCACGGGGCCGCGGCCGACGGCCACGAGCAGCAGGTCGGCGTCGATCGTCTCGCCGGTCTCGAGCGAGACGTGCACGCCCGACTCGTCCTGCGTGACGCCCGAGAAGCGGGCGCCGAGCTTGAACTGGATGCCGCGCTTCTTGTAGGCGCGCTCGAACTGCTTCGAGACCGACTCCTCCTCGTTCGGGACGAGGTGGGGGAGGCCCTCGATGATCGTCACCTCGGTGCCGAACGAGCGCCAGACGCTCGCGAACTCGACGCCGATGACGCCGCCACCGAGGATGGCGACGCGCTCCGGGATCCAGTCGAGCTTCAGCGCCTGCTCGCTCGTGATGACGTTGCCGGTGATCTCCAGGCCCGGGAGCGACTTCGCGTAGGAGCCCGAGGCGAGCACGATGCTCTTGCCGGTGAGCGTCTGGTCGCCGACCGTGACGGTCGTGGGGGAGGCGAGCTTGCCCTCGCCGGCGACGACGGTGATGCCCTTCGCCTTGATGAGGCCCTCGAGGCCCTTGAACTTCTTCGCGATGATGCCCTCGCGGAAGGCCGTGACGCGCTCGATGTCGATGCCCTTGAGCTCGGCGTCCACGCCGGCCTCGCCGGACTCGCGCACGACGTCGGCGACCTCGGCCGAGTGCAGCATCGCCTTCGTCGGCACGCAGCCCCGGTGGAGGCAGGTGCCGCCGAGCTTGTCCTTCTCGACGATCGCGACGGTCTTGCCGAGCTGCACGGCGCGCAGCGCGACGGCGTAGCCCGCGCTGCCTCCGCCCAGGACGACGATGTCAAAGCTCTGATCGGACACGCACTCGCTCCTTCTGAGTCCCGTTGCCGAACCGGTGGGCACGGCTGTGCACGGCGAAGCGCTGCCGGTGCGGAGCCCTCGCCTGTGCCCAGCCTATCCCGATGCGGCTGACCGCCCGGGGACGCGGCGGCGCGTTCGCCGACGGCGTCGGGCGCTACTGCGCGGTGCCGCGCGCCATGCCCGCGACCGCGCGGAGCACGCCGCGCACGGCAGCGCCCGTGGCGCCGGAGGGCGTGTGGCCGTGCGGCGCGCCCGTGTTCATCGAGGGGCCCGCGATGTCGACGTGCGCCCACGGGATGGGGGAGCCGTCGCGCTCGCCGACGAAGTGCTCGAGGAACGCCGCCGCGAGCAGCATGCCGCCCGAGCGGTTGCCGACCTTCGCGTTCATGAGGTCGGCGACCTGGCTGTCGAGCATGGGCCGCATCTCCTCGGGGATGGGCATGGGCCAGGCGTGCTCGCCGGCCTCCGTGCAGGCGGCGACGACGCGCTCGACGAGCGCCTCGTCGTTGCCCATGACGCCCGAGACGCGGTCGCCGAGCGCGACGACCTGCGCGCCGGTGAGCGTGGCGACGTCGATGATCGCGTCGGGCTGCGCCTCGGAGGCCAGCACGAGCGCGTCGGCCATCACGAGGCGGCCCTCGGCGTCGGTGTTCGTGACCTCGACCGTGGTGCCGCCGCGCATCGTGATGACGTCGTCGGGCCGCGTGGAGGTCGAGGAGACCATGTTCTCGGCGAGGCAGAGGTGCGCGGTGACGCGGATGGGCAGCTGCAGCGCGGCCGCGGCGACGGCGACGGCGTAGACGACGGCGGCGCCGGCCATGTCGTACTTCATGTGCTGCATCGAGGCCGCGGGCTTCAGCGAGAGGCCGCCGGAGTCGAAGGTGATGCCCTTGCCCACCAGGACGACGTGCTTCGTCGCGCCCTCGGGCGCGTGCTCGACGGTCACGAGGCGCGGCGGCCGGCTGGAGCCCTGGCCTACGCCGATGAGGCCGCCGAAGCCCTCGCGGCGAAGGCGGTCCTCGTCGCGCACGGTGACCGAGAGGCCGGTGCTCGCGGCCTCGGCGACGACGCGGTCGGCGAAGGCGACGGGGCTCAGGAGGTTCGGAGGGGTGTTGGCGAGGTCGCGCGTGGTCCACACGGCCTGGGCCGCGACCGTCGCGTCCGCGACGAGCGAGCCCGTGACCTCCGCGTCGCCCGCGACGACCGCGATCTCGCAGAGCGCGAGCGGCTCCTGCTGCTTCTGCCCCTCGTAGCGGTAGGCGCCGAGGGCCGCGCCCTCGAGCACCGCGAGCACGTCCTCGCTCGAGGCGACCGGCAGCGCGATCGCGAGCGACGGCACGTCGCGCAGGGCGCGCACCGCGGCGCCCGCCACCTCGCGCAGCCGCACGGCGTCGACGCGGTCGCCGAGCCCGACGAACGCGACCCGGCGGCCGTCGACCACGGCGCGCGCGAGCTGCTCCCGCTTGCCGGTGACGCCCAGATCGGCGAGCAGCTGCGGGTCGAAGCCCGGCGCCTCCGGGGTCTCGCCGGCGAGCACGCCGTGCACCGTGAGCGATGCGGTCGCGTCGTCGGTGCTGGGGATGATGGAGAGCGCAGGGATCGGCATGGGTCACGAGGATACCGGCGCGGGTCGGGGCCGCCTGCACCGCGCGCGGCCGCGCCCGCGAGGCGGGGCGGATGCCCGCGGGCGCCGCTCACCAGGCTGCCGCTCACCAGCCTGCCGCTCACTAGGCTGGGAGCGTGATCGAGCCGAGCGACCTGAGCATGGATCTGGAGGACCTCTCGAGCGTGCCCCGGGGGCTCGACCTCGTCGTGGCGATCCACGGCTTCGTCGACGCGGGCCAGGCGGCCGAGGCCGCGGCGGCCGCGGTGCTCGACACCCTCCCGCACCGCCCGGTCGTCGCCTTCGACACCGACCTGCTCATCGATCACCGCTCGCGCAGGCCCCGCATGCTCTTCAACGAGGATCGCGTCGAGGAGTACCTGCCGCACTCGCTCTCGCTGCTGCTCGTCGAGGACGACGCGGGCGCGCCCTTCCTGCTGCTGACGGGCCCGGAGCCCGACTGGCTGTGGGAGCGCTTCACCGACCGCCTGCTCGAGCTGCTCGACGAGCTCGAGGTCGCCTCGACCACGATCATCACCTCCATCGGCATGCCGGTGCCGCACACGCGGCCGCTCACGACCACGGTGTCGGGCAACCGCGCCGACCTCATCGAGCAGTACTCCGCCTGGCGGCCCGTCTCGTCGGCCCCGGCCTCGGTCATCCACCGCATCGAGCACCGCCTGCACCCGCAGTCGCCGGTCGCGACCTTCACGGTGCTCGTGCCGCACTACGTGGGGGAGTCGGGCTCGGCCGGGCCCGCGCTCACGGCGCTCGAGGGCGTCACGAGCGCGACGGGGCTCGCGTTCCGCACCGAGGAGCTGCGGCAGGCGGATCGCGAGTTCCAGCAGCTCGTCGCGCAGCAGATGGAGACGAACGAGGAGCTGCAGCGCGTCGTCACGACGCTCGAGGCCCGCTACGACGCGTTCATGGCGCAGTCGTCGGTGCGCTCGCCGCTCACCGACGAGGACGGCTCGGTGCCGAGCGCCGACGAGATCGCGGAGGAGCTCGAGCGCTACCTGCGCGAGCGGCGCGGCGGGGACGGCGACCGGCTGCTGTGAGCGCGCGCCGATGAACAGCGCGCGGTCCTGGGTGGTGTGGAGCGTCGCGGCGCTCGCCTACATCGCCGCGATCCTCCACCGCTCCTCGCTCGGCGTCGCGGTGCCGGACGCCGCGGAGCGCTTCGACGTGCAGGCGGGCCTGCTCTCGACGCTCGGCGCCGTGCAGCTCGCCGTCTACGCCGTCATGCAGATCCCCGTGGGCGTGCTGCTCGACCGCTACGGCCCGCGCATCCTCATCGCCGCAGGCGCCGGCACCATGGCCGCGGGCCAGCTCGTCGTCGCGCTCGCGGAGGATCTGCCGGTCGCCGTCGTCGGCCGCGTGCTCGTGGGCCTCGGCGACGCCGCGACCTTCATCTCCGTCATCCGGCTGCAGGCGGGATGGTTCCGCGGCCCGATCGTCGCGCAGATGTCGCAGTGGGTCGCGACCGCCGGGCAGCTCGGGCAGCTGCTCTCGGTGGTGCCCTTCGCCTGGCTGCTGCACCAGGTCGGGTGGACGCTCTCGTTCGGCTCGCTCGCGGTCGTCGGCGTCGTGGCGCTCGTGCTCGTGCTGGTCGTGGTGTTCGACGCCCCCAAGGGCGAGCCGCCGCTCGCGACGGGCTCGATCGAGCTGCCCGAGGGGTGGTGGCCGCGGCTGCGCTCGACCCTGCGCCGCCCCGGCACGCAGCTGGGGCTCTGGACGCACTTCTCGCTGCTCGCGACGCCCAACATGTTCATGCTCTTCTGGGGCTACCCGATGCTCGTCGACGGGCTCGGCTACGACCGCGCCGCTGCGGCCGGCCTGCTCTCGATCACGGTGCTCACGGGCATCGTCGTGGGGCCGATCGTGGGGATCGCGACCGCGCGCTTCCCGCTGCGGCGCTCGAACCTCGTGCTCGGCATCGTCGGGCTGCTGGTCGTCACCTGGTCGGTCGTGCTCGCGTGGCCCGCCGAGCCGCCGCTGTGGCTCCTGGTCGCGCTCGTGGTCGTGCTCGGCATCGCCGGGCCGGGCTCGACGGTCGGCTTCGACTTCGCGCGCACCTTCAACCCCCTCCGCACGCTCGGGGCCGCGAACGGCGTCGTCAACGTCGGCGGCTTCTTCGCGAGCTTCGCGATGCTGCCGGTCGTCGGCCTCCTGCTCGACCTCGTGCAGCACGTGCGGCTCGACGCGGGGGAGGACGCGGGGCTCTACGACTGGACGGGCTTCCGCATCGCGCTGAGCGTGCAGCTGCTCGTCCTGGCCCTCGGCGCCGCGATGATCGTGCGCGCGCGGCGCCGCACCCGCGTGCAGCTGCGCGAGGAGGAGGGCATCGAGGTGGGCCCCGTGTGGCGCGCGATCGCCGCGTGGCTGCGACGGCGCCGGGGCTGAGGCCTGCGGCGAGGTCCGAGCCGATCGCTGCGGCGAGGTCGCGGCGCAGGCCGTTCGCGACCGGCGCGCCGCGCGCGACGCGCCGGTCCGGTCCCTGGACGCGGGCCGGGAATGCGTATGCCACACGAGGCGCTACACTGTCAAGACCGACCCAGTCGAGACCGCGCCCCGGCGCAGGACTTGACATGGGTCATTCGACTGCCCTGAGATCGCCCCGCGATCCCGAGGAGCCCGTGAGCACCAGCACGCAGGCGCCCGACCCGACCGGAGGACCCATGCCAGCCAAGGAGACCACCACGGCCGCGCGCCGCGCCTCGGCGACGTCCGACGCCGCGGAGACCGCGACGAAGGCTGCCCCGAAGTCGGCCGCGTCGTCGACGAAGACGACCGCGGCGAAGACGACCGGAGCCAAGACGACCGGAGCCAAGACGACCGCTGCGAAGACGACGGCGACGAAGACCGCTGCCGCGAAGACGACCACCGCGAAGACGACGGCCGCGAAGACCACCGCTGCGAAGGCCGCGGCGCCCAAGGCGGCCGCGAAGACGACCGCCACGAAGGCGAAGGCGACGCGCGCCAAGGCCGCGGCGAAGGACGAGGACGAGGACGGCGTGACCGCCGCCCCCGCCGCGAAGCCCGCGCGCGGCGGCCGGAAGAAGGCGCCGGACCCCGTCGACGAGGCCCAGGCCGACGAGTCGGTCGAGGTCGAGGAGGAGCAGGACGAGGAGGAGAAGGTCCACGTCGAGAAGCTCCCCACGGGAGCCCTCCGCCTCTCCGGCGACGACGACGAGCCCGCGCCGACGCAGATCACGGGCGCCACGGCCGACCCGGTCAAGGACTACCTGAAGCAGATCGGCAAGGTCGCGCTCCTCAACGCCGAGCAGGAGGTCGACCTCGCCATGCGCATCGAGGCGGGCCTGTTCGCCGAGGAGCGCCTCTCGCTCGAGGGCGACGACCTCGACTGGCAGCTGAAGCGCGACCTCACGCGCATCGCCCGCGACGGCCAGCGCGCGAAGTCGCACCTGCTGGGCGCGAACCTCCGCCTCGTCGTCTCGCTCGCGAAGCGCTACACGGGTCGCGGCATGCAGTTCCTGGACCTCATCCAGGAGGGCAACCTCGGCCTCATCCGCGCGGTCGAGAAGTTCGACTACACCAAGGGCTTCAAGTTCTCGACCTACGCGACGTGGTGGATCCGCCAGGCCATCACCCGCGCCATGGCCGACCAGGCCCGCACGATCCGCATCCCCGTGCACATGGTCGAGGTCATCAACAAGCTCGCGCGCGTGCAGCGCCAGATGCTGCAGGACCTCGGCCGCGAGCCGAGCCCGGAGGAGCTGGCCCGCGAGCTCGACATGACCCCCGAGAAGGTCATCGAGGTGCAGAAGTACGGCCGCGAGCCGATCTCGCTGCACACGCCGCTCGGCGAGGACGGCGACAGCGAGTTCGGCGACCTCATCGAGGACACCGAGGCGGTCGTGCCGGCCGACGCGGTGGGCTTCACGATGCTGCAGCGCCAGCTCGAGTCGCTGCTCGACTCGCTCTCGGAGCGCGAGGCGGGCGTCATCCGCATGCGCTTCGGCCTCGGCGACGGCATGCCCAAGACGCTCGACCAGATCGGCGACACCTTCGGCGTGACGCGCGAGCGCATCCGCCAGATCGAGTCGAAGACGATGGCCAAGCTGCGGCACCCCTCGCGCTCGCAGCAGCTGCGCGACTACCTCGAGTGATCGACGCCTGATCCACGTCACGGATCGCCACGAGGCCGCCCGGGAATCTCCGGGCGGCCTCGTGACGTTCTAGGATGTGTCTATACCCCCAAGAAGGAGTGCTCATGCCTCGCGCCCGCACGCGTCTGTCCCGCATCGCCCCCGTCGCCGCCGTCGCGGCCGCGTCGATCGCCCTCGCCGGCTGCTCGTCGGCCGCCGACCCCGCGCCGACCGAGAGCGCCGCGGGCCTGACGCTCGCCGAGGTGCAGGAGGCGGGCACGCTCGTCGTCGGCACCGAGGGCACGTACTCGCCCTTCTCGTTCCACGAGGACGGCGCGGGCGAGCTGACCGGCTACGACGTCGACGTCATCACGGCGGTCGCCGAGGAGCTCGGGGTCGAGGTGGAGTTCCAGGAGACCCAGTGGGACGCGCTCTTCGCGGCCCTCGACTCGGGCCGCATCGACGTCATCGCCAACCAGGTCTCGATCACGCCCGAGCGCCTGGAGCGCTACGCGTTCTCGACGCCGTACACGTACTCGCCGGGCGTGCTCGTCGTGGCCGAGGACAGCGACATCCAGTCGTTCGACGACCTCCAGGGCCGCACGAGCGCGCAGTCGCTCACGAGCAACTGGGCGACCGTCGCGACCGACGCGGGCGCCCAGGTCGAGGAGGTCGAGGGCTTCGCGCAGGCCGCCGAGCTGCTCGCCGCCGGCCGCGTCGACGCGACCGTCAACGACCGCCTGACCTTCCTCGACTACGAGCAGTCGCAGGGCGGCCAGACGGGTCTCCGGGTCGCCGCCGAGACCGACGACACGAGCGAGAACGCGCTCGCCTTCCGCGGCGGCAGCGACGACCTCGTCGCGGCCGTCGACGAGGCGCTCGCTGCGCTCGCGGCCGATGGCACGCTCGCCGAGATCTCGGCGCAGTACTTCGGCGAGGACGTCTCGCAGCCGTGACGGACGCCACCGCACGCGCGGCCCGGGCAGCAGCCCGGGCCGCGTCGGCGTGCGCGCTCGGGCGCGCAGCGGTCGGACTGGCCTAGGGTCGACAGGTGGACTGGGACCTCGTCGCGTCGTCGATCGGCCCGATCGTGCTGGGCGCCATCCAGGGCACGATCCCGCTGACCGCGGCCTCGTTCGCGCTCGGCCTCGCGATCGCCGTGCTGCTCGCGCTCGCGCGCATCTCCGGCGTCGCCGTGCTCTCGGGCATCGCGCGCGCCTACATCTCGATCATCCGCGGCACGCCGCTGCTCGTGCAGCTCTTCGTGATCTTCTACGGCATGCCTCAGATCGGCATCACGCTCGATCCGTGGCCGAGCGCGATCATCGTGCTCTCGATGAACGTCGGCGGCTACGCGGCCGAGATCATCCGCGCCTCGATCCTGTCGATCCCGCGAGGCCAGTGGGAGGCCGCGGCGATGATCGGCATGCCGCGCGGCCAGGCGCTCGTGCGCATCGTGCTGCCGCAGGCGGCGCGGGTGTCGGTGCCGCCGCTGTCGAACACGCTCATCTCGCTCGTGAAGGACTCGTCGCTCTGCTCGCTGATCCTCGTGACCGAGCTCTTCCGCGTCGCGCAGCGCATCGCCGCCCCGAGCGGCGAGTTCCTGCTGCTCTACGCGATCGCCGGCGCCGTCTACTGGGTGATCTGCCTCGTCCTGGCGTTCGGCCAGGACCGCCTCGAGGGGAGGCTCGACCGCTATGCCGTCTGACCAGCCCGGCACCGCCGCCGAGGGCCCGCTGCTCTCCGCGCGCGGCCTGCACAAGTCGTTCGGCGACAACCACGTCCTGCGCGGCGTCGACCTCGAGATCGACGCGGGCACCGTGCACGCGCTCATCGGACCGTCCGGCTCCGGCAAGACGACGGTGCTGCGCTCGCTCAACGGGCTCGAGACGCCGGACGCCGGCTCGCTCCGCATCGGCGACCTGTCCCTCGACTTCGCGCGGCCGCCCGGCCGCCGCGATCGCGCGGCGCTGCACCGCGCCTCCGCGATGGTCTTCCAGCAGCACCACCTCTTCCCGCACCTGACGGTGCTCGGCAACGCCACGATCGGCCCGATCCGCGTGCAGGGCCGCGCGAAGGAGGAGGCGACCGAGGCGGCGCTCGCGCTGCTCGACCGCGTGGGGCTGCGCGAGAAGGCCGACGCCTACCCGTCGTCGCTCTCGGGCGGCCAGCAGCAGCGCGTGGGCATCGTGCGCGCGCTCGCGCTGCAGCCCGCGATGCTGCTGTTCGACGAGCCGACCTCGTCGCTCGATCCCGAGCTCGTGGGGGAGGTGCTCGCCGTCATGAGCGAGCTCGCGGCCGACGGCTGGACGATGGCGGTCGTGACGCACGAGCTGGGGTTCGCGCGCGAGGTCGCCGATCAGGTGTCGTTCTTCGACGGCGGCATCGTCGTCGAGCGCGGCACCCCCGAGCAGGTCTTCGAGGCCCCGCAGCACGAGCGCACGCAGCGCTTCCTGCAGCGGATGCGCGGTCCCTTCGGCGGCTGACGCCGCACGCCCCGCACGCGACGAGGCCCGCCCCGGATGGGGGCGGGCCTCGTGAGCGTCAGGGGGAGACGGGCTCAGCGCTCGTGGAGCTTCGCCGTCTCGTCGTGCCACACGGTCGCGACCGGCTCGAGGGCGTCGCGGTGCTTGGCGGCGTGGTGCGCGCAGAAGAGCAGCGTGCCGCTCGCCATGGTCGCGCGGACGTACGCCTGGGCACCGCAGCTGTCGCAGCGGTCGAGACCGGTGAGCGGGGCTCGAGCCTCGTCCACCTCGAGCGTCGGGGTCTGGATGTCGTTCACAGGGCCCTCCTCTGATTCGTCCTGACCACCAGTCTCCCATGCGGGCGCCCCGGGAGGGCCCAAGGTCGACCCAGGTTCGCCAGCGGCAGAACGCGGCTGCCGCGCCGCGCGCCCTGCCCTGCTGCGGGTCCGGCCGGGCCTAGGCTGGCCTGCGGCGCGCCGCACCGAGCGGTCCCGAGCGGGGGCCGGGCGCACGACGGGCGCCGGCAGGGAGCGCGCGGCGCGCGCAGCGAAGGGGGACCGGTGGCATCCGCGGCATCCGACTACTCGGCGAGGCACCTGACGGTCCTCGAGGGCCTCGAGGCCGTGCGCAAGCGCCCCGGCATGTACATCGGCTCGACCGACTCGCGCGGCCTCATGCACTGCCTGTGGGAGATCATCGACAACTCGGTCGACGAGGCGCTCGCCGGGCACGGCCGCGAGATCTCGGTGATCCTGCACGCCGACAGCTCGGTGGAGGTGCGCGACCGCGCCCGCGGCCTGCCCATCGACGTCGAGCCCCGCACGGGGCTCACAGGCGTCGAGGTGATCTTCACGAAGCTGCACGCGGGCGGCAAGTTCGGCGGGGGCGCCTACGGCTCCTCCGGCGGCCTGCACGGCGTCGGCGCCTCGGTCGTGAACGCCCTCTCGGAGCGCCTCGACGTCGAGGTCGACCGCGACGGCGCCACCTGGGCGATGAGCTTCCACCGCGGCGAGCCTGGCGAGTTCCTCGACGCCGACGGCCCCGACCCGAAGGCCACGTTCGTGCCGTTCGTGGATGCGTCCCGGCTGCGGAAGGTCGGGCGTGTCGCGAAGGCGACCACGGGCACGCGCGTGCGCTACTGGGCCGATCCGCAGATCTTCACGAAGGACGCCGCGTTCCTCGCCGACGAGCTCGCGCGCCGCGCGCGCCAGACCGCCTTCCTCGTGCCGGGGCTCGGCATCGAGATCGTCGACGAGCGCGGCGACGAGCGCACGGTGCAGGAGTTCCGCTACGACGGCGGCATCTCGGAGTTCGCCGAGTACCTCGCGCCCGACGCCGCGATCGCCGGCACCTGGCGCCTCACGGGCGAGGGCGGCTTCACCGAGACCATCCCGGTGCTCGACGAGCAGGGCCACATGGTCAGCCGCGAGGTGGAGCGCATCTGCGAGGTCGACGTGGCCCTGCGCTGGGGCACCGGCTACGACACGACGGTGCAGTCCTTCGTCAACATCATCGCGACGCCCAAGGGCGGCACGCACCTGGCTGGCTTCGAGCAGTCGCTGCTGAAGCTCATCCGCGAGCAGGTGGCCGCGAACGCGCGCAAGCTCAAGGCCGGCAGCGACCGGGTCGAGAAGGACGATGCGCTCGCGGGCCTCACCGCCGTGGTCACCGTGCGCCTGCCGGAGCCGCAGTTCGAGGGCCAGACGAAGGAGGTGCTCGGCACCCCCGCGGTGCGCCAGATCGTCGCGCAGGTGGTCGCGCGCGAGCTGGGCGCGATCCTCACGTCCACGAAGCGCGACGAGAAGGCGCAGGCAGCGCAGCTGCTCGAGAAGGTCGTGAGCGAGATGAAGGCGCGCATCTCGGCGCGCTCGCTCAAGGAGACCGCGCGGCGGAAGACCGCGCTCGAGTCGTCGTCGCTGCCGACCAAGCTCGTCGACTGCCGCTCGAACGACGTCGCGCAGACTGAGCTCTTCATCGTCGAGGGCGACAGCGCGCTCGGCACCGCCAAGCCCGCGCGCGACAGCGAGTTCCAGGCGCTGCTGCCGATCCGCGGCAAGATCCTCAACGTGCAGAAGGCGTCGATGGCCGACATGCTCGGCAACGCCGAGTGCGCCGCGATCATCCAGTCGATCGGCGCCGGCTCCGGCCGCACCTTCGACCTCGACGCCGCCCGCTACGGCAAGATCATCGTGCTCTCCGACGCCGACGTCGACGGCGCCCACATCCGCACGCTGCTGCTGACGCTCTTCTACCGCTACATGCGGCCGCTCGTGGAGGCCGGTCGCGTCTACGCGGCCGTGCCGCCGCTGCACCGCGTGCAGGTGAAGCACCGCGGCAAGCCGGACGAGTTCATCTACACCTACAGCGACCGCGAGCTGCACGAGACGCTCACGCGCCTCAAGCGATCCGGCAAGAGCTGGGTGGAGCCGCCGCAGCGCTACAAGGGCCTCGGCGAGATGGACGCCGATCAGCTCGCCGAGACGACGATGGACCGCTCGCACCGCACGCTGCGCCGCGTGGGCATCGCCGACGTCGAGCGGGCGAGCGCGGTGTTCGAGCTGCTCATGGGCAACGAGGTCGCCCCGCGCCGCGAGTTCATCGTCACCTCGCAGCCGGATCGCGAGCGCATCGACGTCTGACGCCCGCGGCAGCCGCGGTCTGCCGACGCCGAGCGGTAACTCCCGCCCGCTCGCACTGTCGAGCGGTCGCTCGCGCACCCGAGGGCCGCCGAGCGGTCACTCCCGCCCGATCGCACTGTCGGGCGGTCCCTCGCGCACCCGAGGGCTGCCGAGCGGTCACCGACGGTCGCCGAGCGGCCGACCGGCCAGCCGTTCGTGACCGCTGGCGGCTCGAGCGACCGGTCGGCGACCTGCCGGGCGTCAGCCGCCCAGGCGGCTGCCGATCGCGCCGATCGCGCCGTCGATGGCGACGCCCGAGCCCGTGCGCGGCGCGCCGCCCGGAGGCAAGCTGTCGCTGCGCGCCGTCGGCGCCCACGGCGAGCGGCGCGGGGCCGGCCCAGGCGAGCGAGATGCCCACCTCGCCCTTGAGCAGGCGGTGCGCGGCGACGCCGCCGGTGCCGCGGCCCTTGGCGGGGAACTCCTCGAGCGCCGACACCTTCACGCGCGGCTCGTCGAGGCCCGCGAGCGTCTCGGCGGTCTCGGTGACGGTGACGACCTCGGCGTCCTCGCCGACGACGCCCGCGAAGCGCACGAGCGCGGAGCCCTTGAGGCCGATGCCCTTCATGCCGCCGGCGCCGGGGCCCTGGGGGTTCACGCCGGAGGCCTGGAAGCGCAGCAGCTGGGCGTCGGAGGTGACGAGCACGATCCAGGCCTCGTCGGCCGCCGGTGCGACGCCGATGACGCGGTCGCCGGCCTTCAGCGCGATGAGCGCCTCGCCCTCGCGGTCGCGCAGCTCCGCGGGCTTCACGCGCTTCACGATGCCCTGGGCGGTCGCGACGAGCCACGGCGACTCATCGGCGACGTCGACGATGCCGACGACCTCCTCGCCGCGGCCGAGCTGCACGAGGTCCTTGAGCTTGACGCCGGCGGTCAGGCCGATCGAGGCCGGCGGCACCGAGGGCAGGTCGAGCGGGGTGAGCCGGTGCACGACGCCCGAGGAGGAGACGAGGCCGTAGGCGCCGCGCGTGGTCGTCGTCACCGTGCCGCGGATGGCGTCGTGGCGGCTGCGGCGCGCCGGCACGGGGATGGGCTCCTCGCCGTCGACGCGCACGAGGCGGCCCGTGGCCGAGAGGATCACCGTCGTGGGCGCATCCGCGACCTCCGCCTGCACGGCCGCGGCCTTGCCGCGCGTCGGCGTCGCGCCGCCCTCGGTGAGCGCGGTCCGCCGGGGCGTGCCGAATCGATCGGCGACCTCGTCGAGCTCGTGCGCGACGAGGTCGTGCAGCACCTGCTCGGAGCCGAGGATGCGCTCGAGCTCGGCGATCGCGGCGCGCAGCTCGTCGGCCTCGGCCTCGAGCTCGATGCGCGAGAACCTCGTGAGGCGGCGCAGGCGCAGCTCGAGGATGTACTCGGCCTGCGGCTCGGAGAGGTCGAACACGTCGCGCAGGCGCGTGCGGGCCTGCTCGGCGTCGTCGCTCGAGCGGATGAGCTGGATCACCTCGTCGATGTCGACGATGGCGATGAGGAGGCCCTCGACGAGGTGCAGGCGCTCCTGCTTGCGCGCGAGGCGGTAGGCGGTACGCCGGCGCACGACGCCGACGCGGTGGTCGAGGTAGACGCGCAGCAGGTCCTTCAGGCCCAGCGTCTCCGGCACGCCCTTGACGAGCGCGACCGCGTTGATCGAGAAGCCGTCCTCGAGGGGCGTGTAGCGGTAGAGCAGCTGCAGCACTGCCTCGGGGTCGAAGCCCGTCTTCACCGGGATCACGAGGCGCAGGCCGTGCTTGCGGTCGGTGAGGTCCTGCACGTCGGCGATGCCCTGCAGCTTCTTCGCCTGCACGCCGTCCTTGATCTTCTCGATGATCCGCTCGGGGCCGACGAGGTAGGGCAGCTCGGTGATGACGATCTGCGTCTTGCGGCCCTGGCGCTCGATCGAGGCGCGGGCGCGCGTGCGGAACGAGCCGCGGCCGGTCTCGTAGGCGTCGCGGATGCCGTCGAGGCCCACGATGACGCCGCCGCCCGGCAGGTCCGGCCCGGGGACGTGCCGCATGAGGTCGGCCGTCGTCGCCTGCGGGTGGGCGAGCAGGTGCTTCGCCGCCTGCACGACCTCCACGAGGTTGTGCGGCGCCATGTTCGTGGCCATGCCGACCGCGATGCCGGAGGCCCCGTTCACCAGCAGGCTCGGGTACGAGGCGGGCAGCACGTCCGGCTGCTGGAACTGGTTGTCGTAGTTGGGCACGAAGTCGACGACGTCCTCGTCGAGGCCCTCCGTGAGCGACAGGCCGGCGGCCGCGAGGCGCGCCTCCGTGTAGCGGGGCGCGGCAGGGCCGTCGTCGAGCGAACCGAAGTTGCCGTGGCCGTCGACGAGCGGCAGGCGCAGCGTGAAGTCCTGCGCGAGGCGCACGAGCGCCTCGTAGATGGCGGAGTCGCCGTGCGGGTGCAGCTTGCCCATGACCTCGCCGACGACGCGCGCGCACTTCACGTGGCCGCGGTCGGGGCGCAGGCCCATCTCCGCCATCTGGAAGAGGATGCGGCGCTGCACGGGCTTCAGGCCGTCGCGGGCGTCCGGGAGCGCGCGGGCGTAGATGACGGAGTAGGCGTACTCGAGGAACGAGTCCTGCATCTCGCTCGCGAGATCGATGTCGTCGATGCGCTCGGCGTCGGGCGCGGTGCTGTCGATGGGAGGCGTGGCGTTCATGGGCTCCTGGCACGCTACCGACGACGCGCCGCGCGCGCTCGGAGGCGCACCGCCGCGCGCGCGAGGCGGCCGTTGCCCGGTAGCGTCGCAGCATGCTGCCCGCACGCCGCGCCGACGCGCCCGCCCTCGCCGACGTGCTCGTGAGCGCCGCCGCCGCCATGCGCGGCGAGCAGGGCGCGATCCGGCTGCCGCGGGTCGCGGGCGCCGTCGTGCTCCTCGTCGACGGCCTGGGCGCCGCGCAGGCTGGGCCAGCGCTCGGGCCACGCCCGCACGATCGCCGCGGCGCCCGGCGGCTCGATCGACGCCGGCTTTCCCTCCACGACCGCGTCGGCCCTCGCCTCGCTCACCACGGGCGCGCTGCCGGGGCAGCACGGCATCGTCGGCTACGACGCGCTCGTGCCGGGTGCCGGCGTGCGCAACCAGCTGCGCGACTGGGGCGGGCCGATGGACCCGGCCACCTGGCAGCGCCGCCGGACGGCGTTCGAGACCACGCCGTCGATCGTCGTCGCCGAGCCCAAGCACGCGGCCTCCGGCTTCACGCAGGGCGTGCTGCGCGGCGCCGAGTACCGCGGCGGCCGCACCGTCGCCGAGCGGTTCGCGATCGCCGCCGAGGCGGCGCGCGAGCGCTCGCTCGTCTACCTCTACGTGCCCGAGCTCGACCGCATCGGCCACGACCGCGGCTGGGGCGACGGCGCCTGGATCGACGCGCTGGAGGCGGTCGACGGCGAGGTGGCGGGCCTCGTGCGCGGCCTGCCGCGCGACGTCGGCCTGCTGCTCACCGCCGACCACGGCATGGTCGACGTGCCCGCCACCGCCCACCTCGTCGTGCCGGCCGAGCTCCTCGAGCACGTCGCGCACGTGGCGGGGGAGCCGCGCGCGCTGCAGCCTGCACGTGGCCGACGGCGCCGACGCCGCCGCGCTCGCCGAGCGCTGGCGCGGATGGGCTGGCGACGCCGCCTGGGTCGCGACGCGCGAGGAGGTCGCCGCCGCCGGCTGGCTGGGGGAGCTCGACCCGGAGGTCGCGCCGCGCTTCGGAGACGTCGTCGTCGCCGCTCGTGGCCGGTACGCGCTCTACCTCGACGAGGCGGATCCGGCGCGCGGGATGGTCGGCCAGCACGGCTCGCTCACGTCCGAGGAGCTGCGGGTGCCGCTGCGCCGCTTCGGCGCGTTCGCCTGAGCCTGCGGAGATGCCGCGCGGATCCGTGACGGATCGGCCGGCCGTGACGTCTCAGTGGTGCGGGCGCGCAGGGTGCCGCCCGTCGCGTCCGGCACGAGGCCGCTCGCGCGACCGCGCGGCCTGGACCGCGCACGAGGAGGAGATCCCATGCGCCGCTGGCTCATCACGACCGTCGTCACCGCCGTCGCAGGCTTCATCGCGAACCGCCTGTCGGACCGAGCCGAGAGCCGGGGACGCGGGCCGCAGGGCCGCCGGAGCCGCGGCCGCCGCCGCTGAGCCGCGCGGCTAGCAGCGCACCACCTGCCGGATCGCGCGCCCCTCGGCGAGCGTGTCGAGCGCCTCGTTGAGGCCCTCGAGCCCGATCTCGCTCGTCACGAGCGCCTCGACGGGCAGGCGTCCCTGGCGCCACAGCTGCTCGTAGCGGGGGATGTCGCGCGAGGGCACGGCGGAGCCGAGGTACGAGCCCACGACCGTGCGGGCCTCCGCCGTCATGACCAGCGGTGAGAGCGACGACCGCGCGTCGGGGTGCGGCAGGCCCACGGTGACGGTCGTGCCGCCCGGCGCCGTGAGCGCGAAGGCGGTCTCGAAGGCCTTCGGATGGCCCGCCGCCTCCACGACGACCGGGGCGCGCAGGCCCTGCTCGAGCGCCGCCTCGGGCGTGAGCGCGAGGTCGGCGCCGAGCTGGCGCGCGGACTCGAGCTTCGCGGGCACGGCGTCGACGCCGATGACACGGCCGAGGCCGAGCGATCGCGCGGCGAGCAGGGCCGCCATCCCGACGCCGCCGAGGCCCACGACGACGACGTCGTCGCCCTCGCGCGGGCGCCCGGCGTTCACGACGGCCCCGCCGCCCGTGAGCATCGCGCACCCGAGGACGGCGGCGACCGCCGGCGGCACGTCGGCGCCCACGGGCACCACCGAGCGGCGATCGAGCACCGCGTGGGTCGCGAAGGCCGAGACGCCCAGGTGGTGGTGCACCGGCGTCGAGCCGTCGCCGTCGACCTCGTGGAGGCGCCGCCCGCCGCCGAGCAGGCTCGCCCGCGCCGTTCGAGGCGGAGCCGCGCTCGCAGGGCAGCCGCCCGTCGGTCGCGCACGCGGCGCAGTCGCCGCAGCGGGGGAGGAACGTCGTCACCACGCGCGTGCCGATGGCGAGGTCCACGCCAGGGCCCACGGCCTCCACGATGCCCGCGGCCTCGTGGCCGAGCAGCATCGGCACCGGCCGCGGCCGCGCGCCGTCGACGACCGACAGGTCGGAGTGGCACAGGCCCGCGGCCTCGATGCGCACGAGCAGCTCACCGGGCCCCGGCTCGTCGAGCTCGAGCTCGACGAGCTCGAGGGGTCGCGACGTGACGAACGGGCGCTCGGCGCCGATCGCCCGCAGCACCGCGCCGCGGATCCGCATCAGCGGCCGTCCCAGCCCTCGACGGCGCCGTCGGGGCTCGCCTCGCGCACCACGAGCGTGCAGTCCTTGCCGCCGAGGCCGTCGTCGAGGAGCCGCTGCAGCTGGTCGCGGATCAGCGTCGCGGCCGGCACCGCCACGCCCGTCGCCTCGGCGCCCGCGACCGCGAGCGCGACGTCCTTGTGCGCGAGCATCGCCGAGAACGAGGCGTCGAAGTTGTCGTCGGCCGCGGAGCCGGCGACGACCCCCGGGACGGGGTACCAGGTGCGCACCGCCCAGGAATCGCCGGAGGAGACGCGCGCGACGTCGAAGAAGGCCTTGGGATCCAAGCCGAGCTGCTTCGCGAGCTGCGAGCCCTCGCTCATCGCGAGGATCGAGATGCCGAGCATCATGTTGTTCACGAGCTTCGCCGCGATGCCGTGCGTCGCCTCGCCCACGGCGAAGACGTTGCCGGCCATGGGCGTCACGACGGCGCGGGCGTCCTCGACGTCGGCGGCGTCGCCGCCGAGCATGAACGTGAGGGTCGCGGCCGCTGCGCCCTGGATGCCGCCGGAGACCGGCGCGTCGACGAAGCGCAGCCCGCGCGAGCCCGCCTCGTCGTGGCACCAGGCGGAGGTCTCGACGTCGACGGTCGAGGTGTCGAGCACGAGCGTGCCGGCGGCGGCGTGGGCGAAGACGCCCTCGGCGCCCGCGAGCACCTCGCGCACGTGGTCGCCCTTCGGCAGCGAGAGGATCACGACCTCCGCGCCCTCGACGGCCTCCGCGATCGAGGCCGTGGGCGTGATCCCGTGCTCCGCGGCGCGTGCGCGCAGCGCCTCGACCACGTCGAAGCCGCGCACGTCGTGCCCCGCCGAGACGAGGTGCGCCGACATGCGGCTGCCCATGTTGCCGAGCCCGATCCAGGCGATGGACGTCATCGTCGATTCCCTCCGTTGGGTTGTGCTCCCACGCTATCGCCGGGGAGCAGGACGGGCGGCGAGGGTGCCCTCGCCGCCCGCGGTGCCGGGGCACGCGTCAGCCGCGCGTCCCGGGCGAACGGTCGCTCAGACCGTGCCCTTCTCCTGCAGCAGACGCTCGCGGTCGGCGTCGTCGACGTCGTGGAGCGAGATGCCCTTGGTCTCCTTGAGCGCGAGCACGGCGATGAGCGTGATCGCGCAGCAGATGACCAGATAGATCGCGACCGGGACAGAGCTGCCGAACTGGCCGAGCAGCGCGGTCGCGATGATCGGCGCGAGCGAGCCCGCGACGATCGACGTCACCTGGTAGCCGAGCGAGACGCCCGAGTAGCGCATGCGCGTCGGGAAGAGCTCCGCCATGATCGCCGGCTGCCCGGCGTACATGAGGGCGTGGAAGGCCAGGCCGATGATGATCGCGGCGAGGATGACGACGTCGTTGCCCGACTCGAACATCGGGAAGGCGAAGAAGCCCCACGTCGCGCCGAGCAGGGTGCCGACGAGGTACATGGGCTTGCGGCCCACGCTGTCGACGAAGCGGCCGACGATCGGCACGAAGACGAAGTGCGCGACGTGCGCGATCGCCATGAGGCCGAGGATGCGCGCGACGTCGTACTCGAGGTACGTGCGCAGGTACACGATCGAGAACGTGACGACGAGGTAGTAGAGCACGTTCTCCGCGAAGCGGAGGCCCATGGCCGTGAGCACGCCCTTGGGGTAGCGCTTCAGCACCTCGAGCACGCCGTACGACTGCGCCTTCGACTCCGCGACCTCCTCGCGGACGGACTGGAAGATCGGCGCGTCCTCGACGCGCGTGCGGATGTAGTAGCCGACGCCGACGATGACGACCGAGAGCCAGAACGCGATGCGCCAGCCCCAGCCGAGGAAGTCCTCGTCCGAGAGGGTCCACTGCAGCACGAGCAGCACGAGGGTCGCGAGCAGGTTGCCCGCGGGCACCGCCGCCTGCGGGAACGACGACCAGAAGCCGCGCTCCTTGTTGGGCGAGTGCTCGGCCACGAGCAGCACGCCGCCGCCCCACTCCCCGCCGACCGCGAAGCCCTGGGCGAAGCGCAGCAGCACGAGGAGCGCGGGCGCCCAGTAGCCGATCTGGTCGAAGGTCGGCAGGCAGCCCATGAGGAAGGTCGCGACGCCCACGAGGATGATCGCGAACTGCAGCAGCTTCTTGCGACCGAACTTGTCGCCGAAGTGCCCGAAGACGATGCCGCCCAGCGGGCGGGCCACGAAGCCCACCGCGTAGGTGAGGAATGCGGCGATGATCGGCGCGTAGGGGTCATCCGACGGCGGGAACATGATGACGTTGAAGACGATCGTCGCTGCCGTCGCGTACAGGAAGAACTCGTACCACTCGACGACCGTGCCGGCCATCGCGGCGGTGACGACGCGGCCGAGGCCGGAGCGCGTGTTGTCGCGCTGCGCCTCTCGCGTGGGTGCTGTCATGCCTACCTCCTCGTAGGTGCACGGGGCGTCGGTGCCCGGGACTGTGCGCCGCGAATCTAACATGACGAGCGAGTCAGGTGCGTCGCCCGGCGTGCGACACGCCACGGGTCGCGCCTCGAGCACGCCGGACGCGAGGAGGGCGGAGCCCCTCGGCCCCGCCCTCCTCGCCGCGCTGCGGCGCGCTGCTGCGTCAGCGGTCGTCGTCGGCGCGCGAGCCGAAGACGATCTCGTCCCAGGCTCGGCATCGCCGCGCGCGAGCCGCGCTTGCGCGCGCCCACGGGGCCCGTCGCGCCCGCCGTGCGGCGCTGCGGCTCCTCCTGCTCGGGCAGCGCCTCGGGCTCGGGCGCCGCGGGGCCGGTCTCCGCGGTGCGGAGGGCGTCCTCGCGCTCGCTGCGGCGGCGGCGGAGCGCGTCGAGGAGCTCGGCCGTGTGGTTCGGCTGCGCGCTCGCGGCCGAGCGGTTGATCGCGGCCGCCTGCACGCCCTCGGGCTGCGTGCCCACCTCGCCGGTGCGGCGGCGCAGCCACGGGTTGTCAGCGCGCGTCGCCTCCTGCCGGTCCTCCTCGGGCGAGCGGCGAGCGCCGTCGACCGCGTCCTCGAGGCCCACGCCGGGCTCGACGGGAGCCGGCGCCGAGCGGCGACCGCGCTCGATGGTGCGGAAGGCGTCGGAGTCGAAGCGGCCGGTGTCGGTGCGGGCGGCGTCGACGCGACCGGTGTCCGAGCGAGCGGCGTCCGGACGACCGGATCCGGCAGCCCCGCCGCCCTGGCCGAGGTCGATGCGGCCAGAGTCGCCGCGGCGCTCGGCGGGGCGCCGCTCCGCGCGCTGCTGGATGGGAGGCGCGGCGTCGGCGGCCGGGGCGGAGGCGGCACCGGTCGATCCAGGGGCCACCGGACGCGCCTGGCGGTCGATCGCGCGGAGGCGCGGCACGAGCACGCTCGACGCGTCGCCCGACTGGCTCAGCGACGTCGCCTCCTTGCCGCGCGGCAGGAGCGAGGCCTTCTTCGGCTCCCACGCCCACGTGGCCTCGTGCTGGATGCCCTCGGTCGTGAAGCGCAGGCGCACCGTCCAGGCACCGCCCTCCGTGTCCTTCCAGGCCGCCCACTCGCGGTCGGAGGCGCGCAGGTCGTCGAGCCGGTCGTCCATCGCGGCGCCGAAGCTCGTCTCGCCCGCGAGCGGATCGATGTCGCCCGTGGCGACGGGGATCGAGAGCGCGCTGTCGAGCATGTGAGCGCGCTCGGCGAGCACGGGGCCCTCGAACCGCTGCACGTAGGCGAGCTCCTCGCCGGTGGAGGCGGCGACCTCCTCGGCGGTCATGCCGCCGCGGATGAGGGCCTGCACGTCGCGCGGGCTGGCCTTGCGCTCGCGCGCCGGGATGGCGCTCGGCCGCTTGCTGCGCTCGGGCAGCGCGGAGACGGGGACGCGGTAGCGCTCGCCCGACTCGGACTCGAGGACGAGCTGGTCGTCCTCCACGCCGATGACGCTCAGCTGCTGCATGATCCGCCGGTCCTTCCTGCTGCGGGTGGGGTCGTGCGACAGCCTCCCACGCGGGCCGCACGCGGCTCGGGAATGCGCCGGGCGCGCCGCGCGTTCCGTCGGGTGCGGGGCTCGAACCGGGCTCGGATCCACCGGGCCCCGTCCCTCCGTCGGCCGAGCCCGATGCACGTCTCGGATATCTGATTTGCCTCTGAGGTCGCAGTCGTGCAGAATGTGCGCCGACGCACGCTGGAACCCCATCGCAAGGACTGCCGAATGGCCACCGACTACGACGCCCCGCGCAAGACCGACGACGACTCGAACGAGTCGATCGAGGCCCTCAAGGAGCGCGTCCCCGCGAAGAGCGTCGCGACGGACGACGACGCCGACAACCCGGGCAGCTTCGACCTCTCCGCCGCCGACCTCGCCGACGTCGAGCTCGACGTCGTCGTGCTGCCGCCGCAGGAGGACGAGTTCACCTGCGTGAGCTGCTTCCTCGTGAAGCACCGCCTGCAGTTCGACCACGAGTCGAAGCTCGGCCCGATCTGCCGCGAGTGCTCCTGACCGAGCCCCGCAACCACGACGACGCCCGCGCCACCACGGCGCGGGCGTCGTCGTGCGCGGGGGAGCGCGGTCAGGGGCGAGCGGCCTCGATCGCCGCGGCGAGCGCCGCCGGCCGGCGCGTGCTGACGAGCCACGCGGTCGTGGGATCGGCCTCGTCGACGACGCTCGCGCGCACGAGCGCGCGCGTCCACGGCACGGTCACGTGGTGGGCCGCCGCGTCCCAGCCCGTGCGCATCGCCTCGCGCGCGGCGTCGGCCTCGAGCGGCTCCGCGACGCCGAGGTGCACCACCTCGATGCGCGCGCGGCCCGCGCGCAGCGCGCCCTCCGCGACCTCGACGACGGGCGACGACAGCCACAGGATCGCCACGACGAGCGCGTAGATCGCCACCGCGACCACCGCGCCCCAGGCGAGGCTGATCGGCAGGAACACCGCGAGCACGGCGGGCACGATGAGCAGCAGGACGACGAGCAGCCACAGCGGCGGCGCGAGCCGCTCGCGGTAGGAGATGGAGGAGGCCATGCCTCCATCATCCCGCGCCGGTGGGCCGCGCCGCGCCCGCGCGACGACCGTCGTCGCGGCCCGCCGATTCCGCCTCCCGGCCCCGCTCCACTACCGTGGGGACGATGGAGCAGGTCGAGGTCCTCATCACCGGCGCGCCGGTGCCGCGCTACGCGCACCCGGGCGATGCCGGTGCGGACCTCCACGCGGCCGAGCCGGTCGTGCTGGAGCCCGGCGCCCGCGCGCTCGTGGGCACGGGCGTCGCGATCGCGCTGCCGGACGGCTTCGCCGCCTTCGTGCACCCGCGCAGCGGGCTCGCCGCGAAGCACGGCATCACGATCGTGAACGCGCCGGGCACGGTCGACGCGGGCTACCGCGGCGAGATCAAGGTCAACCTGCTGAACACGGGCGACGAGCCGCACCGCATCGAGGCGGGCGACCGCATCGCGCAGCTGGTGGTCCAGCGCGTCGAGCGCGTGCGCTTCGTCGAGGTGGAGCGGCTGCCCGGATCGGACCGCGGCGAGGGCGGGCACGGGTCCACCGGGCTCCGCGCAGCGACGGAGGGGAGCGGTCGATGACCGACACGACGAACGACGAGGCATTCGAGGCCGACGAGGAGCTCATCGAGAAGAGCGCCCCGAGCGACCGCGGCGAGGCGGGCCCGCTCGACGAGTCCGAGGCGCCCGTGCGGCCCTACGTCGATCTCGGCGGCCTGCGCATCGTGCCCCGCCCGGGCATGCAGATGCGCCTCGAGGTCGAGGAGAAGACGAAGCGCATCGTGGCCGTCACCCTCGAGCACGAGGGCTCCACAGTGCAGCTGCAGCCGTTCGCGGCGCCGCGCAGCGAGGGCATCTGGGCTCCGGTGCGCGAGGTGCTGCGCGCGCAGCTCGAGCGCCAGGGCGCCACGGTCGACGAGGCCGAGGGCCTCCTCGGCCCCGAGTCTCCGCGCCCGTCTGCAGTCGGGCCCCGACGGCGCGCCGCGCGCGGTGCGCATCGTCGGCGTCGACGGGCCGCGCTGGATGCTGCAGGGCCTCATCGGCGGCCAGGCCGCGATCGACGACGAGCGCGCCGCGCTCGCGATCGAGCTCTTCCGCTCGACCGTCGTGTGCCGCGGCCAGGAGCCCATGCCGCCGCGCGAGCTCATCACGCTCACCGCGCCCAAGCCGGTCTGATGGTCGAGCGCGACGAGCGGACCCCCGAGGAGCGGCCCGCGGGCGCCGGCGAGGACGGCGCCCCGGAGGCGTCGTTCTCGGAGCAGGTCGGCGCCGCGATCCGCGGCTCGCGCCTCGGCCAGCTGGACCCGCAGGCGGCGCCGAGCGCCGGTGCGCTGCTCGGCGCGATGGGCGGCGTGCGCGGCTTGATCGAGTCGCTGCTGCCCGGCATCCTCTTCCTCGCGCTCTTCACGCTCACGAGGGACGTGGCGATCGCGGTGCTCGTGCCGCTGGGGGTCTCCGTGGCCTTCGTGCTCTGGCGGGTGCTGCAGAAGGGGCAGCCGGCGCTCGCGTTCGCCGGCCTCATCGGCGTCGGCATCTCGGCGGTCGCCGCGCTCCTGACTGGCCAGGGCGAGGACAACTTCCTGTGGGGCTTCACGGTCAACACGATCGTGGTGCTCGTCCTGATCGGCTCGATGCTGGCGCGGAAGCCGCTCGTCGGCATCGTCGTGGGCGCCCTCACCGGCAGGCCCCACGCCTGGCGCACCGAGCGGGCGAAGCGGACCGTCGCCTGGCGCGCCACGGTGCTCTGGCTCGGCGTCGTCGCGGCACGCCTCGCCGTGCAGGTGCCGATGTACCTCGCCGCCGACGCTGGGACGCCCGGCGCCGTCGAGGCCCTCGCGGCCACGAAGCTGCTCATGGGCGTGCCGCTCTACCTCGCCGCGATGTGGGTGACGTGGCTCATGGTGCGCACGGTGCTCGACACGCCCGATCCGGCCGCCTCGGCCCCGAGCGACGCCCAGCCGCGCTAAGGTATCTTGACGTCAAGACATCTCGTCGCCGAGCGGCGGCGCACCCCTGTGCGCGGCGGATCGGCGGCGTAGGCTCGTCACGCCCCAGCGCACCCGCGAACCCCGGAGGAGACCACGATGGCGAATCCCAACAGCTTCGGCAGCAAGAGCACGCTGTCGGTCGGCGGCACCGACTACACCGTCTACCGCATCGACACCGTCGAGGGGCACGAGCGCCTGCCGTTCAGCCTCAAGGTGCTGCTCGAGAACCTGCTCCGCACCGAGGACGGCGCGAACGTCACCAGGGAGCAGATCGCGTCGCTCGGCTCGTGGGTCGCCGACTCCGAGCCCTCGACCGAGATCCAGTTCTCGCCGGCGCGCGTCGTCATGCAGGACTTCACCGGCGTCCCCTGCATCGTCGACCTCGCCACGATGCGCGAGGCCGTCGCCGAGCTCGGCGGCGACCCCAAGAAGATCAACCCGCTCGCCCCCGCCGAGCTCGTCATCGACCACTCGGTCATCGCCGACCTCTTCGGCACGCCCGACGCGCTCGAGCGCAACGTCGAGATCGAGTACGAGCGCAACGGCGAGCGCTACCAGTTCCTGCGCTGGGGCCAGACCGCCTTCGACGACTTCAAGGTCGTGCCCCCGGGCACGGGCATCGTCCACCAGGTGAACATCGAGAACCTCGCGAAGGTGACCTACTCGCGCACCTTCGGCGGCGAGCTCACCGCGTACCCCGACACCGTCGTCGGCACCGACTCGCACACCACGATGGTCAACGGCCTCGGCGTGCTCGGCTGGGGCGTCGGCGGCATCGAGGCCGAGGCGGCCATGCTCGGCCAGCCCGTCTCGATGCTCATCCCGCGCGTCGTCGGCTTCAAGCTCACGGGCGAGATCCCCTCGGGCGTCACGGCGACCGACGTCGTGCTCACGATCACCGACATGCTCCGCAAGCACGGCGTCGTCGGCAAGTTCGTCGAGTTCTACGGCACGGGCGTGGCCTCTGTGCCGCTCGCGAACCGCGCCACGATCGGCAACATGAGCCCCGAGTTCGGCTCGACGGCCGCCATCTTCCCCGTCGACGACGTCACGCTCGACTACCTGCGCTTCACCGGCCGCCCGGCCGAGACCGTCGCGCTCGTCGAGGCCTACTCGAAGGAGCAGGGCCTCTGGCACGACCCCTCGGTCGAGCCGGTCTTCTCGGAGTACCTCGAGCTCGACCTGTCGACCGTCGTCGCGTCGATCGCCGGCCCGAAGCGCCCGCAGGACCGCATCGAGCTCACGGCCGCGAAGACGCAGTTCGAGGCCGACCTCCAGAACTACGCGACGCAGCCCGCGAAGGACACGGTCGACGCCGCCGTCGAGGGCACCTTCCCGGCCTCCGACCCCGGCGCGATCACGCCCGACACCGAGAACGACGTCGTCGAGCCCGCGAAGGCCGCGACGACGCGCATCTCGAAGCCCGTCGACGTGACGGTCGACGGCGAGACCTTCGAGCTCGACCACGGGCACGTCGCGATCGCCGCGATCACCTCGTGCACGAACACGTCGAACCCCTCGGTCATGCTCGCCGCGGGCCTCCTCGCCCGCAACGCGGTCGCGAAGGGCCTCGAGTCGAAGCCATGGGTCAAGACGACGATGGCGCCCGGCTCGAAGGTCGTCACCGACTACTACGAGAAGGCGGGCCTCTGGGGCGACCTCGAGGCACTCGGCTTCTACCTCGTCGGCTACGGCTGCACGACCTGCATCGGCAACTCCGGCCCGCTGAAGGAGGAGATCTCGGCCTCGGTCAACGACAACGACCTCGCCGTGACCGCCGTCCTCTCCGGCAACCGCAACTTCGAGGGCCGCATCAACCCCGACGTGAAGATGAACTACCTCGCGTCGCCGCCGCTCGTGATCGCCTACGCGCTCGCCGGCACGATGGACTTTGACTTCGCGCAGCAGCCGCTCGGCAAGGGCAAGGACGGGGAGGACGTCTTCCTCGCCGACATCTGGCCCTCGGCCGACGAGGTGCAGGCGACGATCGACGGCTCGATCGACACCGAGATGTTCACGCAGCAGTACGCTGCCGTCTTCGACGGCGACGAGCGCTGGCAGAGCCTGCCCACGCCCGACGGCGACGTGTTCGAGTGGGACGCGCAGTCGACGTACGTGCGGAAGCCCCCGTACTTCGAGGGGATGACGATGGAGCCGGCGCCCGTCGCCGACATCACCGGCGCCCGCGTGCTCGCGAAGCTCGGCGACTCGGTCACGACCGACCACATCTCGCCGGCCGGCAGCATCAAGGCCGACAGCCCCGCGGGCCAGTACCTCACGGAGCACGGCGTCGACCGCAAGGACTTCAACTCCTACGGCTCGCGCCGCGGCAACCACGAGGTGATGATCCGCGGCACGTTCGCGAACATCCGCCTGAAGAACCTGCTCCTCGACGGCGTCGAGGGGGGCTACACGCGCGACTTCACGACCGAGGGCGGCGAGCAGGCGTTCATCTACGACGCATCGCAGCACTACCAGGAGCAGGGCATCCCGCTCGTCGTGCTCGGCGGCAAGGAGTACGGCTCGGGCTCGAGCCGCGACTGGGCCGCCAAGGGCACGAACCTGCTGGGCGTGAAGGCCGTCATCACCGAGTCGTTCGAGCGCATCCACCGCTCCAACCTCATCGGCATGGGCGTCGTGCCGCTGCAGTTCCCGGCAGGCGAGAGCTGGGAGAGCCTGGGCCTCGACGGCACCGAGGAGATCTCGATCACGGGCCTCGAGCAGCTGAACGAGGGCGTCACGCCCAAGACGCTGAAGGTCGTCGCGACCCCCACGGCGCACAGCCCCGAGGGCAAGCAGACGATCGAGTTCGACGCGGTCGTCCGCATCGACACCCCCGGCGAGGCGGACTACTACCGCAACGGCGGGATCCTGCAGTACGTGCTCCGCTCGCTCGTCTGAGCAGCACCGGCAGCAGCCTGATCGACGGCCCGTCCTCCGCCCGGAGGGCGGGCCGTCGTCGTGCGTGCAGGTCGCCCGTTCCGCGCGGCCCGCACCGGGCGCAGCGTGCAGCCAGCGGGCAGCGGAGCGGCCCGCGGGGCGGAGCTGCCATGCGCACGATCGAGGACGACGCGGAGGCTGTGGCCGAGCGGATCCTGCAGGCTCGCTGGGCGCGATCGACGTGCTCGCGATCCACCTCGGCGACCGGCTGGGGTGGTACCGGAGCCTCGCGGACGACGGACCCGCCACCGCGCCCGAGCTCGCCGCCCGCACCGACACGGACGCGCGCTACGCGCGGGAGTGGCTCGAGCAGCAGGCGGTCACGGGGCTGCTGGCGCTCGAGCCGGGGGAGGACGCCGCCGGCAACCGCTACCGGCTGCCCGCGGGCGCGGCGGAGGTGCTGACCGACGCCGAGAGCCTCGCGCACCTCGCCCCGCTGCCGCGCATGCTCGCCGCCGCCGCGGCGCAGGCGCCCGCGCTCCTCGAGGCGTACCGGCACGGCGGCGGCGTCTCCTGGGCGCAGCTCGGCCCGGACGCGCGCGAGTCGCAGGCCGACATGAACCGGCCCTGGTTCGCGAGGCTGCCCGAGGCGCTCGCCACCGTGCCCGCGCTCGCCGCGCTGCTCGCGCGGGACGGGGCGCGGGTCGCGGACGTCGGCTGCGGCGCAGGGCACGCGGCCGTCGCGCTCGCGCTCGCGCATCCGGGGCTCCGCGTGGACGGCATCGACGTGGACGCGCCCTCGCTCGAGCTCGCGAGGGCGCACGCCGCCGAGGCCGGCGTCGACGACCGGGTCGCCGTCGACCTCGAGGGCGGCGCCGCGCTCGCCGCCCGAGGGCCCCACGACCTCGCCCTCGCGCTCGAGTGCGTGCACGACATGCCCGATCCCGTGCCCGTGCTCGCGGCGATGTTGGCGGCGATGGGGGAGCGCGGCGAGGTCGTCGTCATGGACGAGGCCGTGGCGGCCGCGCTCGAGGCGCCGGGCGACGACCCCGAGCGCCTCGTGCACGGCTTCAGCCTGCTCGTCTGCCTGCCCGACTCGTGCTCGGGCTCGAGGCGCTGCCGATCGAGGGCTTCGGCGCGTTCCGCTGCTCCCGCCTGCTGCGGTGACCGGGATGCACGTCCGCTGAGGCCGCTCCCAGCCCGGCGCGGGGCCTCCCAGGGGCGCGCGCCGTAGCATGGGAGGCCCATGAGCATCCTCGAGCAGATCCGCGGCCCTCGCGACCTCGACCGCCTCTCGCGCGCCGAGGTGCGCGAGCTCGCGGCCGAGATCCGCGCCTTCCTCATCCGGGAGGTGTCGCGCACCGGCGGCCACCTGGGCCCCAACCTCGGCGTCGTCGAGCTGACCATCGCGATGCACCGGGTCTTCGACTCGCCGCGCGACGCGTTCGTCTTCGACACGGGCCATCAGTCGTACGTGCACAAGCTGCTCACGGGCCGTCAGGACTTCTCGCGGCTCCGCCAGCGCGGCGGCCTCGCCGGCTACCCGCAGCGCGCCGAGAGCGAGCACGACATCGTCGAGTCGAGCCACGCGTCCTCGTCGCTGTCCTGGGCCGACGGCATCAGCCGCGCCTTCGACATCACGGGCCAGCACGACCGATCGGTCGTCGCGGTCGTCGGCGACGGCTCGCTCACGGGCGGCATGACGTGGGAGGCGCTCAACAACATCTCCGACGACAACCGGCGCCGCCTCGTCATCGTCGTGAACGACAACGGGCGCTCCTACGCGCCGACGATCGGCGGCATGGCTCGGTTCCTCAACGGCGTGCGCACGCGCACCTCGTACCGCAGCCTGCGCGGCTCCTCCGAGCGGCTGTTCTCGCACCTGGGGCACCCGGGCCGGGCCTTCTACCGCGGCGTGCGCGGCGCGACCCACGGCTTCCTCTCCCGCTTCGTCAACAACGAGGCGCTCTACTCGAACCTCGACATCAAGTACCTCGGCCCGATCGACGGGCACGACCCCGAGGCGCTCGAGGTGGCGCTGACGCAGGCGCGCGACTTCGGCGCGCCCGTCATCGTCCACGTGATCACGCAGAAGGGCCAGGGCTTCGACCCGGCCATCAACGACGAGGCCGACCAGTTCCACGCCGTCGGCCAGATCGACCCCGAGACCGGCGAGCCGATCGCGAGCGCGGGGCGCCCCGCCTGGACCTCGGTGTTCGCCGACGAGCTCGTGCGCATCGCGCGCGCCGACCAGCGCGTCGTGGGGATCACCGCGGCGATGCTGCGCCCCACGGGCCTCGACCGCCTCGCCGCCCTCGACCCGAGCCGCGTGCTCGACGTGGGCATCGCCGAGCAGCATGCCGTCACGACCGCGGCGGGCCTCGCCTACGGCGGGCTCCACCCCGTGGTCGCGATCTACGCGACCTTCATGAACCGGGCCTTCGACCAGGTGCTCATGGACGTCGCGCTGCACCGCGCGGGCGTCACCTTCGTGCTCGACCGCGCCGGCGTCACCGGCCCCGACGGCCCCAGCCACCACGGCATGTGGGACCTCGCGCTCCTGCAGTTCGTGCCCGGCATCCGGCTCGCGGCGCCGCGCGACGCGCTGCGCCTCGAGGAGGAGCTGCGCGAGGCGATCGCCGTCGACGACGCGCCCACGGTCATCCGCTACCCGAAGGGCTCGGTGCCCAACCAGCTCGACGCCGTCCGTCGCACCGACGACGGCGTCGACGTGCTCGTCGAGGCCGCGCACCGCGACGTGCTCATCGTCGCCATCGGTGCCTTCGCGCACCTCGCGATGGACGTCGCGCAGCGCGTGCAGGCGCAGGGCATCGGCGTGACCGTCGTCGACCCGCGCTGGGTCGTGCCCGTGCCCGAGACGGTCGTCGAGCTCGCGCGCGAGCACCGCATCGTCATCACGCTCGAGGACGGCGTGCGCGTGGGCGGCATCGGCACGCGGATCCGCCAGGACCTGCGCGCCGCGGGGGTCGACACGGCCGTGGACGAGCTGGGCCTGCCGGACGCGTTCATCGACCACGCCGAGCGCGGCGAGATCCTCGAGGACGTCGGGCTCTCGGCCCAGGCGATCGCGCGGGACATCGTGCAGCAGGTGCTGGGCGCGGGCAAGCTGCCGGTGGCGCGACCGCTGCCGGACGAGCTGGAGCTGCGCGTGGACGCCTCGGTCGTCGACGCGGCGGTCATCGACGCGACGACCGAGGCCGAGGAGCCCGCGGAGGGCGTGCAGCGCGACGCCTAGGGCCGCTCGGCCCGCCTGTCTCGCAGGGTCGTTCTCCACAGCGCGCCGAGGAGTCGCCGCGAGCATGTCGCCGGATGGCGTTCCCTGCGCGGCATGGATGACCTCTCCCGCAGCGATCTGCCCGCTCCCGACCTCCTCGCCCTCGGCGACCTCCCGCTCGCCGACGACGACGCGCTCCTGGAGCGCGCCCGCAGCCTCCTCGGCGAGGGCATCGTGCCGCGGCTCTGGCTGCTCCTGCTCGACCACGAGGGTCGGCAGCTGCCGCTCCTGCCGCAGATCGAGGGATCGCCCCGCACGCCGGACGCCGCCGCGCCCATGACCGTGCGCACGACCCTCGGCGTCGTCGCGCAGGTCGCGGCCCAGGTGGCGGTCGTGCTCGAGCGGCCGGGGCCCGCCAGCCCGACGCCCGACGACCTCGCGTGGTGCGACGCGATCCGGCGTGGCGCGCGCGGCCTGGAGGTCGAGCCTGCGCGCCGTGCTGCTCGCGCACGGCCGCGGGGTGGATCGCCTCTGGCCCGTGCCCACGGGCGCCGCGGCCTGAGCGCACGGGAGGCGCGGGTATCGTCGCCGCATGAGCTGGCTGCGCGCGCCCGGACCGGAGGACGACAAGCGGACCATGGGCGTGCTCGGCGTCGTCACGGGCTCCGAGCGCTACCCGGGCGCAGCGGTGCTGGGGGTCGAGGCGGCCTGGCGCACCGGCGTCGGCACGGTGCGACTGCACGCCCCGCGGCGCGTGCAGGACCTCGTGCTCGCGCGCAGGCCCGAGACCGTGTGCGTCGACCTCGACGAGGCGCCCGCCGAGGTCGACGCGTGGCTCGTGGGCTCCGGGCAGGATGCCAGGGAGCGCTCGCCGCGGCTCCGCGCGCTGCTGGCCGAGGCGCTCGGCTCCTCGGCGCCCGCAGTCGTCGACGCGGGCGCCCTCGACCTCGTGCGCCCGCGCGGCGCCGCCACCGTGCTGACGCCGCACGCCGCGGAGGCTCGCTCGCATGCTCCGCGAGCTCGGCCGCGACGCGGACGCGCGGTCCGTGCGCGCGGACCCTGCAGCCTCCGCCGCGCACGTCGCCGAGGCGCTCGGCGCCGTCGTGCTGCTGAAGGGCGCGACGACGCTGGTCGTGGCGCCGGGCGCCCAGGCGCTCGAGGTCGTCGCACCGACGCACCGGCTCGCGGTCGCCGGATCCGGCGACGTGCTCGCGGGCCTGCTGGGCGCCGCGCTCGCGGCGACGCGCCTGGCGCCGGGCGGCCACGACGCCCTCGCGGCCCTCGCGGTGGAGGGGGCGCGGCTCCACGGCCGCGCCGCGGCGCTCGCCGCCGAGGGCGATGTGCCGATCGTCGCGCTCGACGTCGCGGCGCGGCTCGCCGACGCGCAGCGCGCCTGAGCGCGGACTCGCGTTCCGCCTCCTCGGCATGTCGGTGAGGGATGCTCCGTAGGATCCGGAGCATGGACGTCGACCGCAGCATGGATCGCGTGCGCGAGCTGCTGCACTCGGGCGACGAGATCGGCGCGCGGGCGCTGCTGCGGGAGGCGCGCGCGCAGGCGCGCGACGACGGCGAGCGGCTCTTCGTCGACGTGCACGCGGTGTCGTTCCGCCTCGCGACCGAGGAGCCCGCCCCCTCGGCGACGAGGACCGACGCGGCGTGGCGCGCGCTCGAAGGAGGCGCGGGCGGGGTGCTCGATCCGCTCGTGCGGAGGCGGCTCGCGCTCGAGCTGCGGATCACCGACGCCGTGCGGGCGGGCGACGACGCCGACCTCGACGACGCCGTGCGCGAGTCGCTGCGCCTCCTCCCGCTGCTGCCCTCGTCGCTGCCGACCGCGGCCCGGGCTGCGAACAACCGGCTCTCGGCGCGGATCGACCGGCTCGAGGCGCTGGGCCTCGGCCCCGGCGAGCCCGGGCACGTCGACGCGCTGCTCGCGATCGGCGAGGCGCGCTCGCTGGCCGACCAGCTCGGGCGCCGCGGCACGATCGACCGCCGCTCGATCGACGTGGCGATCACGATCGGCGACTGGAACCGCGCCTGGGAGTGGACCCACCACGCCCTCGAGACGCGCCGGCTGCTGCACTCGGAGCGCGTGGGCATCTCGCTCGACGCGGCGCAGCTCGCGCTCGAGCGCGGGATGCTGCGCGAGGCGCGCGAGGCTCGGCGCGGCGGCGCAGGCGCTCGCGGTCGGGCGCAGCGAGCTCGCCACGCGGCGCTGGGGCGCGATGGGCGGCGTCGTCGCGGCCGCCGCGGGCGCAGGATCGCTCGAGGCCGCGCTGCGCGGTCTCGCGCGGGCGGTCCCGACGGGCCGTACCGTGCCGCGGCTCATGCGGGCGGGCCTCCTGGCGCTCGAGGCGGGCATGCCGCTCGCCGAGGTCCACGCCGCCCTCGCGCGCGTCTTCGGCGCCGACCGCTCGGCGTGGCCGCAGCCCTGGGCGGCGCTGCTGGAGGCGACCGCCGCGCCGAGCCCCTGGTCGCGGGTCGCGGCGCTCGACGCGTGGTGCGACGGCCCCGCGCCCGCGCACCTCCGCGGCGCGGCGCTCCGGCTGCGCGCGATCGCGAGGATCCGCGAGGGAGCCCCGGCCGCCGCCGCGGCCGACCTCGCGCGGGGCCTGCGCGTGCTGCAGATGTGGGAGGGGCCAAGGCGCGACGCGCTGGTGCGGCTGCGCGAGGAGCTGCTGCCGCGCCGACCCGTGACGCCCGCGCAGTCGGCGGTGCTCGAGCTGGTCGTCGAGGGGCGCACCGACCGCGAGATCGCCGCGGCGCTCGGCCGCTCGGCCCGCACCGTCGAGAGCCACGTGCGCGCGCTGCTGCGCGTCTACCAGGCGCCCAACCGCGTGGGCCTCGCGGTCGCGGCGGCGCGCGAGCCCTATCTCGACCGCTGAGCCTCGACCGCTGCGCGCTGGGGCCTCGACCGCTGCGCGCTGGGGCTCAGCTCGCTGCGGGCTGCGCGTCGGGCGCGAGCATCCCGATCCGCACGAGCTCGCGCACGCGCGGCAGCAGGTCGGCGGCCAGCACGGCCTCGTCGACCTCCAGCAGCCCCGCGATCGCGCCCACGAGCACGCCGACGGGCAGGCTCGCCGTCGCACGCGCCGACGAGCGCGGCGAGGGCCGTGTCGACCGACAGCGTCCGAGCGAGGCCGCCGCCCTGGCGCAGCTCGATGACGTTCGGCCCGGCGGCGCCGGGCAGCTGGTGCCGTGCCTCCGTGACGTCGGGCGCGACGACGAGCGTCGCCGCGGCGAGCGCGTCGTCGTCCTGCTCCGCCGCCCAGCCGGCCGCGTCGACCGATGCCGCCAGGTGCGAGCCCGCCTGCTCGAGGGCGACGGGCTGCGCGATGCGCTCGGCGCGACGCAGCGCCGAGTCCTGCTGCAGCACCACCCAGCCCATGCCCACCTCGTCGACGCCGCGCGCCTCGAGGTCGTCGAGCCAGGCGCCCAGCAGCGCGTCGTGCTCGTCGTCGCCGGGCCGGGTGCCGCCGTCGCGCAGCCACAGCTCGGCGTAGGCGACGGGGGAGAGCGCCTCGCGCTCGAGCACCCAGGCGCCGGTGTCGTCGCCCGCCCACGACAGCGCGCGCTCGCGCCCGGCCGATCCGTCCCGGGACTCCCAGTTGCCGAGCATGCGCGCGGCGCCGCCGGGCGCCAGGTGCGCGGCCGCCCCGGCGACGGCCGCCTGCATGAGGCGGTCGCCCTCGAGGCCGCCATCGCGGTACTCGTAGGCGGGCATGCCCTCGGCGCGCGGCGTGATGACGAACGGCGGGTTCGAGGCGATGAGGTCGAAGCGCTCGTCGGCGACCGGCTCGTAGAGGCTGCCGAGGCGCAGCTCGATGCCGTCGACGCCGTTGAGGGCGGCGTTGAGCGCGGCGAGCTCGAGCGCGCGCCGCGAGACGTCGGTCGCGACGACCCGCTCGGCGAAGCGCCGCAGGTGGAGCGCCACGATCCCGCAGCCCGTGCCGAGGTCGAGCGCGGTGCCCGCCGCCACGGGCGGCAGCAGCCTGCACGAGCGTGCGTGCCGCGCCGCCGACGCCGAGCACGTGGTCGGGGCGGAGCGGCCGCTGGCCCGAGAGCTCGTCGAGGTCGCTCGCGATCCACCACTCGACCTCGCCGAGCGCGTCGCGCATCGCGACCGGCCGCACCGCGAGCAGCGGCACGGCCTCGTCGTCGTCGAGCACGACGAGCCCCAGCGCCGCGGCGCCCGCGAGGCCCGCCTCCGGCAGGGCCGCGGCGAGCGCCGCCGCGGGCACGCGGTCGCCCAGCACGAGCGAGCGCAGGAGCGTCGCCAGCGGCCCGGGCGAGCGCAGCGCCGCGCGGCGGGCGGGCGCCGCGGACATCCGGGCGAGGGCGTCGGCCGCGTCGTCGCCGACGAGCGCGCGGACGCCCCCGCCCGTGAGCCCCGCGGAGGCGAGGTCACGGGCGAGGGCGTCGGCGTGCTGGAGCGCTGCGGAGATCACCCAGCGAGGCTACCGAGGGCTACGCGGCCCCGGCGACCGATGCGCCCTCGCGGGCGGCGGGCCCCGCGATGCGCGGCTCGTGGAAGGTGCCGCCGAACGCGCGCTCCGAGGCGCCCGACCGGTCGAGGTACGGCGTGATGCCGCCCATCTGGAACGGCCAGCCCGCGCCGAGGATCATGCACAGGTCGATGTCCTCAGGGCCTGCGACCACCTGGTCGTCGAGCATGCGGCGGATCTCGTCGGCCAGGCCGTCCTCGATCCGCACGCGCAGCTCCTCGGCCGTGAGCGGCACCGCGTCGGCGGGCGTGTGCTTCGCGACGATCTTCCGGGCGCGCTTGTCGATGCCCTTCGGGTTGCCCTTGCCGTCCTTCTCGAGCAGCACGCCCTCGGCGGCCAGCTCGTGCAGCGCGGGCGACTCGAAGAAGCGCTCGGGGAAGGCGCCGTGGTGCGTGTCGAGCACGTGGGCGCCGACCTTGAGGCCCACGAGGTCGAGCAGCACGAAGGGGTCCATCGGGAAGCCGAAGGGGCGCTGGGCCTCGACGACGGTCTCGAAGGGCGTGCCCTGCTCCACGGCGTGCATCGCCTCGCCGAGCAGCTTCGCGAGGATGCGGTTCACGACGAAGCCGGGCGTGTCGCGCGTGATGACGGCGTTCTTCCTGAGGTCCTTCGCGACGCGCATCGCGGTGGCGAGCGTCGCGTCGTCGGTCGAGGGCGTCCGCACGACCTCGATGAGCGGCATGACCGCGACCGGGTTGAAGAAGTGGAAGCCGACGAGCCGCTCGGGGTGCGCGAGGGTCGCGCCGATCTGCTCGACCGAGAGGCTCGAGGTGTTCGTCGCGATCACCGCGGTCTCGGAGAGGTGCGGCTCGACCTCGGCGAAGACCTGCTGCTTCACCGAGAGCTCCTCGAACACCGCCTCGATGACCCAGTCGCAGTCGGCGAAGTCGGCCTTGTCGACCGTGCCGGCGATGAGGGCCGAGAGGCGCTTCGCCGTGTCGTCGTCCACGCGCCCCTTGGCCCGCAGCGCCTCGATCTCGCCGCGGATGCCCGCGACGGCCTGGTCGACGCGCGCCTGGTCGAGGTCGGTGATCACGACGGGCACCTGCAGGCGGCGCAGGAACAGCAGCGCGAACTGGCTCGCCATGAGGCCGGCGCCGATGATGCCGACCTTCGAGACGGGCTTCGCGAGCTTCGGGTCCGGGGCGCCCGCGGGCTTCTTCGCGCGCTTCTGCACGAGGTTGAAGGCGTAGATCGAGGCCTGGAACTGGTCGCCGACGATGAGCTCGGCGAGCGCGGCGTCCTCGGCCGCGAAGCCCGCGGCGCGGTCGTCCTTGCGGGCGAGCTCGAGCACCTCGAGGGCGCGGTAGGGCGCCTGGGGCACCTCGCCGAGCTTCGAGCGCAGCATGTCGCGCGCGACCTTGATCGCGATCGGCCACTTGACGGTGCGCTCGAGGGTGCCGGGCGTGTTCGGGCGCTCCACCTTCCTGCCGCCGAGGACGGCGTCGGCCCACGCGAGCGACGACTCGAGGAAGGTCGCCGGGCCGAACATCGCGTCGGCGATGCCGAGCTCGAGCGCCTCCGCGGGCTTCAGCACGCGGTTCTGCTTGAGCGGGTTCTCGATGACGACCTTGAGCGCGCGCTCGATGCCGATGAGGTTCGGCAGGATCGTGGCGCCGCCCCAACCGGGCACGAGGCCCAGGAACGTCTCGGGCAGCGCGACCGCGGGGGCGGCCGAGCTGATGGTGCGGTAGTCGGCGTTCAGGCCGATCTCGAGGCCGCCGCCGAGCGCGAGTCCGTTGATGAACACGAAGGTCGGCACGCCGGCCTCGTGCAGCAGCCCGAGCACCCGGTGGCCGAGCCTCGGCAGCTCGGCCGCGGTCTCGAGGTCGGGGATCGCGGAGACGTTCGAGAGGTCGGCGCCCGCGGCCAGGAAGTAGGGCTTGCCCGTGACCGCGATCGCCGCGATCTCGCCGCGCGCCCCGCGGGCGCGCTGCTCGAGGAGCACGTCGCCGAGCCCGAAGAGCGTCTGCGGGCCGAGCGTCGACGGGCGCGTGTGGTCGCGCCCGTTGTCGAGCGTGACGAGGGCGAGCGTGCGGCCAGAGGGCAGCGCGACGTCGCGCACGTAGGAGTGCGTGACGACCTCGTCGAACTCGGCGGCGGCCAGGCGGGGGAACTCGTCGCGGATCGCCATCACTTCCTCTTCCCGTAGTGCTTGTGGTGGGGGTTCTCCCAGATGACCGAGCCGCCCTGGCCGAGGCCGACGCACATGGCGGTCAGGCCGTAGCGGACCTCCGGGTGCTGCTCGAACTGGCGCGCGAGCTGCAGCATGAGGCGCACGCCCGAGGAGGCGAGCGGGTGGCCGATCGCGATCGCGCCGCCCCACGGGTTCACGCGCGCGTCGTCGTCGGCGATGCCGAAGTGGTCGGTGAACGAGAGCACCTGGACGGCGAAGGCCTCGTTGAGCTCGAACAGGCCGATGTCGTCGATCGAGAGGCCCGCCTTCGCGAGCGCCTTCTCGGTCGAGGGCACCGGGCCGATGCCCATGATGTCGGGCTCGACGCCCGCGAAGCCGAACGAGACGAGGCGCATCTTGGGCGCGAGGCCCAGCTCCTTCGCCGCGCGGCCCGAGGCCATGATCGACATCGTCGCGCCGTCGTTGAGGCCCGAGGCGTTGCCCGCCGTCACGCGGCCGTGCTCGCGGAACGGCGTCTTGAGGGTCGCGAGGCCCTCCATCGTCGTCTCGGGTCGCGGCGCCTCGTCGGCGGTCGCGAGGCCCCAGCCGGACGTCGACTGCGTCGCGACGGGGACGAGGTCGGGCTGGATGTGCCCGGCGGCGAGCGCGGCGGCGTACTTCTCCTGGCTGCGCATCGCGAAGCGGTCGGCCCGCTCCTTCGTGAGCTCGGGGAAGCGGTCGTGGATGCGCTCGGCGGTCTTGCCCATGTTGAGCGCGTCCATCGAGACCAGCTTCTCGGCCACGAAGCGAGGGTTGGGGTCGGCATCGAGGCCCATGGGGTGGCGCCCCATGTGCTCGACGCCGCCGGCGATGGCGACGTCGTAGCCGCCGAGCGCGATGCCGCCCGCGACCGCGGTGACGGCCGTCATGGCGCCCGCGCACATGCGGTCGATCGCGTAGCCGGGCACCTGCACGGGCAGGCCCGCGAGCATGCCCACGGTGCGGCCGAGCGTGAGCCCCTGGTCGCCGGTCTGGGTCGTGGCGGCGATCGCCACCTCGTCGATGCGGTCGAGGGGGAGCGAGGGGTTGCGCTCCAGCAGGCCCGTGAGCGCCTTGACCGCGAGGTCATCGGCTCTCGTGCCCCAGTACATCCCCTTCTCGCCCGCACGCCCGAAGGGGGTGCGGACGCCGTCCACGAACACGACGTCGTCGTCAGCCACGGTGCCTCCTGATGGTGATTGCGCCACCAGCGTAGGCGCGCGGCCTGGGGGCCCCGAGCCGGGTGTGGCTTCCTACGAGGAGGGCTCCGAGGGTTCCGGACCGCGTTGGTCGGCCTCCACAAACGCGGCGGCGATCCTCTGTGCGGTCGCCGCAACCTGCCACGGGCGCGCGTCGCGGTCGGCGAGCGCCTCGGCGACCGCGCCGGGGGTGGGCTCCACGCCGTCCCACGTGATGCGGCGCAGGACGTCGGGGGTCAGCAGGTTCTCCGCCGGCATCGAGAGCGCGCCCGCGACCTCCGCGACCGCGGCGCGTGCGCGCTGCAGGCGCGCATCGGCCTCGGGCTTGCGGCTCTTCCAGAAGCGCGGGGGCGGCGGCTCGTTCGAGGGCACGCGCAGGAGCGGCAGGTCCTCGGCGGCGCGGCCCGCCTCGATCGCCGCCCACCACCGGTCGAGGCTCCGCGCGGCTCGCGCGGCCCACGAAGTCGCGGCGGGCGGCGAGGCGCCCCTTGCTGTCGACGTCGGCCTGCGCGGCGATCAGCAGCGAGCGGTCGGGGATCAGGCGGCCCGGCGCGCGGTCGGTGTCGCGCGCGAGCGCGTCGCGCGCGAGCCACAGGCTCGCGGGCCACGGCGAGAGCGCCTGCGGTCGCGGATGCCGTGCAGGCCCGAGAGCCGGCGCCACGGCTCGGCGGCGGGCGGCTTCGGCTGCCGGGCGAGCGCGTACGCGAACTCCTCCTCGGCGATCTGCTCCTTGCCCTGCGCGGCGAGCTCCTCGGCGAGGGCGTCGCGGAGGTCGGGCAGCACCTCGACGTCGAGCGCCGCGTACTCGAGCCAGGACTCGGGGATGGGGCGCTGCGACCAGTCGCTCGCGCCGTGCTCCTTGCGCAGGCGGAGGCCCCCGAGCCGCTCGGCGACGGCCGCGAGGCCGACGCGCTCGAAGCCCGCCAGGCGTGCGCCGAGCTCGGTGTCGAACAGGGTCGCGGGCTCCAGGCCCACCTCGCGCAGGCACGGGAGGTCCTGGCTGGCCGCGTGGATGATCCACTCCTCGTCGCCGATCGCCTCCTGCAGGGGCGAGAGGTCGTCGATCGCGATCGGGTCGACGAGCGCCGTGCCGGCGCCGCGCCGGTGGAGCTGCACGAGGTACGCGCGGGAGGAGTAGCGGAAGCCGTTGGCGCGCTCGGCGTCGACCGCGACCGGCCCGACGCCGGCGGCGAGCCGGTCGGCGGCGGCGCGGAGCGTCGCGGCGTCCTCGATGACCTCGAGCGGGCCGACGGCGACGGCGTCGCGCAGGTCGGTGCGCGGCTCGGCGGCCGCGGCGGCATCGCGCTCAACCACGCGTGCGCCTCCTGGCGTCGAGCCCCGTGGCGCCCGGCTGCACCGACAGGCCGGCGATCGCGCACAGCAGGTCGGTCCAGGCCGTCAGGTGCGCGCCGAAGTCGGCGCCCACGGGCGTCCACGATGCGCGCAGCTCGATCTGGGCGCCCTCGCCCTGGGCGGCGAGCTCGCCGAAGCCGTTCGAGAGGATGCGCGTCGCGGTGCCCGACTCCGAGTGGTGCTCGGCGCCGCGCTGGTCGAGCGCCTCGGTGAGGTAGGTCCAGGTCACCTCGGCCAGGAACGGGTCGACGCCGATCTCCGGATCCTGCGAGGCCTGCGTGAACGAGACGATGCGGAAGTCGCCGCCCCAGGCCTCGGGCTCCTCCGGGTCGTGCATGAGGATGAAGCGGCCCGTGCCGAGGTCGGAGTCGCGGCCGTGCTCGGGCGCGCCGACGTCGGCGGCGATGGCGAAGGACCACGGGGCGATGCGGCCGGGCGCCGGGATCTCGCGCACCGAGAGCTCGGGGCGCAGCTCGGCGCGCCGCAGCTGCTCGATCGCCGCCCGGAAGGCCTCGGGCACCGGGGCGGGCGCTGCACTGCTCGTGTCCACCTCGCAAGACTACGATCACGGGCGTGTCGAGACCTCCCAGGCGCGCGGCGCGCCGCGGCGCGGCGCGGCCCGCGCTCGTCGCCGGCGGCGTGCTGCTCGGCGGCGCCGCGCTGGCCGTGACCGCGGCGTCGGCCGCGCTCGCCTCCATGCTCGTGACGCCGCCGCGCGACCAGCGCGACGACATCCGCGTGCTCGGCCTCGACGCCCGCGGCGTGCGGCTCGGGCGCACGCCCGACACGGGCCTCCCCGGCACCTACGCGCTGTGGGTGGGGGAGCGCATCGCGGTGCTCGGCGAGGTCGTGGCACAGGATGCCGCGTCGGTGGTGCGCGCCGTCGACGAGGAGGCGCGGGGCATCCTCGCCGGCGTCGCGAGCGCCCGGTGGTCGGGCTACGCCCTCCATCGCCCCGAGGACGTCGACGCAGCCGTCGAGCACGTGGCGGTGCCGACGGAGCTCGGGCCGGCGCCCGCGTGGATCCTGGGCGACCAGTCGGCCACGACCTGGTGCATCCAGGTGCACGGGCGCGGCGTCACCCGCCGCGAGACGCTGCGCGGCATGCCGCTCATGCTCGAGCGCGGCATCCCCTGCATCGCCGTGTCGTACCGGAACGACGGCGAGGCGCCCGCGAGCGGCGACGGCAAGCTGCGCCTCGGCCTCGACGAGTGGCGCGACGTGGAGGCCGCGATCGACCTCGCGCTCGAGCGCGGCGCCCGGCGCATCGTGCTCATGGGTTGGTCGATGGGTGGGCAGATCGCGCTGCAGGTCGCGCGCCGCTCGCGCCACCGCCGCGCCATCGCGGGCCTCGTGCTCGACTCGCCCGTCGTCGGCTGGGCGCCGACGCTGCGGCTGCAGGTCGCGCTCGTCAAGGCGCCCGCCTGGCTCGTCGACACCGCGGTCGGGCTGCTCGAGTCGCCCGCGGCCGTCCTGAGCGGCGGGCGCAGCCTCGACTTCGACGAGCTCGACAACGTGCTCCACGCCGACGCGCTCTCGCAGCCCGTGCTGCTGCTGCACTCCGCCGACGACGGCTACGTGCCGCCGGACGCCTCCCGCGAGCTCGCCGCGGCGCGGCCTGACATCGTGGACTACCGGGAGTGGACGACCGCGCGGCACACGAAGCTCTGGAACCTCGATCGCGGCCGCTACGAGGCCGAGGTCGGCGCGTGGGTCGACCGGCTCCTGCAGCGGGCCTAGGCGCTCGGCTCGGCCCGCTCGGCGAGCCGCTCGCGCACCTGGCGCTGGATGCGGCCGAGCATGCCGGCCATGCCGCGCAGGCGCAGCGGCGAGACCGCGCGGTCGAGCCCGAGGAGGCGCGGCATGTCGGCGGGCACCGCGAGGGCCTCCTCGGGGCTCGCCCCCTCGAGCCCCTGCACGAGGATCGAGGCGAAGCCGCGCGTCGTCGGCGCCTCCTCGGGCGCCGTCGCGAAGACGCGCACGGCCTCGTCGGCCTCGACGAAGAGGAACACGGGGGACTGGCACTCCGCGACCCGCTCGAGGAGGTCGGGGTGGTCCGCGTAGCGCGGCGGGAGCGCCGGCAGCTCGTCGGCGAACTCGAGCAGCAGCTGCAGGCGGTCGGGCTCCGCGATCGCCTGGAAGTCGTCGACCGCGCGCCGCAGGCCCGGCGTGAGCCCGTCGACGCTCATCGGCGCGACGCCCACGAGCCCGCGGGCACCTCGCCGGGCTCCGCGCCCTGCACGATCGGCACGCCGACGAGCGAGCCCCACTCGGTCCACGAGCCGTCGTAGTTGCGCACGCGCGGCAGGCCCAGCAGGTGGGTCAGCACGAACCAGGTGTGGCTCGAGCGCTCGCCGATGCGGCAGTAGGCGATGACGTCGTCGGCGCCGCGGAGGCCCGCGCCGTCGAGGTAGACGGCCTCCAGCTCGGCCCGGGAGCGGAAGCGGCCGTCCTCCTGGACGGCCCTGCCCCACGGCACGCTCTGCGCCGTCGGGATGTGCCCGGCGCGCAGCGCCCCTCCTCGGGGTAGGCGGGCGCGGTCGTCCGCTCGCCCGAGAACTCCTCCGGGCTGCGCACGTCGACGAGCGGGCCGGTGCCCAGGTGGGCGAGCACGTCGTCGCGGAACGCGCGGAGCGTGCGGTCGTCGCGCTCGACGACGGGGTAGTCGACCGCCGCGCGCGACGGGCGGTCGCGCGTGAGCTCGCGGCCCTCCGCGATCCACGCGTCGCGGCCGCCGTCCATGATCCGGACGTCCTCGTGGCCGTGCAGCGAGAGCACCCACAGCGCGTAGGTCGCCCACCAGTTGGCCTTGTCGCCGTAGAGCACGACCGTCGTCGACCGATCGATGCCGCGCTCGCCCATCAGGCGCGCGAAGGCCTCCGGGGCCACGTAGTCCCGCAGCACGGGATCGTTGAGGTCGGTGTGCCAGTCGAGCTTCGCCGCGCCGGGGATGTGGCCGACCTCGTAGAGCAGCACGTCCTCGTCGGACTCGAGCACGACGACCGAGGGGTCGTCGAGGTGCGCAGCGACCCACTCGGTCGACACGAGGCGCTCGGGCGCCGCGTACTGCGCGAAGCGCTCGGCGTCGGCGCGGTCGATGGCGGGGATCTCGTCGCTGGTTCGGCTCACTGCTGCTCCTCGGACGCCGCGGCCGCACCCCGGCGGGGGCGGAGCGGCGCGTCACTAGGCTTCTGGAGGGGGAACGCCATCCTCCCACCGAACCTTCCACCGACGCCCGCCGCGCGCGGGCGACCCGAGGAGCCCGCATGCCTGCACCGATCTCGCTCGTGGAGCGCAGCCCCGAGGCCAGCGCCGAGCAGATCGTCGCCAGCCTGAAGCCGCCGCGCCAGTTCGACGCCGCGACCTTCGAGAGCTACCGGCCGGACCCGGCGCACCCCTCGCAGCAGGAGGCGCTCGAGCGCATGCAGGGCGTCGTGGACGCCTGGGAGGCGCCGAAGCGGCGGCTGTTCCGGAAGGCGCCGGAGACCAAGCCCGGCATCTACCTCGACGGCGGCTTCGGCGTCGGCAAGACGCACCTGCTCGCCTCGCTCTGGAAGGCGATGCCCGGCCCGAAGTACTTCGGCACCTTCATCGAGTACACGGCGCTCGTGGGCGCGCTCGGCTACGCCGAGACCGTGCAGCAGCTGCGCGGGGCGCGCATCGTCTGCATCGACGAGTTCGAGCTCGACGACCCGGGCGACACGATGGTCATGACCCGGCTGCTCGGCGAGCTCGCCGAGGGCGGCACGAAGCTCGCCGCCACCTCGAACACGCCGCCGAACGCCCTCGGCGAGGGCCGCTTCGCCGCCGCCGACTTCCTGCGCGAGATCCAGGCGATCGCCGACCGCTTCGACATCCTGCGCATCGACGGCGACGACTACCGGCACCGCGACGTCTCGGGGCACGCGCCCGTGCTCACCGAGGCGGAGATCGACGCGGAGCTCGCGCGCTTCGACGGCACGGTCGCGCTCGACTCCTTCGACGACCTCGTCGCGCACCTGACGCGCGTGCACCCCTCGCGCTACGTGGGCCTCGTGCAGGGCGTGCGGGCGCTCGGCCTCCGCGACGTGCGCACCCTCCAGGACCAGAACGACGCGCTGCGCCTCGTCGCGCTCGTCGACCGCCTCTACGACCAGCAGGTGGCGCTGCGCGGCTCGGGCACGAGCCTCGACCGCGTCTTCGGCGAGGAGATGCTGGGCGGCGGCTACCGCAAGAAGTACCTGCGCGCGATCTCGCGCCTCATGGCGCTCGCGGGCGAGCAGCCCTGACGGCCGCGCAGCCCTGACAGGCCCGCAGCCCCGACGGGCGGCCGACCGGGAGCCCTCCGCCTCAGCGGCCGTCGGTGCGGCGGGTCGACTCGTCGAGCTCGTACTGCGCGATCGCCGCGTCGTCGGCCGCCGGGTAGCGGCGCGCGAGGAGGGCCGTGCAGGCCGCGCCCAGCACGACCGCGACGAGCGAGCCGGCGAGGACGCCGAGCGTGCCCTCGACGAGGAACTCCTCGGCGCTGCGGAAGGCGAGCTCGTTCATGAGCAGCGACACCGTGAAGCCGATGCCGCCGAGCAGCGCGACGGCGAGCAGCTCTGCGGGAGTGAGCCGCTCCTGCTTCGGGACGCGGGTCGCGAGCTGCGCGCCGAAGCCCGCGATCGAGATGCCGATGAGCTTCCCGAGCGGCAGCGCCACGAGGATCGCCCAGAACACCGGGCTCAGCTGCGCGATCGGGATCTGCGGGATCGTGACGCTCGCGGCCACGAAGGCGAACAGCGGCAGCACGATGCCGTTGACGGCCGGCTCGAGCTTCACGCGCGCCGACTCCGCCGGCGCCGGTGCGAGCACCGCCCCGAGCGCGACGCCCGCGATGGTCGCGTGGATGCCGCTCGAGGCGACGAGCCACCACGTGAGCACCGCGATCGCGACCATCGCGATGCGCAGCGGCCAGCTGCCGCGGCGTGCGCGGTAGGCGCGCCCCAGCAGCGCGAACGCGACGACCGCGAGCACGGCGCCGCCGAGCGGCAGCCACGCGAGCTCGGTCGTGAAGAAGACGGCGATGACGAGGATGCCGATGAGGTCGTCGATGATCGCGAGGGCCAGCAGGAGCGCGCGCACGCGGCTCGGGAGGCGTCGGCCCACGAGCGCGAGCACGCCGAGCGCGAAGGCGATGTCGGTGGCGATCGGGATGGGCCAGCCCCGGTCGAGCTCGCTCGGCACGATCGCGAGGAAGATGATCGCGGGCGCCGCGACGCCGCCGACGGCCGCGACGCTCGGCACGATCGCGCGGCGCACCGAGGCGAGCTCGCCCTGCGTCAGCTCGTAGCGCAGCTCGATCGCGGCGACGAAGAAGAAGACGACGAGCAGGCCGTCGGTCACCCAGTGGGCCATCGAGAGGTCGAGGCCCGCGACGGGGAACGGCAGGTGCCAGTGCTTCAGCTCGTCGAGCCCGGGGCCGAGCGGCGTGTTCGCCACGACGAGGCCGAGGACGGCGGCGCCGAGCAGCAGCATGGCCGACACCTGGGGGTTCCTGATCCACGTCACCGGTCAATCCTGGCACCGCGGCGGATGCCGGGCGTGCGCCCCGCATGTCCGCAGCCGCCCGTAACGCGCCCGAAACCTGGATCGCTCCTTCGTAACGGTCTCGAAACGCGAGGGCACCGGCAGGGGCAACATCGCCGCGTCATCCTCGAGAGCAGTCCCTTCCGGATCACCCCCAAGGAGCACCTCCCATGGATGCAGGCAGCATCGCCTTCGGCGTCGCGGCAACGGCCCTCGTGCTGTTCATGACGCCCGGTCTGGCGTTCTTCTACGGCGGCCTCGTGCGCGCCAAGAGCGTCATCAGCATGATGATGATGTCGTTCGGGGCGCTCGGCCTCGTCGGCACCCTCTGGATCCTCTACGGCTACAACATGTCGGCCGTCGAGTCCCCCTTCGCCTTCTCGGGCAACCCCTTCAGCGACCTCGGCCTCGCAGCCCTCTCGGCGGGCGAGAGCGCGAACACCGACCTCGTCGGCGTCGCCTACGGCTCGACCTTCGCCATCATCACCGTGGCGCTCATCTCCGGCGCCATCGCGGACCGCGCGAAGTTCGGCGCCTGGATGCTCTTCGCGGGCGTCTTCGCGACGGTCGGCTACTTCCCGATCGCCGCGTGGGTCTGGGGCGGGGGCTGGGTGTACAGCCTCGGCGACCTCATGGGCCTCCCGGCCGTCATCGACTACGCGGGCGGCACCGCCGTGCACATCAACGCGGGTGCTGCGGCGCTGGCCCTCGCGTTCGTCCTCGGCAAGCGCATCGGCTTCACGAAGGGCTCGCACAAGCCCCACAACGTGCCGTTCGTGATGCTGGGAGCCGCGATCCTGTGGTTCGGCTGGTTCGGCTTCAACGTGGGCGCGGAGTGGCTCAACGAGCTCGGCAACGCCGGCCTCATCACGCTCAACACCATCGGCGCCACGGCTGCGGCGGTCATCGCCTGGCTCGTCGTCGAGAAGGTGAAGGACGGCAAGCCCACCGCCGTCGGCGCCGCCTCGGGCGCCGTCGCGGGCCTCGTCGCCATCACCCCGGCATGCGCCAACCTCACGCCCGGCTGGGCGCTGCTCCTCGGCGTCGTCGCCGGCGCGGTCTGCGCGCTCGCGATCGAGCTGAAGTTCAAGTGGGGCTTCGACGACTCGCTCGACGTCGTGGGCATCCACCTCGTCGGCGGCCTCATCGGCACGCTCTACCTGGGCTTCTTCGCCACCGACACCGGCCTCCTGCTCGGCGGCGGCATCGGGCAGCTCGTGGTCCAGGTCATCGCGGCGCTCGGTGTCATGGCCTACGCCTTCGTGGTCGCGTTCGTCATCGGCTTCGCGATCGAGAAGACCATGGGCTTCCGCGTCAAGAACGAGGACGAGCTGGCCGGCGTCGACTCGACGATCCACGGCGAGGAGGCGTACGCCTACGAGCTCGACCGCGTCTGACGCGATCCAGCACCGCAGCGGGGGCCCGGCGCACGCCGGGCCCCCGTCGCGTGCGCGCAGCGGCTACACCGACACGACGCCCCGCACGCGGTGGCCGACCGCGACGGCCTCGCTCGAGATCGCGTTGGCGGGGGAGAGGAGGAAGACCACGAGGCGCGCGACCTGCTCGGGGCTCGACTCGCCCGGACGACCGTGCTCGACCTGGGACGCGGGGGACGCGACGACGGGGCCGGGATCGACGACGTTCACCGCGACGCCCGTGCCGGCGAGCTCGTCCGCGAGCGACTGCGCGGCGATCGTGACCCCCGCGTTCCGCACCGCCGCGGTGATGCTGCCGCTCAGCCTCGCGTTCTGGCCGCTGACGCCGACGATGCGGCCGGTTCCCGCCTCGCGCATCGCCGGCACGACCGCGTTCGCCACCCGCAGGAACGTCATGGCCTTGGCCTCGAACGCCTGCGCCACCTGCTCCGGATCGCCGGCGCGCGCGGGGTCGAGCGTCTGCGCGGGCGGCGCGGCCGTGACGACGAGCCCGTCGATGCGGCCGTGGTCGGCGAGCACGCGCGCGACGGCGGCGTCGACCGAGGCGGGATCGGCGCCGTCGAGGCGCACGTCGGCGCCCTCGCCGCGCGCTGCGGCGACGACGACGGCGCCCTCGGCGCGGAGGAGGTCGCCGACGGCGCGGCCGATGAGGCCGGTGCCGCCGACGACGAGGATGACGCGGTCCGCGAGCTGGAGGTCCATGGCGCGACGCTACCGGCCGGCGAGGGCGTCGAGCTCGGCGGCGGTGAGCTCGAGCCGCATCGACGCGAGCAGGTCGACGAGCTGCTCCGGCGTGCGCGCCGAGGCGATCGGCGCGACCACCTGCGGCTGCTGGCGCAGCCACGCGAGCGAGACCGCGGTCGCGGAGGTGCCGTGCGCCGCGGCGATGCCGTCGAGCGCCTCGAGCACGGCGAGGCCCTCGGGTGCCTGCAGGTAGCGGCCCGCGGTGCCCGCGCGCACCGAGTCGACCTCGGAGCCCGGCCGGTACTTGCCGGTGAGGAAGCCCGAGGCGAGCGATGAGTAGGGAGCCTCGACGATGCCGAGCTCGGCGAGCGCGGGCAGCAGCTCGGCCTCCGCGCCGCGCTCGACGAGGTTGTAGCGGTCCTGGCTCACGGTGGGCCGGACGAGCCCGTCGCGCTCGGCGATCGCGACGGCGGAGCGGATGCGCTCGGGCGCGAAGTTCGACACGCCCATCTCGCGCACCTTGCCGGCGCGCACGAGCTCGTCGAACGCGGCGAGCACCTCCTCCTGCGGCACCGCCTCGTCGTCGCGGTGCGCGTAGTACAGGTCGATGCGGTCGGTCCGCAGACGGCGCAGGGAGTCCTCGACCGCCGCGCGCACGGTGGCGGCCGACAGGCCCTGCCGCTGCGGGTGCTGCGAGACCTTGGTGGCGATCTCGACGCGGTCGCGGTGCCCGCGCGAGGCGAGCCACTCGCCGAGGATCGTCTCCGACTCGCCACCGGTGTTGCCGTCCGCCCACGCGGAGTAGACGTCCGCGGTGTCGATCGCGGTGCCGCCCGCCGCCAGGAACGCGTCGAGGACGGCGAACGACTCGTCGCGGTCGCTGGTCCAGCCGAAGGTGTTGCCGCCGAGGATGAGGGGGCCGAAGCCGAGGTTCGTCATGGAGGAGGCCAACCGGGCGCGCGGTCGGGCATTCCCGATCGCGGAGCTCGGCGGGGCGAGCCGCGCCTGGGACGACGAAGGCCCCGGCGCGGTGCCGGGGCCTGCTGCTGTGGGCGATACCAGACTCGAACTGATGACCTCTTCCGTGTGAAGGAAGCGCGCTACCAACTGCGCCAATCGCCCGTCCCGCTCGGCTCGCACCGTGCGGACTCGACGATTCTGCCACATCCGGGGGCGCTCCGATGACCACCGCGGTGCGGATCCCGCGGAAACACGGGGGAGACACGGGCGCGGAGGCCTCGATTTGGTTTGTGCTCGAAGACCGGGATATAGTCATCGAGTGCTCAGCGATGAGCCCCGCGGATGTGGCGCAGTGGTAGCGCATCACCTTGCCAAGGTGAGGGTCGCGAGTTCGAATCTCGTCATCCGCTCGAGAGCAATCTCATGTGAAGGATCTCACACCACCTGGTGGGGTGGCCGAGTGGTGAGGCAGCGGCCTGCAAAGCCGTCTACGCGGGTTCGAATCCCGTCTCCACCTCGAGCACCAGCCAATGGGCGATTGGCGCAGCGGTAGCGCGCTTCCCTGACACGGAAGAGGTCACTGGTTCGAACCCAGTATCGCCCACGATCATGAAGGCCCCGGCATCGCGCCGGGGCCTTCGTCATGCGCGGCGTCGTGCGCGGAGCGCGCCGGTGACCGCGTCGTCGCGCGCGGCAGCCACGGCGCCCAGCACGACCACGTCGCCACCGAGCGTCGAAGCCAGCAGCTCGGGCGGCGGCAGGTGCCCGCGGTCGGGCATCGCGCGGCCCGCCGCGGCCACGACGGTCGCGATGCCCGCCGAGACCGCGCCCGCCACGATGACGCGCTGCGGGTCGTACACGCTCGCGAGCACGCTCACGATCCTCGCGAGCACGGCGCCCACCTGCTCGGCGATCGCCGCGGCGTGCGCATCGCCGGCCTCGGCGAGCTCGAGCACCGCCCGGCCGTCGAGCGCGGCCGTCGGGATGCGCGCGAGCGGGCTCGAGGCCGGGATCGAGCCGCTCGCGACCGCCGCGCGCGCGAGCGCCGCCGCGTGGGCGCCGAGCCCGTCGGCCGAGCCCACGCCCTCGACGTGGTCGAACGCGACCATCTCGCCGACGCCGCCGTGCGCGCCGTGCAGCAGCACGCCGTCGACGACCACGCCCGCGCCGAGGCGCGCGCCGGCGAGCAGGGCCACGTAGTCGCTCGCGCCGACCGCCCCGCCCATCGCGCCCTCGGCGACCGCGGCGAGCGCGGCATCGTTCGCGACCCGGCGCAGCGGCGCCCAGTCGAGCGCGTCGACGAGGTCGGCGTTCATGCGCTGCCAGAAGCCGTCGCCGTGGGCGGGGGAGCGGCCCGCGCGGTCGACGGGCGCTGGGACGCCCGCGCACACGGCCAGGACGGCCTCACGATCCCTGCCGGCGGCCCGGAGCGCCGCGTCGACGAGGGCGAGGATGCCCTCGCGGCGCTCCGCAGCCCCGGCGCGATCGGAGCGCAGCGCCCCGCGCTCGATGTGCAGCATTTGTGCTCGGAGGTCGGCCACGGCGACCGTCGCGTGCGCGTTGCCGGCGTCGATGCCGACGAGCACGGCGGCGTCGTCGCGGAGCGCGAAGCGCCGGGCCGGACGGCCCGTGCGGTAGTCGCCCGCGGCCCGGGCGTCCGGCAGCTCCTGCAGCAGGCCGAGCTCGACCAGCTGCTCGGTCGCCTCGATGGTCGTCGAGCGCGTGAGGCCCGTGGCGCGCATGGCGTCGGAGGCCGTGAAGGGACCGCTCGCCCATGCGTGGGCGAGCAGCGACTGCAGGCTCGCGGGCGCTCCGCCCGCCCGTGCTGCTGCACCCGTCATGCCCTTGACCTCCTTCTCGTCCTCCTGCATACTCCCTCACAAGAGTTGATTCGGGGACCGAATCTACTCGTCGGAGCCCGGATCTGCGATTCGGAGCCCGAACCTGCTGTTCGGGGCAGGGTGTCGCAACGGAGCGGACGGAGGACCGATGATCGGGACCACGAGAGAGAGGCGCCGCCTCGTCGCGATCGCGGGCGTGCTCGCGCTCGGCGGCGCGATGCTCGCGGGCTGCTCCGCGGACGGGCGCGAGACGATCCGCTTCACGTTCTCCAAGCGCGAGGCGCTCACGCAGATGTCGGCCCTCGTCGACGAGTACAACCAGTCGCAGGCCGAGGTGCTCGTCGAGCTCGACACCTCGGGCGTCGACGTCGTCTCCGCGAGCTTCGTCCGTGGCAACCCGCCCGACGTCATGCTCGCCAACTACAACTACGAGGTCGCCCGCTTCGTGCAGCGCTGCGCGCTCACCGACCTCTCGGGCACCGAGGCCGCCGCGAGCGTGCGCGACGACCTCGCGCCGCTCATGGCGCAGTACGGCTCGTGCGAGGGCCGCGTCAGCGCGCTGCCGTACTCGGTCATGGCCTCCTCGGTCATCTACAACCCCGCGATCTTCGCCGAGCACGGCGTCGAGGTGCCGCGCACCTGGGACGAGCTGCTCGCCGCGTGCGAGACCTTCGCCGAGGCCGGCGTGACGCCCATCTACGGCACCTTCAAGGACGACTGGACGGTCGCGCAGGGGTGGTACGACTACGCGATCGGCGGCTCGGTCGACGTGCTCGAGTTCTTCGGCGACCTCGCAGCGCAGGGCACCGAGGTCGACGCCTCCGCCCCCGTCTCCTTCGCGGGAGACTTCGCGGCGCCCGTCGAGCGGATGCAGGAGCTCGCGCAGCACGTGAACGGCGACGCCGCGAGCCGCGCCTACGGCGACGGCAACCTCGCGATGGCGAACGGCGAGGCGGCGATGTACCTGCAGGGGCCCTGGGCCTTCGGCGAGATCGCGAAGATCGCGCCCGACCTCGAGCTCGGCACCTTCCCGCTGCCGATGACCGACGACCCGGAGGACCTCGCGGTGCGCGTCAACATGGACCTCGCGGCGATGATCCCGGAGGGCTCGCGCCACCAGGAGGCCGCGCGCGACTTCGTCGAGTTCCTGTACGAGCCCGAGCACATCCAGGCGTACAACGACGCGCAGCTCGGCTTCTCGCCGAGCGCCGACGCCCAGCCGCCCTCGGACCCGCGGGTCGCGGGCATGATCGAGCCCTACGAGACCGGCGCGATCTACCAGGGCCCCTCCGTGCTCGTGCCGAAGACCATCCCGGTGTTCAACTACGCCCAGGCGATGATCCTCGGCGCCGACGCCGGGTCCGTGCTCGCGGGCATGGACGCCGACTGGGCCAGGCTCGCCTACCGGCAGCCCGCCCCGTCCGCGACGCCGGAGGCCCGGCCGTGACCGCCCGCGCCCCCGAGCGCGCCCGGCCGCGCGGCCGACGGGTGGAGCCGATCTTCTACCTCTTCCTGCTGCCGACGCTCGTGCTCTTCACGCTCGCGATCACGGTGCCCGCCGTCATCGGCATCCTCTTCAGCTTCACCGACTCGATCGGCATCGGCGACTGGTCGTTCCGAGGGCTCACGAACTACATCGCCCTCGCGAGCGACCCTGCGGTGCTGCAGAGCTACCTCTTCACGTTCGGGTTCTCGCTCGTCACCGTGCTCGTCGTGAACGTCGTCGCGTTCCTGCTCGCCGTCGGCCTCACCGCCAAGGTCCGCTTCCGCGTGGGCCTGCGGGCGATCTTCGTGATCCCGATGGTGATCTCGGGCATCATCATCGCCTACGTCTTCAACTTCCTCTTCTCGAACTCGCTGCCCGCGCTCGGCACCGCCCTCGGCATCGAGCCGCTGGCGACGAGCATCCTCGCCGACCCGGATCTCGCGTGGATCGCGATCGTGCTCGTCACCGCGTGGCAGGCGATCCCCTCCGCGCTCCTCATCTACATCGCTGGCCTCCTCGCGGTGCCGGGGGAGGTCTACGAGGCGGCCGCGATCGACGGCGCGAGCGCGACGCAGCGATTGCTGCGCATCACGGTGCCGCTCGTGGCCGGCTACGCCGTCATCAACGTCATCCTCGGCTTCAAGGGGTTCCTCAACGCCTACGACATCATCGTCGGCCTCACCAACGGCGGGCCCGGCACCTCGACCCGCTCCATCGCGATGAGCATCATCGCGGGCTTCAACGGCGGCGACTACGCCTACCAGATGGCCAACGCGACGATCTTCTTCGTCGTCGCGGTGCTGCTGTCGCTGCTGCAGCTCTGGATCACCCGCGGAAGGAACGCGCTCTGATGGCACGCACCACCCCGGCAGCCCCGCTGCCCGCCGCCGCGCGCGACGCCCGCCGCTCGCGCCGATCCCGCCCCGAGGGCGCGCGCTGGTCGACCACGATCGTGCTGCTGCTGTGCGCGGTCACCGTCCTGCTGCCGCTGTACGTGACGGTGGCCATGGCGTTCAAGACCACCGAGCAGGCGGTCGACGGCAACGCCTTCTCGCTGCCCGCGCCCTTCAGCGTCGACGGCTTCGTCGAGGCCTGGACCCTCATCGACTTCCCCGTCGGGCTCGTCGTCTCCGTCGTCGTCACGGCCTCGACCGTGGCCGCGACGGTCGTGCTGGCGGCCTTCGCCTCGTACGCGATCGTCCGCAACTGGGACCGCCGGCTCTTCCGCTGGTCGTTCTTCTACCTGCTCGCGGCCATGTTCATCCCGTTCCCGGTCGTGGCGCTGCCGCAGATCCAGCTGACCGGGCGCTTCGGCCTCGACAACCCGGCGGGCGTCATCATCCTCGCCACGATGTTCCAGCTCTCGTTCAGCGTGCTGCTCTTCACGGCGTTCCTGCGCTCCATCCCGCTCGAGCTCGAGGAGAGCGCGCGGATCGACGGCGCCACGACCTGGCAGACGTTCTGGCAGCTGATCTTCCCGCTGCTCGCGCCCATGAGCGCGACCGTCGGCATCTTCGCGTTCCTCTACGCCTGGAACGACTTCATGATGCCCTCGCTCATCATCTCCGACCCCGGCCTCCAGACGCTGCCCGTGCGCCAGAGCCTCTTCCAGACCCAGTTCTCGAACAACTACAACGTGTCCTTCGCGTCGTACCTGATGGCGATGGCCCCCGCGATCGTCGCCTACCTGTTCACGCAGCGCTGGGTGATGGAGGGCGTGACGCAGGGTGCCGTCAAGGGCTGAACCGACCACCGACCACGAGAGGCAGGACCGCATGACGCAGACGACCACGACGAGGACCCGGCACGAGGAGGCCTCGGCCGAGCCCTGGTGGCGGCAGGCCGTGGTGTACCAGATCTACCCGCGCAGCTTCGCCGACGCCACGGGCGACGGCATCGGCGACCTCCAGGGGGTGCTCGAGCGCATCGACCACCTCGACGCCCTCGGCGTCGACGCGGTGTGGCTGAGCCCGTTCTACCCCTCGGCGCTCGCCGACGGCGGCTACGACGTGGCCGACTACCGCGACGTCGACCCGCGGATCGGCACGCTCGAGGAGTTCGACCGGATGGTCGCCGCCCTCCACGAGCGCGGCATCCGCGTGGTCGTCGACATCGTGCCGAACCACAGCTCCGACCTGCACCCCTGGTTCCAGGCGGCGCTCGAGGCCGGCCGCGGCTCGCCCGAGCGCGCGCGCTACATCTTCCGCGAGGGCACGGGGCCGGACGGCGCCGAGCCGCCCACCGACTGGGTCGCGATGTTCGGCGGCTCGGCCTGGGAGCGCGTCGCCGACGGCCAGTGGTACCTCCACTCGTTCGCCGTCGAGCAGCCCGACCTCGCCTGGGACCACCCGGAGGTGCGCGCCGACTTCCTCGAGACGCTGCGCTTCTGGTCGGACCGGGGCGTCGACGGCTTCCGCATCGACGTCGCGCACATGCTCACGAAGGACCTCACCGAGCCGCTGCCGTCGCAGGCGGAGCTCGCGGCGATGCCGGTCGACGGCATGCATCCGCTGCTCGACCGCGACGACGTGCACGAGGTCTACGCCGAGTGGCGCGCGCTCTTCGACTCGTACGACCCGCCGCGCACCGCGGTCGCGGAGGCCTGGGTGCACCCCTCGCGCATCCACCGCTACGCGAGCCCCACGAGCCTCGGCCAGTCGTTCAACTTCGACCTGCTCGAGGCGCCCTTCGAGGCCGCGGCGTTCCGGCGCATCATCGCCGACAACCTCGCGCTCGCGCACGAGTCGGGCTCGTCGAGCACCTGGGTGCTCTCGAACCACGACGTCGTGCGCCACGCGACCCGGTACGGCCTCGCCGCGACCGAGGGCGCGTCCGTGCGCGAGCGCGGCATCGCCTGGATCCGCGAGGGCGGCCCGGAGGCCGAGCTCGACCGCGCGCGCGGCGAGCGTCGGGCACGCGCCGCGACCGTGTTCATCCTGGGCCTGCCGGGCTCGACGTACCTCTACCAGGGCGAGGAGCTCGGGCTGCACGAGGCCGCGACGATCCCGGCCGAGGCGCGGCAGGACCCGACGTTCTTCCGCAGCGGCGGCGCCGAGCTCGGCAGGGACGGCTGCCGCGTGCCGCTGCCGTGGGAGGCCGACGCCCCCGCCTTCGGCTTCGGCGGCGAGCCGCACCTGCCTCAGCCCGCGTGGTTCGGCGAGCACGCCGCCGACGCGCAGGCGGCCGACGGCTCGTCGACGCTCGCGCTCTACCGGCAGGCGCTCGCGCTGCGGGCCGCGCTGCTCGCGCCCGAGGGGCTCGAGTGGGTCGAGACCGGGCGCGACGACGTGCTGCGCTTCGCCCGGCCGAACGGCTGGGAGGTCGTCACGGCCTTCGGCGACGCGGCGGTGCCGCTCGGCGCCGACGAGCTCGAGCGCGTCGTGCTCGCGACGGGCGGCATCGTCGACGGCGCCATGCCGGGGGAGTCGACCGTCTGGCTGGCCCCGGCCGGCTGAGCGCGGCGCTCCTGCAGGGCGCCCGGACCGACGGCTGCGACCGTCCGGCCGGGCGCCCTCGTCGTGTCGGCCCCCGGCCGCGCGCGCCGATAGCATCGAGCGGTGACCACCGGATTCGACCTCTTCACCGACCGTGCCGTCGTCGCCATGCGCGTCGACGGCGAGCTCCAGGACCTCGCCCGCGAGGTGACGGAGACGCAGGCGGTCGAGCCGGTGACGATCGACAGCCCCGACGGCCTCGACATCCTGCGCCACTCGGCCGCGCACGTGCTGGCGCAGGCCGTGCAGCGCGTGAACCCCGAGGCGCGCCTGGGCATCGGGCCGCCCGTCCAGGACGGCTTCTACTACGACTTCGACGTGCCCGAGGCGCTCTCGAGCGACGACCTCAAGGCGCTCGAGAAGGAGATGCAGCGCATCGTCAAGGCCGGCCAGCGCTTCGTGCGCCGCGTCGTCACCGACGAGGAGGCGCAGGCCGAGCTCGCCGACGAGCCCTACAAGCTCGAGCTCATCGGGCTCAAGGGCGGCGCCGCCAAGGCGGCCGAGGGCGCCGACGTCGAGGTGGGCGCGGGCGAGCTCACGATCTACGACAACGTCGACCCGAAGACGGGCGAGGTGGCCTGGAAGGACCTCTGCCGCGGCCCGCACCTGCCCTCCACGCGCCTCATCGCCAACGGCTTCGCGCTCACGCGCGTCGCCGGCGCCTACTGGCGCGGCAGGACCGACCAGCCGCAGCTGCAGCGCATCTACGGCACCGCCTGGCCGACCAAGGACGAGCTGCGCGCCCACCAGCAGCGCCTCGAGGAGGCCGCGAAGCGCGACCACCGCAAGCTCGGCCGCGAGCTCGACCTCTTCTCGTTCCCCGACGAGATCGGCTCGGGCCTCTCGGTCTGGCACCCCAAGGGCGGCATCGTGCGCGGCGAGATGGAGCAGCACGCCCGCGCGCGGCACATCGCGCAGGGCTACAGCTACGTCTACACGCCGCACATCACGAAGCGCGACCTCTTCGACACCTCGAACCACCTCGTCACCTACGCGGACGGCATCTGGCCACCCATCCGCATGGACGAGGAGCGCGACGAGGCGGGGAACGTCACCAAGCAGGGCGTCGACTACTACCTGAAGCCGATGAACTGCCCGATGCACATCCTCATCTACAAGGAGCGCGCCCGGTCGTACCGCGACCTGCCGCTGCGCCTCGCCGAGAACGGCACGGTCTACCGCAACGAGCTCTCGGGCGCCGTCCACGGCCTGACCCGCGTGCGGGGCTTCACGCAGGACGACGCGCACCTGTTCGTGACCCCCGAGCAGCTCGAGGAGGAGACCACGAAGGTCCTCGAGTTCGTGCTGTCGCTGCTCGGCGACTTCGGCCTCACCGACTTCCGCCTCGAGCTCTCGATGCGCGACGACGAGAAGGCGAAGTGGATCGGCGACGAGGCGGTCTGGGCGACCGCGACCGACGCGCTGCGCCGCGTCGCGCAGCGCACGGGCCTCGAGCTCGTCGAGGAGCCCGGCGAGGCGGCCTTCTACGGTCCGAAGATCGATCTCAAGGTGCGCGACGCGATCGGCCGCTCCTGGCAGCTCTCCACCGTGCAGCTCGACTTCAACCTGCCCGAGCGCTTCGAGCTCGAGTACACGGCGGCCGACGGCTCGAAGCAGCGGCCCATCATGATCCACCGCGCGCTCTTCGGCTCGATCGAGCGCTTCTTCGCGATCCTGCTCGAGCACTACGCGGGCGCCTTCCCCGCCTGGCTCGCGCCCGTGCAGGTCGTCGGCGTGCCGGTCGCGAACGACTTCGCGCCCTACCTCGAGACCGTCGCCGAGCGCCTCCGCGCCGAGGGCGTGCGCGTGGAGGTCGACGCGAGCGACGAGCGCATGCAGAAGAAGATCCGCACGCACACGCTCGCGAAGGTGCCGTTCCAGCTCATCGCCGGCGGCCAGGACGCCGAGGCCGGCAGCGTCTCCTTCCGCTTCCGCGACGGCACCCAGGACAACGGCGTGCCCGTCGAGGAGGCGGTCGCGCGCATCGTCGACGCGATCCGGACGAAGGCGCAGGTCTGAGCACCGTGGGCGGCGGCGAGCAGGTCGTGGGCGACGAGCCCGCCGAGCGCGCCGCCGCGCACCGCGACAGGGTGCCGGCCTTCGAGCCCGCGCCCGAGCCCGAGGAGCCGCTCGTCGCCGAGCACGCCTGGGGCACGCCCACGCAGATGTCGAGCGAGCTGCCGGGCGTGCCCGACCACTTCCAGCGGCTCTGGACGCCGTACCGCATGGTCTACATCCAGCAGGGGCAGATGCCGGAGGAGCACGCGTGCCCCTTCTGCCGCGCGCCGGAGCTGGCCGACGACCAGGGGCTCGTCGTGCACCGCGGCGAGACCGCGTTCGTGCTCATGAACCTCTACCCCTACAACACGGGCCACATCATGGTCTGCCCGTACCGCCACGTGGGGATGTACGACCAGGCGACCACCGAGGAGGTCGCCGAGATGGCCGTGCTCACGCAGACGGCCATGCGCGTGCTCTCGCAGGTGACGCGCTGCCAGGGCTTCAACATCGGCATGAACCAGGGCCGCATCGCGGGCGCCGGGATCGCCGACCACCTGCACCAGCACATCGTGCCGCGGTGGAGCCTCGACGCGAACTTCTTCCCCATCATCGCCAAGACGAAGGCGCTCCCGATCCTCATCGAGGACATGCGGCGCGACCTGCAGGAGGCCTGGCCGGCCTGAGCCCGGCCGACCCGCGGCGGCGCGTGCGCGGCGACGCCCTCCAGGCGGCGTACGATCGAGGATCGTGACCGATCAGCACCAGACCACCACCGGCACGCAGCGCGTCAAGCGCGGCCTCGCCGACATGCTCGTCGGCGGCGTCATCATGGACGTCGTCACCCCCGAGCAGGCCCGCATCGCCGAGGACGCCGGCGCCGTCGCCGTCATGGCCCTCGAGCGCGTGCCCGCCGACATCCGCGCGCAGGGCGGCGTCGCCCGCATGTCCGACCCCGACCTCATCGACGCCATCAAGGCGGAGGTGACGATCCCCGTCATGGCGAAGGCCCGCATCGGCCACTTCGTCGAGGCGCAGGTGCTCGAGGCGCTCGAGGTCGACTACATCGACGAGTCCGAGGTGCTGAGCCCCGCCGACTACGTCAACCACATCGACAAGTGGGGCTTCGAGGTGCCCTTCGTGTGCGGCGCGACGAACCTCGGCGAGGCGCTCCGCCGCATCACCGAGGGCGCGGCGATGATCCGCTCCAAGGGCGAGGCCGGCACCGGCGACGTCTCGGAGGCGATGAAGCACATCCGCACCATCAAGGGCGAGATCCGCCGCCTGGGCGCGCTCTCGAAGGACGAGCTGTTCGTCGCGGCCAAGGAGCTGCAGGCGCCGTACGAGCTCGTCGCCGAGGTCGCCGAGTCGGGCCGCCTGCCCGTCGTGCTCTTCGTCGCCGGCGGCGTCGCGACGCCCGCCGATGCGGCGATGATGATGCAGATGGGCGCCGACGGCGTCTTCGTCGGCTCCGGCATCTTCAAGTCCGGCAACCCGGAGGCCCGTGCCGCCGCGATCGTGCGCGCCACCGCCTCCTACGACGACCCGAAGGCGATCGCGGAGGCCTCGCGCGGCCTCGGCGAGGCCATGGTCGGCATCAACGTGGCCGACCTGCCCGCGCCGCACCGCCTCGCCGAGCGCGGCTGGTAGCGATGGCCGGCCGGCCCCGCGTCGGCGTCCTCGCCCTGCAGGGCGACGTGCGCGAGCACCTCGCGATGCTGCAGGGCCTGGGCGCCGACGCGCGCCCCGTGCGCACGCGCGCGCAGCTCGACGACGTCGCCGGGCTCGTGCTGCCCGGCGGCGAGTCGAGCGTCATCGACCGCCTCGCGCGCATCCTCGGGGTGCGCGACGCGATCGTCGAGCGGATCGCCGAGGGCATGCCGGTCTACGGCACGTGCGCGGGCCTCATCCTGCTGGCCGACAAGATCCTCGACGCGGCGCCGGGCCAGACGAGCTTCGGCGGGCTCGACGCCGTCGTGCGGCGGAACGCCTTCGGCAGCCAGGTCGACTCGTTCGAAGCCGACCTCGACGTGCCGGTGCTCGGCGCGCCGCCCGTGCGCGCCGTCTTCATCCGCGCGCCCGTCGTCGAGCGCGTGGGGGAGCGGGCCACGGCCCTCGCGGACGTCGGCGGCCGCGTCGTCGCGATCGAGCAGGGGCCGCTGCTCGGCACCTCCTTCCACCCGGAGGTGCAGGGCGAGGAGCGCTTCCACCGGCGCTTCCTCGACCGCGTGGACGGCCTCGCGTGAGCGCCTCGGCCGCCTGTCGCGACCTGTCGGCGGCCACTGGCAGGATCGCCGCGTGAGCATCCTGCAGCGCGTGCCCTGGCAGCTCCTCTGGGTCGCGCTCGCCCTCGTCTGGGGCTCGAGCTTCCTCTGGATGAAGGTCGCGCTCGAGGCCCTCCACCCCATGCAGCTCTCGACCCTGCGCGTCGTCGTCGCCGCCGCCACGCTGCTGCTGCTCGCCGTGGCGCTCCGGCAGCCGCTGCCGCGCGACGGCCGCACCTGGGCGCTGCTCGCCGTCTGCTCCTTCTTCCTCACGGCGCTGCCGTTCACGGCCTTCGTCGTGGCCGAGACCCGCATCTCGTCGGGCCTCGCCGCGATCGGCAACGCGGTCACGCCCATCGCCACCGTCCTCTTCGCGCTCCTGCTGCTGCCGAGCGACCGGCCGACGCCCCGCAAGCTCACGGCCGTGGGCGTCGGCTTCGTCGGCGTCGTGCTCGTCGCCGAGCCCTGGGCGAGCGAGGGCGCGCCAGACCTCGTCGGCTTCCTCATCGCCCTCGCCGGCGGCGTCTCCTACGGCATCGGCTGGACCCTGAACCGGCGCCTGCTCGCGGGCACCGAGGTGCCCGGGCTCGCGCATCCCACCGCGCTCATGCTCACGGGCGCGCCCATGACGATCGCCGCGCTGCTCGTCTGGTCCGCGATCGAGGGCTGGCCGCCGCTCGCGCCCGTCGCGACCGAGCAGCTGCTGCCCGCGCTCGGCGCCGTCGCGGTGCTCGGCGTCGTCGGCACCGGCGTCGCCTACATCCTCCAGTTCGAGGTCGTGCGGAGCGTCGGGCCGACGATCTCGGCCACCGTCACATACTTCATCCCCGTCGTCGCGGTCGGGCTCGGGTTCCTCGTGCTGCACGAGCGGCTCGGGGCGTGGCAGCTCATCGGCGCCGCGGTCGTCATCGGCGCGGGGCTGCTCATCCAGGGCCGGCGCGCCCGGAAGCCGCAGGCCGCGCCCGCCGCCTGACGGGGCGCGCGCGGCGGCGCCTGCCAGGATGGCGCCGTGCAGCCCTACTCCGCCCGTCCCGCCGTCGCCGCGCTCCAGGTCCTGTGGGACCTCGCCGCGGTCGGCACGCTCATCGCCGCGATCTGGGTCTCGGAGCAGGTGCGTGCCGCGATCGCCTCCTTCGGCGGCTTCGGCCGGCAGATCGAGGACGCCGGCGCCGGGTTCGCGACGACCCTCTCCGGCGCGGGCGACGCGCTCGCGCAGGTGCCGTTCATCGGCGAGGGCGTCGCGCAGCCGTTCCGCGACGCCTCGGGCTCCGCGACCGAGCTCTCAGCGGCGGGGGAGTCGCTGCGCGGCTCGGTGGAGGCGCTCGCCGCGGCGGTCGGCACGGCCCTGTGGCTGCTGCCCGCGCTCCTGCTCGTGCTCATCTGGCTCGTGCCGCGCGTGCGCGGCGCGCTGCGGGCGGCGTCGACCGCGCGCATGGCCGCGACGCCCGGCGGCCGCGACCTGCTCGCGCTCCGCGCCCTCGTCGCCCAGCCCGCAGCGCGCGTGCTGCGGGTCGCGCCCGATCCCGCGGCGGCGCTGCGCGCGGGCGACGCGGCGGTGCTCGAGGCGCTCGCCGCGCTCGAGATCCGCTCGGCGGGCGCGCGGCGGCGCGGCGATAGAGTGTCCTGACCCCCCAACCGATCCAGGAGCAGCATGTCCGGACACTCCAAGTGGGCGACGACCAAGCACAAGAAGGCCGTCATCGACGCGAAGCGCGCGAAGTCGTTCGCGAAGCTCATCAAGAACATCGAGGTCGCCGCGAAGCTCGGCGGCGCCGACCTGTCGGGCAACCCCACGCTCGTCGACGCCGTCCAGAAGGCGAAGAAGACGAGCGTCCCCAACGACAACATCGATCGCGCCATCAAGCGCGGCGCCGGCCTCACGGGCGACGCCGTCGAGTACACGACGATCATGTACGAGGGCTACGGCCCCTCGGGCGTCGCGCTCATGATCGAGTGCCTCACCGACAACAAGAACCGCGCCGCGGCCGAGGTCCGCACCGCGATGACGCGGAACGGCGGCACGATGGCCGACCCGGGCTCGGTCGCGTACAACTTCAGCCGCAAGGGCGTCGTGGCGGTCACGAAGACCGAGGGCCTCACCGAGGACGACATCCTGCTCGCCGTGCTCGACGCGGGCGCCGAGGAGGTGCTCGACCAGGGCGAGGGCTTCGAGATCCTCTCGGAGGCGACCGACCTCGTCGCGGTCCGCACCGCGCTGCAGGAGGCGGACATCGACTACGACTCCGCCGACGTGGAGTTCGTGCCGAACCTCCGGGTCGAGGTCGACGCCGACACGGCGCGCAAGGCGCTGCGGCTCATCGACGCGCTCGAGGACAGCGACGACGTGCAGAACGTCTACGCCAACCTCGACATCCCCGCCGAGGTGCAGGCGCAGCTCGACGAGGACGAGTAGCGGCGATGCCGGGGCCGTCGCCCGTGCGGGTGCTCGGCGTCGACCCCGGCCTCACCCGCTGCGGCATCGGCGTCGTCGACGTCGAGCGGCGCGTGCCGAGCCTCGTGCACGTCGAGGTCGTGCGCTCCGACGCCGACGAGGCGATCGAGCAGCGGCTGCTGCGGATCGGTCGCGGCGTCGAGGCCGCCATCGACGCGCACCGGCCCCGCGTGATCGCGATCGAGCGCGTCTTCGCGCAGGCGAACCTGCGCTCTGTCATGGGCGTCGCCCAGATCTCGGGCATCGTGCTGCGGGCCGCGGCGGAGCGCGGCATCCCGATCGCGATGCTCACGCCCTCCGAGGTCAAGGCCGCCGTCACGGGCTATGGCGGCGCCGACAAGCGTCAGGTGGCCGAGATGGTGCGGCGCCTGCTGCGGCTCGAGGCGGCGCCGCGTCCCGCCGACGCCGCGGATGCGCTCGCGATCGCCATCGCGGAGGGCTGGCGCGTGCGCGCCGTCGCGTCCGCCGTGGCGACCCCGGCGCAGCAGGCGTGGGCTGCGGCCGAGACGGCGGCCCGGCGGCGCTGACGGGGGAGGCGTCCGCGCCCTCGCGGCGAGCACGGACAGAAGGTTGACGCAGGTCAAGCACCAGGCGTATCGTTGACGCAGATCAACCTTCTGCTCAGGGAGTCCCATGTCCACCGTCGCCGCCGCCCCGCGCCGCGTGCTCGCACCCCTGTCGGGCCTGCTGCTCGGCATGTTCGTCTCGATGATCGCCTCGACGGTGGTCTCGACCTCGCTGCCCGTCATCGTCCACGACCTGGGCGGCGACCAGGGCGTCTTCACCTGGGTCGTGACGGCCACGCTGCTCACGACCGCCATCTCCACCCCGATCTGGGGCAAGCTCGCCGATCTCGTCGACCGCAAGCGGCTCTACCAGATCGCGCTCGTCGTCTTCGTGCTCGCGACCGCGGCCGCCGGCTTCGCGCAGGACCCGGGCTCCCTCATCGCCTTCCGAGCCGTGCAGGGCCTCGGCGCGGGCGGGCTCGCCGCGCTCAGCCAGGTGCTCATGGCCGACATCATCAGCCCGCGCGAGCGCGGCCGCTACATGGGCCTGTTCGGCGCCGTGATGGCGGTCGCGACCGTGGGTGGGCCGCTGCTCGGCGGCGTGATCACCGACTCCATCGGCTGGCGCTGGAACTTCTTCGTCTCGCTGCCGATCGCCGTCGCCGCGCTGCTGCTCGTGCAGCGCACCGTGCCGCGCGGCACGCCGAGCACCCGCAGGCCCCGCATCGACGTCGTCGGCATCGTGCTGCTCTCGACGGCCGTCTCGCTGCTGCTCGTGTGGATCACGAGCGCCGGCAGCGCCTTCCCCTGGTGGGGCACCGAGACCGCGCTCATGGTGGGCGGCGCGGTGCTCGCCGCGGTGCTCTTCGTGATCGTCGAGCTGCGCGCCTCCGAGCCGCTCGTGCCGCTGACGCTCTTCCGCGACCGCACCTTCTCGCTCTCGGTCGTCGCCTCGATCGCGACGGGCATCGCGATGTTCGGCGCCTCGGTCTTCCTCGGGCAGTACATGCAGATGGCCCGCGGGGCGACCCCCACGGAGGCCGGACTCATGACGATCCCCATGATCGCGGGCCTGCTGCTCTCGTCGGTCGGGGTCGGCGCGCTCATCACGCGCTTCGGCGTGTGGAAGCCCTACCTCGTGCTCGGCGGCATCCTCCTGACGGCGGGCGCCGCGCTGCTCTCGACCATCCGCTACGACACCGACTTCGTGCTCGTCTCGCTCTTCATGGCGATGCTCGGCGCTGGCGTCGGCATGACGATGCAGAACCTCGTGCTCATCGTGCAGAACTCGGCGCGGCCCGAGGAGATCGGCGTCGCGAGCGCGGGCGTCACGTTCTTCCGCAGCCTCGGCGGCACGGTCGGCGTCTCGCTCATGGGCGCCGCGCTCGCCACCCGCGTCACCGACCTCTTCGCCGGCGCGCAGGACCGCATCGTCGCCGCGCTCGCCGAGCTCGGCCCCGACGGCGCGCAGTGGGCCGCGACGCTGCAGAGCGGCACGCTGCCGCAGGTCTCGACGCTGCCGGAGGGGCTCCGCGTCATCGTCGAGGACATCTACGCGCAGGGCATCTCGAGCGCGTTCCTCATCGCCGTGCCGTTCGCGGTCGTCAGCGTCATCGCGATCCTGCTGCTGCCGGACGCGCCGCTCAGCGGCATGACGACGAGCGAGCGCCGCGATGCGGCCGAGGCCGACCTCGCGACCGTCGCCGTGCCGCAGGGCATGGCGGGCCTCACGGCGACGGGGTCCGTCCGCGTCGTCGACGGCGGCGCGCCTACGATGGAGGACCGTGACCGAGACGAGTGACGCAGCAGCGCCCGCGCCCGACGCCGACCGCCACGCAGCGGTCCAGGCGGTCGAGGACGAGCTCTCGAGCCTCATCGGGAGCGTCCGCCGGGTGCTCGCCGAGCACGCCGAGCGCGTCAGCCCCGGCATGCTGCCGGGCGTCTACAAGGTGCTCACGACCATCGCGCGGCACGAGGGGATCACGCTCTCGGCGCTCGCCGAGTCGCTCATGGCCGACAAGGGCCAGATGAGCCGCGCGGTGCGCGAGCTCGAGGGCCTGGGACTCGTCGAGCGCGCCGCCGATCCCCGTGACCGGCGCTCGAGCGCGCTGCGGGCCACGGCGGTCGGCCAGGAGCGCCTCGCGGCCGCGCGCGCGCCGCGGGAGCGCGCCCTCGTCGCCGCGCTCGAGGACTGGGCGCTCGAGGACGTGCAGGCGCTCGCGCGGCTGCTCCGCGCGCTCGCCACGGGCACGACGCCCGGGGCGTGAGTCGTCAGCCGCGCGTGCGGTTGCCGCGGTAGCCGTACTCGATCGGCAGCGCGATCGAGGCCATGATCATGACGAAGCCGACCATGAACAGCACCGCCTCCATGCCCACGGCCTGGAAGGCGTAGCCGGTGACCACGAAGCCGCCGACCATGAGGACCATCGAGACCAGGAAGACGATGAAGGGCATGCGTGGCTCCGGAGGATTCGGGTGCGGGGGACCGGGATCGAACCTACCAGTCCAGGGCCGCGCGCCCGCGGCGCGGCAGCGCGCCGGGCACCGCGCGGCGGCCTAGGCTTCCAGGGTGATCGCGAGGCTCGACGGAACCGTGCTGTCCGCCGCCGGCGGGCGGCTCGTCGTGGGCGTCGGCGGGGTCGGGCTCTCGGTGGCCGTGACGCCGCAGTGCTCGCTCGCCGCCCGCGAGGGGCAGCGGATCGCGCTCCGCACCGCGCTCGTCGTGCGCGAGGACGAGCTCTCGCTCTACGGCTTCGAGACCGACGCGGAGCTCGAGGCCTTCGACCTGCTGCGCGGGGTCTCCGGCGTGGGCCCCAAGTCGGCGCTCGGCGTGCTCGCGCACCTCGCACCCGACGCGCTCGCGCGCGCCGTCGAGGGCGCCGACGAGCGCGCGTTCAAGGCCGTGAGCGGCATCGGGCCGAAGACGGCCAAGCTCATCATCCTGCAGCTCACCGGCAAGGTGCACGCGGCGGCCGTCGTGCCCACGGCCGCGGCGCCCGACGCCCGGGCCGACGTGCTCGTCGCGCTCACCGGCCTCGGCTGGCCCGAGCGCTCCTCGGTCGAGGCGATCGACCGCGCGGTCGCGGTCGCGCCGGAGGCCGCCGCGAGCACGGGCACGCTGCTGCGCGCGGCCCTCGCCATCCTCGGCCCTGGCGGCCGCGCATGACCGATCCCGTCGTCGACCCCGTCGCCGGCTCCGACGAGCTCGCCTTCGAGGGGGCCCTGCGCCCCACCTCGCTCGCCGAGTTCGTCGGCCAGCCGAAGGTGCGGGGGCAGCTCGAGGTGCTGCTGCGCGCCGCGGCGCTCCAGGACCGCGCGCCCGACCACATCCTCCTCGCGGGCCCCCCGGGGCTCGGCAAGACCACGCTCGCGATGATCATCGGCGCCGAGACGGGCCGGCCCATCCGCTTCTCCTCCGGCCCGGCGATCCAGCACGCGGGCGACCTCGCGGCCGTGCTCTCGGCGCTCGTGCCGGGCGAGGTCCTCTTCATCGACGAGATCCACCGCATGGCGCGCTCGGCGGAGGAGATGCTCTACCTCGCGATGGAGGACTTCAAGATCGACATCATGGTCGGCAAGGGCGCGGGCGCGGCATCGATCCCGCTCGAGCTCGCGCCGTTCACGCTCGTGGGCGCGACGACGCGCTCCGGCATGCTGCCCGCGCCGCTCCGCGACCGCTTCGGCTTCACCGCGCACCTCGAGCACTACGACGTCGCCGACCTCGAGCGCGTGCTCGGGCGCTCCGCGAGCCTCATGGGGCTCGCGATCGAGCCCGCCGCGCTCGCGGAGCTCGCGGGGCGCTCCCGCGGCACGCCGCGCATCGCCAACCGGCTGCTGCGCCGCGTGCGCGACTGGCTCCTGGTGCACGAGGGCTCGACCGACCTGGACGGCGTGCGCGCGGCGCTCGAGCTCTACGACGTCGACGCGGCGGGCCTCGACCGCATCGACCGGGCCGTGCTCCACGCCATCGCGCATCGCTTCGCGGGCGGCCCCGTGGGGCTGTCGACCCTCGCAGCGGCCGTGGGGGAGGAGGCCGACACGATCGAGTCGGTCGTCGAGCCCTTCCTCGTGCGCGAGGGGCTCATCGGGCGCACGCCGCGCGGCCGCGTCGCGACCCCCGCGGGCCTCCGCCACGCGGGCGCGACCTCCTCGGAGGCGACGCTCGACGGGGTATGATGGGCCCTTGCGTCGTGCGCGCTGCCGCGCCGACGGACCGGACTCGAGAGGCTCCCTCCCACCATGCTGTTCACGCAGACGACCGCCAACGCCCAGTCGGGCGCGTTCCCGATCGACCCGCTGACGCTCATCATGCTCGTCGTGCTCGCGGCGATGATCTTCTTCATGTTCCGCTCGAACAAGAAGCGCAAGGAGCAGCAGGCGCAGCTCCAGGACAAGATGGTGCCCGGCGCCGAGGTCATGACGAACTTCGGCCTCTTCGGCGAGCTCGTGTCGATCGACGAGGAGAAGAACGAGGCCTTCGTCGAGATCGCCCCCGGCACGATCGTCCGCGTGCACCGTCAGGTGCTCGCCCGCGTCGTCGAGGACGAGCCGGTCGACGAGGCCGAGGAGGCGGCGGCCGCCGACGCCCCCGACGCCGGCGAGCAGCCCGGCGAGCCGCGCGACCGCGCCTGATCCGTGGCGAAGGCTCGCACCCGGGGCGCCCGCGCCCTCATCTGGCTCGTCGTCCTCTTCGCAGGCCTCGCGGCCGCCAACTTCGGCGCCGTGCAGTCCGGCGGCGGTCAGTGGACGCCGAAGCTCGCCCTCGACCTCGAGGGCGGCACGCAGCTCGTGCTCGCGCCGCAGCTCGCCGACGGCGCCTCGGTCAGCCAGGAGCAGCTCGACCAGGCCGTCGCGATCATCCGCCAGCGCGTCGACGCGTCCGGCGTCTCCGAGGCCGAGATCACGACGCAGGGCGGCCAGAACATCGTCGTCGCCATCCCGGGCGAGCCCGACGCCGCGACGATGCAGCGCATCCAGGCGAGCGCGAAGATGGAGTTCCGCCCCGTGCTGGCCTCCGCCGCCGCGAACGCGCCCGGCACGACGCCGACCCCCTCGCCGTCGGAGGAGGCGCCCGCGGAGGGCGCGGAGCCCGGTGCCGACACCCCCGCGTGGGATGGCTCGTGGATCACGCCCGAGCGCCAGGCGGCGTTCGACGCGTTCCAGTGCGCCGACGTCGACACGACGGTGCAGGCTCCCGCGGACGAGCCCTTCATCACGTGCTCGACCGACGGCAGCGCGCGCTTCCTGCTCGGTCCGGTGGCCGTCGAGGGCGCCGACATCGCCGACGCCCAGGTCTCGGCCGCCACGAACTCGCAGGGCCAGGCCACCGGCGGCTGGGCGGTCAACCTCGAGCTGAGCGGCGAGGGCCCCGCGAACTTCGAGGCCGTCACCCGCGCCATCACGGGCCAGCCCGAGCCGACCGACCAGTTCGCCGTCGTGCTCGACTCCACCGTGCTCATGCCGATCACGTCGAACGCCGTCATCACCGACGGCAACGCGCAGATCACGGGCGGCTTCGACCAGGCGAGCGCCCGCTCGCTCGCCGACCAGCTGCGCTTCGGCGCGCTCCCCGTGGGCTTCGTCGTGCAGTCGAACGAGACGATCTCCGCGACCCTCGGCGAGAGCCAGCTGCAGGCCGGCCTCCTCGCGGGCCTCATCGGCCTCGTGCTCGTCGTCGGGTACTCGATCTTCCAGTACCGCGCGCTCGGCCTCGTGGTGGTCGGCTCGCTCGCGATCGCCGCGGGCCTGACCTACCTCGTCGTGACCTTCCTGTCGAGCACCGAGGGCTACCGCCTCTCGCTCGCGGGCATCGCGGGCCTCGTGATCGCGATCGGCATCACCGCCGACTCGTTCATCGTCTACTTCGAGCGCATCCGCGACGAGCTGCGCGAGGGCAAGCACCTCACGAGCGCCCTCGAGACGGGCTGGAAGCGCGCCTTCCGCACGATCCTCGTGTCGGACGCGGTGAGCTTCCTCGCCGCGGTGATCCTGTTCCTGCTCTCGGTCGGCAACGTGCGCGGCTTCGCGTTCACGCTCGGCATCACGACGTTCATCGACATCGTGGTCGTCGCGCTCTTCACGCACCCGCTGCTGCGCATCCTCGCCCGCACGCGGTTCTTCTCCGAGGGGCACCCGTTGTCGGGCCTCGACCCGAAGGCGCTCGGCGCCGTGTACCGCGGCCGCGCGAGCTTCCGCGCGCCGGTCGTGGAGGGCAAGGGGAAGACCTCGTCGCGCGAGGCCGCGCGCCGCCAGACGATCGCCGAGCGCAAGGCCGCCGAGGACGCCGTGGTCGGCGCCCGCGGCTCGGCCTCGCAGGGCAAGGAGTCCTGATGTCCCTCACCACCTTCGGCAACTCGCTCTACACGGGCGAGCGCTCCGTCCCGGTCATCCCGAAGCGGCGCCTCTGGTTCTCGATCGCGATCGGCGTGCTGCTCGTGCTCGCGCTCGGCACCGTCGTGCGCGGCGGCTTCGTCTTCGGCATCGAGTTCACCGGCGGCAGCGAGTTCCGCGTCACCGGCGTCTCCGACACCTCCGACGGCCCCGCGGTCGACGCCGTCGCCGCGGTCGTGCCCGAGGCCGACGCACGCGCGACGGGCCTCGGCCCGGATGCGCTGCGCGTGCAGACCGACGAGGTGACCGACGAGCAGGCCGGCGAGATCCGCGCCGCGCTCGCCGACGCCTACGGCGTCGACGTCGGCTCGGTCGCGTTCTCGTTCATCGGCCCCTCGTGGGGCGCCGACGTCACGAGTCAGGCGCTCCGCGCGCTCGTCGTGTTCCTCGTGCTCGTCTCGATCGTCATGGCCGTCTACTTCCGCACCTGGAAGATGGCGGTCGCGGCCCTCGCCTCGCTCGCCTTCGACATGCTCGTCACCGCGGGCGTCTACGGCGTCGTCGGCTTCGAGGTGACGCCGGCGGCCGTGATCGGCTTCCTCACGATCCTCGGCTACTCGCTGTACGACACCGTGGTGGTGTTCGACAAGGTGCGCGAGAACACGGCGCCGGGGTCCTCCGGCACGTTCCTCGACAACATCAACCTCGCCGTCAACCAGACGCTCGTGCGCTCGATCAACACCTCCGTCGTGGCCGTGCTGCCGATCGCGTCGATCCTCTTCATCGGCGCGGTGCTGCTGGGTGCCGGCACGCTCCGCGACATCGCGCTCGCGCTCTTCATCGGCACGATCGTCGGCACCTGGTCGTCGATCTTCGTCGCCGCGCCCGTCTACGCGGCGCTGCGCAAGAACGACGAGATCAAGGCGGAGTCGACGCTGCCGAAGCGCGAGCGGGGCGCGGTCGTCTGAGCGGTCGCGGCAGGGGAGCGGAGGCGCCATGAGCGATGCCCAGACCACCTCGGGCGGCTTCCGCACGCTCCTGCCGTTCCTGTTCTCCCGGTCGCACCGCGCGGGCGCGGTCGACGAGCTCATCCGCACCGTCCGCACGCAGCACCCGAAGGCCGACACGGGCCTCATCCAGCGGGCGTACATCGTCGCGGAGGAGGCCCACCGCGGGCAGTACCGGAAGTCGGGCGAGCCCTACATCACGCACCCCGTCGCGGTCGCGCAGATCCTCGCCGACCTCGGCATCGGCGCCATCACGGTCGCCGCGGCGCTCTTGCACGACACCGTCGAGGACACGAGCTACACGCTCGAGCAGTGCCGCGCGGACTTCGGCGACGAGATCGCGATGCTCGTCGACGGCGTCACCAAGCTCGACAAGCTGAAGTACGGCCAGAGCGCGCAGGCCGAGACCGTCCGCAAGATGGTCGTCGCGATGTCGAAGGACATCCGCGTGCTCGTCATCAAGCTCGCCGACCGCCTGCACAACGCGCGCACCTGGGGCTTCGTCTCCGGCGAGTCTGCGGAGCGCAAGGCACGCGAGACGCTCGAGATCTATGCGCCGCTCGCGCACCGCCTCGGCATCCAGACCATCAAGGTCGAGCTCGAGGACCTCTCGTTCGCGGTGCTGCAGCCCAAGGTCTACCTCGAGATCAAGAACCTCGTCGAGGCGCGCTCGCCCGAGCGCGAGCGCTACCTCGAGGAGGTCGTCGCGGCGCTGCGCGACGACATGAAGGCCTCGAAGATCCGCGGCCGCATCGCGGGCAGGCCGAAGCAGTACTACTCGATCTACACGAAGATGCAGGTCCGGGGCCACGACTTCGGCGACATCTACGACCTCGTGGGCGTGCGCGTCATCGTGCCCTCGGTGCGCGACTGCTACGCGGTGCTCGGCGCGATCCACGCCCGCTGGGTGCCGATGCCCGGGCGCCTCAAGGACTACATCGCCACCCCGAAGTTCAACCTGTACCAGTCGCTGCACACGACGGTCATCGGCCCGCGCGGGCACCACGTCGAGATCCAGATCCGCACCGAGGAGATGCACCGCCGCGCAGAGTACGGCGTCGCGGCGCACTGGAAGTACAAGCAGGGCGGCGGCCAGATGTCGTCGACCGACATGGCGTGGCTGCAGCACATCAACGACTGGCAGCAGGAGACCGAGGACCCGGGCGAGTTCCTCGAGTCGCTGCGCTTCGAGATCGGGGCGAAGGAGCTCTACGTCTTCACGCCCAAGGGCAAGGTCGTCGGCCTCCCCGCCGGCGCGACCCCCGTCGACTTCGCCTACGCGGTGCACACCGAGGTCGGGCACCGCACCATGGGCGCGAAGGTCAACGGCCGACTTGTGCCGCTCGACACCCGGCTCTCGACGGGCGACATCGTCGAGGTGCTCACGTCGAAGAACCCCGACTCGGGTCCCAGCCAGGACTGGCAGGGCTTCGTCACCTCGCAGCGCGCGAAGAGCAAGATCCGCCAGTGGTTCCAGCGCGAGCGCCGCGACGAGGCCGTCGAGGTGGGCAAGGAGGCGATCGCGAAGGCGATGCGCCGGCATGACCTGCCGCTGCAGAAGCTCATGGGCCGCGAGGCCTTCGCGCAGGTCGCGTCGCAGCTGAAGTACGACGACGTCACCGCGCTGTACGCGGCGGTCGGCGAGGGCCACGTCTCGACGCAGTCGGTGCTCGAGAAGGTCGTGGCGGCGATCCGCGCCGAGGAGGCGCCCGACGACGCGCCCGAGCCCGTGCTGCCGCCGACGCGCGCTCCCCGCGCGACGCACGCTGCCTCCGGCGTGCTCGTGCGCGGCGCCGACGACATCCTCGTGAAGCTCTCGAAGTGCTGCACGCCCGTGCCGGGCGACGACATCGTCGGCTTCGTCACGCGCGGGCAGGGCGTGAGCGTGCACCAGCGCTCGTGCCCCAACGTGCAGGGCCTGCTGGCGGAGCCCGAGCGCATGATCGAGGTGGCGTGGGCGCCGACCTCGAAGGGCCTGTTCCTCGTGAACATCCAGGTCGAGGCGCTCGACCGCTCCGGCCTGCTCTCGGACGTCACGCGCTCGCTCAGCGAGCACCACGTGAACATCCTCTCGGCGAGCGTGCACACGGGCACCGACCGCCTCGCGATCAGCCGCTTCGTCTTCGAGATGGGCGACGTCACGCACCTCGAGAACGTGCTGAACGCCGTGCGCCGCATCGACGGCGTCTACGACGTCTATCGCATCACCACCGGCTGAGCCGGGCGGCGGCGCGACGACGGACGGCGGGCAGGACCCTCGAGGATCCTGCCCGCCGTCCGCGGTCGTCGGGCGTCGGGCGTCAGCCGGCGGCGGCGACGACCTCGAGCCAGGAGCGCTTCGTGGCGAGCTCGGCCTCGAGCTCGGCCTTGTGCTTGGCGTCCTTCGTCTCGGCGATCTGCGCCTCGAGCTGCTCGATCGCCTCCTCCAGCTGCCCTGCGAGGCCCGCCGAGCGCGCCTTGCGCTCGGGGTTCGTCGACTGCCAGTGCTTGTCGTCGAGCTCGCGCACGTGCGACTCGACCTTGCGCATGCCGTCCTCGACCTCGCGGAGCGCCTCGCGCGGCACGCGGCCGATCTCGTCCCACCGGCGCTGGATGCCCGTGAGCGCGTTGCGCGCGGCCTGGCGGTCGGTGAGCTGCAGGATGGGCGCGGCCTCCTCGAGCAGCGCGCGCTTGGCGACGAGGTTCGCGGCGTACTCCTCGTTCTCGACGGCCGACTGCTCGGCCTTCGCCTGGAAGAGGACGTCGCCCGCCTCCTTGAACTGCGCCCACAGCGCGTCGTCGACCTTGCGGCCCGCGCGGCCGGCGGCCTTCCACTGGTCGAGCAGGCTGCGGTAGGCGGGGATGCCGTCGGAGCCCTTCGGCGCGAGCGCCTGCGCCTGCTCGACGAGCGCCTGCTTGCGGGCCCGGACGTCCTTGTGCGAGGCGTCGAGGTCGGCGAAGAAGCGGCGGCGCGCCGTCTCGAGGGTGGAGCGCGCGTCGCGGAATCGCTTCCAGAGGGCGTCGGCCTGGCCCTTGGGCAGGCGCGGGCCGTCCTTCTGCAGGCGCTGCCAGTCCGCGAAGAGCACGTCGACCTGCTGCATGGTCTGCTTCCACTGCACGTGCTCGAGGTCGCGCGCGGCGAGCTGCTCGATCGACTCGACGACCTGCGTGCGCTCCGCCACCGCGGCGTCGAGCTCGGCGCGCGTCGCGGCCTGCTGCTCGGCCTCGAGGCTGGCCGAGCGAGCCCTTGAGGGCGTCGAGGCGCGTCAGGAGCGCGGGGATGTCGCCCACGGCGTGCGCCTCGGCGACGGTCGGGTGGAGGTGCGAGGCGGCCTTCGCCACGTCGCGCGCGTTGGCGCCGCCGCGCACGCGCTGCTCGAGCAGGCGCACCTGGCCCTCGAGCTCGGCGTACTTGCGCTCGAAGTAGGCGAGCGCCTCCTCGGGGGTCGCGTCGGGGAACTGCCCGACCTGGCGCCAGCCCTCGCCCTCGCGGACGTGGACGGTGCCCTGGGCGTCGACGCGACCGAGGCCGCGCTCGATGACGGCCTCGCCGGGCTCGGCAGCGGCGGGCGACTCGGCGGCGGGGGTCTCCGCGACCTCCGGGGCCTGGTCGTCCGTGGCCTCCTCGGCGGCGGGCTGCTCGGCCGCGGCCTCGTCGGGGACAGGGGCCTCGTCTGCGGTCTCCGGCGAGGCGTGCGCCTCGGAGACGGGCGCGGGCGACTCGTCGGTCGCGGCGGCCTCGGGGGCTGCCGCGGCCTCCTGCTCGACGGGTGCCTCGGGCACGGCCGTCTCGTCGGCGGCGGGGTCGTGGGGCTGGGTGGCGTCAGGCATGGGGAGCCTCTCAGGCGAGGGGGATGGGCAGGACGAGCCTAGTACGCGCGGGGCGCGCTACTGCAGGACCACGTCGTCGATGGTCACGGGCTCGGCGGGCGCGCCGTCGGGCGCGTCGTTGACCGTGCCCTTGCTGATGACGTCGTCGATGAGCTGGTCGAGGCCCGAGGTCACCTGGCCGACGACGGAGTAGCCGCCCGCGGCGTCCGAGGGGATGGTGGTGTCGCCGTAGACGATGAAGAACTGGTGGCCGTTCGACTCGGCGTCGCCGCCCGCGCGCGCCATGGCGATCGTGCCCGCCGGGTAGACGTCATCCTCGGGCGCGTTCTCGATCGGACCGTACTGGTAGCTGGGGTCGCCGGCGCCGGTGCCGTCGACCGAGCCGCACTGGAGCACCGAGAAGCCCTCGGAGGTCGTGAGGCGGTGGCACGTGCGCCCGGCGTAGAAGCCGGTCTGGGCGTCGTTGACGACGGCGGAGACCGCCTGCGGGGCCGCGGCGCCGTCGAGCTCGATGGCGAGCTCGACCCCGTCGATCGTCATCGTGCCCGTCCACGTGCGGCCCTCGGCGAGGGAGGGGTCGGGCACCGTCGACTCGGCGGCGGGGGCGCTCGTCGAGGGCGCCGGGGTCTCGGTCGCCGCGGCGTCGACGGGTCCCTGGCGATCCCAGACGAGGGCCGCGCCGCCGACGAGCACGACGAGGGCGACCGCTGCGCCGACGATCGAGTCGCGCACCTGCCGGCGCTGCCGGCGCTCGTGCACGGCCTGGCGCGCCTTGTAGTCGCGCACGCGGCGCTGCTGCTCCTGCTTCGTGACCACGGATGCTCCCTCGTCGTCCGCGCGCTCGTCGCGCGGATGCGCCGTCCAGGCTAGCGGGTGGGCGCCCGCTGCCCGGCGGCGGCGCGGGCCGCGCCGGAGCCGCGTGGGCGGCCGCGCCTACGATGGAGGCATGGTGATGGGGGCGACTGCGCCGCTCGCGGTGCGCATGCGCCCGACGAGCCTCGACGAGGTCGTCGGCCAGCAGCACCTCCTGCGCCCGGGCTCCCCGCTGCGCCGGCTCGCCGCGCCGAGCGAGGGCTCCACCACGGCGGGCCAGAGCGTCATCCTCTGGGGCCCGCCCGGCACCGGCAAGACGACGCTCGCGCAGTCGATCGCGCACTCCTCCGACCGCCGCTTCGTCGAGCTGAGCGCCGTCACCGCCGGCGTCAAGGACGTGCGGCAGGTGATGGAGGACTCGCTGAACCAGCGCGACCTCTTCGGCCGCTCCACCGTGCTCTTCCTCGACGAGATCCACCGCTTCACGAAGGCGCAGCAGGACGCGCTGCTGCCGGGCGTCGAGCAGGGCTGGGTCACGCTCATCGCGGCCACGACCGAGAACCCGTCGTTCTCGGTCATCTCGCCGCTGCTGTCGCGCTCGCTGCTGCTGACGCTGCAGCTGCTCGAGGACGACGACATCGTCGCCCTCCTCGATCGCGCGATCGCCGACCCGCGCGGCTTCGACGCCCGCATCGCCCTCGACGATGAGGCGCGGAGCCAGCTCGTGCGGCTCTCGTCGGGCGACGCGCGCCGGGCCCTCACGGCCCTCGAGGCCGCGGGCGCCCACGCGCTCGAGGCCGCGGGCACCCCGGAGGACGACGACCCGCCGGCGCTCGTCACCGCCGAGGCCGTCGCCTCCGCCGTCGACCGCGCGCTCCTGCGCTACGACCGCCAGGGCGACGAGCACTACGACGTCATCTCCGCGTTCATCAAGTCGGTGCGCGGCTCCGACCCCGACGGCGCCCTCCACTGGCTCGCGCGGATGATCGAGGCGGGGGAGGACCCGCGCTTCATCGCCCGCCGCATCATCGTCTCGGCCTCCGAGGACATCGGCATGGCCGACCCGCAGGCGCTCGTCATCGCCACGGCCGCCGCGACGGCGGTGCAGATGATCGGGATGCCCGAGGGCCGCATCCCGCTCGCCGAGGCCGTCGTCTACCTCGCGACGGCGCCGAAGTCGAACCGCTCCTACCGCGGCATCGACGCCGCGCTCGCCGACGTGCGCTCCGGCGACATCGGCCGCGTGCCCGTGCACCTGCGCGACGCGCACTACCCGGGCGCCAAGCGCCTCGGCCACGGCAAGGGCTACCGGTACGCGCACGACGAGCCCTCGGGCGTCGCGCCGCAGCAGCACCTGCCCGACCCGCTCGTCGGCCGCCGCTACTACGAGCCGGGCCAGCACGGCTACGAGCGCGACGTGGCGGCGCGCCTCGAGCGCATCCGGAAGATCCTCGCGGGCGGCTGACGCGCCGCGGGCGGGCTGGGCCGGAGCGCGGCTCCTCTGCTAGTCTGGTCGCTGGTCCGCAGGGCGCCCCGCGCCCATCCCTGGACCCGCACCCCTCCTTAGGTCCCGGCACTCGGCCGGGACAGCCGCTCGCGCGGCAGCGACTCAGCGAAGGAAGTCATGTCCACGAAGTCCCGTACCCGTTCCAAGACGCGCCTCTCGCGCGCCCTCGGCGTCGCCCTGACGCCCAAGGCCGCGCGCTACCTCGAGAAGCGCCCCTACGGCCCCGGCCAGCACGGCCGCACCAAGCGCAAGGCCGACAGCGACTACGCCGTCCGCCTCCGCGAGAAGCAGCGCCTGCGCGCCCAGTACGGCATCCGCGAGGCGCAGCTGCGCAACACCTTCAACGAGGCGCGCCGCCAGGCGGGCCTGACGGGTGAGAACCTCGTCGAGCTGCTCGAGATGCGCCTCGACGCGCTCGTCCTGCGCGCCGGCTTCGCCCGCACCACGGCGCAGGCGCGCCAGATGGTCGTGCACCGCCACATCATGGTCGACGGCCAGCGCGTCGACCGCCCGTCGTTCCGCGTGAAGCCGGGCCAGCTCATCCACGTGCACGAGCGCAGCGAGGGCATGGAGCCGTTCCAGGTCGCCGCCGCCGGCGGCCACGCCGGCGTGCTGCCGCCCGTCCCGGCCTACCTCGACGTCACGCTCGACCGCCTGCAGGCGCGCCTCGTGCGCCGCCCGATGCGCGCCGAGGTGCCCGTCGTCGCCGACGTCCAGCTCGTCGTCGAGTACTACGCCGCCCGCTGATCCAGCGCGCAGGAGAGGGGTCGCCGGAAGGCGGCCCCTCTCGTCGTTAGACTGTCGGAACCCGTGCCGACCCGGTACGGGCCCGAAGCGTGACACGAGGAGATCCCGCCGTGAAGAAGCTCCTGTTCCTGGCCATCGGCGTCGTGGTCGGCGTCCTCGCCGCCCGCAAGCTCGAGGAGACCGAGAAGGGCAAGCGGTTCTTCGACACCGTCGACTCGCGCGCCCGCGAGTTCTCCGACGCCGTCAAGGACGGCTACCAGGCCCGCGACCGCGAGCTGCGAGGCGAGTAGACACACCCGATCCGGATCCGGGCGCTCGACGCGCGGCTCCGTCAGGCCCGCGAGGGCTGGAGAGACAGACCCACCGAATGCAGACCGCAGAGATCCACAGCCGCTTCCTGTCGTACTTCGAGCGTCGCGACCACGAGATCGTGCCCTCGGCATCGCTCGTGAGCGACGACCCGGCGATCATGTTCACGATCGCCGGCATGGTGCCGTTCATCCCGTACCTCTCGGGCCGCGTGCCCGCGCCGTGGCCCCGCGCCGCCGACGTGCAGAAGTGCATCCGGACGAACGACATCGAGGAGGTCGGCCGCACGCCGCGCCACGGCACGTTCTTCCAGATGGCCGGCAACTGGTCGTTCGGCGACTACTTCAAGCGCGAGGCCATCGGCTACGCGTGGGAGCTGCTCACGGGGTCCGAGGCCGACGGCAACTACGGCTTCGACCCCTCGCGCCTGTGGGTCACGGTCTACCTCACCGACGACGAGGCCGAGCGCCTCTGGCTCGAGCACACCGACATCCCCGCCGAGCGCATCCAGCGCCTCGGCCTCGAGGACAACTACTGGATGACGGGCCAGCCGGGCCCCGCGGGTCCCGACTCCGAGATCTTCTACGACCTCGGCCCCGAGCACGGCCCCGACGGCGGGCCCGCCACGGGCAGCGACCGCTACGTCGAGATCTGGAACCTCGTCTTCATGCAGGACGAGATCGCCGACGTGCGCTCGAAGACCGAGTTCACGATCGTCGGCGAGCTGCCGAACAAGAACATCGACACCGGCATGGGGCTCGAGCGGATCGCCTTCCTCAAGCAGGGCGTGCAGAACATGTACGAGATCGACCAGGTGCGCCCCGTGCTCGACCTGGCCGCCGAGCTCTCGGGCCGTCGCTACGGCGCCGAGCACGAGGACGACGTGCGCATGCGCGTCGTCGCCGACCACGTGCGCTCCTCGCTCATGCTCATGGGCGATGGCGTCACGCCCGGCAACGACGGCCGCGGCTACATCCTGCGCCGCCTCATGCGCCGCTCGATCCGCTCGATGCGCCTGCTGGGCGTGCACGAGGCGACCTTCCCCACCCTCTTCCGCGCGAGCCACGACGCGATGGTCTCGGCCTACCCCGAGCTCGGCGAGGCGTTCCCGCGCATCGAGCGCATGGCGATCGCCGAGGAGGAGACCTTCCTCAAGACCCTCGAGTCGGGCTCGACCGTGCTCGACCTCGCGATCGGCGAGGTGCGGAAGGACGCCGGCAAGGTCGTGCCCGGCAAGACGGCGTTCCTGCTGCACGACACGTACGGCTTCCCGATCGACCTGACCATGGAGATCGCCGAGGAGGCGGGCCTCGAGGTCGACCGCCCCACCTTCGAGACGCTCATGAGCGAGCAGCGCTCGCGCGCGAAGGCCGACGCCAAGGCGCGCCGCCGCCAGCTCGCCGACCTCTCGGTCTACAGCGACCTGCGCGCCAAGGGCGAGACCGCGTTCCTCGGCTACGAGGAGCTCGAGGCCGACGGCGAGGTCATCGGCATCGTCGCCGACGGTGCGCAGGTCGCCTCGGCGACCGCGGGCCAGGAGGTCGAGGTCGTCCTCACCGCCACCGCGCTCTACGCCGAGGCGGGCGGCCAGGACAGCGACCAGGGCCTGCTCATCGGCTCGGGCTTCGAGGCGGAGGTGCTCGACGTGCAGCGCGTCGTGCCCGGCCTCGTGAGCCACACCGTGCGCATCACCTCGGGCGAGCTCGCCGTGGGCGACGTCGCGCGCTCGGTCGTCGATCCCGTCTACCGCCGCTCGGCGAACCAGGCGCACTCCGCGACGCACCTCGTGCACGCGGCGCTGCGCCAGCTGCTGGGCTCGGACGCGCACCAGTCCGGCTCCTACAACAAGGCCGGCTACATGCGCCTCGACTTCTCGTGGTCGAGCGCGCTGTCGAGCGACATGCGCGCCGAGCTCGAGGGCATCGCCAACACCGCGATCCGCGACGACCTGCCGGTCGAGACGCGCGTCCTGCCGATCGACGAGGCGAAGGCGCTCGGCGCCATGGCGCTCTTCGGCGAGAAGTACGGCGACCGCGTCCGCATGGTCGACATCGGCGGCCCCTGGTCGCGCGAGCTCTGCGGCGGCACCCACGTGGGCTCCTCGAGCCAGGTGGGCCTCATCTCGATCACGAGCGAGTCGAGCGTCGGCTCGACGAACCGTCGCGTCGAGGCGGCCGTCGGCCCCGACGCCTTCCGCCAGCTGGTCGCCGAGCGCACGCTCGTGGGCGAGCTGACCTCGATGCTGAGGACGCCGCGCGAGCAGCTGCCCGGCCGCATCCAGGAGCTCGTCACGAGCCTGAAGCGCGCCGAGAAGCAGATCGCCGACTTCCAGTCGCAGCAGCTCGCGGGCCGCGTGCAGCCGCTCGTCGACTCGGCCGAGCACGTGGGCGCCGTGCGCCTCGTCGCGACCGACCTCGGCGCGGTGGGCTCGCAGGACGACCTGCGCTCGCTCGCGGGGCAGGTGCGCGAGCGCCTCGGCGCCGACGCGGCCGTGGTCGCGATCGGCGGCACGGTCGACGGGCGCCCCGCGGTGGTCGTGGCCACGAACCAGGCGGCGCGCGACGCCGGCGTGCAGGCGGGCCCGCTCGCGAAGGCGGCCGCGGGTGCGCTCGGCGGCGGCGGCGGCGGCAAGCCCGACATGGCGCAGGGCGGCGGCCAGGACGCCGCTGCGATGCCTGCCGCGCTCGTCGCGGTGCGCGAGGGGCTCCGCCGCTGAGCGCGGCGACGACGATGCGACGGGGCGCGCGACTCGGCGTCGACGTGGGCAGGGCCCGCGTCGGCGTCGCCCGCTCGGACCGCGATGGCCTCCTGGCCGTGCCGGTCGAGACCATCCAGCGCGCCTCCGTCGACGTCGTCGCGCGCCTCGTCGCGCTGGCGGAGGAGCACGAGGCCATCGAGGCCGTCGTGGGCCTGCCCGTCTCGCTCTCCGGCGGCGACACCCCGAGCACGCAGGACGCGCGCGACATCGCCGCGCTCCTCGCCGGGCGCATGGACGTGCGCCTCGTCGACGAGCGGCTCTCGACCGTGACGGCCTCGGCGGGCATGCGCGCCGCCGGCAGGTCGGCCAAGCAGCAGCGCAGCGCGATCGACCAGGCGGCCGCGGTCGTCATCCTGCAGCACGCGCTCGACAGCGAGCGCACGGCCGGGCGCGCGCCCGGCGAGCTCCTGACCCGCGGCGACGGCGCCGCCCGAGAGGACTGATCATGGCTGGACGACGCGCGAGGGAGCGGAAGGCCCGCACCCGCCGCAGGATCATCGGCTGGAGCATCGCCCTCGTGGTCGTCGCCGCGATCGCGATCGGCGCGGCGTGGGCGCTGCCGCGCGTGCTCGACCGCTTCAGCGGCCCGGAGGACTACGCGGGCCCGGGCTCCGGCGAGGTCATCGTGCAGGTGCAGTCGGGCCAGAACGGCTCCGACGTCGCCGCGACGCTCGTCGAGCAGGACGTCATCGCGAGCGCCGAGGCGTTCACCGACATCCTCGTCGCCGACCCCTCGATCCAGCTGCACCCGGGCGCCTACCGCCTCGCGCAGCAGATGTCGGCGCAGGGCGCGCTCGACGCGATCCTCGACCCCGCGAACCGCGCCGAGCTCCGCGTCACGGTGCCCGAGGGCTACGTGCTGCGCCAGGTCTTCGAGCGCCTGGAGCGCGACCTCGGCATCCCGCAGGCGGACTTCACGCAGGCGGCGGGGGATCTCACGCAGTTCGACCTGCCCGCCGATGCGCTGAGCCTCGAGGGCTGGCTCTTCCCCGCCACGTACACGTTCGACGACGGCGTCACGGCCGTGCAGGTGCTGCAGGCGATGATCGCGAGGCAGCAGCAGGCGCTCGACGCCGCGGGCGTCGCCGTCGAGGACCGGCAGCGGGTGCTGACCTTCGCCTCGCTCGTGCAGCGCGAGGCGCGCCTGCCCGACGACTTCGGCCGCGTGGCCCGCGTGTTCCAGAACCGCCTCGACATCGGCATGCGGCTGCAGTCGGACGCGACCGTGGCGTACGGCACCGGCAACCTGCACGTCGTCACGACGACGCGCGAGGAGCGCGAGGACACGACGAACCCTTACAACACCTACGCGAACGACGGGCTCCCCGTCGGGCCGATCGGTGCGCCGGGCGACACCGCGATCCAGGCCGCGCTCGAGCCGACGCCCGGGGACTGGCTCTACTTCGTCACCGTGAACCCGGAGACGGGCGAGACGGTGTTCTCGGCGACCTACGAGGCGCACAACGTCGCGGTGGCGCAGTTCCAGCAGTGGCTGCGCGACAACCCGGGCTGGGGCGGCTGATGGCGGCGGGCGGCGCCGAGGGCGCGGCCCGCCTGGCCGTCGTGGGCTCGCCGATCGCGCACTCGAAGTCGCCCGCGATCCAGGCGGCCGCCGCCGAGGCGCTGGGCCTCGACTGGATGTACGGCCGCGCCGAGGTGCCGACCGGGGGCCTCGCATCCTTCGTCGCTGGGCTCGACGGCAGCTGGCGCGGCCTCTCGGTGACGGCACCGCTCAAGGAGGAGGCTGCGGCCCTCGCCGCGAGCCTCGACGATCGCGCGCGAGCGACGGGCGGGGCGAACACGCTGCTGCTGGGCGACCGGATCAGGGGCTGGAACACCGACGTGGGCGGCATCGTGCACGCCTTCCGCGAGGCTGGTGCGCCGGCGGCCGCCACCGGCGCGATCGTCGGCGCAGGCGCCACGGCGCTCTCGGCGCTCGTCGCGCTCGCCGAGGCTCGGCGCGCACGAGGTCGTCGTGGCCCTCCGCACGCCCGCGAAGGGCGCTCGCCTCGCGGCACTCGGCGACGAGCCTCGGCGTCGCCGTGCGGCTGCAGCCGCTCGACGAGCCGCTGCCCGCGGTCGACGCAGCCGTCTCGACGCTGCCCGCGGCCGCGCCTGCTGTCCCGGCCTTCGTCGCGCCGCCCTCGCGCCTGCTCGACGCCGACTACGCCCGTGCGGGAGGCTCGCGCTACGCGACGGCGCTCCCCGCGGGCGCGCTCGTCGACGGGCTCGCGATGCTGCTGGGCCAGGCGGTGCTGCAGGCGCGGATCTTCGCCACCGGCGAGGTCGAGGCGCCGCTGCCGGACGAGGCGGGCGTCCTCGCCGCCATGCGCGCCGCCCTCGACCGGCGGGCGCGCGACGGCGGGGCGTAGCCTGCCCGCATGACCGTCGACGCCGCGCGGACCGCGCTCGCGACCGCCGACTGGCGGCGCCGCACCTTCGCGCTCTACGAGGAGGTCCGCGCCGTCGCGGATCCGCGCGAGGCGCACGAGCGATGGCGCGAGGGCCGCGACGCCCTCATGGCGCGGCACCCCGCCTCGCCGCTGCTGGAGGACGACCGGGCCGGGTTCGCGGGGCTCGCGGTCGCCGCCTACGACCCGCGCTGGCGCTTCGAGCTGCCGATCCTCGCGGCCGAGCCCGCGCGGTTCGAGTTCGCCACGGGCACCGACGGGCTCGTGCCGTTCGAGCGCATCGGCAGGCTCGAGGTCCCCGCCGTCGGCTCGCTCGACGTCTGGCGGCTCGCCTCCTACGGCGGCGGCATCTTCGTGCCCCTGCGGGACGGCCTCGCCGGCGCCCCGGGCGGCACCTACGGCGGCGGGCGCTACCTGCTCGACACCGTCAAGGGCGCCCACCTGGGCGGCGACCGCGAGCGCGGCACCCTCGTCGTCGACCTCAACTTCGCCTACAACCCCTCCTGCGCCTACGACCCGGCCTGGGCGTGCCCGCTCGCGCCCGCGGGCAACGTCGTCGCGGCCGAGGTGCCGGTGGGGGAGCTGCACGCCGGCGCGTAGCCGCGCGCTGCGTCCGCTCGCGTGCGCGGCAGGTCGCGCGCGCCTGGCAGGATGGAGACCATGCTGCGCTGGCTCACCGCCGGGGAATCCCACGGCCCCGAACTCATCGCCGTCCTCGAGGGGATGCCCGCCGGGGTCCCCATCACGGCGGAGGACATCCAGGCCGACCTCCAGCGCCGCAAGCTCGGCGCCGGCCGCGGCGCGCGCATGAAGTTCGAACAGGATGCCCTCAGCCTCTCCGGCGGCATCCGCCACGGCCGCACGCAGGGCGGGCCCATCGCCATCCGCGTCGGCAACACCGAGTGGCCGAAGTGGATGGAGGTCATGAGCGCCGCGCCGCTCGAGGCCGAGCCCACGGGCGCCCGTGCCGCGAAGCTCACGCGCCCGCGCCCCGGCCACGCCGACCTCGTGGGCATGCAGAAGCACGGCTTCGACGAGGCGCGGCCCGTGCTCGAGCGCGCGAGCGCCCGCGAGACCGCCGCGCGCGTCGCGCTCGGCGCGGTCGCCCGCGCCTTCCTGGCCGAGCTCGGCATCCGCCTCGTCGCGCACACCCTCTCGATCGGACCCGTGCGCGTGCCGGACGGCGCGCCGCTGCCGACGCCCGACGACGTCGACCGGCTCGACGCCGACGAGCTGCGCTGCGCCGACCCGGCGACGAGCGCCGCGATGCTCGCCGAGGTCGAGGACGCCAAGCGCTCGGGCGACACGCTCGGCGGCATCGTCGAGGTGCTCGCCTACGGGCTCCCGCCGGGGCTCGGCTCCTACGTGCACTGGGACCGCCGCCTCGACGGCCGCCTCGCGCAGGCGCTCATGGGCATCCAGGCCATCAAGGGCGTCGAGGTCGGCGACGGCTTCGAGACGACCCGCCGTCGCGGCTCCGTCGCGCACGACGAGCTGCTCGTCGGCGACGACGGCGTGCACCGCGAGACGGGCCGCGCCGGCGGCATCGAGGGCGGCATGACCACGGGCGACGTGCTGCGCGTGCGCGCGGGCATGAAGCCCATCGCGACCGTGCCCCGCGCGCTCCGCACCGTCGACGTCGCCACGGGCGAGGCCGCGCAGGCCCATCACCAGCGCAGCGACGTGTGCGCGGTGCCCGCTTCGGGCGTCGTCGCGGAGGCGATGGTCGCGCTCGTGCTCGCGGACGCCGTCGTCGAGAAGTTCGGCGGCGACTCCGTCGCCGAGACCCGCCGCAACCTCGAGGGCTATCTCGCCGCCATCCCCGCGCGCCTCCGCACGACGTGAGCGCGCTCCCGGGCGACGAGGCGAGCACCGTGCCGCCCGTCGCGCTCATCGGCCCGATGGCTGCCGGCAAGTCGTCGCTCGGCCGCAAGCTCGCCTCGCGGCTCGGCCGCACGTTCGCCGACACCGACCGGCTCGTCGTGCTCGAGCACGGCCCGATCCCCGAGCTCTTCGCCGCCGAGGGGGAGGCGGCGTTCCGCCGCTACGAGGCGGCGGCCGCGCGCCGCGCGCTCGTGCCGGGCGCCGTCGTCGCGCTCGGCGGCGGCGCGGTGCTCGACGAGGGCACCCGCGCGCTGCTCGCGCAGGCGACCGTCGTGCTCGTGACCGTCGACGAGCGGGCCGCCGAGCGTCGCCTCTCCGGCGGCGGTCGGCCGCTCGTCGCCGACGGCATCGCCTCGTGGCGCCGCATCGCCGCGGAGCGCGAGCCCCTTTACCGCTCGCTCGCCGACACCGCCGTCGACAGCTCGCGCACGCCCATGGCCCAGCTCGTCTCGACGCTCGAGGCCTGGCTGCGGGAGCGCGAGCGATGACCGCCGCGACCCGGCCCGCTCCGAGCGGGCGCACCTCGACCGCCGACCGCCAGGAGGCACCATGACCACGATCCGCGTCGCGACCGACGCCCCCTACGACGTCCACGTGGGCCGCGGCATCCTCGTCGACCGCCTGCGCGAGTCGCTCGGCCCGGCCCGGAAGCTGCTCGTCGTGCACCAGCCCGCGATGAGCCGCATCGCCGACCACCTCAAGGAGGAGCTCGGCATCGAGGTGCTGCTCGCCGAGGTGCCGGACGCCGAGGCCGCGAAGCGCATCGAGGTCGCCCAGTTCCTCTGGCAGATCATGGGCCAGGCCGACTTCACCCGCACCGACGCCGTGCTCGGCCTCGGCGGCGGCGCCGTCACCGACCTCGCGGGCTTCGTCGCCGCCACGTGGCTGCGCGGCGTGCGCGTGCTGCAGGCGCCCACCTCGGTGCTCGGCATCGTCGACGCGGCCGTCGGCGGCAAGACCGGCATCAACACCGAGCAGGGCAAGAACCTCGTCGGCGCCTTCCACCACCCCTCGGTCGTCGTCGCCGACCTCGAGCTCGTCGACTCGCTGCCGCGCAACGAGCTGCTCACGGGCTTCGCCGAGGTCGTGAAGGCCGGCTTCATCGCCGCCCCGCGCATCCTCGAGCTGCTCGAGACGCGCCTCGACGCGACGACCGACCCGACGACGCCGGAGTTCGCGGAGGCGATCGCCCGCGCGATCGAGGTGAAGGCCGAGGTGGTCGCGAGCGACTTCCGCGAGCACGGCCGCCGCGAGATCCTGAACTACGGCCACACCCTCGGGCACGCGATCGAGCTGCACGAGCGCTACCGCTGGCGCCACGGCGCGGCCGTGTCGATCGGCATGGTCTACGCCGCCGAGCTCTCGCGCCTCGCGGGGCGGCTCCCCGAGGCCGCCGTCGACCGCCACCGCGCGATCCTCGGCTCGCTCGAGCTGCCGATGAGCTACCCGCTCGGCCGCTGGCAGTCGCTCCTCGCGTCGATGCGGCGCGACAAGAAGGCCCGCGGCGCGATGCTGCGGTTCATCGTGCTCGACGACGTCGCGAAGCCGCGCGTGCTCGAGGCGCCCGACGAGTCGATGCTCTTCATGGCCTACCAGTCGCTCGCCGACTGAGCCCGGCCCTAGGCTCCCAGCATGCGCATCCTCGTCCTCAACGGCCCGAACCTCGGCAGGCTCGGCTCGCGCGAGCCGGAGGTCTACGGCGCCGCGACCCTCGCCGACGTGCAGGCGCTCCTCGACGGCGTCGCGGGCATCGAGGCGGAGGTGCGCCAGACCGACGACGAGGCCGAGCTCGTCCGCTGGATCCACGGCGCCGTCGACGCCGCGACGCCCGTGATCCTCAACCCCGCCGCCTTCACGCACTACTCGTACGCGCTGCGCGACGCGTGCGCGATGCTCCGCGGCGTCGCGCCGCTCATCGAGGTGCACATCTCGAACCCGCACGCGCGCGAGGCGTTCCGGCACGTCTCGGCGATCTCCGCGGTCGCGACGGGCGTGATCGCGGGCTTCGGCATCGACGGCTATCGGATGGCCGCCGAGTCGCTCTCGCGGGCGGCCCGCTAGACTCGTCTGTCGGCCAGCGAGGCCCGCAGACCCTCCCACGGAACGGAACCCCCATGGCGACCACGAACGACATCAAGAACGGCGCGGTGCTGAACCTCGACGGACAGCTCTGGAGCGTGATCGAGTTCCAGCACGTCAAGCCCGGCAAGGGCGGCGCCTTCGTCCGCACGAAGCTGCGCAACGTCCGCAGCCTCAAGGTCGTCGACAAGACCTTCAACGCCGGCACCAAGATCGACTTCGCCACGGTCGACCGCCGCGACTACCAGTTCCTGTACAACGACGGCACCGACTTCGTCTTCATGGACAACGACACGTACGAGCAGCTGCCGATCTCGGCGGAGGTCGTGGGCGACGGCGCCAAGTACCTCCTCGAGAACGGCACCGCGACCATCTCGATGCACGAGGGCGAGGCGCTCCAGGTCGAGCTGCCCGCGTCGGTCGTGCTCGAGATCACCTACACGGAGCCGGGCCTGCAGGGCGACCGCTCGAGCGCCGGCACGAAGCCCGCGACCGTCGAGACGGGCGCCGAGATCCAGGTGCCGCTCTTCGTCGAGCAGGGCACGAGGGTCAAGGTCGACACCCGCGACGGCAGCTACCTCGGTCGCATCTCCTGACCGTGGCAGAGGAGACCTACCCCTCCCGCCGCAAGGCGCGCAAGCACGCCGTCGAGGTCCTCTACTCGGCGGAGGCGCGCGGCGACGCCCCCGAGGACATCCTGCGGGAGACGGCCGACCGGCTCGAGTGGCGCCGCCACCCGTGGTTCGCGTTCGCGCACGAGCTCGTCACGGGCGTGGCCGACAGCCGCGACGAGGTCGACGAGCTCATCGCCTCCTCGAGCGAGCACTGGAGCCTCGAGCGCATGCCGCGCACGGACCTCGCGATCCTGCGCGTCGGCGCGTGGGAGCTCGAGCACGGCACCGCGCCCTCGGGCGTCGTGATCTCGGAGGCCGTGCACCTCGCCAACGAGCTCTCGACCGATCGCTCGGGCGCGTTCATCCACGGCGTCCTCGCGCGCATCGCCGCCCAGAAGGCGTAGCGGCTCCTGCCGGAGCGCGTCGCGTGCCCCCGCACGGGTGCGCGACGCGCTAGGCTGGGAGCGATCAGACAACCTTGAAGCCCGTCCTGTGAGGCGGAGAAGGGAGTCAGCTTGACTACCGCGCGCACCGTGCTCGGCCCCGACGAGATCGCCAGGTCGCTCACCCGGATCGCCCACGAGATCCTCGAGGCGAACCACGGTCCCGACGACCTCGTCCTCCTCGGCATCCCGACCCGCGGCGGCCATCTCGCGCAGCGCCTCGCGGCGCGCCTCACCGCCATCACCGGCGAGGACTTCGGCGCGCGCGTCGGCACCCTCGATGTGACGATGCACCGCGACGACTTGCGCGGCCGGCCCACCCGCGCCTCCGCGCCCACGCGCATCCCCGCCGGCGGCGTCGACGACCGGGTCGTGGTGCTCGTCGACGACGTGCTCTACTCGGGCCGCACGATCCGCGCCGCCTTCGACGCGCTCGCCGACCTCGGCCGCGCCCGCGTCGTGCGGCTCGCGGTGCTCGTCGACCGCGGCCACCGCGAGCTGCCGATCCGCGCCGACTTCGTCGGCAGGAACCTGCCGAGCGCGCGCAGCGAGCACGTGCGCGTGCTGCTCGAGGAGGCCGACGGCGAGGACGCCGTCACGATCGACGGCGCCGTCGCCGCCGCGAGCGAGCGGGAGGCCCGCGCATGAGGCACCTGCTCACGGCGGCGATGCCGCGCGACGAGGCGATCGCGATCCTCGACCTCGCCGAGGACATGCACCAGATCCAGGACCGCGAGGTGAAGAAGCTGCCGGCGCTCCGCGGCCGCACCGTCGTGAACCTGTTCTTCGAGGACTCCACGCGCACCCGCTCCTCGTTCGAGATCGCCGGCAAGTGGCTCTCGGCCGACGTCATCAACGTCTCGGGCAAGGGATCGAGCGCCTCGAAGGGCGAGTCGCTGCGCGACACGGGCCTCACCGTCGCCGCGATGGGCGTCGACGGCGTCGTCGTCCGCTCGGGCGCCTCGGGCGCGCCCGCGCTGCTCGCGGAGTGGATCGGGCGCCCCGTCGTCAACGCGGGCGACGGCACCCACGAGCACCCCACGCAGGCCCTCCTCGACGCCTTCGCGCTGCGCCGCCGCATCCACGGCGAGGCAGCGCGCGGCAAGGACCTCGACGGCGTGCGCGTCGCGATCGTCGGCGACATCGCCCACTCGCGCGTGGCCCGCTCCAACGCGCTCCTGCTGCCCGCGCTCGGCGCAGAGGTCACGCTCGTCGGGCCGGCCGCGTTCCTGCCGCCGGGCAGCGGCGCCACGCGCCTCGGCGTCCGCGCCGAGACCGACCTCGACGCCGTGCTCGCCGAGCAGCCCGACGCGCTCATGCTGCTGCGCGTGCAGCTCGAGCGGCAGACGGGCGCGGTCGTGCCGAGCGCCGCCGAGTACATCACCGGCTGGTCGCTCACCGACGAGCGGCTGGCGCGGCTGCAGGGCGCCCGCATCATGCACCCCGGGCCCATGAACCGCGGGCTCGAGATCTCGAGCCGCGCGGCCGACGGCGACGCCTCGACCGTGCTCGAGCAGGTCACCGCGGGCGTCTCGGTGCGCATGGCCGTGCTCTACTCCCTGCTCGCATCCGACCACCCCTCGACCGACGGAGGCCCCCGATGACCACGCTGCTCACCGGTGCCCGCGTGCTCGGCGGCGAGGTGCGCGACCTCGCGATCGAGGGCGGCGCCCTCGTCGACCCCGCCTCGATCGACCGCGACGCGGCGACGGTGATCGACGCCGCCGGCCTCGTCGCGCTCCCCGGGCTCGTCGACCTGCACACGCACCTCCGCCAGCCCGGCGGCGAGCAGGCCGAGACGGTCGCCTCCGGCCTCCGCGCCGCGGCCGCGGGCGGCTTCACGTGCGTGTTCGCGATGGCGAACACGACCCCCGTCGCCGACACGCCCGCGGTCGTCGAGCAGGTGCACCGGCTCGGCCTCGAGTCCGGGCTCGCGACCGTGCGGCCCATCGGCGCCGTGACGGTGGGGCTCGCGGGGGAGCGGCTCGCCGACATGCTCATGCTCCACCGCAGCGCCGCGCGCGTCACGGTCTTCTCGGACGACGGTCGGTGCGTCTCCGACGCGGAGCTCATGCGCCGCGCGCTCGAGCACGCGGCGTCGATGGACGCGGTCGTCGCGCAGCACGCGCAGGAGCCCACGATGACCCGCGGCGCCGTCATGCACGAGGGCGCGCTCTCGGCCGAGCTCGGCCTCGCCGGCTGGCCGTCGATCGCGGAGGCCACGATCGTCGCGCGCGACGCGATGCTCGCCGAGGCGACCGGCGCGCGCCTGCACGTCTGCCACGTCTCCACCGCCGAGACCGTCGAGGTCGTCCGCGCGGCGAAGGCGCGCGGCGTCCGCGTCACCGCCGAGGTCACGCCGCACCACCTGCTGCTCACGGAGGAGCTCGTGCGCTCCTACGACGCGCGCTTCAAGGTCAACCCGCCGCTGCGGCCCGAGGCCGATGTGCTCGCGCTCCGAGAGGCGCTCGCCGACGGCACGATCGACGTCGTCGCCACCGACCACGCGCCGCACGCCCCCGAGGCGAAGCAGGCGGCGTTCGCGGAGGCCGCGTTCGGCATGGTCGGGCTCGAGACCGCGCTCGGCGTCGTCCAGCAGGCGATGGTCGAGACGGGCCTGCTCGACTGGGCCGGCGTCGCGCGCGTGCTCTCGAGCGCACCCGCCGCGATCGGCCGCGAGCCCGGCTACGACGCCCCGCTCGAGGTGGGCAGCCCTGCCCACGTCGTGCTCGTCGACCCCGCGGCGCGCCGCACGATCGAGATCGGGCACCTGCGCGGCCGCTCCGCGAACTCCCCGTTCCTCGGCATCGAGCTGCCGGGCGAGGTGCGCCACGTGTGGCACGGCGGCGCCCGCACCGTCCGCGACGGCCAGGTGCTGCCCGTCCCCGAGCCCGAGGCGGTCGCATGAGCAAGGAGGCCTTCGCGCTGCTGTGCGCCGCCTTCGTCGCCGTGCTCGCGATCGGCGCCGCGCTCGGCATCTGGAGCCGCCGCCGCCGCCAGCGCGACATCGCCGCGCCGCTCGGCTGGGCCGAGGTCGTGCCCACCCTCGTGGTCCCTGCGCTCTACGTCGCCACGACCCGCGCCGGCGACCCCTACGACCGCGTCTTCGCCCACGGCCTCGGGTTCCGCGGCCGCACGGACGTGGCGATCGACCCCGAGGGGGTGCAGCTCGTCGCCGACCGTCGCGAGGTGCGCATCCCCGCCACGCGAATCCGCTCCGTGGAGCGCGCCACCTGGACCATCGACCGCGTCGTCGAGAACGGCGGGATCCTCGTGATCGCGCACGACCTCGACGCGCCCGTCGACACCTACCTCCGCATCATCGGCGACGACACCGCCGCGCTCGAGGCCCTGCAGGCCATCGCGCGCGCACCCCAGGAAGGAGCCACCCCATGACCGTGACCACCGAGCCCGCGGCGCTCGTGCTCGAGGACGGCTCGATCCATCGAGGCACCGCGTACGGCGCCCGAGGCGCCGCCCTCGGCGAGGCCGTCTTCGCCACCGGCATGACCGGGTACCAGGAGACGCTCACCGACCCCTCCTACGCCGGGCAGATCGTCGTCCAGACCGCCCCGCACATCGGCAACACGGGCGTCAACGCCGAGGACGCCGAGTCGCGCCGCATCTGGCCCGCAGGCTACGCGGTGCGCGCCGCCAGCCGCCGCCCGTCCAACTGGCGCTCCGAGGAGCCGCTCGACGCGCAGCTCGAGCGCGACGGCATCGTCGGCATCGCAGGCATCGACACGCGCGCCGTCACCCGGCGCCTGCGGGACGCCGGCTCGATGCGCGCCGGCGTGTTCTCGGGCCAGGCCCTCACGACCGACGAGCAGATGGTCGCCGCCGTGCGCGAGAGCCTGCCGATGGCGGGCCGCAGCCTCTCGGAGGTCGTCTCCACGCAGGAGCCGTACACGATGCCCGCCGTCGGAGGCAGCCTCGGCACCCTCGCGGTGCTCGACCTCGGCGTGAAGGCCTCGACGCTCCGCTTTCTCGCCGAGCAGGGCTTCGACCTCGTCGTGCTGCCGCAGGGCTCGACGCTCGAGCAGGTGCTCGCGCACGAGCCCGTCGCCGCCTTCTACTCGAACGGCCCCGGCGACCCCGCCGCCTCCGACGCGCAGGTCGAGCTCCTCCGGGGGCTGCTGCGCGCCGGCCTGCCGTTCTTCGGCATCTGCTTCGGCAACCAGCTGCTCGGCCGCGCCATGGGCCTCGGCACCTACAAGCTGCCCTTCGGCCACCGCGGCATCAACCAGCCGGTGCTCGACGTCGCCACCGGGCGCGTCGAGATCACGAGCCAGAACCACGGCTTCGCGGTCGAGGCGCCCATCGGCGAGACGATCGACAGCCCGGCCGGCCTCGGCCGCGTCGAGGTCAGCCACTACTCGCTCAACGACCGCGTCGTCGAGGGCCTCCGCGCGCTCGACGTGCCCGCGTTCAGCGTCCAGTACCACCCCGAGTCGGCGGCCGGCCCGAACGACGCCCGTCACCTGTTCGCACGGTTCCGCGACCTCGTCGTCGCGACGAAGGAGGCCCAGGCCTGATGCCCAAGCGCGACGACATCCGCTCCGTCCTCGTCATCGGCTCCGGGCCGATCGTCATCGGCCAGGCCGCCGAGTTCGACTACTCCGGCACCCAGGCGTGCCGCGTGCTCCGCGAGGAGGGCGTGCGCGTCATCCTCGTGAACTCCAATCCGGCGACGATCATGACCGACCCGGACTTCGCCGACGCCACCTACATCGAGCCCATCACCCCCGAAGTGATCGAGTCGATCATCGTCAAGGAGCGTCCCGACGCGATCCTGCCGACGCTCGGCGGCCAGACGGCGCTCAACGCCGCCATCCAGCTGCATGAGCGGGGCATCCTCGAGCGCCACGGCGTCGAGCTCATCGGCGCGAAGGTCGACGCGATCCAGCGCGGCGAGGACCGCCAGCTGTTCAAGCAGCTCGTGCTCGAGTCGGGCGCCGACGTCGCCTCCTCGGTCATCGCGAGGACGGTCGACGACGCGCTCGCGTTCGCGGGGGAGTACGGCTACCCGGTCGTCGTCCGCCCCTCGTTCACGATGGGCGGCCTGGGCTCGGGCTTCGCGCACGACGAGGCGGAGCTGCGCCGCTTCGTCGGCGACGGCCTCCACGCCTCGACGATCGGCGAGGTGCTGCTCGAGGAGTCGATCCTCGGCTGGAAGGAGTACGAGCTCGAGCTCATGCGCGACACGGCCGACAACACGGTCGTCGTCTGCTCGATCGAGAACGTCGACCCGGTCGGCGTGCACACGGGCGACTCGATCACGGTCGCGCCCGCGCTCACGCTCACCGACCGCGAGTACCAGCGCCTGCGCGACATCGGCATCGACATCATCCGCCGCGTCGGCGTCGACACCGGCGGCTGCAACATCCAGTTCGCCGTCGACCCCGCGACGGGTCGCATCATCGTCATCGAGATGAACCCGCGCGTCTCGCGGTCCTCGGCGCTCGCGTCGAAGGCCACGGGCTTCCCGATCGCGAAGATCGCGGCGAAGCTCGCGCTCGGCTACCGACTCGACGAGATCCCCAACGACATCACGAAGGTGACGCCTGCCTCGTTCGAGCCGACGCTCGACTACGTCGTCGTGAAGGTGCCGCGCTTCAACTTCGAGAAGTTCCCGGCGGCCGACGCCACGCTCACGACCACCATGAAGTCGGTCGGCGAGGCGATGGCGATGGGGCGCACGTACACGCAGGCGCTGCAGAAGGCGCTCCGCTCGCTCGAGCGGCGCGGCTCGTCGTTCCACTGGGAGGGCGAGCCCGGCGACGCCGCGGCGCTCCTCGAGGCCGCGCGCACGCCCACCGACGGCCGCATCGTGACCCTGCAGCAGGCGCTCCGCGCCGGCGCGACGATCGAGCAGGCCTTCGAGGCGACCGGCATCGACCCGTGGTTCCTCGACCAGATGCTGCTCATCGAGGAGACGGCGGCCGAGATCCGCGCGGGCGGCCTCGACGAGGCCACGCTGCGGCTCGCGAAGGAGCACGGCTTCTCGGACGCGCAGATCGCGCAGCTGCAGGGCACGACCGAGCAGGCCGTGCGCGAGGCGCGCTGGGCGATGGGCCTGCGCCCCGTCTACAAGACGGTCGACACGTGCGCGGGCGAGTTCCCCGCCGAGACGCCGTACTACTACTCGAGCTACGACCTCGAGACCGAGGTGGCGCCGAGCGACCGCCGCAAGGTGATCATCCTGGGCTCGGGCCCCAACCGCATCGGCCAGGGCATCGAGTTCGACTACTCGTGCGTGCACGCCTCGTTCGCGCTCGCCGACGCGGGCCTCGAGACGATCATGATCAACTGCAACCCGGAGACGGTCTCGACCGACTACGACACGAGCGACCGGCTCTACTTCGAGCCGCTCACGCTCGAGGACGTGCTGGAGGTCGTGCACGCGGAGTCGGGCTCGGGCGAGCTCGTCGGCGTCGTCGTGCAGCTCGGCGGGCAGACGCCGCTCGGCCTCGCGCGCGGGCTCGAGGCCGCCGGCGTGCCGATCCTCGGCACGAGCCCCGACGCGATCGACGCGGCCGAGGAGCGCGGCCTGTTCCAGCGCATCCTCGACGAGGCGGGCCTCGTCGCGCCCCGCAACGGGACCGCGACGAGCGAGGACGAGGCGATCGCGATCGCCGAGCGCATCGGCTACCCCGTGCTCGTCCGGCCCTCGTTCGTGCTCGGCGGCCGCGGCATGGAGATCATCTACGACACCCCGAGCCTCCACGGCTACTTCGACCGGATCGCGGCGCACGGCATCATCGCGCCCGACCGCCCGCTGCTCGTCGACCACTTCCTCGACGACGCCGTGGAGGTCGACGTCGACGCGATCTACGACGGCCACGAGCTCTTCGTGGGCGGCATCCTCGAGCACATCGAGGAGGCTGGCATCCACTCGGGCGACTCGTCCTGCTCGCTGCCGGCCATGGGGCTCGGCCGCTCGCAGCTGCTCGAGATCCGCGACGCGACGCAGCGCATCGCCGAGGGCCTCGACGTCCGCGGCCCGATCAACGTGCAGTTCGCGTACGGCGCCGGCGTGCTCCACGTCATCGAGGCGAACCCGCGCGCGAGCCGCACGGTGCCCTTCGTCGCGAAGGCGCTCGGCACGCCCATCGCGAAGGCGAACGCGCGCGTGCTCGCGGGCTCGACCATCGCGGAGCTGCGCGCGGAGGGCCTGCTGCCCGAGCGCGACGGCACGATCCTCCCGATCGACGCGCCCGTCGCGGTCAAGGAGGCCGTGCTGCCGTTCCGCCGCTTCCGGACCGCGGACGGCCGGATGGTCGACAGCCTGCTGGGTCCCGAGATGCGCTCGACCGGCGAGGTCATGGGGATCGACCGCGACTTCCCGACCGCGTTCGCGAAGTCGCAGGCCGCTGCCTACGGCGGCCTGCCGCTCACGGGCACGGTGTTCGTCTCGCTGTCCGACCGCGACAAGCGCCAGGCCGTGCTGCCGGTGCACCGCCTCCACCAGCTCGGCTTCCGCATCGTCGCCACCGAGGGCACCGCCGAGGTGCTCGCGCGCAACGGCATCCGCGTCGAGACCGTGCGCAAGCACTCGGACGCGGGCGTCGAGCCCTCGATCGTCGACCTCATCGACGCGGGCGAGATCGACATCATCATCAACACGCCCACGGGCGGCACCGCGCGCGCCGACGGCTACGAGATCCGCGCCTCCGCCGTGGCCGCCGACAAGGCGCTGTTCACGACGGTGTCGCAGCTCGGCGCGGCCGTGCCGGCGATCGAGGCCGCGCGCGAGGCCTTCGCGGTGACGAGCCTGCAGGAGTACCACGCGAGGCGGAGCGCATGACGCTCCTCGAGCGGCTGCGGGGCGCGGTCGATGCCCACGGCGCCCTGTGCGCCGGCATCGACCCGCACCCCGCGCTGCTCGACGCGTGGGGCCTCGGCCGCGATGCCGACGGCGCCGAGCGGCTCGGCCGCGCGGTCGTGGCCGCTGCGGCAGGTCGCGTGGGCGTCGTCAAGCCGCAGGTGGCGCTCTTCGAGGCGTTCGGGGCCGCGGGCCTCGGCGCCCTCGAGCGGGTGCTCGCCGACGCGCGCGATGCGGGCCTCGTCGTCATCGCCGACGCCAAGCGCGGCGACATCGGCTCCACGAACGCCGGCTACGCGGGCGCCTGGCTCACGCCCGGCTCGCCGCTCGAGGCCGACGCGCTCACCGTGAGCCCCTACCTCGGCGTCGGCTCGCTCGAGGGCATGCTCGAGGCGGCCGAGCGAGCCGGCAAGGCGCTCGTCGTGCTCGCCGCCACGTCGAACCCCGAGGCCGCTGCGCTGCAGCAGGCTCGGCTCGCCGACGGCCGCACGGTCGCGCAGGGCGTGGCCGAGGCGGTCGCCGCGCGGAACGCCCAGACGGGCGCCGGCCACGGCATCGTCGTCGGCGCGACCGTCGACCGCGCGGCCTTCGGGATCGTCCCCGATCCGGCCACGCCGATCCTCGCGCCCGGCTTCGGCGCGCAGGGCGCCCGCCTCGGCGACCTCCGCTCGCTGTTCCCGGCCGACGCCCTCGTGCTCGCCTCGGCCAGCCGCAGCCTGCTCGCGGGCGGCGAGGCGGGCCTCGCCGACGCGATCGCCGCCGCCCGGGAGGAGCCTGGCCGCATGAGCGACGCCCCCGTACCGCCCGATCCCGCGGCCGCCGGCCGCGCGGCCGTCGAGGCGCGCCGCGCCCGCGCAGCCGTGAAGGCGGCGCTGCGCTCGGGCGTGCGCGGCCCGCGCGAGGTCGCCGAGCGCGCGTGGCACGACCCGGCGAGCCTCGGAGGCGCGCCTGCGCTTCGCCGAGTACGCCGGGAGCCTCCGCGGCTTCGGGCCGCGACGGGTCGAGCGTCTCATGACGGGCCTCGGGATCGCGCAGGGGAAGCGCCTCGGCGGGCTCGGCGGTTTGCAGCGCGAGCGCGTCCGCGGTTGGCTGGACGTCGTGGACCCCTCTCGTCGCCCCCGTCTCATCGTGCTCGCCGGCCCCACCGCGGTCGGCAAGGGCACCGTCGCGCAGTACGTGCGCGACCACTTCCCGCAGATCCGGCACTCGGTGAGCGCCACGACGCGCGCCGCGCGGCCCGGCGAGGTCGACGGCGTGCACTACGCCTTCGTCTCGGACGCCGACTTCGACCGCATGGTCGACGAGGGGGAGTTCCTCGAGCACGCGACGGTCCACAACCGCTCGCGCTACGGCACGCCGCGCGCGAGCGTGCAGGCCGCGCTCGACGAGGGCAGCTCGGTGCTGCTCGAGATCGACCTCCAGGGCGCGCGCCAGGTGCGCGCGTCGTTCCCCGACGCCGTGCTGCTCTTCCTCGCCCCGCCGTCGTGGGACGAGCTCGTGCGCAGGCTCGTGGGCCGCGGCACGGAGGACGAGGAGGAGCGCGCCCGCCGCCTGCGGACCGCCGAGGTCGAGCTCGCGAGCCAGGAGGAGTTCGACGCGACGATCGTGAACGCGGACGTCGCGGAGGCCGCGCGCGAGGTCGTCGAGCGCATCCTCGAGGCCGAGTCGGCCGACGAGCCGGCGGCCGCGGGCACGCCGGGCGGCGTCGCGCGCTAGACTGGGTCGCTGCGCCCTCGGGCGCTCGATCTTCGCGGGCCCGCGGCCCGCGCATCCACCCGACGCTCATCCAGCCGCAGGAGGCACGCATGGCCACGCAGGGCATCATCAACCCGCCGATCGACGAGCTGCTCGACAAGGTCGACTCGAAGTACCAGCTGGTCATCTTCGCCTCGAAGCGCGCGCGGCAGATCAACGACTACTACACCGACATCCACGAGGGGTCGATGTTCGACAACGTGGGCCCGCTCGTCGACGCGACGATCGAGGACAAGCCGCTCTCGGTCGCGCTGCACGAGATCCACCGCGACAAGCTCGTGCTCACCAAGGACGAGGCAGCAGAGGCCTGATGCGCGTCGTCGTCGGGATCTCCGGCGGCATCGCGGCGTACAAGGCTGCGCTCGCGATCCGCGAGCTCGTCCAGGCGGGGCACGACGTGCACGTCGTGCCCACGGCCTCCGCGCTGCGCTTCGTCGGCCGCCCGACGCTCGAGGCCCTGAGTCGCAACCCCGTCACCGACGAGGTCTTCGACGACGTCGCCGCCGTGCGGCACGTCGCCCTCGGCCAGTCGGCCGACCTCATCGTCGTGCTCCCGGCGACGGCCAACACGCTCGCGAAGCTCGCGACGGGCCTCGCCGACGACCTGCTCGGCACCACGGTGCTCGCCTCGCGCGCGCCGCTCGTCCTCGCCCCGGCGATGCACACCGAGATGTGGGAGCAGCCCGCGGTGCAGGCGAACGTCCGCACCCTCGCGGAGCGGGGCGCGACGATCGTCGGGCCCGTGGCGGGCGCGCTCACGGGCGGCGACGCGGGGCTCGGCCGCATGGCGGAGCCCTCGGAGGTCGTCGCCGCCGCCCTCGCGGTCGCGGGCCGCGCCTCCGGCCCGCTCGCGGGCCGCACGCTCGTGGTCGCCGCCGGCGGCACGCGCGAGCCGATCGATCCCGTGCGCTTCCTCGGCAACCGCTCCTCCGGCGCCATGGGCGTCGCGATCGCGGCGGCCGCGCGCGACGCGGGCGCCGAGGTGACGCTCGTGGGCGCCAACCTGCAGAGGCCCGCGCCCTCCGGCGTCGCGCTCGTCGAGGTCGAGACGACCGAGCAGCTGCGCGCCGCGATGCACGAGCGCGCGGCGGCCGACGTGCTCGTCATGGCCGCGGCCGTCGCCGACTACCGCGTCGACGAGGTCGCCGACGCGAAGCGCTCGAAGGCCTCGTGGGGCGAGCGCCCCACGATCGCCCTCGTGCAGAACCCCGACGTCCTCGCCGAGCTCGCCGCCGCGCCGCGGTCCTCGCTCGTCGTGGGCTTCGCCGCCGAGACGGAGCAGGACGACGACGCCCTGCTCGCGCGCGGCACCGCGAAGCTCGCCCGCAAGGGCGCCGACCTGCTCGTCGTCAACCGCGTCGGGCACGACGAGGGCTTCGGCGACGTCGACACCCGCGTGCGCGTGCTCGACGCCTCGGGCGTCGTCGCCGACGCGGCGGGATCGAAGGCGTCGGTGGCCCGTGCCATCGTCGAGACCATCGCGCGGCGGACCGCCGCGCGCAGCACGAGCGAGGGGGACGCGTGAGCCTGCGCCTGTTCACGTCGGAGTCGGTGACCGAGGGCCACCCGGACAAGATCTCCGACCAGATCTCCGACGCCGTGCTCGACGCGATGCTCGAGCAGGACAGCGAGGCGCGCGTCGCGGTCGAGACGCTCGTCACGACGGGCCTCGTGCACGTCGCGGGCGAGGTCCGCACCTCGGGCTACGTCGACATCGCGGGCCTCGCGCGCCGCGTCATCCTCGACATCGGCTACGACTCGAGCGAGGTCTCGTTCGACGGCAACTCCTGCGGCGTCACCGTCTCGATCGGCGAGCAGTCGCCCGAGATCGCGACGGGCGTCGACACCGCGGTCGAGGCGCGCGGCGGCTCGGTCGACCCGCTCGACCTCATCGGCGCCGGCGACCAGGGCATCATGTTCGGCTTCGCCACCGACGAGACCCCGACCTTCATGCCCGCGACCGCCTGGGCCGCGCACCGGCTCGCCGAGCGGCTCGCCGCCGTGCGCCGCTCGGGCGAGATCCCGTGGCTGCGCCCCGACGGCAAGACGCAGGTGACGATCGGCTACGACGGCTTCACGCCCGTCTCGGTCGACGCCGTGCTCGTCTCCACGCAGCACGCGCCGGGCGTCACGAACGACGAGATCCGCGACGCCGTCGCGGCGCACGTCATCGAGCCCGTCGTCGCCGAGCTCGGCCTCGACGCGAGCGGGATGCGCACGATCGTGAACCCCTCCGGCTCCTTCCTCACGGGCGGCCCGAAGGGCGACGCGGGCCTCACGGGCCGCAAGATCATCGTCGACACCTACGGCGGCGCCGCCCGCCACGGCGGTGGCGCGTTCAGCGGCAAGGACCCCTCGAAGGTCGACCGCTCGGCCGCCTACGCGCTGCGCTGGGTCGCGAAGAACGCCGTCGCCGCAGGACTCGCGAAGCGCCTCGAGGTGCAGGCGGCCTACGCGATCGGCATGGCGCAGCCCGTGGGCCTCTACGTCGAGACCTTCGGCACCGGCACGGTCTCGGACGACGTCATCCGCGGAGCCATCCAGGAGGTCTTCGACCTGCGCCCCGGCGCGATCGTGCGCGACCTCGACCTCCGCACGCCGAAGTATCGCCAGACCGCCGCGTACGGCCACTTCGGCCGCGAGCTGCCCGGCTTCACGTGGGAGCGCCTCGACCGCGTCGACGCGCTCCGCGCCGCCGCGGGCCGCTGACCGGAGCGTCGCGCGTGCCGGCGGCCGAGGAGCGGGCGCCGGGCTACGCGCGCGTGCTCGTCGACTCGCGCCTGCCGCAGGCTCGACCGCGTGCTCGACTACCGGATCCCGCCCTCGATGGAGGGCGTGGCCCCGGGCGTGCGCGTGCGGGTGCCGCTGCGCGGCGACCGGGTGACCGCGGGGTACGTGGTCGAGGTCGCGGCCGAGCGCGACTGGGAGGGCGAGGTCGCCGACGTCGAGCGCGTGCTCTCGCCCGTGCCCGTGCTGCAGCCGGAGGTGTGGGCGCTCGCGCGCGCGGTCGCCGACCGCGCGGCGGGCGGTGCGGCCGACGTGCTGCGCGTGGCGGTGCCCGGGCGGCAGGCGCGCGTCGAGCAGCAGTGGGTCGCGCGCGAGGACGCCGCGCCCGCCCCGCTGCCAGACCCCGGACCGGAGCCGGTGCTGCCGGGGCTCGTCGAGGATCGCCGACGCGTCGCGCTCGAGTGCGCCGGCGGCGTCGCGCCCGTCGCCGCCGCCGAGGGGGAGGCGTGGGTCGGCCGCTGGGCGATCGCGCTCGCCGCGCTCGCCCGCCAGGCGCTCGAGCGCGGCGAGCAGGCGATCCTCGTCGTGCCCGACCACCGCGAGCAGCGCCAGCTGCGGCTCGCGCTCGAGGCCGCGGTCGGCGCCGCGCGCGTGGTCGAGCTCGACGCGCGGCAGTCGAACCCGGATCGCTACCGCGGGTTCCTGCGCTGCGTGGCGCAGGAGCCCGTCGCGATCATCGGGCCGCGCTCGGCCGTCTACGCACCGGCGGCGCGCCTCGGCCTCCTCGTGGTCTGGGAGGACGGCGACCCGCTGCTCTCGGAGCCGCTCTCGCCCTGGGTGCACGCGCGGGACGCCGCGCTCGTGCGCCAGGCCCAGTCCGGCTGCGCGCTCGTGCTCGCGGGGCACGCGCGCTCGACGGACGCCGAGCGGCTCGTCGAGCTCGGCTTCCTCGAGCACGAGCGGCTCGGGCAGCACCGCGTGCGGGTGATCCCCACCGCGATGACCGACGACGCGCGGCGCGTGCCCGCGCAGGCGTTCGCTGCGATCCGTGCCGCGATCGGCGAGCGGGCCGTGCTCGTGCAGGTCGCGAGGCCGGGCCACGCGCCGGGGCTGCGCTGCGGGGACTGCGGCGAGCGGGGGCGGTGCGCCACCTGCGGCGGTCCGCTCGGCCGCCGCTCGCGCGGCTCGGCGCCCGCGTGCCGCCTGTGCGGGCGCATCGCCGCGGGCTGGCGCTGCACGTCGTGCGGCGGCCAGCGGCTCGTCGACGTCGGCCGCGGCTCCGCCCGCATCGCCGACGAGCTGGGTCGCGCCCTGCCCGGCGTGCAGGTGGTCGTCGCCGACGGCGAGCACGAGCGGCTCGCGCTCGACGCCCGGCCGCGGCTCGTCGTCGCCACGCGCGGCGCCGAGCCGATCGTCGAGGGCGGCTACGGCGCCGTGCTGCTGCTCGATGGCGACGCGCTGCTCTCGCGCGCGGGCCTGCGCGTCGCCGAGGAGGCCGTGCGGCAGTGGACGACCGCCCGCGCGCTCGCCGCGGAGGGTGCGACCGTCGTGCTCGTCGGCGTCGTCGGCCCCGCGGCGACCGCGCTGACGGGCGACACGACCGTGCCCTTCGCGCGCGGCGAGCTCGCCGAGCGACGTGCGCTGCGGTTCCCGCCCGCCGTCCGCACCGCGACGGTGCTCGGCCAGCCCGACGCGGTCGCCGAGGCGCTCGAGGCGCTCGCCGAGGCGCCGCACGTCGACGTGCTGGGGCCGGTCGCTGCCGATGCGCGCGGCGAGCAGGAGCGCGCGATCGTGCGCTTCGGCTACGCCGAGGGCGCGCAGGTCGCCGGGGCCGCGCGGGGCCGCGTGCTCGCCGCCGCCACGCGGCCGAGGCGCCCCGGCGCCCCGCCGAGGCTCCGCATCCGCTTGGATGATCCCGAGCCCTTCGACCAGCTCTGACCGGCGCCGAACGGCCACGCCCGATCCGGCGCAGCGCGCCGCGACGACCCACCAGCCCGAACCGCCATCCCAACGAGGAGCGCATGCGCATCGTCTTCGCCGGCAGCCCCGCCGCCGCAGTGCCCAGCCTGGAGGCGCTCGCGCCGCACCACGAGATCGTCGCGGTCGTGACGCGCGCCGCGTCGCCGCAGGGGCGCCGCCGCACGCTCACGCCCACGCCCGTCGCCGAGGCGGCCGCGCGGCTCGGGCTCGACGTCGTGGAGGCCGACCGGCTCGACGCCGCGACGGGGGAGCGGATCGCTGCGCTGGAGCCCGAGCTGGGGGTCGTCGTCGCCTACGGCGGCCTCGTGCGCGAGCCGCTGCTCTCGGCGCCGCGGCACGGCTGGGTCAACCTGCACTTCTCGCTGCTGCCCGCCTACCGCGGCGCGGCGCCCGTGCAGCGTGCGCTCATGGACGGCCGCGCGAGCACGGGCCTGAGCATCTTCCGGCTCGTGCCGGAGCTCGACGCCGGCCCTGTGGTGCGCATGCAGGACGCACCGATCCCGGAGGGCGCGACCGCGGGCGAGCTGCTCGAGCAGCTCGCCGCCACGGGCGCCGCGGAGCTCGTCACCGCCGTCGCGGCCATCGCCGACGGGACGGCCTCGTTCCTCGAGCAGCTGGGCGAGCCGAGCTTCGCGCCCAAGCTCGGCCTCGCCGACGGCGCGCTCGACCTCGCCCAGCCGGCGCCCGCCGTGCTCGCCCGCTGGCGCGGCACGACGCCGGAGCCCGGCGCGCACGCGACGCTCGAGGGCGGGGAGCGCCTCAAGGTGCTGCGCCTGGCCCGCTCCGGCGCCGAGCCGCTCGCGCCCGGCGAGGCGCGGCTCGCGGGGCGCGCCGCGGTCGTCGGCACGGGCACCGCCGCCCTCGAGGCTCGTCGAGGTGCAGCCCGCGGGCAAGCGGCCCATGGCTGGCGCCGACTGGCTGCGCGGGCGCGGCGGCGCCGCGAGGCTCGTCGTCGGCGGCGCCGACGCCAGCGACGCGGCGGTCGGCGCGTGAGCGCCCGCGAGGTCGCGCGCGACGTCGTGCTCGCGGTCGCGCGCGACGACGCGTACGCCAACCTGCTGCTGCCGCAGCGCATCCGCGAGGCGCGGCTCTCGCCCGCCGACGCGGGGCTCGCCACGGAGCTCGCCTACGGCGCGCTGCGCTGGCAGGGCCAGCACGACGCGATGATCGCCGACGCGGCAGGCCGCCCGATCGACGAGATCGACGCCGAGACGCTCGCGACGCTCCGCATCGGCGCCCACCAGCTCACGCGCATGCGCATCCCCGCGCACGCCGCGGTGCACGAGACGGTCGCGCTCCTCGGCGGCCACAGGGGGCGCCGCGGCTTCGCGAACGCGGTGCTGCGCCGCCTCTCCGAGGATCCCGCGGCTCGCCTCGCGCGCCTCGCGGGGGCGCTCGGCGGCGACGATCGCCTCGCGCTCGAGACCGCGCACCCCGCCTGGGTGCTGCGCGCGCTGCGGCGGGCGCTCGACGCCGAGGGCGCCGCCGACGAGCTCGAGGCGCTGCTCGACGCCGACAACGCGCCGCCCGCCGTGCACCTCGTGGCGCTGCCGGGCAGGAGCGAGCCCGACGCGCTCGACGCCGAGCTCGGCCTCGAGCGCACCGCGAGCCCGCTCGGCCGCGTCGCGCCCGCCGGCGATCCGGCGCGGCTGTCCCAGGTCGCGGCCGGCGACTGGCGCGTGCAGGACGCCGGCAGCCAGCTGGCCGCGCTCGCGCTCAGCCGCGCCGAGCCCGTGCGCGCGGGGGAGCGCTGGCTCGACCTGTGCGCCGGGCCGGGCGGCAAGGCCGCGCTGCTCGCGGCGGAGGCGGCGCGCACGGGCGCATCGCTCGAGGCCAACGAGGTCTCCCCGCACCGGGCGCGCCTCGTGCGCCAGGCGGTGCGCGGCATCGAGCCCGCGCCGGAGGTCGTCGCGGGCGACGGACGGCGCTACGGCGACGACGGGCGCCGCTTCGACCGCATCCTCCTCGACGCGCCGTGCACGGGCCTGGGGGCCCTCCGCCGCCGCCCCGAGGCGCGCTGGCGCAAGCAGCCCGGCGACGTGCCGGCGCTCGCCGCGCTGCAGGGCGAGCCTGCTCGAGGCGGCCGCGCGCGCCGTCGTGCCCGGCGGGCTCGTCGCCTACGTCACCTGCTCGCCGCACCTCGCCGAGACGCGCGCGATCGTCGGACGCGCGCGCGGCCTCGGCCTCGAGCCCGTCGACACCCGCGCGGTGCTGCGGGAGGTCTCGCCCGGCATCGCGCTCGGCGAGACGGGCGACGCCGCGCAGCTGTGGCCGCACCGCAACGGCACCGACGCGATGTTCGTGCAGCTGCTGCGGGCGCGCGCGTGACGCCGCGGCGGCCGGTGGGGGACGCCCGCGTCGGTAGGCTGGGCGGCATGGCCAGGATCCACCCGAGCATCCTGTCGGCGGACTTCGTCAACCTCGAGCGCGACCTCGCGCGCATCTCGAGCGCGGACGGTGTGCACGTCGACGTCATGGACGCGCACTTCGTGCCGAACCTCACGTTCGGCCTGCCGATGGTGCAGCGGATCGCCGAGGTCACCGAGCTGCCGATCGACGTGCACCTCATGATCGACGACCCCGACACCTGGGCGCTGCAGTACGCGATCGGCGGGGTCGACTCCGTCACGTTCCACGCGGAGGCGACGCGCGACGCGGTGTCGCTCGCCCGCGAGCTGCGCGCCCGCGGCACGCGCGCCGCGATCGCGCTGAAGCCCGGCACCGCGGTCGACCTCGTCGCGGACCACCTCGCCGAGTTCGACATGGTGCTCATCATGACCGTCGAGCCCGGCTTCGGCGGCCAGTCGTTCATGCCGTCGACGATGCCGAAGCTCGAGGCGCTGCGCGCCCGCGCGCTCGACCTCGGCCTCGACGTGCGCCTCCAGGTCGACGGCGGCATCACCGCCGACACCCTGCCGATCGCCGCCGCAGCGGGCGCCGACGTCTTCGTCGCCGGCTCCGCCGTCTACGGCCACGCCGAGCCCGACGCGCGCATCGCGCTGCTGCGCGCGGCGGCCGACGGCGGCGACGGCGCGGCGCCGATCGCCGCGAGCGTCCGCGGGGGCGACGCCGGGGCCGGTAGCCTGGAGCCGTGAAGACCTTCGACGAGCTGCACGCCGAGCTCGAGCGCACGATCGCCGAGCGTCGCGAGGGATCGCGCACCGTCGAGCTCGTGGACGCGGGCGTCCACGCGATCGGCAAGAAGATCGTCGAGGAGGCCGCCGAGGTCTGGATGGCCGCCGAGCACGAGACCGACGAGGACACCGCGCTCGAGATCTCGCAGCTGCTCTACCACCTCCAGGTGCTCATGCACGCGAAGGGCATCACCCCGCAGGACGTCTACCGACATCTCTGACGCCGCCATCCATCGACGTCAGACCTGAAGGGACCCCATGCTGAAGATCGCCGTGCCCAACAAGGGCTCGCTCTCCGAGACCGCCGCCACCATGCTCGAGGAGGCCGGCTACCGCGGCCGCCGCGACTCCAAGGAGCTCATCGTCCGCGACGCCCGGAACGAGGTGGAGTTCTTCTACCTGCGCCCGCGCGACATCGCCACCTACGTCGGCTCCGGTGCGCTCGACGTGGGCATCACCGGCCGCGACCTGCTGCTCGACTCCGGCTCGGAGGCCGTCGAGGTGCAGGGCCTGGGCTTCGCGCGCTCGACCTTCCGCTTCGCGGGCCCCGCGGGCCGCTTCGCGGGCGAGGCGGACCTGCAGGGGATGCGCGTCGCGTCCTCGTACGACGGGCTCGTCGCGCAGCACCTCGCCGATCGCGGCATCGACGCGCGGCTCGTGCGCCTCGACGGCGCCGTCGAGTCCGCGGTGCGCCTCGGCGTCGCCGACGCGATCGCGGACGTCGTCGAGACGGGCGCGACGCTGCGGGCGCAGGGCCTCGAGGTCTTCGGCGACCCGATCCTCGCGAGCGAGGCCGTGCTGATCTCGAACGGCGGCGAGCACGCCGCGCTCGACACGCTGCGCCGGCGCCTGCAGGGCGTCATCGTCGCGCGCGACTACGTCCTCGTCGACTACGACATCGCGCGAGACCGCCTCGACGCGGCCGTCGCGGTCGCCGCCGGCTTCGAGAGCGCGACCGTTAGCCCGCTGCACGACCCCGAGTGGGCGGCGGTGCGCGTGATGGTGCGGCGCGACGAGACGAACCAGATCATGGACGCGCTCGCCGACGTGGGCGCGCGCGCCATCATCGTCACGCGCATCCACGCCGCACGGATCTGAGGCCCGTCGTGCTCGCCACCCGCGTCATCCCGTGCCTCGACGTGGCGCACGGCCGCGTCGTCAAGGGCGTCCGCTTCCAGGGCCTCGCCGATCAGGGCGACCCCGTCGAGCTCGCGGCGCGGTACGCCGCGCAGGGCGCCGACGAGCTCACCTTCCTCGACGTGAAGGCGACGGTCGAGGACGCCGGCACGATGCTCGACGTCGTCGAGCGCTGCGCCGAGCAGGTGTTCATCCCGCTCACCGTCGGCGGCGGCGTCCGCAGCCGCGACGACGTCGCGCGACTCCTCGCGCACGGCGCCGACAAGGTCGGCGTCAACTCGGCCGCGATCCAGGATCCGGGCCTCATCGACCGCATCGTGGCCGACTTCGGCTCGCAGGTGCTCGTGCTCTCGCTCGACGTGCGCCGCGCGGCCGACCAGCCCTCGGGCTTCGAGGTCACGACGCACGGCGGCTCGCGCGGCGCTGGCCTCGACGCGGTCGCGTGGACCCGCGAGGCGGTCGCGCGCGGCGTCGGCGAGCTGCTCGTCAACTCGATCGACGCCGACGGCACGAAGGACGGCTTCGACCTGGAGCTGCTGCGCGCGGTGCGCGCGGTCGCGACGACCCCCGTCATCGCGTCCGGCGGCGCAGGCGGCCCCGCCGACTTCGCGCCCGCGGTCGAGGCGGGCGCGGATGCCGTGCTCGCCGCGAGCATCTTCCACTCCGGCCAGTGCACGATCGGCGAGGTCAAGGACGCGATGCGCGGCGCAGGGGTGACGGCGCGATGACGGGCGAGGACGCGATGCAGGCGATGCCGCAGCTGAAGAAGGACGCCGACGGCCTCGTCGCCGCGGTGATCCAGGACGACGCGACGGGCGACGTGCTCATGGTCGGCTACATGGACGACGAGGCGCTGCGCCGCACGGCGACCGAGGGCCGCGTGACGTTCTGGTCGCGCAGCCGGCAGGAGTACTGGCGCAAGGGCGACACCTCCGGCAACGTGCAGGTGCCCCGCTCGATCGCGATCGACTGCGACGGCGACGCGCTGCTCGTGCGCGTCGAGCAGACGGGCCCGGCCTGCCACACGGGGGAGCGCACGTGCTTCTTCACCCCCGTCCCGAGCTCCGGGGCCGAGGCGTGAGCGCCGGCACGACCGATCGGGCAGCCTTCGACGCGCTGCTCGAGGGGCACCGGGTGGTGCCCGTCGTGCGCGAGGTCTTCAGCGACGTCGAGACGCCCGTGGGCGTCTACAGGCGCCTCGCGGGCGGCCGCCCGGGCACCTTCCTGCTGGAGTCGGCGACGCAGGGCGTGTGGAGCCGGTGGTCGTTCGTCGGCGTCCAGGCCTTCGGCACGCTCATCGCCGACGGCGACGAGGTCGTGTGGCGCGGCGACGTCGCGGGCGCCCGCATCCTCGGCCCCGACCTGCCGGGCTCCGGCCTCGCGGCCCTCGAGCACCTGCTGCGCCGCTGGGCGACGCCGCGCATCGCGGGACTCCCGCGCCTCACGGGCGGCCTCGTCGGCCACATCGGCTGGGAGGCGATCCGCGAGCTCGAGCGCCTGCCCGCGGCGCCGCCGCGCGAGGTCGACGTGCCCACGACGGCCCTCTCGCTCGTCGCGACGCTCGTGGCGCTCGACCACCGCACGGGCGGCGCGCACCTGGTCGCGAACGTGCTGAACGACGGCACCGACGACGCCGACGCGCTGTGGGCGGACGCCCAGGCGCGGCTCGACGCGCTCGAGGCCGAGCTCGCGGGCGAGGCGCCCGGCGCCCTCGCGAGCCTCGACCGCGAGGCCGCCGCCGAGGCGGTCGCGCGCGTCGACGCCGACGACTTCCGCGGCATGGTGACGCGCTCGAAGGAGCACATCCGCGACGGCGACGTCTTCCAGGTCGTGCTCTCGTCGCGCTTCGACCTCGAGACCGAGGCCTCCGCGCTCGACGTCTACCGGGTGCTCCGGATGCTCAACCCCTCGCCCTACCTCTACCTCCTCGCGCTCGAGGACGCCCAGGGGCGGCCCTACGAGGTCGTCGGCTCGAGCCCCGAGGCGCTCGTCACGGTGCACGAGGGCACGGCGACGATGCACCCCATCGCCGGCAGCCGGCCGCGCGGCGAGGACGCCGCCGCCGATCGCGCGCTCGCCGAGGAGCTCCTCGCCGACCCGAAGGAGCGCAGCGAGCACGTCATGCTCGTCGACCTCGCCCGCAACGACCTGCTCAAGGTGTGCGAGCCCGGCACGGTCGCCGTCACCGAGCTCATGGCGATCGAGCGCTTCAGCCACATCATGCACATCGTCTCGACGGTCGAGGGCCGGATGCGCGAGGGCATGACCGCGGTCGACGCCTTCCGCGCCACGTTCCCCGCCGGCACGCTCTCGGGCGCGCCGAAGCCGCGCGCGCTCGAGCTCATCGACGCCCTCGAGCCCGCGCAGCGCGGCGTCTACGGGGGCGTCGCGGGCTGGCTCGACCTCGCCGGCGACGCCGACCTCGCGATCGCGATCCGCACGGTCACGATGCGCGACGGCGTCGCGCACGTGCAGTCGGGCGCGGGCCTCGTCGCCGACAGCGACCCGGAGGCCGAGCTGCAGGAGGTGCGCAGCAAGGCCGCGGCGCCGCTGCGCGCGGTGGCCATCGCCTCGTCCATGCGCGCCCGTGGCGGGGCAGGGGCCTGAGCGTGCGGCGCGCGCGGCTCGTCGCCGTCCTCGGGCTGCTCACGGCGGGCGGCCTGGGCCTCCTCGCCGCCACGCAGCCGTGGGCGCAGGCCGCGCTCGTCGACGGCCGCGAGCTCGCCGCGAGCGGCCAGGACGTCGTGGCCTCGCTGCCCATCCTCGCCTTCGTGCTCGTCGCGCTCGCCCTCGTGCTGCCCATCGCGGGCCGCGCGTGGCGGTACGTGCTCGGCGCGCTCGCGATCCTCGCCGGCGGCCTGCTCGTCGCCGAGGCCTGGGGCGGCACGGCGGAGGCCGCCGAGGCGCTCGTCGCGCTCATCGCCGAGGCCACGGGCCTCGCCGGCGCCGCGCAGCAGGCGGAGGTCGCCGCGCGCACGCTCACCGGCTGGCCCGGCGCCGCGATCGCCGGCGGCGCCCTCGGCGCGCTCGTGGGCGCCTGGGTGCTCGCGACCGGCGCCCGCTGGCCCGCGCGCGCCGCACGCGCCGCACGCTACGAGCGCACCGGATCCGGCCTCGCGTGGGACGTCATGGACGACGGCGAGGACCCGACTCGGTAGAGTGGAGGCAGGGCGGCGACGCCCCATCCACCGACTTCGAGGAGCATCGTTGAGCGCACGCACCGGCATCACCGAGCAGCACGCGGCCGACCTGGCCGTCGCCGAGTACGACCCCGCGTTCGTCGACCCGGGCCACGGCCACTCGCGGGCGGCCTGGATCAGCATCGTCGTCATGCTCGTCGCGATCGCCGTCGGCACGCTGTTCTTCTTCCTCGAGCAGCCGATCGTCGTGTGGATCAGCGCCGCCGTCACGCTCGTGGGCGCGATCCTCTGGCCCGTCCTCACGAAGGTCGGCCTCGGGGAGCAGGGGCACTAGGCCGTGCTCGACGCGCTCACGCAGGGCGCGCTCGAGGACGCCGCGCGGCGCAGGGAGGACCTCCCCGCCGAGCGGCTGGAGGCGCTCGCCCTCGCGACGCCGTCGCCTCGGGACGCCGCCCGCATCCTCGGCACGCCGAAGCCCGGCTCCGACGGCCCGCACATCATCGCGGAGGTGAAGCGCGCGAGCCCCTCGAAGGGCGCGCTCGCCGACATCCCCGAGCCCGCGCTCCTGGCCGCCGAGTACGCGGCGGGCGGCGCGAGCGCGATCAGCGTGCTCACGGAGGGCCGCCGCTTCCTCGGCTCGCTCGACGACCTGCGCGCCGTGCGCGCGGCCGTCGACGTGCCCGTGCTGCGCAAGGACTTCATCGCCGACGAGTACCAGCTGCTCGAGGCGCGCGCCGCGGGCGCCGACCTCGCGCTGCTCATCGTCGCCGCGCTGCCGGCGCAGCGGCTCGTCGCGCTGCACCGCTTCGCGACCGAGCTCGGCCTCTCGGTGCTCGTCGAGGTGCACGACGAGGCCGAGATCGACGTCGCGCTCGAGGCCGGGGCCCGGATCCTCGGCGTCAACACGCGCGACCTCAGGACGTTCACCATGCACCCCGAGCGCTTCGCCGACCTGCGTGCCCGCATCCCCGCGGGCGTCGTGGCGGTCGCGGAGTCCGGGGTGCGCACCGCAGACGACGTCGCGCGCTACCGCCGCGACGGCGCCGACGCCGTGCTCGTGGGGGAGGCGCTCGTCAGGGACGGCGACCCCCGGTCGCGCGTCGCAGAGTTCGGGAGGGCAGCATGACCGCGCACGAGAGCCTGCGAGCGCAGGCGGGTCCCTGGTTCGGCGCCTTCGGCGGCACCTTCATGCCGGAGCCGCTCATGGCGGCGATCGACGAGCTCGCCGCCTGCTACGAGGCGTGCAGGGTCGATCCCGAGTTCCAGGCGGAGTTCCAGCGGCTGAGCCGCGACTACACGGGCAGGCCGTCGCTCCTCACCGAGGCGACGCGGCTGTCCGAGCGCGCCGGCGCGAGGATCCTGCTGAAGCGCGAGGACCTCAACCACACCGGCAGCCACAAGATCAACAACGTGCTCGGGCAGGCGCTCGTCGCCCGGCGGCTGGGCAAGACGCGCCTCATCGCCGAGACCGGCGCCGGGCAGCACGGCGTCGCGACCGCGACGGCCGCCGCGCTGTTCGGCATGGAGTGCGTCGTCTACATGGGCGAGGTCGACACGCAGCGGCAGGCGCTCAACGTCGCCCGCATGCGGCTCCTGGGCGCCACGGTCGTCCCCGTGACGAGCGGCTCGCGCACGCTGAAGGACGCGATCAACGAGGGCCTGCGCGACTGGGTCGCGAACGTCGACTCGACGCACTACCTCATGGGCACCGTCGCGGGCCCGCACCCCTTCCCGGCGATGGTGCGCGACTTCCACCGCGCCATCGGCGAGGAGGCGCGCGAGCAGGTCGTCGCCATGACGGGCGGCCTGCCGGACGCGGTGCTCGCCTGCGTCGGCGGCGGCTCGAACGCCATGGGCATCTTCCACGCCTTCCTCGACGACGCCGACGTCCGCCTCATCGGCCTCGAGGCCGCGGGCGACGGCGCGACGACCGAGCGCCACGCGCTCTCGATCGGCCGCGGCGCGCCGGGCCTCCTGCACGGCATGCGCACCTACCTGCTGCAGGACGACGACGGGCAGACGCTCGAGTCGCACTCGATCTCGGCGGGCCTGGACTACCCGGGCGTCGGCCCCGAGCACGCCTGGCTCGCCGACCTCGGCCGCGCCGAGTACCTGCCGGTGAGCGACACGGAGGCGATGGACGCGTTCCTCGCCCTCACGCGCACCGAGGGCATCATCCCCGCGATCGAGTCGGCGCACGCCATCGCGGGCGCGCTGCGCCTCGCGGAGGAGCTGCCGGGCTCGACGCTCGTCGTGAACCTCTCGGGCCGCGGCGACAAGGACGTGGCGACCGCGGGCCGCTGGTTCGGCCTGCTCGACGAGGACGCGGAGCAGGCATGAGCAGGACCGAGGACGCGATCCGGGCGACGGGCGGCAGGGCGCTGATCGGCTACCTGCCGGTCGGCTTCCCCGACCTCGCGACGAGCGTCGACGCGGCCGTCGCGATGGCCGAGGCCGGCTGCACGGCCATCGAGCTCGGCGTGCCCTACTCCGACCCCGGCATGGACGGGCCGGTGATCCAGGCGGCGACCCAGGCGACGCTCGAGCGCGGCTTCCGCCTCGAGGAGCTCTTCGAGGGCGTCGCCGCGATCACGGCGCGCACCGACGCGCCCGTGCTCGTCATGACCTACTGGAACCCCGTGCTCCGCCACGGGGTGGAGCGCTTCGCCCAGCAGCTCGCCGTCGCGGGCGGCGCCGGGCTCATCACGCCCGACCTCACGCCCGAGAACGCGGGGGAGTGGCTCGAGGCCGCCGACCGCCACGACCTCGACCGCGTCTTCCTCGCCGCGCCCTCCTCGCCCGACGCGCGCATCGACGCGGCCGTCCGCGCCTCCCGCGGCTTCGTGTACACGGTGTCGACCATGGGCACGACGGGCGCGCGCAGCGACGTCGACCGCGCCGCGCAGGGCCTCAGCGACCGGATCGCGGCGCGCGCGGCCGCGCAGGGCACGAGCGCGCTGCGGTGCGTGGGCCTCGGCATCTCGACGGGCGCGCAGGTGCATGACGTGCTCGCCTACGCGGACGGCGCGATCGTCGGCTCCGCGCTCGTGCGGGCCCTCGGCGACGGCGGCGTGCCCGCCGTGCGCGAGCTCGCCGGATCGCTGGCCGCGGGTACGATCGAGCACGTCCCGGCCGCCGCCGCGGCAGCAGACCAGAAGGGCGCGAACGCGTGACCACCCTCTTCCAGAGCATCCCCAGCCCGGCGCCCGAGTGGCAGCAGGTCCCCGTGGGGCAGTGGCTCGACGCGCTGGGCGTCCTCTCGCTCGCGCAGGGCTCCTGGCTCGGCACCGCGGTGCTCGCGATCATCGCGGCGGTCGTCGTCCTCGTGCTCACGCTCGGCGTCGCCCTCGTCCGAGGCCAGGCCTCGCGCGGCGTGGCCCGCGACGCGATGCTCTGGTCGCTCGTGATCGGCGTGCTGCTCGCGGTGCTCGCCCGGTTCGCGACGCCTGCGTGGGGCATCCAGTCGTACGCGATCTGCATCCTCGCCGGCATCGTCGTCGCCTCGGTGCTCACGGGCTGGCGCCTCCGCCAGCGCGGCGTCGACGCGGGCTACGTCGTCGACGTCGCCATCTGGGCGGTGCTCCTCGGCATCGTGTTCGCGCGCGCCTTCCACGTGATCTCGCACCCCGACGACTACTTCTCGGCCGGCGCCGACCCGTGGGCGGTCTTCCGCGTCTGGGAGGGCGGCATCGCCATCTTCGGCTCGCTCATCGGCGGCGCGCTCGGCATCTGGATCGCCTGCCGCCAGCTGGGCCTGCGCTTCACGACCTTCGTCGACGCGCTCGCGCCCGGCCTGCTGCTCGCGCAGGCCGCCGGCCGCCTCGGCAACTGGTTCAACCACGAGCTCTTCGGCCAGCCCACCGACCTGCCGTGGGGCCTCGAGATCGAGGCCACGAACCCCGCCTACCCCGTGGGGCTGCCCGAGGGCGTGCTCTTCCACCCGACCTTCGCCTACGAGATCCTCTGGAACGTGCTCGGCGCGGTCGTGCTGCTGTGGATCGACCGCCGACGCGACGTGCAGTGGGGCCGCCTCGTCGCGCTCTACCTCATCTGGTACGGCGCTGGCCGGTCGGTGTTCGAGACCATCCGCCTCGACCCGTCCGAGCTCTTCCTCGGCATCCGCACGAACGTCTGGATGGCTTTCGCGGCGATCGCGATCGGCGTCGTCGTCTGGATCGTCCAGACGCGCCGCCACCGGGGCCTCGAGCCCTCGCCGTGGGTGCCGGGCCGCGAGCCCGGCGCGACGGATGCCGTAGACTCTGAGGTCTACACCGAGCTCCCGGAGTCCCGCACCAAGGACGAGGCCGAGCCCGCCGCCCATCCCGCGGCCGTGAACAGGTAGTTCTCCGCGCCCGCACGGGCGCTCCGCGGGCCGACGGCGTCCCGCTCCACCAGCGAGAGCAGAGGAGCACGATGCGCGCATCGACCAGCCTCCCGCGAGAGGGGCACGCGCCCTTCCGCGGCATGACGGCCCCCGCGGCCTCCGGCATGTACGACCCCGGCCATGACAGGGACTCCTGCGGTCTCGCCATGGTGGCGACGACCCGCGGCAGCGCGGGGCACGACATCGTCGCGCTCGCGCTCGACGCGCTGCGCAACCTCGAGCACCGCGGCGCGGTGGGCTCGGACGCCGGCACCGGCGACGGCGCGGGCATCCTCACGCAGATGCCCGACGCGTTCCTGCGAGCCGTCGTGCCCTTCGCGCTGCCCGAGGCCGGGGCCTTCGCCGCCGGCCTCGCCTTCCTGCCGACGGACGCGGCCGAGCGCGACGCCGTCCGCGACCGGATCGGCGAGATCGCGGGGCAGGAGCGCCTGCGCGTCCTCGGCTGGCGCGAGGTGCCCACCGACCCCTCGGCGCTCGGCAAGCTCGCCCGCGAGGCGATGCCGGCGATCGAGCAGGTCTTCGTCGCCGCGGCCGGCGCCACGCCCGTCGCGGGCATCGAGCTCGACCGCCTCACGTGGCGGCTGCGCAAGCGCATCGAGCGCGAGGTGGGCGAGTACCTGCCCTCGCTCTCGAGCCGCACGATCACCTACAAGGGCATGGTGACGACGCTCCAGCTGGAGCCGTTCTACCCCGACCTCTCCGACGAGCGCTTCGAGACGAAGCTCGCGATCGTGCACTCGCGCTACTCGACGAACACCTTCCCCTCGTGGCCGCTCGCGCAGCCGCTGCGCATGATCGCGCACAACGGCGAGATCAACACGGTCGAGGGCAACCGCAACTGGATGCGCGCGCGCGAGTCGCAGCTCGCGAGCGAGCTGCTGGGCGACCTGCGCCCGCTGAAGCCCATCGTCACGCCCGGCATGAGCGACTCCGCCTCGTTCGACGAGGTGCTCGAGCTGCTCACGCTCGCGGGCCGCTCGCTGCCGCACGCGATCATGATGATGGTCCCGCAGGCGTGGGAGAACCAGCCGGACATGCCGCAGGAGCTGCGCGACTTCGCCGAGTACCACTCGCTGCTCATGGAGCCGTGGGACGGCCCGGCCGCCATCGCGTTCACCGACGGCTCGCTCGTCGGCGCGACGCTCGACCGCAACGGCCTGCGCCCGGGGCGCTGGCTCGAGACCTCCGACGGGCTCGTCGTCATGGCCTCCGAGACCGGCGTGCTCCCCATCGAGCCGAGCCGCGTCGTCCGCCGCGGCCGCCTGCAGCCGGGCCGCCTGTTCCTCGTCGACACCGAGGCCGGACGGATCGTCCCCAACGACGAGATCAAGATGGAGCTCGCCACGCAGGAGCCGTGGGGCGAGTGGCTCGAGGGCAGCCGCATCCACCTGGCCGACCTGCCCGACCGCGAGCACGTCGCGCACACCCCTGCCTCCGTCACGCGCCGCCAGCGGACCTTCGGCTACACCGAGGAGGAGGTGCGCATCCTCATCGGCCCGATGGCGAGGACCGGCGCCGAGCCGCTCGGCGCCATGGGCTCCGACACCCCGATCGCGGTGCTCTCGAAGCGCCCGCGGCTCATCTTCGACTACTTCGCGCAGGCCTTCGCGCAGGTGACGAACCCGCCGCTCGACTCGCTGCGCGAGTCGATCGTGACGAGCATGACCATCGGCCTCGGCCCGGTGCGGAACCTCCTCACGGCCACGCCGACGCACGCGAGCCAGATCATCCTCGACTTCCCCGTCATCGACAACGACGAGCTCGCGAAGATCCGCGCGATCGACCGCACGCCCGGCTCGCGCCGCACGGTGGTCGTGAAGGGCCTGTACCGCGTCGAGGAGGGCCACGAGGGCATGGCCCGGCGGCTCGAGGAGATGTGCCGCGAGGTCGACGACGCCATCGCCGAGGGCGCCCAGTTCATCATCCTCTCGGACCGCGACTCCACCGATCAGCTCGCGCCCATCCCGACGCTGCTCATGACGAGCGCCGTGCACCACCACCTGATCGCCGCGTCGACGCGCATGCGTGCGGGCATCGTCGTGGAGGCGGGCGACGTGCGCGAGGTGCACCACGTCGCGCTGCTCATCGGCTACGGCGCGAGCGCCGTCAACCCGTACCTCGCGATGGAGACGGCCGAGCAGCTCGCCCTCACCGGCCAGCTGGGCGCCGACGTCGACACCGCGGTGCGCAACCTCATCAAGGCCCTCGGCAAGGGCGTGACGAAGATCATGTCGAAGATGGGCATCTCGACCGTCGGCTCGTACGGCGGCGCGCAGGCCTTCGAGGCCGTCGGCCTCTCGCAGGAGCTCGTCGACCGCTACTTCGTCGGCACGCACTCGCCGCTCGGCGGCGTGGGCCTCGACGTCATCGCCGAGGAGGCGCGCCTGCGCCACCGCGCCGCGTACCTCGAGGAGCGCGCGCCGCACGCGCACGAGCGCCTCGCGACCGGCGGGGAGTACCAGTGGCGCCGCGACGGCGCCCCGCACCTGTTCAACCCCGAGACGGTGTTCAAGCTCCAGCACGCCACCCGCACGGGTCGCTACGAGGTCTTCCGCGAGTACACCGCGATGGTGGACCGGCAGGCGGAGGAGCTGCAGACCCTGCGCGGCCTGCTGGGCTTCCGGGCCGGCGCGCCCATCCCGATCGACGAGGTCGAGCCGGTCTCCGAGATCGTCAAGCGCTTCTCGACCGGCGCGATGAGCTACGGCTCCATCTCGCAGGAGGCGCACGAGACGCTCGCGATCGCGATGAACCGCCTCGGCGCGAAGTCGAACACGGGCGAGGGCGGCGAGGACGTCGACCGCCTGCTCGACCCGGAGCGCCGGTCGTCGATCAAGCAGGTGGCCTCCGGCCGCTTCGGCGTCACGTCGATGTACCTCACGCACGCCGACGACATCCAGATCAAGATGGCGCAGGGCGCGAAGCCCGGCGAGGGCGGCCAGCTGCCCCCGGGCAAGGTCTACCCGTGGGTCGCGAGCACGCGCCACGCGACGCCGGGCGTCGGCCTCATCTCGCCGCCGCCGCATCACGACATCTACTCGATCGAGGACCTCAAGCAGCTCATCTTCGACCTCAAGCGCTCGAACCCGAAGGCACGCATCCACGTCAAGCTCGTCTCCCAGTCGGGCATCGGCGCGGTCGCGGCGGGCGTCGCCAAGGCGAAGGCCGACGTCGTGCTCGTCTCGGGCCACGACGGCGGCACGGGCGCGAGCCCGCTCAACTCGCTGAAGCACGCCGGCACCCCGTGGGAGATCGGCCTCGCCGAGGCGCAGCACACGCTCATGGTCAACGGCCTCCGCGAGCGCGTCTCCGTGCAGGTCGACGGCCAGCTGAAGACGGGCCGCGACGTCGTCATCGGCGCGCTCCTGGGTGCCGAGGAGTTCGGCTTCGCCACCGCGCCGCTCGTCGTCTCCGGCTGCATCATGATGCGCGTCTGCCACCTCGACACCTGCCCTGTGGGCGTCGCGACGCAGAACCCGGTGCTGCGCGAGCGCTTCACCGGCAGGCCCGAGTTCGTCGTGCACTTCTTCGAGTTCATCGCCCAGGAGGTGCGCGAGATCCTCGCGTCGCTGGGCCTGCGCACGCTCGACGAGGCGATCGGCCGCGGCGACCTGCTCGAGGCCGACCGCGCGATCCAGCACTGGAAGGCCGACGGCCTCGACCTCGCCCCCGTGCTCGCGCAGCCGGAGGGCGCCCACGGCGCCCCGCGCCGCACGACCGTGCAGGACCACGAGCTCGAGGACCAGCTCGACACGCGCCTCCTCCCGCAGCTCGCCGAAGCGCTGGCGGCGGGGGAGCGGCTCGTGCTCGACCTGCCCATCGCCAACACCGACCGCGCCGTCGGCACGATGCTCGGCAACGCCGTGACGCTCCACGCGGGCGCCGAGGGCCTCGAGCCCGGCACCGTCGACCTGACGCTGCGCGGCTCGGCCGGCCAGTCGCTCGGCGCGTTCGCGCCCCGCGGCATCGCGCTGCGCCTCCACGGCGACGCCAACGACTACGTCGGCAAGGGCCTCTCCGGCGGCCTCGTGACGGTGCGGCCCGGTGCCGACGCCGCGCTCGTGGCCGAGGAGAACGTCATCGCGGGCAACGTGATCGGCTACGGCGCGACGAGCGGCGAGCTCTACCTGCGCGGCGTCGTGGGCGAGCGGTTCCTCGTGCGCAACAGCGGCGCCACCGCGGTCTGCGAGGGCGCGGGCGACCACGCCCTCGAGTACATGACCGGCGGCGTCGCGGTGATCCTCGGCACGACGGGGCGCAACCTGGGGGCGGGCATGTCGGGCGGCGTCGCCTACGTCCTCGACCTCGACGAGCGGCTCCTCAACCAGGACGCGTTCCACCAAGGCGAGCTCCGCATCGAGCGCCTCGCCGAGGAGGACGAGATCGAGCTGCGCGCGATCCTCGAGCGGCACCTCGAGCTCACGGGCTCCGCGGTCGCGGAGCGCCTGCTCGACGAGGGGCTCGCGCGCGTCTCGAAGCTCGTCCCGCGCGACTGGGCGATGGTGCGCACCATCCGCCTCGACGCGCAGCAGCAGGGGATCGACCCCGACTCGGACAACATCTGGCGGCAGATCCTGGAGGTGACCGGTGGCTGACCCTCGTGGCTTCCTGAAGGTGACGGAGCGCGAGCTCCCGAAGAAGCGCCCCGTGCCCGTGCGCATCCTCGACTGGCGCGAGATCGGCGAGCCGGGCGACAAGGCGGTGCTGAAGCGCCAGGCCGGCCGCTGCATGGACTGCGGCGTGCCCTTCTGCCACCAGGGCTGCCCGCTCGGCAACCTCATCCCGGAGTTCAACGACCTCACGTGGCGCGGCGAGGGCCGCGCGGCCAGCGACCGCCTGCACGCGACGAACAACTTCCCGGAGCTCACGGGTCGCCTGTGCCCCGCGCCGTGCGAGTCGTCGTGCGTGCTCGGCATCAACCAGCCCGCCGTGACGATCAAGACGATCGAGCAGACGATCGCCGACGACGCCTTCGCCAACGGCTGGACCGAGCCGCACCCGCCCGCGCGCCTCACCGGCAAGACCGTCGCCGTGGTCGGCTCCGGCCCCGCGGGCCTCGCGGCCGCCCAGCAGCTCACGCGCGCCGGCCACACCGTCGCCGTCTACGAGCGCGACGACCGCATCGGCGGGCTGCTGCGCTACGGCATCCCCGACTTCAAGCTCGAGAAGCGCACGATCGACGCGCGCCTCGCGCAGATGACGGCGGAGGGCACGCGCTTCCGCGCGGGCGTCGAGATCGGTCGCGACCTCAGCTGGGCGCAGCTGCGGGAGCGCTTCGACGCGATCGTCATCGCCACGGGCGCCCCCGTCGCGCGCGAGCTCGAGATCCCGGGCCGCTCGCTCGACGGCGTGCACCTGGCGATGGAGTACCTCGTGCAGCAGAACCGCGCCGTCGCGGGGACCGTGCCCGCGAACCAGATCTCGGCCGAGGGCAAGCACGTCGTCGTCCTGGGCGGCGGCGACACCGGCGCCGACTGCATCGGCACCGCGCACCGCCAGGGCGCCCTCTCGGTCACGAACCTCGCGATCGGCGTGCAGCCGCCCTCGGATCGGCCGGAGCACCAGCCCTGGCCCGTGCACCCCGCGGTGTTCGAGGTGCAGTCGAGCCACGAGGAGGGCGGCGAGCGGAAGTACCTCGTCTCGACCGTCGAGTTCCTCGCGAACGAGGTGGGCGAGGTGCGTGCGCTCAAGGTCGCCGACACCGAGCTCGTCGACGGCGCGCGCCGCCCGAAGGCCGGCACCGAGCGCGAGATCCCGGCCGACCTCGTGCTGCTCGCGCTCGGCTTCACGGGCGCCGACGCCACGATCGGCGACGCGCTCAGCGTGCCGTACGCGCGCGGCCTCCCCGAGCGCAGGCCCGACTTCGCGACCGACCAGCCGGGCGTCTTCGTCGCGGGCGACGCGGGCCGCGGCGCGAGCCTCATCGTGTGGGCGATCGCCGAGGGCAGGGCCGCGGCCGCGGCCGTCGACGCCTACCTCGAGGGCGCGTCCGACCTCCCCGCGCCCGTGCGCGCCACAGACCGGCCGTTCGCGGCCTAGGCGCGTCGGGCCGGGCAGCGCGCCCGGGCCGACGCGCCGACCCGCAGGGCACCTCCGCTCTGCGAGGATGGAGACCGTTCGCGCCGAGACACCCAGGCGGCGCGATGACGGAAGGCAGAAGCGATGAGAAGAGCCAAGATCGTCGCGACGTTCGGGCCGGCCCTCGCCGGCTACGACCAGACCAAGGCCGCGATCGCGGCCGGCATCAACGTCGCGCGCATGAACCTCAGCCACGGCGACCACGGCGTGCACGAGGAGGTGTACCGCAACATCCGCCGCGCGAGCGACGAGCTCGGCATCCCGGTCGGCATCCTCGTCGACCTGCAGGGGCCGAAGATCCGCCTCGGCAAGATCCCCGGCGGCCCCTTCGAGCTCGTCGAGGGCGCCCGGTTCACCATCACGACCGACGACGTCGAGGGCGACGGCGAGCGGGCCAGCACGACCTTCAAGGGCCTCCCGGCCGACGTGCGCCCGGGCGACCCGCTGCTCGTCGACGACGGGCGCATCGCGCTCCGCGCGGTCGAGGTCACCGAGACCGAGGTCGTGACCGAGGTCGTCGTCGGCGGCCCCGTGTCGTCGAACAAGGGCATCAACCTGCCCGGCGTCGCGGTGAACGTGCCCGCGATGAGCGAGAAGGACGAGGACGACCTGCGCTGGGCCCTCGACCTCGGCGCCGACATCATCGCGCTCTCGTTCGTGCGCGACGCGAAGGACATCGAGCGCGTGCACGAGATCATGGACGAGGAGGGGCGCAGGCTCCCCGTCGTCGCGAAGATCGAGAAGCCGCAGGCCGTCGAGCACCTCGCCGAGATCATCGACGCGTTCGACGCGATCATGGTCGCGCGCGGCGACCTCGGCGTCGAGCTGCCGCTCGAGCAGGTGCCGCTCGTGCAGAAGACCGCGATCGAGCTGGCGCGCCGCTGGGCGAAGCCGGTCATCGTCGCCACGCAGGTGCTCGAGTCGATGATCGACAACCCGCGCCCGACGCGCGCCGAGGCGAGCGACTGCGCGAACGCGATCCTCGACGGCGCCGACGCCGTCATGCTCTCGGGCGAGACGAGCGTGGGCAAGCACCCGATCACGACGATCGAGACCATGGCGCGCATCGTCGTCGCCGCCGAGGAGCAGGGCCTCGAGCGCATCCCGCCGCTCGGCACGAAGCCGCGCACGCAGGGCGGCGCCATGACGCTCGCGGCGCTCGACGTCGCGCAGTTCGTCGAGGCGAAGGCGATCATCGTCTTCACCGAGTCGGGCGACTCGGCGCGCCGCATGTCGCGCCTGCGCTCGTCGATCCCCACGTTCGGCTTCACGCCGGACCCGGAGATCGAGTCGCGCATGCAGCTCATCTGGGGCATGCAGACGCACCTCGTCGACCGCGTCACCGACACCGACGCGCTCTTCGGCCAGGTCGACGACATCCTCATCGGCAAGGGCATCGTCGAGGTCGGCGAGAAGGTCGTCGTGATCTCCGGCTCGCCTCCCGGGATCTCCGGCTCGACGAACGACCTGCGCATCCACGTCGTCGGCGACGTGCACCGCGAGGCCGCGCCCGCCTACCACGGCAAGCGGCGCATCGAGGTCGCGCACCGGTCGACGCCGGCGCCCGACGAGCGCTAGGCGTGCGCCGGACGCGTCACGAGGCCACGAGAGGGCGGCACCTGCGGGTGCCGCCCTCTCGCCGTCCGTGCCGGTGGTGGGACTCGAACCCACACTCCTCGCGGAAGCGCAGTTTGAGTGCGCCGCGTCTGCCGATTCCGCCACACCGGCTCGCGGCCGGGCGCTCGGCCCGCGCCGCGAAGACTAGGCTAGACCCCATGACCGACGACCTCTTCGCCGAGCCGCAGCTCGACGTGCCGCCTGCCGAGCCCACCACGACCGCACGCCGCGTGGTCGTGGCCGAGGACGAGTCGCTCATCCGCCTCGACATCGTCGAGACGCTGCAGGCCGCGGGCTACGAGGTCGTCGGCGAGGCCGGCGACGGCGAGCGCGCGGTCGAGCTCGCGACCGAGCTGCAGCCCGACCTCGTCGTCATGGACGTCAAGATGCCGAAGATGGACGGCATCTCGGCCGCCGAGCGCATCGGCAACGCGAAGCTCGCACCCGTCGTGCTGCTCACGGCGTTCAGCCAGAAGGAGCTCGTGGAGCGCGCGGGCGAGGCGGGGGCGCTCGCCTACGTCGTGAAGCCGTTCACCCAGAACGACCTGCTGCCGGCGATCGAGATCGCGCTGGCCCGCTGGGACCAGATCCGCGCGCTCGAGGCCGAGGTCGCCGACCTCGCCGACCGCTTCGAGACCCGCAAGCTCGTCGACCGCGCGAAGGGCCTCCTCAACCAGCGCATGGGCCTGTCGGAGCCCGAGGCCTTCCGCTGGATCCAGAAGGCGTCGATGGACCGCCGCCTCACGATGGCCGAGGTCGCCGCCGCCGTCATCGAGCAGCTCGGCGAGAAGAAGCCCAAGAAGTAGGCGCGGCGCCCCGCGGCGCCCGCCTGCCCGCTCCGCCTCGCCACGTCGCGCCGTCTCGCGCTCCGCGACTGCCCGAGGTCTTCCGGCGTCCACTCCGTGAGTGGCGCCATCTCGCTCCCCACTGGCGCCATCTCGCTCAGCAGTGGCGACTCATGGCGCCGAGTGGCGACGTTTCGTCGACTGTGGCGGCGTATCGCAACGCGTCGTCGCCACTCGTCGCCAGATGTCGCCACTCGTGGTCAGATGCCGCCACTCGCCGCCGGAGCCGCATCCACAGGGCGGTCCGATGGCGGCGCGGCTCCGGCGCGCGACGCAGCAGGATGCACGGCATGCAGGCATCCAGAGCGTTCTCCGTCCGCGACGCGATCGCTTCGGGCGTCACTCGCGGTGAGCTGCGTGGCGGTGCGTGGTGCGCACCCGCGCACGGCATCCGCGTCACCGGCTCGCTGGGCGACACCGCCGCCGACTTCGCGGAGGCCGTGCGCGCCGCGGCGGGACCGGACCAGTTCTTCTCCCACCTCACGGCGGCACGCATCCATGGCATGCCGCTGCCGGCGCGCCTCGCCGACGACCGGCGCATCCACGTCGCGTCGCCCACCGGTCGATCGCGCATGGTGCGGCCCGGCGTGGTCGGGCACCGGCTGAAGTCGGAGGTGATCGAGGTCGACGGGCTCCGGGTCGAGGCGCTGCCGGACGCGTTCGTGCACCTCGCGACGATCCTCACGGTGGACGAGCTGGTCGCGGTGGGGGACTGGCTGGTCTGCCGCGATCGTCGGCAGGCGCTCTCGGTCGAGGACCTGCGCGACGCGATCCGCCGATACGACGGTGCTCGGGGCCTGGTCCGCGCTCGTCGAGCGGTCGCGCTCGTCCGCGTGGGCGCGGAGTCGCCGCAGGAGACCGCGACACGCCTGCTGCTGGTGCGCGGCGGCCTCCCGGAGCCGGTGCTGCAGCACGAGGCGTTCGACGAGCGGGGCACGTTCGTGGGTCGCCTCGACCTCGCGTGGCCGGCGCTGCGCCTCGCGGTCGAGTACGACGGCGAGGGCCACTTCACCTCGCACGAGCAGGGCGAGCGCGACATCGCGCGGCTCCGCGAGCTCGAACGCCTCGGATGGACCGTCATCCGGATCACGCGCCGCGACCTGCGCGACGGCGGCGCACGGGTCCTGGCGCACATCGCACGCGTGCACGCCCGGCTCTCGGCACGCTGACGGCAGCGCTCGCTGGCCGCTCGCTGCCCGCCCGTGTCGCAGCCATGCACGCCCGGCTCGCGGCAGGTCGACGGTGGCGCGCCGCCCGCCTGCCGCCCGCAGCGCGCATCGAGGCACTGCCACTCTGATCGGCGACATCTGGCGGTGAGTGGCGGCGAACCGTCGTGATTCGGCGCCACTGTCGACACGCTGCCGCCACTCGTGGCCATACCGCGCCACTCAGAGGGAGCGGGCGGGGCAGGGCGCGCGAACAGAGATGTGCCGCGCGGCCGCGCTGGCGGCTCGCCGCACCGCGCGACCACGCCAGCGAGGCGCGACCGCGGCGCGCCGCGCCGCCGCGCCAGCGTCAGCGCTTGCGCTTGATGAAGTTCGTGATGCGCACGGTCGAGGCGCGGTTGCCCTCGTCGTCGGTGCAGACGATCTCGTGCACCGTCATCGAGCCGCCGAGGTGCAGCGCGCGGCACTCCGCGGTCACCCAGCCGGAGGTGATCGAGCGCGTGTGCGTGGCGTTGAGGTCGACGCCCACGGCGACGGCGTCGGAGCCGGCGTGGATGTTCGCCGAGACCGAGCCGAGCGTCTCGGCGATCACGCAGTACGCGCCGCCGTGCACGAAGCCGACCGGCTGGCGGTTGCCCTCCACGGGCATGCGCGCGATCGAGTGCTCGGCCGAGAGCTTCAGGAACTCGATGCCCATGCGCTCGGCGAGCTCGCCCCCGGGTCGTCCGCCGCGCCGCTCCAGCAGCGCGCTCGTGGCCTCGTCGACGTCGTGCTCGCTCACGCGCGCTCCTCGCTGGTGGTGCGGATGGGGGTGTGGGATCGCACGGCTAGGCTGACTGCCGTGTCGGACACGAAGCCTACCCTCATGGTCATCGACGGCCACTCGCTCGCGTTCCGGGCGTTCTTCGCCCTGCCGCTCGACAACTTCGTGAACTCGGAGGGGCAGCACACCAACGCCATCCACGGGTTCCTGTCGATGCTGCTGAAGCTGCTGCAGGACCACCGGCCGACCCACCTCGCGGTCGCCTTCGACATCTCGCGCTTCTCGTTCCGCACCCGCGAGTACGAGGCGTACAAGGGCACGCGCGACGAGACGCCGAAGGAGTTCAAGGGCCAGGTGCCGCTGCTCGAGGAGGCGCTGCACGCGATGGGCGTGCGCACCCTCTCGAAGGAGGACTACGAGGCCGACGACATCCTCGCCACGCTGTCGGTCGAGGGCCGGAAGGCCGGGATGGACGTCTTCGTCGTCTCCGGCGACCGCGACACCATCCAGCTCGTCAACGACGACGTCACGCTGCTCTACCCGGCGGTGCGCGGCGTCTCGGAGCTCAAGCACTACACGCCCGAGGCCGTGCGCGAGCGCTACGGCATCGAGCCCGAGCAGTACCCCGAGATCGCGGCCCTCGTCGGCGAGACGAGCGACAACCTCATCGGCATCGACAAGGTGGGCGAGAAGACCGCCGTCAAGTGGATCCAGCAGTACGGCACGGTCGCGAACCTGCTCGAGCACGCCGACGAGATCAAGGGCGTCGTGGGCAACAACCTGCGCGAGCAGCGCGAGCGCGCCGAGCGCAACCGCAGGCTCAACCGCCTGCTCACCGACGTCGACCTCGGCGTGGCGCCCGCGGAGCTCGCGCGCGGGCCCGTCGACGAGGCGAAGCTGCGCGAGGTCTTCCAGCGGCTGCAGTTCCGCACGCTGCTCGACCGCGTGCTCAAGCAGGAGGGCTCCGGCGAGGGCGCCGCGCCGCTCGAGCCCGAGGTGCAGGCCCCCGCGGTGCAGAAGCTCGTCGACGAGGAGCTCGACCTGTGGCTCTCGCGCGCGAAGGGCACGGTGGCGGTCTCGATCGCGCAGGACGAGGAGGGGTCGATCGCCGGCTTCGGCCTCGCGACCGAGGCGGCGAGCGCCTACGTGCCCTTCAAGCACGGCACGGGCGACTACGTGGGCCTCGTCGACTGGCTCGCGTCGGACGCTCCGAAGGTGCTGCACGACGTGAAGGCCGCCATCAAGGCGCTCCGCCGCGCCGGCATCGAGCTCGGCGGGGCGGTCGACGACACGCGCGTCTCGGCCTGGCTCGCCACGCCCACCGCGCCGCCGAAGACCTTCGAGCTCGACTGGCAGACGGAGGCGCTGCTCGGCGCGCCGCTGCCCGCCCCCGACCCCAACCAGCTCGTGCCCGAGGTGGAGCCCGAGCAGCTCGGCACCGTCGCCTGGCTCACCGGCGAGCTCGCTCGCGCGCAGCAGTCCCGGCTCGACCCGGGCACGCGCGGCGTGCTCGACGACATCGAGCTGCCCCTCATGCCGGTGCTGGCCCGCATGGAGGGCCAGGGCGTCGCGATCGACTCGGCGACCCTCGGCCGCATCCACGACGCGCTGCGCGAGCGCGCCGCGGGTCACGCGGAGGCCGCCTACGCCGAGATCGGGCACGAGGTCAACCTCGGCAGCCCGAAGCAGCTGCAGGCGGTCCTCTTCGAGGAGCTCGACATGCCGAAGACGCGGGCGACGAAGACGGGATACTCGACCGACGCCCAGTCGCTCGCCGATCTGCAGGAGACCAACCCTCACCCGTTCCTGGGCCTGCTCCTGCAGCACCGCGAGGCCACGAAGCTCGTGCAGATCATCGAGACCCTGCAGCGCGCCGTCGCCGACGACCACCGCATCCACACGCGCTATGACCAGACGGGCTCGGCCTCCGGCCGCCTCTCCTCCAACGACCCGAACCTCCAGAACATCCCGGTGCGCACCGAGGTGAGCCGCGAGATCCGCTCGGCGTTCGTGCACGGCGAGGGCTTCGAGACGCTCCTGACCGCCGACTACTCGCAGATCGAGATGCGGATCATGGCCCACCTCTCGGGCGACGAGGGCCTCATCGAGGCCTTCCACTCGGGGGAGGACCTCCATCGCTTCGTCGGCAGCCGCATCTTCGGCGTCGACCCGAGCGAGGTCACGGCGCTCCAGCGCGTCAAGGTCAAGGCCATGAGCTACGGCCTCGCCTACGGGCTCAGCGCCTTCGGGCTCTCGAAGCAGCTGCGGATCTCGCAGGCCGAGGCGAAGCAGCTCATGCTCGACTACTTCACGCGCTTCGGCGGCATCCGCGACTACCTTCGCGGCGTCGTCATGCAGGCGAAGGACGACGGCTACACGACGACGATCTTCGGCCGCCGCCGCCCGTTCCCCGACCTCTCGTCGTCGAACCGCGTCCTGCGCGAGAACGCCGAGCGCCAGGCGCTGAACTCGCCCATCCAGGGCTCGGCGGCCGACATCATCAAGCGCGCGATGATCACGATCGACCGCAGGATCCGCGACGAGGACCTCGGCAGCCGCATGCTGCTGCAGGTGCACGACGAGCTCGTGTTCGAGGTGGCTCCCGGCGAGCGGGAGGCGCTCGAGGCGCTCGTCCGCGACGAGATGGCCGGCGCCGCCGACCTCTCGGTGCCGCTCGAGGTGCAGGTGGGCGTCGGCCCGAACTGGGACGCCGCCGCGCACTGACGGCCGAGCGCGTCAGAGCGCGCATTGACGGCCGAGCGCGTCAGAGGGAGACCAGCACGTCCACCCCTCGGGAGCGCGCGTGTTCCTCGATCGCCGCGGCGGCCTCCGCGAACGCCGCGGGCCCGAGCGGCAGCGTGAGGTCGTGGACGACGTCGTCGCCGTCGCGCCGCACCACGCGCAGCCATCGGCGGCCGTCGCGGAGGCCCAGCGGCATCCCGACCGCGCGGTCGAGCCCGCGCCGGGTGCCGAGCGCGACGCGGTGGCCGGGGTCGAGCCTGCGCGAGCGCGTTCGTGCGCTGCGGAGTCGGCGCGTACACGACCGCCTCGAGCCGGGCGATCGCGGTCCAGGGCACGGCGGTGCCGCTCGGCCCCGCCACGCCCGCGTCGTCCAGGCGGAGCACGGCGACTTCCCGGCCGAGTCGGCGGACGCTTCGGACGGCGGCGATCCCTGTGCCGCCCGCCACGACGCCGACGGCCAGGAACAGCACGCCGAAGGCGCTGCCGAGCCATGCCTCCGGGCGCCCCGGGTACTGCGCGACGCTCGCACCGATCGTCCACGCGCCGAGCGCCGCGACGCCCGCCATGAGCGCGACCGCGCCGATGAGGCCGGCGGTCTGGCGGCCCGCGCGGCCCGGCTCGGCGCCGATGCTGACGATGGGGGCAGCGGTCACGCCTGTCATCCTTGCGCGCCTAGGCTGACTCCATGACGACTGCAGCGATTCGCTTCGGCCTCTTCGTGCCCCAGGGATGGCGCCTCGACCTCGTCGGCATCGAGCCGGCCGACCACTGGCAGCGGATGCTCGCGGTCGCGCAGCGCGCCGACGCGGGGCCGTGGGAGTCGGTGTGGGTCTACGACCACATGCACACGACGCCGCACCCCACCGACGAGGCGACGCACGAGGCGTGGACCCTCATGGCTGCGCTCGCGGCCACGACGGAGCGCGTGCGGCTCGGGCAGATGTGCACGTGCATCGGCTACCGCAACCCCGCGCTGCTCGCGAAGATCGCCGCGACGGTCGACCTCATCTCCGGCGGCCGCCTCGAGTTCGGCATCGGCGCCGGCTGGTACGAGCACGAGTGGCGCGCGTACGGCTACGGCTTCCCCGGCGTCGGCGAGCGCATCTCGGCGCTCCGCGACGGCGTGCAGATCATCCAGCGGCTGTGGGCGGAGGGCGAGGCGAGCCTCGCCTCCGAGACCTTCGCGGTCGAGGGCGCCATCTGCCGCCCGCAGCCCCTGCAGACGGGCCGCGACGGCCGACCGCGCATCCCCACGTGGATCGCGGGCGGCGGCGAGCAGCGCACCCTGCGCTACGTCGCGAAGTGGGGCGACGCCGCGAACTTCGGCGGCAGCCCCGAGCAGTTCGCCCGCAAGCGCGACATCCTGCTCGGCCACCTCGACCGCGAGGGGCGCGACCCCGCCGAGGTGCGGCTGAGCTCGAACCTCAACGTCGTCGTCCGCGAGACGGAGGCCGAGGCGCGCCGGGTGGCCGCGGCGGTCAACGAGCGCGCCGACCGCGCGCTGCCGAGCGACCACGCCGGCACGGGCTTCAGCACCCAGGGCGCCGTGGTCGGCACGCCGCAGCAGGTGCTCGACCACGTCGGCGCGATGCGCGACGCGGGCCTCGACACGCTCATCGTCTACATGCCCGAGGTCGCGCACGACCAGGCGGGGATCGACCTCTTCGAGCGCGAGGTCGTCGCCGCGCTCGGGTAGGCGCGCATAGGCTGGCGGCATGACCGACCAGAACGCCGGCGCGCCGTCGCGCCCGCACACCGACATCGACCGGATCGCCGAGGACTACGTCCACCGCACCGCGGCGCAGAACCCCGAGCTCAACGTCTACCTCGGCCTCGAGGGCGACCAGGCGGGCTACGGCGACTACTCGCCCGCTGGCCGCGCGGAGGCCGCGTCGCTCGCGCGCGAGACGCTCGCGCAGCTCGAGGCCGCGCAGCCCGTCGACGACATCGACTGGGTGACGAGGACCGACCTCGCCAGGGAGCTGCAGCTCGACCTCGACGTGGAGGCCTCGGGCTGGGGCGACCGCGACCTCAACAACCTCGCGAGCCCGGCCACCGGCATCCGCGACATCTTCGACCTCATGCCCACGGCCTCCGAGGACGACTGGGCGCAGATCGCGCAGCGCATGCGCAACGTGCCCGGCGCGATCGAGGGCTACGTCGCCTCGCTCCGCAACGGCATCGCGAGCGGGAGCACGCCCGCGGGCCGCCAGATCGAGAACGTGCTCGACCAGTTCACGGAGTACGAGGCGGGCGAGGGCTTCTTCCGCGACTTCGCGACGGCCGCGAGGGCCGGCGAGGCCGAGCTGCCCGCGTCGCTCAAGGCGGAGCTCGTGGAGGCCGCGAAGGCCGCCACCGAGGCGCACGCGGGCCTCGCCGCGTTCCTGCGGGGCGAGCTCGCCGCGGCGGCGAACCCCGTCGACGCGGTCGGCCGCGAGTTCTACTCCCTCATGTCGCGCCGCTTCCTCGGCGCGGAGGTCGACCTCGACGAGACCTACGCGTGGGGCATCGAGGAGCTCGAGCGCATGCGCGACGAGCAGGAGGCCATCGCGCGCGAGATCAAGCCCGGCGCGAGCGTGCAGGAGGCGATCGCCTTCCTCGACCAGGACGAGTCGCGGAAGCTGCACGGCACCGACGCCCTCAAGGCGTGGATGCAGCGCACGAGCGACCAGGCGATCGAGGAGCTCGGCCGCACCCACTTCGACATCGCCGAGCCCATCACGGCCCTCGAGTGCATGATCGCCCCGACGCAGACGGGCGGCATCTACTACACGGGCCCCGCGGACGACTTCTCGCGCCCCGGGCGCATGTGGTGGTCGGTGCCGAAGGGCGTCACCGAGTTCGACACCTGGCGCGAGCTCACGACCGTCTACCACGAGGGCGTGCCGGGGCATCACCTCCAGATCGCGCAGCAGACCTACAACCGCGGCGAGCTCAACCTCTGGCGCCGCGCGCTCGCGGGCACCTCCGGCCACGCCGAGGGCTGGGCGCTCTACGCGGAGCGCCTCATGGAGTCGCTGGGCTACCTCGACGACCCCGCCGACCGCCTCGGCATGCTCGACGGCCAGCGCATGCGCGCCGCCCGCGTCGTGCTCGACATCGGCGTGCACCTGGGCAAGCCGCGCCTCGACGGCACGGGGGAGTGGGACTTCGAGTACGCCTTCGAGTTCCTGAAGGCGAACGTCAACATGAACGAGCCCTTCGTGCGCTTCGAGGTCAACCGGTACTTCGGCTGGCCGGGCCAGGCGCCGTCGTACAAGATCGGCCAGCGCATCTTCGAGCAGATCCGCGACGAGGCGAAGGAGCAGGAGGGCGATGCCTTCGACCTCAAGCGCTTCCACATGCGCGTGCTGAACATCGGCGGCGTCGGCCTCGACACGCTGCGCCAGGCGGTGCTGCGCGGCTGATCCGGCCCCAGCCACGACGGGCCCTCGGCGATCGCCGGGGGCCCGTCGTGCGCCCGGGCGCGATCAGGCCGCGGTCAGGGCGCGTCGAGCGCGAGCTCGAGCGGGATGCTCCGGCGTCCGAGCTCGAAGGCGAGCGCGTGCGCGAGGCGGTCGAGCTCGGCCGCGTCGGCGAACGGCCCGAGGTTCGCCGCGACGTCCCGGCCGTCGATGCGCAGCACGACCTCCCGCACCGCGTCGAGCCGGGCCCGCGCACCGAGCGCGACGCCGATCCGGCGGCCGAGCACGGCGCCCGGCGAGGCGGGCGGCGGCATCCGCAGGGGCGCGCTGCGGAGCGTCGCGCGCTCGAGCGAGGCGTAGGGCATTGGGCCGGTGCCGGGGCCCTCGACGCCCTCGCGGCCGACGGCGAGCAGGGTCGCGCCGACGACGTACCGGCTGCGCAGGGCCCGCACGCCCGCCCACAGGAGCACCGCGATCGCACCGAGCAGGGCGGCGCACGCGAGCCCCGCGGCGCCGAGCCCGAGCAGGGCGGGGCGCGGCAGGCCGAGGTCGAGGCCCGCGAGGCCCGCGACGAGCGCGCCGCCGAACCACGCCGCCGCCCAGCTCGCCGTGATCGTCAGGCCGATCGCGAAGCCCCGGGGGACGCGGATCGCGGCGGCGAGACGCGGCGCGTCGACGACCACGCGCAGGGCGTCACCGGTGGCGAGCAGCATGGCGAGAGCCTAGCCCGCCGTCGGTTGTCGGGGCTCAGGGTGCCGTGTAGGCTTGCGTGGTCACTCGTGTGGCACCCAATCCAACCGCTCGCCGGCCCGCGCTCCCGCGCGTCCACCGGCCCGACTCATCCCTGAAGGCTCATCATCTCCATGACCACTGCAACGACCAAGGCTCCGAAGCAGGTCGCCGTGAACGACATCGGCTCGACCGACGACTTCATGGCCGCCGTTGAGAAGACCCTGAAGTTCTTCAACGACGGCGACCTGATCGAGGGCACCGTCGTCAAGATCGACCGCGACGAGGTCCTCCTCGACGTCGGCTACAAGACCGAGGGCGTCATCCCCTCCCGCGAGCTCTCCATCAAGCACGACGTCGACCCCACCGAGGTCGTCGAGGTCGGCGACACGGTCGAGGCGCTCGTCCTCCAGAAGGAGGACAAGGAGGGTCGCCTGATCCTCTCGAAGAAGCGTGCGCAGTACGAGCGCGCCTGGGGCGACGTCGAGCGCATCAAGGATGAGGACGGCGTCGTCACCGGCACCGTCATCGAGGTCGTCAAGGGCGGTCTCATCGTCGACATCGGCCTCCGCGGCTTCCTCCCGGCCTCGCTCATCGAGCTGCGCCGCGTCCGCGACCTCACGCCGTACCTCGGCCAGGAGATCGAGGCGAAGATCCTCGAGCTCGACAAGAACCGCAACAACGTGGTGCTCTCGCGCCGCGCGCTCCTCGAGGAGACGCAGTCGGCGTCGCGCGGCCAGTTCCTGCAGTCGCTGCAGAAGGGCCAGGTCCGCAAGGGCGTCGTCTCGTCGATCGTCAACTTCGGCGCGTTCGTCGACCTGGGCGGCGTGGACGGCCTCGTGCACGTCTCCGAGCTCTCGTGGAAGCACATCGAGCACGCCTCCGAGGTCGTCGAGGTGGGCCAGGAGGTCACCGTCGAGATCCTCACCGTCGAGCTTGACCGCGAGCGCGTCTCGCTGTCGCTCAAGGCGACGCAGGAGGACCCGTGGCAGGTCTTCGCCCGCACGCACGCGATCGGCCAGGTCGCGCCGGGCAAGGTCACGAAGCTCGTCACGTTCGGTGCGTTCGTGCGCGTCGCGGACGGCATCGAGGGCCTCGTGCACATCTCGGAGCTGTCGAGCCGCCACGTCGAGACCGCCGACCAGGTCGTCTCGGTGGGTGACGAGGTCTTCGTGAAGATCATCGACATCGACCTCGAGCGCCGCCGCATCTCGCTCTCGCTGAAGCAGGCGAACGAGGGCGTCGACCCCGAGGGCACCGACTTCGACCCGGCGCTCTACGGCATGCTCGCCGAGTACGACGAGCAGGGCAACTACAAGTTCCCGGAGGGCTTCGACCCCGAGACGAACGAGTGGAAGGAAGGCTTCGACGCGCAGCGCGAGGCCTGGGAGGCCGAGTACGCCGCCGCGCAGACGCGCTGGGAGGCACACAAGGCGCAGGTCGCGTCGGCTCGCGACGCCGAGGTCATGTCGAACGACGTGCCCTCGAGCGCGTCCTCGTTCGGCGGCTCGGAGGAGTCGTCGGCCGGCACCCTCGCCGACGACGAGGCGCTCGCCGCGCTCCGCGAGAAGCTCACCGGCTCGGCCGAGTAAGCACGCTCCAGACGTGGGCCGCACCCTCCGGGGTGCGGCCCTCCGTCGTCCCTGCCCGGCGCAGCGGGGTCGCCCGCGTCTGCGAGGATCGGGGCATGCCCTCCCACGAGCGCCTCGAGCGCGCCCTCGCCTACGCCGACCGATGGATCGCCTATCGCCGGTGGCGCCTGCGCGTGCCGGGGGTGCAGGTGGCCGTGCGGGCCGACGGCGCCCTGGTGCTCGACGCGGCGCACGGCGTCGCCGACGCGTCGACGGGGGAGGCGCTGACGACCGCGCACCGCTTCCGCATCGCGTCGCACTCGAAGTCGCTCGCGGCCATCGTCGCGATGCGCCTGGTCGACGGCGGGCGCCTGCGGCTCGACGACCGCGCCGCCGACCACGTGCCCGCGCTCGCCGCCACCGAGGCCGGAGCGCTCACGGTGCAGGAGCTGCTCTCGCACGGCAGCGGCACGACGCGCGACGGCGACGACGTGGCGCACTGGCACCTCGAGCGCCCCTTCCCCGACGCGGAGGCGCTCGTGGCCCTCGCGGAGCGGGGCACGGCGCGCATCCCCGCGTCGGCGGAGTTCAAGTACTCGAACATCGGCTTCGGCATCCTCGGCCTCGTGGTCGAGGGGGTCACGGGCGAGCCCTACGCGCGCGCCTTCGCGCGCCTGCTCGCCGAGCCGCTCGGCCTCGAGGGCACGCTGGCGGACGTCGACGCCGCGCATGCCCCCGCAGGGGCGCCGCTCACGGCGGGCCACGGCGCGCTGCACTCCGCCGACGAGCGCCCCGTGCTCGCGAGCCCCGGCACGGGCGCGCTCGCCGCAGCGACGGGCGCGCTCTCGAGTGCCGCCGAGCTCACCGACGCGCTGCGCACCGTGGGCGAGGCCGACGTCCGGCTGCTGAGCGCCGAGGGCCGGCGTCGCATGCGCCAGCGCCTCTGGACGACGCAGGGCCGCGACGGCGGCAGCGCCGGCTACGGGCTCGGCCTCATGCACCGAGAGGTGGACGGCCGCACCTGGGTGGGCCACGGCGGCGCCTGGACGGGGCAGGCGACCCGCACGCTCGTCGACGCCGAGCGCGACGTCGTCGTCTCGGTGCTGACGAACGCGATCGACGGCCCGGCGGAGGAGCTGGCGGTGGGCGTCGCCCGCATCGTGCAGGCGGCGCTCGACGAGCCGGAGCCCGACGCGGACCTGGCGATGCTGCGATCGTTCGAGGGCACCTATGCGGGCATCTGGGGCCGCCTCGACGTCGTCGAGCTGGGCGGCAGGCTGCTGGGCGTCTCGCCCACGGCCGCGGATCCGCTGGCGGCGGTCGACGTGCTCGAGCCCGTGGATGAGGATCGCGTGCGGATCGCGGCCGCCACGGGCATGGGCTCGGGGCATGAGCTCGCGGTCGCGGAGCGCGGTCCCGACGGCGCCGTCGTCCGCTGGCGCGGGGCCTGGCACATGGAGTCGGTGCCGACCGTGCCGGACGCCGCCGGGGCGCCCTCGACCATCGCCTAGGCCGCGCGCAGAGCCGCCAGGCCGTGCCCGGATCCGCCTAGGCCGTGCCCGGCCGCCCCGCGGCCCTCCGCCGCCGCGCCACGCGCACGATGCGCCAGGCGAGGGCGCCGAGGAGGCCGAGCACGAGGAGCACGAGCACCGGGGCCACGAGGGCGAGGACCGAGAGCGCGACGGCGCCGAGGTCCTCGGCCGTCGAGGCCACGGGCGCGGCGGCGCCGGCGGTCGCGAGGTTGGCCGCTGGCCGCAGCGCGGACTTCGCGAGGTGCACGGCGAGCGCGATCGCGACCCCGAGCACGACGGGCACCCACTGCTGCGAGGCGAAGAGCTCCGAGGGGTCTGCGACGGCCGCCGTCGAGGCGCCGGAGGTCGAGCCGAACGCGAGCCCGCCGGCCGTGGGCCGCACCGCCGTCTGCAGCACGTCGTTCATCGAGTCGACGGCCGGCACCTTGTCGGCCACGACCTCGACCACGAGCAGCACGGCGAGCGCGCCGATGGCCCACCAGCTCGCGAGCCACGACCACCCCTCCGGCAGCGCCAGGACGTCCGGCAGGAGCCGCGCGACGAGGCCGACGACGAGCAGCGGGACGTAGGCGTTCATGCCTGCCGCGGCCGCGAGGCCGGTGCCCGTGAGCAGCTCGAGCATGCGCCACCTCCCCGCGGCGCCGTGCCGCTGGATCGCATGGTAGCGCCGCGCGGCGCGCGGACGCCGGATGGCGCACTCCTCGGGGTACCGTTGCCCCATGGCAGCGGCCGTCACGTCGGCGCGGTCCGGCCGCGCGCGACCGGACCGCACGCGTGAGCGCGCCACGAGCGTCAACCAGCTGCTCTTCGGCCTCGCGGCGCTCATCGCGAGCGGCATGGTCATCCTCGACGGTCGCATGGCCTCGGGCGACGCGATGCTCGCCGGCATCGTGCTCGTCTTCGTCGTCACCGTCGCGGCGCTCGTCGTGCGCTGGAACCGCCTGCACCCGCTGCTCGTGCTGCTCGTCCCCCTGCTCGACATGGTCGCCGTGCTGCTGCTGCAGCTCGGCGACCCGGCCGAAGGCATGTGGCTGCTCTGGCTCGCGCCCGCGGTCTGGCTCTCGACCATCGGCGGCATCGGCGGCCTCGGCATCGGCGCCGGCGGCGCCGCGCTCCTCTTCTGGCTCACCGCCCTGCTGGGTGCTGGGCCGGCGGTCACGGGGCACCTCCTCGTGGGCCCGATCTCCATCGCGGCCGCAGCCGTCGTCGCCTACGTCACCGCGCGTCGCGCGGCGGCGCAGCGCGCGCTCCTCGACGAGCAGGCCGCCTACCTCGACCACGCCGTCGAGCGCGCGCGGCGGCAGGAGGATGCCGTGAGCGAGGTGCTCGACGCCGTCGACTTCGGCGTCGTGCGCATCGGCGCCGACGGCGGGCTCACGGTCGAGAACGAGGCCCACGCGCGGCTCAACCCGACCGACGAGGACGCGCCGGTCTTCGACGGCGACGGCGTGACGCGCACCACGCCCGGCATGGCGCCGATCGAGCGCGCCCGGCGCGGCGAGTCGTTCGAGGGCCTGCTGTCCTGGCAGGGCCCGCCCGGCGACACCCGTCGCGCCCTGCAGTCCACGGCCCGTCGCGTCGTCGACGCCAACGGGATCGACGTCGGCGGGATCCTCGTGACGCGCGACGTCACGGCAGAGCAGCTCGCGGTGCAGATGCGCGACGAGCTCGTCGCCTCCGTCTCCCACGAGCTGCGGACCCCGCTCACGAGCGTGCTCGGCCACCTCGACATCGTGCTCGACAGCGGCGAGCTGCCGCCGGACGTGCGGCGCAGCCTCGAGATCGCCGAGCGCAACGCGTCCCGCCTCCTCGTCATCATCGGCGACATCCTCGCCGCGACCGCCGACGGCGCCGGCCAGCTCGACGTGCGGCCCGAGCACGAGGACGTCGCGCGCGTCGTGCTCGCCTCGGTCGAGTCGCTCGAGCCGCGCGCGGCCGCGCGCAACGTCCGCATCGACGCCTCCGGCGTCGAGCCGGCGGTCGCCGAGATCGACCCGCACCGCATCCGCCAGGTGGTCGACAACCTCGTCGGCAACGCCGTGAAGTACCACACGGGCGACGGCCTCGTCGAGGTCGACGTCACGAGCGACGACCGCGACGCGTACATCGTGGTGCGCGACGACGGGCCCGGCATCGCGCAGGAGGCGCTGCCGCACCTGTTCGACCGCTACTACCGGGCAGGGGCCCTCGGCGCCCGGCCCGTCGGGAACGGGCTCGGCCTCTCGATCAGCCGAGACCTCGTGCGCGCGCACGGCGGCGAGATCACGGTGCAGAGCGAGCCCGGCAGCGGCTCGACGTTCGTCGTCCGGCTGCCCCGGCGCAGGACCGAAGGGATCGCATGACGCTCGACCTGCTCACGCTCACGCTCATGACGGCGCTCGTCGTGCACGTCGCCGGCGTGCTCTTCATCGTCGAGACGCTGCTGCGGAAGGAGGACCGCTCGGGCCGCGTCTGGGCGCTCGCCTTCCTCGCGGCGATGCTCACGACCGAGGCCTACATGGTCTGGGCGGCTGCGGACGGCGCGTGGTGGGCCGTGGCGGTCGGCAACGGCACCTTCGTGGCGGGCACGGGGCTCCTCTGGCTCGGCTGCCGCACCATCAACGACCGGCCGATCCAGCGGCAGAGCATCGCGGTCGCGGCGGTCGGCGCCGCGGCCGCGCTGGCCGTCGTCCTCGAGGGGCCCGGCGGCGGCGACTGGGCCGGCTACTGGCTGCTCTTCGGCGGCAACGCGGCGTTCGCTGCGCTCGGCGCGGTCGAGAGCGCCCGCGGCACCATGCGCCGCAGCGGCACGGCGCTCGGCCTCGGCCTCGTGCTCGGCATCGAGTCGGTGTTCTTCCTCTCCCGCCTCGTCGTGGCCGCGACGCTCGGCACCGATGACGAGGTCTTCACCACCTATCTCGGCAGCGAGGTCGCGGGCATCCTCACGATCGTGCTGACGATCGTCTCCGTCGTCGTCGCCTCGGTGCTCCGCGCGGAGCACGTCCGGATGCGCGGCGCCGACGACTCCGCGGTGCTCGCGATCGCCCCCGACGGCGTGCTGCTGCGCTCGACGTTCCTGCGCGTGCTCGGCGGGCGCCTCATGCGCGCGAACCGACGCGAGGAGCTCTTCGGCGTGCTCGCGGTGCACATCGACGCGCTGCCGCGCATCGCGACCGCCTTCGGCGTCGACGAGGCGGAGCACGTGCGCCAGACGGTGCGCGCAGCGGCCAGGCGGCTCTCGCCCACCACGGCCGTGCTCGGCGCCGACGAGGACGGCACCCTGCTGCTCGCGTTCCAGCCGGGCTCGCTCGCCGAGGCGCGCCAGCTCGCCGCCCGCGTGCACCGCGCCATGCTCGACCAGCTGCGCACCGCGGGCGCCACGGTGATGCCGGCGATCGGCATGGGCGTGAGCCTCACGAGCATCGTCGGGTACGACCACCGCGCCATCGTCGACGGTGCCGTGTCGGCCGCGAAGCGCGCCATCGACTCCGACGACACCTCGGTGGTCGTGGCGGGCGAGGAGGACGCTCGCGTGCGCACCGAGAAGTCCGCGCTCTAGCAGCGCGGGCCGCACGCATCGGGCGGTGGTCCGACCGCGCCGCGACGGAGGCGACGAGGCCTAGGCCGTGCGGCGGTAGCCCACGCCGCGGACCGTCTCGATCCAGCGCGGATCGGCGGGCGACTCGCCGAGCTTGCGGCGCAGGTTGGCCACGTGCACCTCGATCGCGCGAGCGTCGTGCTCGCTGAGGTACTGGTCGCGCTCGCCGCGCTCGCCGCGCAGCATGCTCGCGAGCTGCAGCTTGGAGACGACGCGGCGGCCGGAGCCGAGCAGCATCCGCAGGATGTCGAACTCGCTCCGAGTGAGCTCGAGCTCGGCGCCGTCGAGCTCGACGACGCGGGCGTCGGGCTCGATGCGGAGGCCGCGGTGCTCGAGCCAGGTGACGTCGGCGCCCGGCGCCTCGAGCCAGGGGAGGGGGCCCGTGGCGGCCATGCCGCCCTGCGGCGCCGACTGCTGCATCGGGCTCGGCGTCGACGGACGCGGCGCGGAGCCGTGGGTGGGGTGCGTGGCCGCGAGCTCGCGCGGCCGGCGCATCATCGCCTCGATGCGGGCGCGCAGCTCGCGGGGGCGGAAGGGCTTGACGATGTAGTCGTCGGCACCCGTCTGGAGGCCCTGCAGCGTGTCGATCTCGTCGCCGCGCGCCGTGATCATGACGATGTACGCGTTCGAGACCATGCGGATCTGCCGAGCGGCCTCGAAGCCGTCGATGCCGGGCATGTTCACGTCGATCGTGACGACGACCGGGTCGTGCTGGCGCACGAGGTCCACGCCGGCCGCCCCGCCGGCGGCGGCGTGGACGGTGAAGCCTGCCTGGGTGAGGACCTGCGCGAGGAGCTCGCGGATGTCCTCGCCGTCCTCGATGACGACGGCGACGTCCTTGTCCATGGCTGCCCTCCGTAGTCCTCGCCCGTGACATGAGGGCGTCCTCGGCATCGTAGCGCGCCGGACGCGCGTTCCGCGGTCAGGACGCGCGCAGGTCGCGAGGCCCGGTCGACGCCGTGGGAGTATCGGCCCATGCCCCTCATCGCCCTCACGGGAGGCATCGCCTCCGGCAAGTCGACGATCGCCCGCCGCCTCGCGGAGCACGGCGCGCTCGTCGTCGACGCCGACGCGCTCGTGCGGGAGCTGCAGCAGCCGGGCACGCCCGTGCTCGCCGCGATCGTCGAGGCGTTCGGCGAGGGCGTGCTGCTGCCCGACGGCGGCCTCGACCGCGCGGCGCTCGGCGCGCGCATCTTCGCCGACCCGGAGGCGCGGTCGCGGCTGAACGCGATCGTGCACCCCGCGGTGCAGGAGGAGAGCGCGCGGCGCTTCCGCGAGGTGCTCGCCGACGACCCCGAGCGCGTCGTCGTCTACGACGTGCCGCTGCTCGTCGAGGCGCGGCCCGACGACCCGTGGGACCTCGTGGTCGTGGCGCACGCGCCCGCGGCGCTGCGCGTCGAGCGCCTCGTGGCGCACCGCGGCATGGCCGCCTCGGCCGCGGCCGAGCGCGTCGCGGCGCAGGCGAGCGACGACGAGCGGCTCGCGATCGCGGACGTCGTCGTCGACACCGCGGGCTCGCTCGACTCGACGCTCGAGCAGGCCGACGCGCTCTGGTCGCGCCTCTCCAGCGGGCGTGTGGGCGACCGCTCCTAGGCTGGAGGGCATGGAAGCGAGGCGTGCGGTCCGGCCGTTCGAGGTCATCAGCGAGTATGAGCCCTCCGGCGACCAGCCCAAGGCGATCCAGGAGCTCGCCGAGGCGCTCGGGCGCGGCGAGACCGACGTCGTGCTGCTGGGCGCGACCGGCACGGGCAAGAGCGCGACGACGGCGTGGCTCGTCGAGCAGGTGCAGCGCCCCACCCTCGTGCTCGCGCACAACAAGACGCTCGCCGCGCAGCTCGCCAACGAGTTCCGCGAGCTGCTGCCCAACAACGCCGTCGAGTACTTCGTCTCCTACTACGACTACTACCAGCCCGAGGCCTACGTGCCGCAGACGGACACCTTCATCGAGAAGGACTCCTCGCTGAACGCCGAGGTCGAGCGCCTGCGCCACTCGGCGACGAACGCGCTGCTCTCGCGGCGCGACGTCGTCGTCGTCTCGACGGTCTCGTGCATCTACGGCCTCGGCACGCCCGAGGAGTACCTCGAGGCCATGGTCGCGCTCCAGGTCGGCATGCGGGTCGACCGGCAGGCGCTGCTGCGCCGCTTCGTGGCGATGCAGTACCAGCGCAACGACGTCGCGTTCTCGCGCGGCACCTTCCGCGTGCGCGGCGACACGATCGAGATCATCCCGATGTACGAGGAGCACGCGATCCGCATCGAGCTCTTCGGCGACGAGATCGAGGCGATCTCGACCCTCCACCCGCTCACGGGCGAGGTGCTGCAGACGCACGACGCCATCTCGATCTTCCCCGGCAGCCACTACGTCGCCGGCAACGAGCGCATGCAGAAGGCGATCGAGCGCATCCGCGACGAGCTCGACGAGCGGCTCAAGGTGCTCGAGCGCGAGGGCCGGCTCCTCGAGGCGCAGCGGCTGCGCATGCGCACGACCTTCGACCTCGAGATGATGGAGCAGATCGGCTTCTGCTCCGGCATCGAGAACTACTCGCGCCACATCGACGGCCGCGAGCCCGGCGAGGCGCCGCACTGCCTGCTCGACTACTTCCCGGACGACTTCCTCGTCGTCATCGACGAGTCGCACGTCACGGTGCCCCAGGTGGGCGCGATGTACGAGGGCGACGCGAGCCGCAAGCGCACGCTCGTCGAGCACGGCTTCCGCCTGCCCTCCGCGCTCGACAACCGGCCGCTGAAGTTCGACGAGTTCCTCGAGCGCACGCCTCAGAAGGTGTACCTCTCCGCCACGCCCGGCAAGTACGAGATGGGCCTCGCCGACACCGTCGTCGAGCAGATCATCCGCCCCACGGGCCTCGTCGACCCGCAGCTCGTCGTGAAGCCCACGAAGGGGCAGATCGACGACCTGCTCGAGGAGATCCGCGTGCGCGCCGAGAAGGACGAGCGCGTGCTCGTCACGACGCTCACGAAGAAGATGGCCGAGGAGCTCACCGAGTACTTCACGGAGGCCGGTGTGCGCGTGCGCTACCTGCACTCCGACGTCGACACGCTGCGCCGCGTCGAGCTGCTCACGCAGCTGCGCCAGGGCGTCTTCGACGTGCTCGTCGGCATCAACCTGCTGCGCGAGGGCCTCGACCTGCCCGAGGTGTCGCTCGTGGCGATCCTCGACGCCGACAAGGAGGGGTTCCTGCGCTCGTCCACGTCGCTCATCCAGACGATCGGCCGCGCGGCCCGCAACGTCTCCGGTGAGGTGCACATGTACGCCGACACCATCACCGACTCGATGCGGCTCGCGATCGACGAGACCGACCGGCGCCGCGCGATCCAGGTGGCGTACAACGAGGAGCACGGCATCGACCCGACGCCGCTGCGCAAGCGCATCGCCGACATCACCGAGGTGCTCGCGCGCGAGGAGGCCGACACGGCAGAGCTCCTCGAGGGCGCGCGCCGAGGCGCCCCGACCCCGCGCCTCGCGAAGGACCGCTCCGAGCTCGACGGCCCCGCGCAGCTCGAGGCGATCATCGCCGACCTCACGGCCCAGATGTCGGAGGCCGCCGCGGAGCTCAAGTTCGAGCTCGCCGCGCGCATCCGCGACGAGCTGCACGACCTCAAGCGCGACCTGCGCCAGATGCGCGAGGCGAGCTGAGCCGGCGGGAGCGATCCCGGTCGCCGCGGGCGCGACGACGGTCGCTCAGGCCCGCCCGAGCCGCGCGTAGGCGCCGAGCACGCGGCGCTCCGACTCGGTGAGGTAGCGCTCGAGCTCGCGCGCGGCAGGCTCCGCGCCCGCGTCCACGAGCGCGTCGAGCACGGCGCGGTTGCGCAGCACGAAGGGGCGGTGCAGCGACTCGAAGTCGTCGATCGCGAGGAACGCGAGCCGCAGCTCGGCGGCGAGCTGCTCGTGGGCGCGCTCGAGCCTCGGGCTGTCGGAGAGCGAGACGAGCGCGCGGTGGAAGGCCATGTTCGCGGTGCCCACGACCGACCAGTCGCCCGCCTCGCGTGCCGCCTGCGCGGCCTCGACCGCCTCGCGCATCGCGGCGACGGCCGGATGGAGCGGGGAGGCCTCGCGCAGCACCCCGCACTCGATCTGCCGGCGTGCGCGGTAGATGTCGACGACGTCCGCCGTGGTGGGCGAGGCCACCGAGACGCCGCGGTTGGGCACGTGCTCGACGAGGCCGTGCTGCGCGAGCACCCGGAACGCCTCCCGGAGCGTGTTGCGCGAGACGTCGAGCCTGGCCGCGAGCGCCGCCTCCGAGAGCCGCTCGCCGGGCGCGTACTCGCCCGCGATGATCTGCCGGCGGAGGATCCCGGCGAGGCTCGTGTCGCTCATGGCGCCATGCTACGTCCCGGCCCTGCGGATCGTGGGGCGATCCGCAACACGGTCGAAACACATCGGACTCGGATTGTTCAACAATCGTTGCCAGGCTGTCCTACGACGGCTAGGCTCCCCCCAGCGCACCCCGCGCGCCAGAGCCCACCGACGGAGATGGGAACCCGCGATGTCCGACACGCAGCAGTCCACCGAGGCAGCGCCCACCGACGCCCAGCGCGCCAAGGCCCTCGCCAGGAGCCGCCGGGGCCCGATCCTCGGCGCGATCTTCCTCATGGCCACCTCGGCCATCGGCCCGGGCTTCATCACCCAGACCGCGACCTTCACGGCGCAGCTCGGGGCCGCGTTCGCGTTCGCGATCCTGGTCTCGATCCTCATCGACCTCGCGGTGCAGATGAACATCTGGCGCATGATCACCGTCTCCGGCAAGCGCGCGGGCGACCTCGCCAACAGCGCCGTGCCCTTCTCGGGGCACGTGCTCGCCGTCCTCATCCTCATCGGCGGGCTCGCGTTCAACATCGGCAACATCGCGGGCGGAGGGCTCGGCCTCAACGCCCTGCTCGGGATCGACGCGAAGGTCGGCGGCCTCCTCACGGCCGTGCTCGCGATCTGCATCTTCCTGTTCAAGCGGGCCGGGCGCGTCGTCGACGTCGTCGTCATGGTCCTCGGCGTCGGCATGATCGCGATGACCGTGTACGTCGCGATCGTCTCCGCCCCGCCCGTGGGCGACGCGCTGCGCCAGACCTTCGTGCCCGACGAGCTGAACTTCGCCACGATCACGACGATCGTCGGCGGCACGGTCGGCGGCTACATCACCTACGCCGGCGCGCACCGCTACCTCGAGTCGGGCCTCACGGGCCGCGAGCACATCAGGGACGTCCACCGCGCCTCGCTCAACGGCATCCTCGTCACGGGCGTCATGCGCTACGTGCTCTTCCTCGCGATCCTCGGCGTCGTCGCCTCGGGCGTCGCGCTCGACTTCTCCGGCCAGGCCGCGAACCCGGCCGGCCAGGCGTTCGGCGCCGTGCTCGGCGACGCGGGGATCCGCATCTTCGGCTTCATCTTCTGGGCCGCGGCCATCACCTCGGTCATCGGGGCGGCGTACACCTCGGCGACGTTCCTCTCGACCTTCACGAAGCGCCTCGCGGGCGGGTGGCCGCTGCAGCTCGCGACGGTGGGCTTCATCGTCGTCTCGGCCGTGGTCTACCTGCTCATCGGCACCGCGCCGGCAGCGCTGCTCGTCTTCGTCGGCGGCTTCAACGGCCTGATCCTGCCGATCGGGCTCACGATCTTCATGTACATCGGCTGGTTCCGCCAGCGCGACGTGCTCGGCGGCTACCGCTACCCGACCTGGCTGCTCGTGGTCGGCACGCTCGCGACCGCGCTCACCTGGTACATGGGCTCGCAGTCGATCGTCCCGATCTTCGCGTTCCTCGGCATCGGCGCGTGAGGGCCTCCGGCATGGCATCGATCGACCTGAACTCGGATCTCGGCGAGAACGTCCCCGAGCGCATCGTGGGCGACGACGCGGCGATGCTGCGCGTCGTCACGAGCGCCAACGTCGCGTGCGGCTTCCACGCCGGCAGCCCGGAGGGCATCCGCGGCACGCTCGTCGAGGCCGTCGCGCGCGGGGTCGCGATCGGCGCGCACCCGGGCTACCGCGACGCGGAGGGCTTCGGCCGTCGCGACGTGGAGATCGACGACGCGACGCTCCAGGCGCACGTGGAGTACCAGCTCGGCGCGCTCGGCGCCCTCGCCGCCTCGGCGGGCGGCCGGATGGTGTACGTCAAGCCCCACGGCGCGCTCTACAACCGCATCGCGCACGACGAGCGGCACGCCGAGGTCGTCGTCGCGGCGATCCGCGCGGTCGATCCGGCGCTCGTGCTGCTGGGCCTCGCGGGCTCCGCGGTGCTCCGCGTGGCGGAGGCCGCGGGGCTGCCCACCGCCGCGGAGGCGTTCGCCGATCGCGCGTACACCCCCGAGGGGCTGCTCGTGACCCGCGCGGCGCCCGGATCCGTGCTGCACGACCCCGAGGCGGTCGCCGCGCGGATGGTGCGGCTCGCGCAGGAGGGCCTGCTCGAGGCGATCGACGGCTCGACGATCGCGGTGCGCGCCGAGTCGATCTGCGTGCACGGCGACAGCCCCGGCGCGACCGCGATGGCCGAGGCCACGCGTGCCGCGCTCGAGGCCGCGGGCGTCACGATCGCGCCCTTCGCGGCGGTGCGCTGATGGCGGCGCCCGTGGCCGCCCCGCGGCAGGCTCGACGAGGCGCGCGCCGCCCGCGCGTCGTACCGGGGCGGCCTCGTCGCGCCGACGAGCGGCGTCGCGCACGGCCTCGTGCAGGCGAACCTCATCGCCGTGCCGGAGGACTGGGCCTTCGAGACGCTGCTCTTCGCACAGCGGAACCCGAAGCCGTGCCCGATCCTCGAGGTCGTGGAGGCCGGGCGCTTCGAGCCGCGCCTCGCGCCCGGCGCCGACCTCCGCACCGACATCCCCGCCTACCGCGTGTGGCGCGACGGCGCGCTCGCCGAGGAGGTCGCCGACGCGACCGAGGCCTGGGCCGCGCAGCCGCTGGTGGCCTTCCTCATCGGCTGCAGCTTCACCTTCGAGGCGGGCCTCGCCGACGCGGGCATCCCCATCCGCCACCAGGAGCTGGGCCGCAACGTGCCGATGTACCGGACGAACCGCGACTGCGCGCCGGCGGGCCGCCTCTCGGGCGAGCTCGTCGTCTCCATGCGCCCGATCTCCGCCGACCGCGTCGCCGACGCCGTCACGATCTCCGGCCGCTTCCCGGCCGTGCACGGCGCGCCCGTGCACATCGGCGACCCCGCCTCGCTCGGCGTCGACCTCGATCGCCCCGACTTCGGCGACGCGCCCGAGGTCCGCGCCGGCGAGGTGCCCGTGTTCTGGGCCTGCGGCGTCACCCCGCAGGCCGCGATCATGGCGTCGCGGCCGCCGTTCGCGATCACGCACGCGCCGGGACACATGCTGGTGCTCGACGCCCCCGACGCCGCCTTCGCCGCATGACCCGCATCCTCACCGCCGCCGACACCGCGCTGCTGCTCGAGGCCGCCGACCTCGACGAGTCGATGCGGCTCCTGCCGCGGCTGCGCGAGGCGGCGCTGCCCGGCGTCACCGAGTTCGTGCCCGCCGCGCGCACGATCCTCGTGCGCTTCGATCCGCGCCGCGTCGCCGCCGACGACCTCGCGGCGAGGCTGCTGGCCGTCGAGCCCGCGGCGGAGCGCGCGGCGAGCCACGCCGCCGTCACGATCCCCGTGCGCTACGACGGCCAGGACCTCGACGAGGTGGCGGCGCTCCTCGGCGTCTCGGCAGAGGAGGTCGTCGCGCGCCACCAGGCGGCCGCCTGGCGCGTCGCCTTCACGGGCTATGCGCCCGGCTTCGGCTACCTCGTCGGCGACGACGCGCTCTTCCAGGTGCCGCGCCGCTCGAGCCCGCGCACCCGCATCCCCGCCGGCTCCGTGGGCCTCGCCGGCGCGTTCTCCGGCGTCTACCCGCGCGAGAGCCCGGGCGGCTGGCAGCTCATCGGACGGACGGACACGAGGATGTGGGACCTCGCCCGCGAGGAGCCCGCGCTGCTCGCGCCCGGCGCCGCCGTGCGCTTCGAACGCGTCGAGCGCGACCTCGTCGAGCCTCGCGGCCGCGGATCGCGCGGCCGTCGACGCCGCGCACGCGCTCGAGGTCGTCCGCCCCGGGCTCCAGCTGCTCGTGCAGGACCTCGGCCGCCCGGGCATGGCCGCGACGGGGGTGAGCCAGTCGGGCGTCGCCGACCGCGCGGCGCTCCGCGCCGCCAACCGCGCCGTCGGGAACGAGCCCGGCGAGGCCGGGCTCGAGCTCGCGGGCGGCGGCGCGGTGCTCCGCGCGCGCGGCCCCGCCGTCGTCGCCCTCACGGGCGGCGCCGCCGAGGCGACGGTCGAGGGCCGCGCGGGCTCCGCGCCCGTGCCGCACGGCGCACCCGTCGCCCTCGACGATGGCGACGAGCTCCGCATCGGCGCCGTGCGGTCGGGCCTGCGCGCCGTGCTGGCGATCCGCGGCGGCATCGCGCTCGAGCCCGTGCTCGGGAGCCTCGCGACCGACACCCTCGCGGGGCTCGGCCCCGAGGCGCTCGGTGCGGGCGACGCGGTGCCGCTCCGCGGTCCGGCCGCGGCGAGCCGCGCCGTCGAGCCGCACCCCGGGCCCGGCCGGCCGCTGCCCGCGCCGGGGAGGACGCCGTGCTCCGCGTCGTGCTCGGCCCGCGCACCGAGTGGTTCGCGCCCGCCGCGATCGGCACGCTCACCGGGCGGGCCTGGACGGTGACGCCGCGCTCCGACCGCGTCGGCGTGCGCCTCGAGGGCGCGCCGCTCGAGCGCGCCCAGGAGGGCGAGCTGCCGAGCGAGGGTGCCGTGACGGGCGCCATCCAGGTGCCGCCCGACGGCCAGCCCGTGCTCTTCCTGCCCGACCACCCGCTCACGGGCGGCTACCCCATCATCGGCGCCGTCGTCGACGCCGACCTCGACCTCGCCGGGCAGCTGCCGCCCGGCGCCCGGGTCCGCTTCGCGATCGCCGACGCCGCGTCCGCCGATGCCGACCACGCCCGACCCGACCACGCCCGATCCGACCACGGAGCCCCCGCATGACCCGCATCGAGACCGTCCTCATCGCCAACCGGGGCGAGATCGCCGTGCGCGTCGCGCGGGCGTGCGCCGAGGCGGGCATCCGCTCGGTCGCCGTCTACGCCGACCAGGACGTCGACGCGATGCACGTGCGCGCCGCCGACGAGGCCGTCGCGCTCGGCGGCTCGACCGCGGCCGAGACCTACCTCGACATCCCCTCGCTGCTCGCCGCCGCCCGCACCTCGGGCGCCGACGCCGTGCACCCCGGCTACGGCTTCCTCTCCGAGAGCGCCGCGTTCGCGCGCGCGGTCGAGGAGGCCGGCCTCACCTGGATCGGCCCGAGCCCGGAGTCGATCGAGGCCCTCGGCGACAAGGTCTCGGCGCGCCGCATCGCCATCGAGGCGGGCGCGCCGCTCGCGCCAGGCATCGACCGACCGCTCGAGGGCGCGCACGAGGCGGTCGCGTTCGCCGAGGAGCACGGTCTCCCGATCGTCGTGAAGGCGGCCTTCGGCGGCGGCGGGCGCGGGATGCGCATCGCCCGCACGCTCGAGGAGGTGCCGGATGCCTTCGAGGCGGCCTCGCGCGAGGCCGTCGGCGCCTTCGGCCGCGGCGAGTGCTTCGTGGAGCGGTACCTCGAGCACCCGCGCCACGTCGAGGCGCAGGTGCTCGGCGACGGCGCCGGCCGCGTCGTCGTGGTCGGCGACCGCGACTGCTCGCTGCAGCGCCGCAGCCAGAAGCTGTTGGAGGAGGCACCCGCACCCGGCCTGAGCCCCGAGCAGCGCGAGCGCATCCACGCCGCCGCGCGCGACATCTGCGCGGCCGTCGAGTACCGCGGCGCCGGCACCGTCGAGTTCCTGCTCGCGAGCGACGGCACGATCGCGTTCCTCGAGGTCAACACGCGCCTGCAGGTCGAGCACCCGGTGACCGAGATGGTGACGGGGGTCGACCTCGTGCGCGAGCAGCTGCGCATCGCCGAGGGCCGAGGCATCTCCTTCGACGCCACCCCCGAGCCCGTCGGCCACGCGATCGAGCTGCGCGTGAACGCCGAGGATCCGGGCCGCGGCTTCCTGCCGAGCCCCGGCCGCGTCACGGCGCTCCGCGCGCCCGGCGGCCCGGGTGTCCGCTGGGACGCCGGGGTGCAGGCGGGCGACCGCGTCGAGGCGGCCTTCGACTCGCTCGCCGCGAAGCTCATCGTGCACGCGCCCGACCGCGACGCGGCGCTCGTGCGCCTGCGGCGCGCGATCGGCGAGCTCGAGGTCGAGGGCATCGCCACGGTCGCGCCCTTCGCGCTCGCCGTGCTCGACGAGCCCGCCTTCTCGACCGACGGCTTCGCCGTCTCCACCCAGTGGATCGAGGCGGAGCTCATGCCGCGGCTCGAGCCGCAGCTGCGGCCCGCGCCGAGCCCCGCCGAGGCGATGCGCAGGCTCGCGATCGAGATCGACGGCCGCCGCGTCGTGCTCGGCCTGCCGGATGCGCTGCTCGCGGCGGCCGCCGGCGCGGGCGGGGAGCGGCGGCGCCTGCGGCAGCGCGCGACGACGCCGCGGTCGAGGCGCCCGTGCCGGGCACGCTCGTGCGCTGGCTCGTCGCCGACGGCGCGAGCGTCGCCGAGGGCCAGGAGGTCGCGGTGCTCGACGCCATGAAGATGGAGACGAAGGCGCTCGCGCATCGCGCGGGCACGCTGTCGCACGTGCTCGAGGAGGGCGCGGCGGCGGCGGTCGGCGAGGCCATCGCGCGCATCGCCTGAGGCTGCCGGAGTGCGCCCTGGGCGAAGCGCGGGGGTGCGTGTCAGCGGCCGGTCGTAGGCTTCTTCGGTGACATCCAGGACCACGAGCAGGACCACGAACACCGCCGAGCTGCACGTCCGCGGCGCGCGCGAGCACAACCTCAAGGACGTCGACCTCCGCATCCCGCGCGACGCCCTCGTCGTGTTCACGGGCCTCTCCGGCTCGGGCAAGTCCTCGCTCGCGTTCGACACGATCTTCGCCGAGGGCCAGCGCCGCTACGTCGAGTCGCTCTCGGCCTACGCACGCCAGTTCCTGGGCCAGGTCGACCGTCCCGACGTCGACTTCATCGAGGGCCTGAGCCCCGCGGTCTCCATCGACCAGAAGTCGACGAACCGCAACCCGCGCTCGACGGTCGGCACCATCACCGAGGTCTTCGACTACATGCGCCTGCTCTGGGCGCGCATCGGCATCCCGCACTGCGCGGTCTGCGGCGAGCGCATCCAGCGCCAGACGGTGCAGCAGATCGCCGACGACCTCATGGAGCTCCCGGAGCGCACGCGCTTCCAGATCCTCGCGCCCGTCGTGCAGCAGAAGAAGGGCGAGTTCGTCGACCTGCTGCGCAACCTCGTGGCCACGGGCTACTCGCGCGCCGTCATCGACGGCGAGGTCGTGCAGCTCGCCGAGGCGCCCGCGCTCAAGAAGCAGAACAAGCACGACATCTCGGTCGTGGTCGACCGCCTCGTCGCCGAGCCCGGCATGCTCTCGCGCCTCACCGACTCGCTCGAGACGGCGCTCCGGCTCGCCGACGGCCTCGTGACGATCGACTTCGTCGACGAGGAGGCCGGCACGGCCGCGCGCACGCGCACCTACAGCGAGAAGCTCGCGTGCCCCAACCGTCACCCCGTCTCGCTCACCGAGATCGAGCCGCGCACCTTCTCGTTCAACGCGCCCTTCGGCGCATGCCCCGAGTGCTCCGGCATCGGCACGCGGATGGCCGCCGACCCCGACCTCGTGATCGCCGACGAGGCGCTCTCGCTCCGCGAGGGCGCCGTGCTGCCGTGGACGCAGACCGGCAAGGGGCTCTACACCTACTTCGAGCGGCTGCTCGGCGGCCTCGCCAAGGAGATGGACTTCTCGCTCGACACGCCCTGGGGCGAGCTCGACGACGACGTGCGCAAGGTCATCCTCCACGGCACCGACGGCAACGTCATGGTGCAGTGGCGCAACCGCTACGGCCGCCAGCTGCGCTACGCCTCCGGCTACGAGGGCGTCATGCCCTACATCCAGCGCAAGCACGCGGAGGCCGACTCCGACTGGTCGCGGCAGAAGCACGGCGAGTACCTGCGCGAGGTGCCGTGCCCCGAGTGCGGCGGTGCGCGCCTGAAGCCCGAGGTGCTCGCGGTGACCGTCCACGAGCGCTCGATCTCGGCCGTCGCCGAGATGAGCCTCGTCGACGCGCACGCGTTCGTGCACGAGCTCGAGCTCACGCCGCGCGAGGCCGAGATCGCGGCAGCGGTGCTGCGCGAGATCCGCGCGCGCCTCGACTTCCTCATCCGCGTCGGCCTCGGCTACCTCTCGCTCTCGCGGAGCGCCGGCACGCTCTCCGGCGGCGAGGCGCAGCGCATCCGCCTCGCCACGCAGATCGGCGCCGGGCTCACGGGCGTCCTCTACGTGCTCGACGAGCCCTCGATCGGCCTGCACCAGCGCGACAACCGCAAGCTCATCGGCACGCTCGAGGCGCTGCGCGACCTCGGCAACACCCTCATCGTCGTCGAGCACGACGAGGACACCATCCGCACCGCCGACTGGATCGTCGACATCGGCCCGGGCGCGGGCGAGCACGGCGGCGAGGTCGTGCACTCGGGCACCTACGAGGAGCTCGTCGAGAACGAGGCCTCGCTCACGGGCGCCTACCTCGCGGGCCGCGAGCGCATCCCGACGCCCACGAGCCGTCGCGAGGTCGACCCGGAGCGCATGCTGCGCATCGAGGGCGCGCGCGCCAACAACCTCAAGGACGTCTCGGTCGACGTGCCGCTGGGCGTCTTCGTCGCCGTCACGGGCGTCTCGGGCTCGGGCAAGTCGACGCTCGTGAACGACATCCTCCACAAGGTGCTCGCCAACGCGCTCAACGGCGCCCGCCAGGTGCCCGCGAAGCACACGCGCGTCACGGGCCTCGAGCACCTCGACAAGGTCATCCACGTCGACCAGGGACCCATCGGGCGCACGCCGCGCTCGAACCCGGCCACCTACACGGGCGTCTTCGACAAGATCCGCAACCTCTTCGCCGAGACGGCCGAGGCCAAGGCGCGCGGCTACCTCGCGGGCCGCTTCTCGTTCAACGTCAAGGGCGGTCGCTGCGAGGCCTGCCAGGGCGACGGCACGCTGAAGATCGAGATGAACTTCCTGCCCGACGTCTACGTCGAGTGCGAGGTCTGCCACGGCAAGCGCTACAACCGCGACACCCTCTCGGTGCACTACAAGGGCAAGTCGATCGCCGACGTGCTCGAGATGCCCATCGAGGAGGCGGCCGACTTCTTCGAGCCGATCTCGTCGATCCACCGCTACCTCCGCACGCTCGTGGACGTCGGCCTCGGCTACGTGCGCCTCGGGCAGTCGGCCACGACGCTCTCGGGCGGCGAGGCGCAGCGCGTGAAGCTCGCGACCGAGCTCCAGCGCCGCACCTCGGGGCGGGCGATCTACGTGCTCGACGAGCCGACCACGGGCCTCCACTTCGACGACGTCCGGAAGCTCCTCGAGGTGCTCGACGGGCTCGTCGAGAAGGGCAACACCGTGCTGACGATCGAGCACTCGCTCGACGTCATCAAGTCGGCCGACTGGATCATCGACCTCGGCCCCGAGGGCGGCTCCGGCGGCGGCACGATCGTCGCCACCGGCACGCCCGAGCAGGTCGCCGACGTCGAGGTGAGCTTCACGGGCGGGTTCCTGCGCGAGATCCTCGGCGCGCCGGTCGCGTGAGGGCAACGACGAGCGGCGCAGCATGAGCTCGGCCAGACCCTCCCGCACCGTCCCGTACAAGCCGGCGCCCGGGACGATCCCGACGGCGCCCGGCGTGTACCGCTTCCGCGACGAGCACGAGCGCGTGCTGTACGTCGGCAAGGCGAAGAACCTGCGGCAGCGGCTCTCGAACTACTTCCAGCCGCTCGAGGCGCTCCACGAGCGCACGCGCCGCATGGTGCTCACGGCGGTGCGCGTCGAGTGGACGATCGTCGCGAGCGAGTACGAGGCGCTGCAGCTCGAGTTCACCTGGATCAAGGAGTACGAGCCCCCCTTCAACGTGCAGTTCCGGGACGACAAGTCGTACCCGTACCTCGCCGTCACGATGGGCGACGACGTGCCGCGGGCGATGATCACCCGCAACCGGGCGATCCGAGGCGCGCGGTACTTCGGGCCGTACACGAAGGTCTGGGCGATCCGCGAGACGCTCGACCTGCTGCTGAAGGCGTTCCCGGTGCGCTCCTGCAGCCAGAGCACGTACGACCGCGCCGAGCGCTCGGGGAGGCCGTGCCTGCTCGGCGACATCGGCAAGTGCGCCGCGCCCTGCGTCGGCCGCGTCTCGCACGACGAGCACCGCGACCTCGCTCGCGAGCTCGTAGGGTTCATGAACGGCGGCGACCAGGCGGTCGTCGACCACATGCGCGAGGAGATGCAGCGCGCGAGCGCGCGCCTCGAGTTCGAGCGGGCCGCGCGGCTGCGCGACCAGCTGCAGGCCCTCGACGCCGTGCTGGAGCGCACGAGCGTCGTGCTCTCCGACCGCGTGGACGCCGACGTCTTCGGCGTCGTCGCCGACGAGCTGAGCGCCGCGGTGCACCTGTTCGCCGTGCGCGGCGGCCGCATCCGCGGCACGAAGTCGTGGGTGGTCGACACCGAGATCGACATGACCGACGGCGAGCTCGCGACGCAGATGCTGCGCATCGCCTACGACGGCGGCGATCCGCCCGCGCGCGAGGTGCTCGTGCCGAAGGAGCCCGACCTGCCCGACGAGGTCGCCACGTGGCTCACGGGCCGCCGCGAGGACCACGGCCTCGGTGGCGCCGTGAGCATCCGCGTGCCGCAGCGCGGCGAGAAGCGGCGGCTCGCCGACTCCGCCACGGTCAACGCCGCGCACGCGCTGCAGGTCGCGCGCACGAAGCGCACGAGCGACTACGTGACGCGCTCGCAGGCGCTCGCCGACCTGCAGGAGGCCCTCGGCATGGCCGAGGCGCCCCTGCGCATCGAGTGCTTCGACGTCTCGCACCTGGGCGGCACGGGCGTCGTGGCCTCGATGGTGGTCTTCGAGGACGGCCTGCCGCGGAAGGACCAGTACCGGAGGTTCGCGATCGCCGAGACGACCGACGACACCGACTCGATCCGGCAGGTCATCGCCCGGCGTGCGCGCTACATCGTCGACGGCGACCCGGAGGAGACCGGCAGCCGGTTCGCGTACACGCCCCAGCTGCTGCTCGTCGACGGCGGTCGGCCGCAGGTCCAGGCGGCCCGGCGCGCCCTCGACGAGGCGGGGGTGCGCGGCGTCGCGCTCGCGGGCATCGCGAAGCGGCTCGAGGAGCTGTGGCTGCCCGACGACGACTACCCGGTGATCCTGCCCCGCACCTCCGAGGCCCTCTACCTCGTGCAGCGGCTCCGCGACGAGGCGCATCGCGTCGCCATCTCGTACCAGCGGCAGAAGCGCTCGAGCGCGATCGAGACCGAGCTGAGCGGCATCCCCGGCCTCGGGCCCACGCGGGTGCGCGCGCTGCTCAAGCACTTCGGCTCGGCGAAGCGGGTGCGCGCGGCGACGCCGGAGCAGCTGCAGGAGGTCGCGGGCATGGGCCCGGCGCTCGCCGAGGCCGTCGCGAGGGCCCTCGGCGCGGATACAGTGGAGTGAGGGCAGCGAGAGCGACAGGGAAGCGGAACGTGCACGCGAGAGAGATCGTCATCATCACCGGCATGTCCGGTGCGGGTCGCTCGACCGTCGCGAACGCGCTCGAGGACCTCGGCTGGTTCGTCGTCGACAACCTGCCGCCGACGATGCTGCAGGCGCTCGTGCGCACCGCCGCGGCCGGCGCAGCCAGCCAGCCGCGCCTCGCGATCGTCGTCGACGTGCGCGGCGGCACGCTCTTCGACGACGCCAAGCAGTTCATCGAGATGCTCCGCAGCGAGCACAGCGTGCGCATCCTCTTCCTCGAGGCGAGCGACGCCGAGCTCGTGCGCCGCTACGAGCAGGTCCGGCGGCCGCACCCGCTGCAGGGCGACGGCACGATCCTCGACGGCATCCGGCTCGAGCGCACGCGCCTCCAGTCGATCCGCGGCCTCGCCGACGAGACCATCGACACCTCGGGGCTCAACCCCCACCAGCTGACGACGCGCGTGGGGGAGCGGTTCGCCCCCGGCGGGCAGCTCGAGGTGACCCTCACGATCATGAGCTTCGGCTTCAAGTACGGCACCCCGGTCGATGCCGACCTCATCGCCGACATGCGCTTCCTGCCGAACCCGTTCTGGATCCCCGAGCTGCGGGGCCACGACGGCACCGAGCCGGAGGTGGCGCAGTACGTGCTCTCCCAGGAGGGCGCGACGGAGTTCGCCGACCGCTACGTGGAGGCCCTGCGACCGGTGTTGGCCGGCTACCTCCGCGAGAACAAGCTGCACGCCGTGCTCGGCGTGGGCTGCACCGGTGGCAAGCACCGGTCCGTCGCGATGAGCCAGCGCATCGCGGCGAGCCTCGAGGGCACCCCTGGCGTCCGGGTGTCCGTCAAGCATCGAGACCTGGGGCGCGAATGACGAGAGGAGCGGGTGTGGCATTGACCGACGACGTCAAGGAGGAGCTCGCGCGCGTGCGCGTGACGCGACCCCAGACGAAGGCGGCGGAGGTCGCGACCCTCCTGCGCTTCGCAGGTGGGCTGCACGTGATCTCGAGCCGCGTCGCGGTCGAGAGCGAGCTGGGCAGCGCATCGGTCGCGCGCCGGCTCGCGAAGAGCATCCTGGAGCTGTACGGCATCCGGCCGGAGATCGCGCGGATCTCGTCGTCGTCGAACCGGACGAGCGGCGCGTACCTCGTGCGCGTCATCGCCGAGGGCGAGACCCTCGCGCGCCAGACGGGCCTCATGGACGCACGTCGCCGCCCCGTGCGCGGCCTGCCGAACAAGGTCACGACGGGCTCGCTCGAGGACCTCGCGGGCATCTGGCGCGGCGCCTTCCTCGCGCAGGGCACGCTCAGCGACCCCGGCCGCTCGGCCGCGCTCGAGGTGGCCTGCCCGGGCAACGAGGCCGCGATGGCGCTCGTCGGCGCCGCCGGGCGCCTCGGCATCCCGGCGAAGTCCCGCGAGGTGCGCGGCGCCCACCGCGTCGTGATCCGCGAGGGCGAGCCGATCTCGCGCATGCTCACGACGATGGGCGCGCACGAGACGGTCCAGGCGTGGGCGGAGCTGCGCCAGCGCCGCGAGGTGCGCGCCACCGCCAACCGCCTCGTGAACTTCGACGACGCGAACCTGCGCAGGAGCGCCCAGGCGGCGGTCGCCGCGTGCGCGCGCATCGAGCGCGCGCTCGAGATCCTCGGCCCGGAGGTGCCCGAGCACCTCGCGTACGCCGGCCGCCTGCGGCTCGAGCACCGCGACGCGAGCCTCGACGAGCTGGGCCACCTCGCGAGCCCCACGATGACGAAGGACGCCGTCGCGGGTCGCATCCGCCGCCTCCTCGCGATGGCCGACCGCGCCGCGCAGGACCAGGGCATCCCGAGCACGGAGGACGCCGTGCCCGAGGACCTCGACGCCTGAGCACCTGGTCGTCTGCGGACGTCCAGGCCGCTCCGATCCCGCGCATCCTCGCGCGGATAGGATCGAGACGACCGTGATGCGCGCGAGATCGCGCGCGAGTGAGGAGAACCGGACATGACCGTGTACACCCTTCCCGACCTGCCCTACGACTACGCGGCGCTCGAGCCCCACATCTCCGCGAAGATCATGGAGCTGCACCACGACAAGCACCACAAGGCGTACGTCGACGGCGCGAACACGGCGCTCGAGAAGCTCCAGGCAGCGCGCGACGCCGACGACTTCGGCGCGATCAACAAGCTCGAGAAGGACCTCGCGTTCAACCTCGGCGGCCACACGAACCACACCGTCTTCTGGAACAACCTCTCCGGCGACGGCGGCGGCGAGCCCGAGGGCGAACTGCAGGCGGCGATCGTCGAGTTCTTCGGCGGCTTCGCGAAGTTCCAGGCGCACTTCACCGCCAACGCCACGGGCATCCAGGGCTCCGGCTGGTCGGTGCTCGCGTGGGACTCCGTGGCCGAGCGCCTCAACGTCTTCCAGCTCTTCGACCAGCAGGGCAACGTGCCGGTCGGCGCCCACCCGATCCTCATGCTCGACATGTGGGAGCACGCGTTCTACCTCGACTACCTCAACGTCAAGGCGGACTACGTGCAGGCCTTCTGGCAGATCGCGAACTGGCAGGACGCGCAGGCCCGCTTCGACGCGGCGAAGGCCCAGACCTCGGGCCTCATCGTCCGCTGACCCCCAACGTCACCCAGTGACCCGGAGCCCCGGGCATCGGCCCGGGGCTCCTTCCACCCCCGACAGTCAGGAACCCACCCCATGACTCTCAAGGTCGCCATCAACGGCTTCGGCCGGATCGGCCGCAACTTCGTGCGTGCAGCGCTTGCCCAGGGCGCTGACATCGACGTCGTCGCGGTGAACGATCTCACCGACAACGCCACCCTCGCCCACCTCCTCAAGTACGACTCGGTCTCCGGCCCCCTCGCGCAGGAGGTCTCGTCCGACGAGGGCTCGATCCGCGTCGGCGAGCTCGAGTTCCGCGGCTACGCCGAGAAGGACCCGTCGAAGCTGCCCTGGGGCGAGCTCGACGTCGACGTGGGGCGAGCTCGTCATCGAGTCGACCGGCCGCTTCACGAAGGTCGACGACGCCTCGGCGCACCTCGCCGCGGGCGCCAAGAAGGTCATCCTCTCCGCGCCGGCCACCGGTGCCGCCCCGACCTTCGTCATGGGCATCAACGAGGCCTCCTACGACCCCGAGAACGACCACGTCATCTCGAACGCGTCGTGCACCACGAACTGCCTCGCGCCGCTCGCGAAGGTGTTCCACGAGTCGTTCGGCATCGAGCGCGGCTTCATGATGACGGCCCACGCCTACACGGCCGACCAGAACCTCCAGGACGGCCCGCACAAGGACCTGCGCCGCGCGCGCGGCGCGGCGATCAACATCGTCCCGACCTCGACCGGCGCTGCCAAGGCCATCGGCCTCGTGCTGCCCGAGCTCAACGGCCTGCTCGACGGCTCGTCGTACCGCGTGCCCGTCCCCACGGGCTCGATCGTCGACCTGACGCTCGTGACCCGCGACGGCCTCACGGTCGACGAGATCAACGCCGCGTACCGCGAGGCCGCCGACGGCGCCCTCAAGGGCTACCTGCAGTACTCGGACGAGCCGCTCGTCTCGAGCGACATCGTGGGCAACCCGCACTCGTCGATCTTCGACTCGGGCCTCACCGCCGTCATCGGCAACCAGGTGAAGGTCTCGTCGTGGTACGACAACGAGTGGGGCTACTCGAACCGCCTCGTCGACATCACCGAGTTCGTCGGCGCGAAGCTCTGACCCGCATGGCGATCCGCACGCTCGACAGCCTCGGCGACCTCGCCGGGCGCACGGTCCTCATCCGGTGCGACCTCAACGTCCCGCTCGAGGACGGCCGCATCGCCGACGAGGGCCGCATCGTGGCCTCGCTGCCCACCCTCCGCACCCTGCTCGAGCAGGGCGCGAAGGTGGTGGCGATGTCGCACCTCGGCCGCCCCAAGGGCGAGCCCGAGGCGCGCTACTCGCTCGCTCCTGTCGCGGCACGCCTCGGCGAGCTGCTCGGCCAGGAGGTCGCCTTCGCGACCGACACGGTCGGCGAGGACGCGCAGCGCGTGCGGATCGCCCTGCAGGACGGGCAGCTCGCGCTGCTCGAGAACCTGCGCTTCGACCCCCGGGAGACCAGCAAGGACGCCGCCGAGCGCGCGGCCTTCGCCGCCGAGCTCGCCGCGGGCGCCGACGCCTTCGTCTCGGACGGCTTCGGCGTCGTCCACCGCAAGCAGGCCTCGGTCTTCGAGGTCGCCCAGGCGCTGCCCAGCGCCGCGGGCCTGCTCGTGGCCAAGGAGCTCGAGGTGCTCTCGCGCCTCACCGAGTCGCCCGAGCGCCCCTACGCGGTCGTGCTGGGCGGCTCGAAGGTCTCCGACAAGCTCGGCGTCATCGAGCACCTGCTGCCCCGCGTCGACACGCTCGTCGTCGGCGGCGGCATGCTCTTCACCTTCCTCAAGGCGCTCGGCCACGACGTGGCCTCGAGCCTGCTCGAGGAGGACCAGGTCGAGCGGGTGCTCGGCTACATGAAGCAGGCCGAGGACCTCGGCGTGCGGCTGCTGCTCCCGACCGACGTCGTCGTCGCGGAGTCGTTCGGCGCGGACGCCGCGCACGAGACGGTCGCGGCCGACGCGATCGGCGACTCCCGCTTCGGCGCCGCCGGCCTCGGGCTCGACATCGGCCCCGACTCCGCCGCGGCCTTCGCCGAGGCGATCCGCGGCGCGAGGACGGTCTTCTGGAACGGCCCCATGGGCGTGTTCGAGCTGCCCGCCTTCGCGCACGGCACGAAGGCGGTCGCCGAGGCGCTCACCGAGGTCGACGGCCTCGCGGTCGTCGGCGGCGGCGACTCGGCCGCCGCGGTGCGCCGCCTCGGCTTCGAGGACGCGCAGTTCGGCCACATCTCGACCGGCGGCGGTGCGAGCCTCGAGTTCCTCGAGGGCGCCCGCCTCCCTGGACTGGAGGTTCTCGGATGGTGACCCGCATCCCCCTCATCGCCGGCAACTGGAAGCTCAACCAGGACCACCTGCAGGCCATCGCGCTCGTGCAGAAGCTCGCCTGGACGCTGCAGGACGCCAAGCACGACCACGCGGCGACGGAGGTGGCGGTGTTCCCGCCGTTCACCGACCTGCGCAGCGTGCAGACGCTCATCTCCGCCGAGCGGTTCGAGCTGCGCTTCGGCGCGCAGGACGTCTCGCAGCACGAGTCGGGCGCGCACACGGGCGAGGTCGCGGCCTCGATGCTCGCGAAGCTCGAGTGCTCGTACGTGATCGTCGGCCACTCGGAGCGCCGCCAGGACCACGGCGAGACCGATCCGATCGTGGGGCGGAAGGCCGCTGCGGCCCTCCGCGCCGGCGTCGTGCCCGTGATCTGCGTGGGCGAGACCGCCGAGGACCTCGAGACCCACGGCGCCTCCGCGGTGCCCGTGCAGCAGCTGCGCGACGTGCTGGCCGAGCTGCCGGAGTCCGGCGAGATCGTCGTCGCCTACGAGCCCGTGTGGGCGATCGGCTCCGGCCAGGCGGCCACCGCCGACCAGGCCCAGCAGGTGTGCCAGGCGCTCCGCGCGACGATCGCGGAGGTCCGCGGCGACGAGGCGGCAGCGGCGACGCGCATCCTCTACGGCGGCTCGGTGAAGTCGGGCAACATCGCCGGCTTCATGCGCGAGCCCGACGTCGACGGCGCGCTCGTCGGCGGCGCGAGCCTCGACGCTGCGGAGTTCGCGGCGATCGCGCGCTTCCGGAGCCACGTCGGCACCTGATCGGGCGACCGGTCCACGGCAGGCCGAAGGCCCTCCCGCCCCACGGGAAGGCCTGCGGTAGACTGCCCGTTGCACTTGACGCGGCTCGGCCGCGGAATCGGAAAGAGGGCTCGTGGAGATTCTCCAGATCATCATGCAGGTGATCCTCGGCATCACGTCGGTGCTGCTGACGCTGTTCATCCTGCTGCACAAGGGTCGCGGCGGCGGCCTGAGCGACATGTTCGGCGGCGGCGTCACGTCGTCGCTCGGCGCCTCGGGCGTCGCGGAGCGCAACCTGAACACGCTCACGGTCGTCATCAGCCTCGCCTGGCTGGCGTCGATCGTCGTGCTCGGGCTCATCACGAAGTTCGCGAGCATCTGATGGCCTCCGGAGGCAGCGCGATCCGCGGCTCGCGCGTCGGCGCGGGCCCCATGGGCGAGCAGGACCGGGGCTTCCACGCCGAGCGCGTGGCGATCTCGTACTGGGACGCGATGGGCAACGAGACCGTCCGCTACTTCGCGGCCGACCTCCCCGAAGAGGACATCCCCGAGGTCATCGACTCGCCCTCGACCGGCCTGCCCGCGGGCCGCGACAAGGCGAACCCGCCGCAGGTCGCGAAGAACGAGCCCTACAAGACGCACCTCGCCTACGTGAAGGAGCGTCGCACGCCCGAGGAGGCGACGCAGCTGCTCGACGAGGCCCTGCAGAAGCTCCGCGGGAGCGAGGGCCGCGCCTAGGCTGCGAGCCACCACGACGCAGCGGCCGTCCTCCTCGGGAGGGCGGCCGCTGCGTCGTGGTGCGGGCGCGTCAGGCGACGAGCGAGGCGGCGTCCGCGTCGGCGAGCAGGAGCGTCTCGACTCGGCCTCGCGCGTGCGCCACGGGTGCCTCCGACGGCGCGGCATCGCTCAGCGCGAGCCGCACGGCCTCTGCCTTGTCGGCGCCCGCGACGACGAGCCACGTGCGCTCGGAGGCCGCGATGGCGTCGAGCGTGAACGACAGCCGCTCGGGCGGCGGCTTGGGGGAGTCGCGCACGGCGATGATGCGCGCGCCGGCCTCCGCGACGCCAGGCAGGCCGGGGAAGAGCGACGCGATGTGCGCATCGGGGCCGACGCCGAGCAGCGTCACGTCGATGCCGCCCAGGTGCTCGAGGAGCGCGGTCGCCTGCAGCGCCGCCTGGTCGAGCGTGCCGGAGCCCGCGGCGGGCAGCTCGTGCACGTGGGTCGCGGGGATCGGGATCCGATCGAGCAGGGCCTCGCGCGCCTGGACGGCGTTGCGGTCACCGGAGCCAGCCTCGACGAAGCGCTCGTCGCTCCAGGTGACGTGCACGTGCGACCAGTCCACCGGCCGGTCGACGAGCGCGGCGAGCAGCTCGATGCCCACCGTGCCGCCCGTCACGGCGACGACGGCGCGCCCGCGCGCCGTGATCGCGTCGCCGATCGCCCGCACGAGGCGGTCGGCCGCGTCCGCGACGAGCGCGGCGCGATCGGGGGAGACGTGCAGCTGCGCGCTCATGCCGCGAGCTCCGCGATCTCGAGCAGCACCTGGCGATACATGTCGTCGGGATCGAGCTTGCGCAGCTCCTCGGCCAGCTGGTCCTCGAGGCCGCGCGTCGAGAGCGCGACGTGGTGCTCGGGCTGGCCCGGCTGCTCGAGGATGCCGACGGAGTCGCGCACGCGCGTGAGCGACGAGGGGCCGCTCTCGCGGTGCAGCTCGACGGCGTGGAGGCCGCTCGCGCCCACGGGCGCGTCGCCCGCGTCCTCGAGCGCCACGTCGATGCCGAGCCGCAGCCGCAGCCACGCCGCCATGAGGTGCGTCGATGGGTTGCCGAGGTCGCCGGAGACCCTGCCGGAGGCGACGGGCTCGAACGGCGGCTGGTCGAGGAGGGCCGCGAGGTGCGCGCGCCAGTTCGTGAGCCGCGTCCACGCGAGGTCGGTGTCGCCGGGCGCGTAGCAGTCCGCGAGGCCGAGGATCGCCGCGCGCGGGTCGCGCTGCTTCGCCGAGTCGGTGATGCGGCGCTGCGCGATCTGCCCGAGCTGCGAGCCCGAGGGGAGCGTCGGCATGAACGAGGGCCACCACGCCACGACCGGCGCGTCCGGCAGCAGCAGGCCCTGCACGATGCCGAGCAGGTGGCTGCCGAGCTCGCCGTAGCACTGCAGCAGCACGACCTCGCTCGCGCCCGCGTCGGCGCCGACGCGCAGCTCGGCGTCGAGGCGAGGCTCCTCGCCCGCGTTCACGTGGTCGGGGTTCCGCGAGACGACGATGACGCGCATGGGGTGCTCGCGCGAGGCGGCGTTCGCAGCCCGGATCGCCTCCTCCTCGGCACCGATCTGCGTGTGGACGACGAGCGTGAGCACGCGGCCGAGCGCGACGACGCCGCCCTCGTCGCGCATCTCGAGCATGCGCTTCTGGACCTCGGCGGTCGAGGTGCGGCTGAGTCGGATGATCACGGGCGCCTCCAGTGCCTGCCGTCGCGCTCGAGCAGCTCGTGGGCGCTCCGCGGCCCCCACGAGCCGGGCTCGTACTGCTCCACCGGGCCGCCGGCGGCGTCCCAGTGCTCCTCGATGGGGTCGAGGATGCGCCACGAGAGCTCGACCTCCTCGTGCCGAGGGAAGAGCGGGGGATCGCCGAGCAGCACGTCGAGGATGAGGCGCTCGTAGGCCTCCGGGCTCTCCTCGGTGAAGGCGTGGCCGTAGCCGAAGTCCATCGTCACGTCGCGCACGTGCATGCCGGGCCCCGGCACCTTCGAGCCGAAGCGCATCGAGACGCCCTCGTCGGGCTGCACGCGGATGACGAGCGCGTTCTCGCCCATCGTGCGCAGGTCCGAGGCGTCGAAGAGGTACTGCGATGCGCGCTTGAAGACGATCGCGATCTCGGTCACGCGGCGGCCGAGGCGCTTGCCGGCCCGGAGGTAGAACGGCACGCCCGACCAGCGGCGGGTGTCGACCTCGAGCTTGATGGCCGCGTAGGTCTCGGTGGCCGAGTCGGGGCGCATGCCGTCCTCGTCGAGGAAGCCCTTGACGAACGAGCCGCCGTGCCAGCCGCCGCCGTACTGGCCGCGCGCGGTCGACTCGGCGAGCGGACCCGGCACGCGGGCGGCGCGCAGCACCTTCTCCTTCTCGAGCCGCAGGTCGGCGGCGTCGAACGAGAGCGGCTCCTCCATCGCCGTGAGGGCGAAGAGCTGCAGCAGGTGGTTCTGGATGACGTCGCGCGCGGCGCCGATGCCGTCGTAGTAGCCGGCCCGGCCGCCCACCCCGATGTCCTCGGCCATCGTGATCTGCACGTGGTCGATGTGGTTCGCGTTCCAGATCGGCTCCCACAGCGCGTTCGCGAAGCGCAGGGCGAGGATGTTCTGGACGGTCTCCTTGCCTAGGTAGTGGTCGATGCGGAACACGCTGTCGGGCGGGAAGACCGACTCGACGACCTCGTTGAGCTCGCGCGCCGAGGCGAGGTCGTGCCCGAACGGCTTCTCGATCACGACGCGCCGCCAGCGGTCGCCGTCGGCCTTCGCGAGGCCCGAGCGCTTCAGCTGCTGCGTGACGAGCGGGAAGGCCTTCGGCGGGATCGAGAGGTAGAAGGCGTGGTTGCCCATGGTGCCGCGGCTCTCGTCGAGCTCGGCGAGCACCTCGGCGAGCCGGTCGAAGGCCGCGTCGTCGTCGAAGTCGCCCGTGACGAACCGGATGCCCTCGGAGAGCTGCCGCCACACCGACTCGCGGAAGGTCGTGCGAGCGTGCTGCTGCACCGCCTCGCGCACGATGTCGGCGAACTGCTCGTGCGTCCAGTCGCGGCGGCCGAAGCCGACGAGGCCGAAGCCGGGCGGCAGGAGGCCGCGGTTCGCGAGGTCGTACACGGCCGGCAGCAGCTTCTTGCGCGCGAGGTCGCCCGTGACGCCGAAGAACGTCATCGCGTTCGGACCGGGGATGCGCGTGAGCCGCTGATCGGAGGGGTCGCGGAGCGGGTTGACGCCAGGACCGACGGGCGCAGGGCCGATGGGCGCAGGAGCGACCTGCGCCGGCCCCACCGGGGCCGCCGGAGCGGCCCCGGTGGTCGCGGGCTCGGCGGTCACCGCGCCGCGAGGGCGAGGAGCCGGTCGAGGCCCTCGTCGAGGTCGTCGAGCGTCAGCGTCAGCACGGGGCGGCCGTGCTCGGCGAGCACGCTCGCGTCGCCCGAGGCCTGCGCGCGGATGAGCTGGCCGAACGTGAACGGACGACCGGGGATCTCGAGCTCCTCGTGCGGGCGGCCCAGCAGCTGCAGGAAGACGCCGTTCGGCGTGCCGCCCTTGTGGTACTGCCCGGTCGAGTGCAGGAAGCGCGGCCCCCAGCCGAACGTGACCGGTCGGCCCGTGCGCGCCGCGAGGGCGGCGCGGAGCCGCTCGAAGCGCGGCTGGCCGATGCGGTCGAGGTAGGCGTGCACGGCCACGTAGCCGTCGTCGCCGAGCGCCGCGAGGAGCGCGTCGAGCGAGGCCTCCACGGTCGCCTTCGCGACCTCGGCGGTGCCGCGCACCTCGATCGAGCCGTCGACGGCCTCGGGCGCCGCCTCGGGCGCGAGGTCGTCGAGGAGGCCGCGGGCGGCGACCTTCGCCGACTCCACGTCGGGCTGGTCGAAGGGGTTGATGCCGAGCAGGCGCCCCGCGACTGCCGTCGCGAACTCCCACACGAGCAGCTGCGCACCGAGGGTGCCGGTGACCTCGACCTCGCCGGGCGCGACCTCGCGGGCGTCGCGCGGCGAGCCGACGAGGCGCACGACCTGCACGTCGGCGGCGCCGGAGCGCAGCTCGGGGGCGTCCTTCTCGAGCACGACGGGCAGGATGCCCACGCCGTCCTTGCCCGTCGACTCCGCGATGAGCTGCTCGGCCCAGTCGCCGAGGCCCAGGATGTGGGTGCCGTCGGTGACGATGCCGAGCTTGTCGCGGAGCGGCATCGTGCCCGCGATGACCGCGGCCAGCCGGAGGCCCGGGTTGTCGTCCGCGTCCTCGCTGATCTCAGGCAGCGCCGCGATCGCCTCGTCGAGCAGCTCCGCGACGTCGACGCCCGCGAGGGCCGAGGGCACGATGCCGAAGGCGGTGAGCGCCGAGTAGCGGCCGCCGACGTCCGGGTCGGCGTTGAAGACGCGGTAGCCGGCCGCGCGGGCGTCCGCGTCGAGCGGGGAGCCGGGGTCGGTGACCACGACGATGCGCTCGGCCGGGTCGATGCCGGCCTCGCGGTACGCGGCCTCGAAGGCGCGGCGCTGGCTGTCGGTCTCGAGCGTCGAGCCCGACTTCGACGAGACGACGAGCGCCGTCGAGGCCAGGTGGTCCTTGAGCGCGCGGCGCACCTGGCCGGGCTCCGTCGAGTCGAGCACCGTGAGGCTCACGCCCTCGGTGCGCGTGATGACCTCGGGCGCGAGCGACGAGCCGCCCATGCCGGCGAGCGCGATGCGGTCGACGCCCCGGGCGCGGAGCTCCTTGCGGAGCGCCTCGAGCTCGGGCAGCAGCTCGCGGGTGACCGAGGCCGCCTCGACCCACCCCAGGCGGATCGACGCCTCGGGCTCGGCCGCCTCGCCCCAGAGCGTGGCGTCGCCCGAGACGATGCGGCCCGCGACGCCGTCGGCCACGAGCTGCGGCACGACGCGGTCGATGGCCTCCTGCGCGGGGCCGTCCGCGTGCAGCGTGAAGGTCATCGCGCCACCGCCGCATCCAGCTGGCCCTGCACCGTCTGCACGAGCTCGGCCCACGAGGCGTCGAACTTCTCGAGCCCCTCGTCCTCGAGCACGCGCACGACCTCGGCGTACGGGACGCCGACGGCCTCGAGCGCGTCGAGCACGCCCTCGGCCTCGTCGATCGCGCCGGAGACCGCGTCGCCGCGGATCTCGCCGTGGTCGGCGACCGCCTCGAGCGTCTTCTCGGGCATCGTGTTGACCGTCTGCGGCGCCACGAGCTCCGTCACGTAGAGCGTGTCGGGAAGCGACGGATCCTTGACGCCCGTCGACGCCCACAGCGGCCGCTGCGTGTTGGCCCCGGCCTCGAGGAGCGTCTGCGCACGCTCGGAGCCGAAGGCCTCCTGCCAGACGCGGTAGGCGAGGCGCGCGTTCGCGACCCCCGCCTTCGACTGCAGCGCCGCGGCCTCGTCGGTGCCGATCGCGTCGAGCCGCTTGTCGATCTCGGTGTCGACGCGCGAGACGAAGAACGACGCGACCGAGTGGATCCTCGAGAGGTCGTGGCCGGCCTGCTGCGCGCGCTCGAGGCCCGTCAGGTAGGCGTTGATGACATCGCGGTAGCGGTCGAGCGAGAAGATCAGCGTCACGTTGACGCTGATGCCCGCGCCGATCGTCGCGGCGATCGCCTCGAGGCCCTCCTGCGTCGCGGGGATCTTGATGAGGACGTTCTCGCGGCCGACGCGCTCATGGAGCTGCTTCGCCTGCGCGATCGTGCCCTCGGTGTCACGGGCGAGGCCCGGCTCGACCTCGATCGAGACGCGGCCGTCGAAGCCCTTCGTCGACGCGTAGAGCGGCGCGAAGAGGTCGCACGCGTTCGCGACGTCGGTCGTCGTGAGGTGCGTGATCGTCTCGTCGACGCTCGCGCCCTGCTCAGCGAGCGCCTTGACGTCCTCCGCGTACGACTCGCCGTTGGCGAGCGCGTTCGCGAAGATCGTCGGGTTCGTCGTGACGCCCACGACGTCGCGGGTCTCGATGAGCTCGGCGAGGTTGCCCGAGAGGATGCGCTGGCGCGACAGGTCGTCGAGCCAGATGCTCACGCCCGCGTCGGACAGCGCGCGGGTGTGCGGGGATGCGGTGTGCTGGGTCATGCGGATGCCTCCTGCTTCCGTCGCCCGCGTCAGCGAGCGGCCTCGATCGATGCGCGCGCGGCCTCGACGACGGCCTCCGTCGTGAACCCGAACTCGCGGAACAGCGTCTGCCAGTCGGCGCTCGCGCCGAAGTGGTCGATCGCGACGGTGCGGCCGGCGTCGCCGACGATGCCCTGCCACGTGAGCGCGGAGCCCGCCTCGACCGAGACGCGCGCGCGCACCGCGGCCGGGAGCACCGACTCGCGGTACTCGGCGCTCTGCTCGGCGAACCACTCGAGCGACGGCGCGGCGACCACCCGGGCCTGCACGCCCTCGGCGGCGAGCTGCTCGCGGGCGGCGAGCGCCAGCTGCACCTCGGAGCCCGTGGCGATGAGGATGACGTCGGGCGCGCCCTCGGTCGCGGCGAGCACGTAGGCGCCCTTGGCGACGTTCGACGCGTGCGCGAGCACGTCGCCCGAGGCCTCGCCCTCGCCGCGCTCGAGCACCGGCAGGTTCTGGCGCGTCAGCGCGATGCCGACCGGCTGGTCGCGGCGCTCGAGGATCGTCCTCCACGCCCACGCGGTCTCGTTGGCGTCCGACGGGCGGACGACCTCGAAGCCGGGGATGGCGCGGAGCGTCGCGAGCTGCTCGATGGGCTGGTGCGTGGGGCCGTCCTCGCCGAGCGCGATCGAGTCGTGCGTCCAGACGTGGATGGGGTGGACGCCCATGAGCGCGGCCAGGCGCAGCGCGGGGCGCTGGTAGTCGCTGAAGATGAGGAACGTGCCGCCGTAGGGACGCGTGTTGCCGTGCAGCACGATGCCGTTGAGGATCGCGGCCATCGCGTGCTCGCGGATGCCGAAGTGCATCGTGCGGCCGGCGTAGGAGCCCTGCGGCCACGCCTTCGTCGAGCGGTCGCCGGGCACGAAGGAGCCCTTGCCCTCGAGCGTCGTGTTGTTCGACTCGGCGAGGTCGGCGGAGCCGCCCCACAGGCTCGGGCAGCACGTCGGCGAGCGCGTTGAGCACCTTGCCGCTCGCAGCGCGCGTCGACACCTCGGTGCCCGCCTCGAAGACCGGCAGCGCGTCCTCGATGCCCTCGGGCAGCGCGCCGGTCTGCAGGCGGTCGAAGAGCGCCTTGCGCTCGGGCTCGGCCGCGGCCCACGCGTCGAAGCGGGCCTGCCAGGCCTCGCGCGCCTCGGCGGCGCGCGACGCGGCGTTGCCGCGCGTGTACGCGACGACCGAGTCGGCGACCGCGAACGACTGCTCCGGGTCGAAGCCCAGCACCTGCTTGACGGCCGCGACCTCCTCGCCGCCGAGCTTCGAGCCGTGGATCTTGCCCGTGCCCTGCTTCGACGGCGCCGGCCAGCCGATGATGGTGCGCAGGATGATCAGCGTCGGCCGCTCGAGCTCGCCCTTGCCGGCCTCGATCGCGGCGTGGAGCGCCTCGACGTCCTCGACGTAGCCCTCCTGCGTGCGCCAGGAGACCTCGAGCACCTGCCAGCCGTAGGCCTCGTAGCGCGCCTTGACGTCCTCGGTGAACGCGATGTCGACGTCGTCCTCGATCGAGATCTCGTTGGCGTCGTAGATCGCGATGAGGCGGCCGAGGCGCTGGTGCCCCGCGAGGGAGCCCGCCTCGCTCGTGACGCCCTCCTGCAGGTCGCCGTCGCCGGCGATGACGTAGGTGAAGTGGTCGAACGCCGACTCGCCCTCGGGGGTCGCCGGGTCGAAGAGCTGGCGCTCGAAGCGCTGGGCGTAGGCGAAGCCGACGGCCGAGGCGAGGCCCTGGCCGAGCGGGCCCGTCGTGATCTCGACGCCCTTCGTGTGCCGGTACTCCGGGTGCCCGGGGGTCTTCGAGCCCCACGTGCGGAGCGACTCGAGGTCGGCCTTCTCGAGGCCGGATCCCGTGAGGTAGAGCTGGATGTACTGCGTCAGCGACGAGTGGCCGACGGAGAGGATGAAGCGGTCGCGGCCGACCCACTGGTCGTCGGCGGGGTCGCGGTCCATCACCTTCTGGAACAGGAGGTGGGCGACGGGGGCCAGGCTCATCGCCGTGCCGGGGTGGCCGTTGCCGACCTTCTCGACGGCGTCGGCCGCGAGCACCCTCGCGGTGTCCACGGCCTGCTGGTCGTCGTTGGTCCATTCGAGCGCCAAGGAGGCTCCTTCTGACGGGCGGCACGCGGCCGCTGCGTGTGCGGGCTGTTGCGACCCGACCAGCATAGTGAGCGCATGGATGCCGCCCCGGCGCGGCGGCGGCGGGCCTCCACGCCCTCCGCGAACACCCTCGGACGCGCGGGGCGGGACCGTGGCCGGAGGGGCGCGATAGGATGGTCGCGGCCGCCGAGCGCGGCCCGCACGCCTCGCAGATCGGGAGTCCATGTCGCACGCGACCCAGCAGGACGCGCACGTCGCGCCCGCCGCCGGGCGACCCATCCTCCGCACGAAGGCCGCCGCCTACGTCGCCCTCACGAAGCCGCGCGTCATCGAGCCTGCTGCTCGTCACGGCGCTGCCGACGATGTTCCTCGCCGCGGGCGGCGTGCCGCCGATCCCGGCGCTCGTCGCGACGCTGCTGGGCGGCTTCCTGAGCGCCGGCAGCGCGAACGCCTTCAACATGATCATCGACCGCGACATCGATCGCGTCATGCACCGCACGAAGCAGCGGCCGCTCGTCACGGGCGCGCTCAGCGTGACCGAGGCGACGGTCTTCGCCTGGACCCTCGCTGTCGTCTCGACGCTCGTGCTCGGCCTCTTCGCCAACTGGCTCGCCGCGGCGTTCTCGGTCGCGGCTATCTGCTTCTACGTCTTCGTCTACACGCTGCTGCTGAAGCGCCGCACCGAGCAGAACATCGTCTGGGGCGGCATCGCGGGATGCTTCCCCGTGCTCATCGGCTGGGCGGGCGTCACGGGCACGGTCGAGTGGCCGGCGTGGATCCTCTTCACGCTCGTCTTCCTCTGGACCCCCGCGCACTACTGGCCGCTGTCGATGAAGTACCGCAGCGACTACGCGGCCGCCGAGGTGCCGATGCTCGCGGTCGTGCGCGGGCGCCAGATGGTCGGCGTGCAGGTCGTGCTCTACGCCTGGGCGTCGCTCGCGTGCACGCTGCTGCTCATCCCCGTGGCGGGCATGGGCCTGCTGTACACGACGGTCGCGGTGCTCGCGGGCGGCTGGTTCGTCGTCGAGTCGCACGCCCTCTACGGCCGCGCGATCCGCGAGGACCGCGAGATCCGCGCGATGCGCGTCTTCCACGCCTCGAACACGTACCTCACGCTCGTGTTCCTGGCGGTGGGCGTCGACCCGCTGCTGCCCTTCTGAGCCGCGCGGGGCGGCGCGCGGGAGGCGCGGCTCCCGGCGCGCCCTAGAGCCGGTCGAGCATCTGCAGCAGGCGGCCCTCGCGCAGCGCCCACGGGCTCACGTCGAGCTCCTTCGCGCCGAAGGCACGCATCGCCTCCGAGAGCACGATGCCGCCCGCGACGATCTGGAACGTGCGGTCGGGCGTGATGCCCGGCAGGGCGGCGCGGGAGGGCGCGTCCATCCGCGCGAGCCGCGGCACCCAGTCGTCGAGCTGGTCGCGGCGCAGCACCACGCGGTCGGCCCCGCCGACGCCCGGCATCGTGTTGCCCGCGAGCTTCGCGAGCGAGCGGATGGTCTTCGACGAGCCGACGACGTGGTCGGGCCTGCCGACCGGCCTCGCGGCCGCCACGGCGTCCTCGAGCACCGCCTTCGCGTACAGCCGCAGCGCCCGCTGGTCGGCCACCGAGGGCGGGTCGGCGTGGAAGAAGCCCACCGTCGAGCGGCCGGCGCCGAGCGGCACCGAGGTGGCGATCCGCGGCACCTCGTCGTCGCCCGCCGCGATCTCGAGCGAGCCGCCGCCGATGTCGAAGAGCAGGATGCGGCCGGCGGACCACCCGAACCAGCGGCGCACGGCGAGGAACGTGAGGCTCGCCTCGTCGGCGCCGGAGAGGATGTCGAGCGACACCTCGGCCTCGCGCTCGATGCGCGCGACGACCTGCTCGCCGTTCTCGGCCTCGCGGATCGCGCTCGTGGCGATGACGACGAAGTCGTCGAGCGCCTCCTGCCGCGCGATGGCGGTGCACGCACCGATCGCCTCGAGCAGCGCGTCGACGCCCTCGGCGCTGATCGCGCCGTCGACGAGGAAGCGCATGAGCCGCAGCGTCACCTTGTGCGATCGCGTCGGCACCGGCCGGCCGCCGCGCGCGACGTCGACGATGAGGAGGTGCACGGTGTTCGACCCGATGTCGAGCACGCCGAGGCGCGCGCCGGGGCCGATCGCGGGGTCACCGGGAGGCGTCATGGTGCGATCCTGCCACCGTGGGCGGCGCAGCGGATCGGCGGCGCGGGGGAGGCGGCCTCAGGCGGCGACGGCCTCGCGCTCCTCGGCCTCGGCCGGGGCGTCGGCGGCCGGCGGCCGCAGCGAGAGCACGACCGCCGCGCCGAGCGCGGCGGTGACGACCGAGAGCACCATGTGGATGCCCACGAGCGCGATGGGCAGCCCGAGGTTCGACTGCACGATGCCCACGGCCACCTGCACGAGCACGACGGCGAGCATGGCGAGCACGAGGCGCAGGTGCCGACGCGGGCCGCGCACGAGCGCGGCGGCGAGCACCGCGCCGAGCAGCGCGACGAGCGCGTAGCCGGGCCACGCGTGCACGTGCTGCATGACCGCGGGGTCGAGGCCGTTGCGGGCGGCGCCGCCGTCGCCCGCGTGCGGGCCGGAGCCCGTGGTGAGCACGCCCACGACGATGACGATCGCGAGGACCGCGGTCATCGCGTGCACGAGGATCGTCTGCGAGCGCGGCGCGACGCGCGGGCCGCTCGGGCCGACGACGACCTTCCAGGTGAGCACCGCCGAGAGCACGACGAGGATCACCGAGAGGAAGAAGTGGATGCCGACGGTGTCGGGGCGCAGCCGCATCCAGACCACCACGGCGCCGATGAGGGCCTGCGCGAGCGTGAGGCCCACGACGAGCGCCGCGAGCGTCACGACGCCGCGGCCCGCGCGGCGGACGATCGCGAGCACGAGCATGACGAGCGCGACGACGATGACGACGCCGCCCCAGACGCGGTTGCCGAACTCGATGACGCCGTGGATGCCCTGCTCGGGCACCGGCACGAACGACTCGGGCGTGCAGTTGGGCCACTCGGTGCACCCGAGGCCCGATCCCGTGAGCCGGACGGCGCCGCCGGTCCCGACGATCAGGATCTGCGTCACGAGCGTCGCCCAGGCGGCGACGGCCAAGGTCCGCGAGCGCTGCAGCACGATGCACCTCTCTGCCGCGCACGGTAGGATCGGGGGCGAGCCCATCGGCTCCGAACCCCTGCGCCGCCCGAGGCGGCGCGGCGTGCGCGCGGCACATCCAGTATGGCCCCGCCGCGGGGCGCTCGGGGCCGGGCGGAATGCCGCGTGGTGCGGCCGGGTTCTCACTGAGACGAAGACCGATGCGGAAAGAGGGGGAGACGATGTCCGACGTCCTGATCGATCGTCCCGAGCTCGAGGGCCTGGGGCAGTACGAGTTCGGGTGGCACGACTCCGACGAGGCCGGCTCGATCGCGAAGCGCGGTCTGAGCGAGCAGGTGGTCCGCGAGATCTCCGAGCTCAAGGGCGAGTCCGAGTGGATGCTCGAGCGCCGGCTCAAGGGCCTGCAGCTGTTCGGCCGGAAGCCCATGCCGACGTGGGGCGCCGACCTCTCGGGCATCGACTTCGACAACATCAAGTACTTCGTGCGCTCCACGGAGCGCCAGGCGCAGTCGTGGGAGGACCTCCCGGAGGACATCCGCAACACCTACGACCGCCTCGGCATCCCCGAGGCCGAGCGCGCCCGCCTCGTCGCAGGCGTCGCCGCGCAGTACGAGTCGGAGGTCGTGTACCACCAGATCCAGGAGGACCTGGAGGCGCAGGGCGTCATCTTCATGGACACCGACACGGCGCTCAAGGAGCACCCCGAGATCTTCGAGGAGTACTTCGGCACCGTCATCCCGGCCGGCGACAACAAGTTCGCCGCGCTGAACACGGCGGTGTGGTCGGGCGGCTCGTTCGTGTACGTGCCCAAGGGCGTCCACGTCGAGATCCCCCTGCAGGCCTACTTCCGCATCAACACCGAGAACATGGGCCAGTTCGAGCGCACGCTCATCATCGCCGACGAGGGCTCGTACGTGCACTACATCGAGGGCTGCACGGCCCCGATCTACTCGTCCGACTCGCTGCACTCCGCGGTCGTCGAGATCATCGTGAAGAAGGACGCCCGCGTCCGCTACACGACCATCCAGAACTGGTCGAACAACGTCTACAACCTCGTCACGAAGCGCGCCATCGCCGAGGAGGGCGCGACGATGGAGTGGATCGACGGCAACATCGGCTCCAAGGTGACGATGAAGTACCCGTCGATCTACCTCGTGGGGGAGCGCGCCAAGGGCGAGACGCTCTCGGTGGCGTTCGCGGGCCCCGGCCAGCACCAGGACGCCGGCGCGAAGATGATCCACATGGCGCCGCACACGACGTCGTCGATCGTCTCGAAGTCGATCGCCCGCGGCGGCGGCCGCGCGGGCTACCGCGGCGAGGTGCGGGTGGACGCGAACGCGCACCACTCGGCCAACACGGTGCGCTGCGACGCCCTGCTCGTCGACACGATCTCCCGCTCCGACACGTACCCGGCGATCGACATCCGCGTCGACGACGTCGTGCTCGGCCACGAGGCCACGGTCTCGAAGGTGAGCGCGGAGCAGCTCTTCTACCTCATGTCGCGCGGCATGGAGGAGGACGAGGCGATGGCCATGATCGTCCGCGGCTTCATCGAGCCGATCGCCCGCGAGCTGCCCATGGAGTACGCGCTCGAGCTCAACAAGCTCATCGAGATGAGCATGGAAGGATCCGTCGGCTGATGACCGTGATCGACACGACCCCGATCGTCCCCGTCCAGACGCGCTCGGAGCGCCCCTGGTCGTTCGACCCGGAGGACTTCGGCCAGCCCACGGGCCGCGAGGTCAACTGGAAGCTCAGCGACCTGCGCCGCCTGGCGCCGGTGCTGGTCGACGAGGAGACCGAGGACGGCGAGGGCTCGCTCTCGTACGACACCGGCGATGCCGAGGCCCGCGGCCTGCTCGTCGAGTCGACGGGCCACGAGGCCGCGCCGCGCGGCGAGATCTTCCAGCCGGAGGACCTCGCGAGCGCGATCGCGTGGAAGCGCTGCGCGAACGCGCTGCACGTCCGCCTGCCCGAGGGCGAGGCCGTGGAGGCGCCCGTCGTGATCCGCATCGCGGGCCGCGGCGCCGACGTGCACGGCAACGCGCACATCGTCATCGAGGCGCAGCCGCACTCGTCGGGCACCGTCGTGCTCGCCCACGAGGGCTCGGCCGCGTACGCGCAGAACGTCGAGATCATCGTGCGCGCCGGCGCGCGCCTCGAGGTCGTCTCGGTGCAGGACTGGGAGGACGACGCGGTGCACGCCTCGGCCCACCAGGCCGTGGTGGCCGAGGGCGCCTTCCTGCGCCACATCGTCGCCTCGCTCGGCGGCGGCGTCGTGCGAGTCAACCCCTCGGTGCGCCTCGCGGGCGAGGGCGCGGAGGGCGAGCTCTTCGGCCTCTCGTTCGCCGACTCCGGCCAGCACCTCGAGTCGCAGGTGTACCTGCACCACGAGGGCGTCTCGACCAAGGGCGACGTGCTCTACAAGGGTGCGCTGCAGGGCGAGGGCGCGCGCTCCGTGTGGATCGGCGACGTGCTCATCGGCCAGGGCGCCACGGGCACCGACTCGTACGAGAAGAACCAGAACCTCGTGCTCACCGACGGCACGCGCGCCGACTCGATCCCGAACCTCGAGATCGAGACCGGCGACATCGCGGGCGCCGGCCACGCCTCGGCGACGGGTCGCTTCGACGACGAGCAGCTCTTCTACCTGCAGTCGCGCGGGATCGAGGAGGAGGAGGCGCGCCGCCTCGTCGTCATCGGCTTCCTCATGGAGATCGTGCAGAAGGTCGGCGTGCCGGAGGTCGAGGAGCGCCTCGCCGCGGCCATCGAGGAGGAGCTGCGACGCGGCGCCTCGCTGGCCCCCGCGTCGCGGGCGGGCGCATGACCGCTCAGCGCGCCTGCGGCGTCGGCGACGTCGGCGTGGGCTCGGCCCTGCGGGTCGAGCTCGACGGCGTGGCCGTGTGCGTCGTGCAGGACTCCGCGGGCGCGATCCACGCGCTCGGCGACACCTGCACGCACGGCGAGATCTCGCTCGCGGAGGGCTTCGTCGAGGACGGCGCCATCGAGTGCTGGGCCCACGGCTCGCAGTTCGAGCTCGCGACGGGCAAGCCGAGGAACCTGCCGGCCTACGAGCCGGTGCCGGTCTTCCCCGTGACCATCGACGGCGACGACGTGCTCGTCGACGTCCAGAACCCACTGACGTGACGCGGCGCGAGCCGCGGAGGAAGGAAGCGCGATGAGCGTGCTGGAGATCAAGGACCTGCGGGTCTCGATCGAGACCGAGCAGGGCAAGAAGGACATCCTGCGGGGCGTCGACCTGCGCATCGACTCGGACGAGATCCACGCCGTCATGGGCCCGAACGGCTCGGGCAAGTCGACGCTGGCGTACACGATCGCGGGCCACCCGCGCTACACCGTCGACGGCGGCTCGATCACCCTCGACGGCGAGGACGTGCTCGCGATGAGCGTCGACGAGCGCGCCCGCGCGGGCCTGTTCCTCGCGATGCAGTACCCGGTGGAGATCCCGGGCGTCACGGTGTCGAACTTCCTGCGCACCGCGAAGACCGCGGTCTCGGGCGAGGCGCCCCGCGTGCGCGAGTGGATCGGCGACGTGCGCTCCGCGATGGAGGCGCTGCGCATGGACCCGTCGTTCGGCGAGCGCAACGTCAACGAGGGCTTCTCGGGCGGCGAGAAGAAGCGCCACGAGATCCTGCAGATGGAGCTGCTGCGCCCGCGCTTCGCGGTGCTCGACGAGACCGACTCGGGCCTCGACGTCGACGCGCTCCGCATCGTCTCCGAGGGCGTGAACCGCATCAAGGGCGAGACGCAGCTCGGCGTCCTGCTCATCACGCACTACACGCGCATCCTGCGCTACATCCAGCCCGACCACGTGCACGTGTTCGTGAACGGCCGCGTCGCCGAGCAGGGCGGCCCGGAGCTCGCCGAGCGCCTCGAGGCCGAGGGCTACGACCGCTACCTCACGGCAGGCGTCTGATGGCCCTCGTCGAGGTCGATGCGGCCAAGTTCGACCAGCTCACCGAGGCGCTGAAGGACGTCGTCGACCCCGAGCTCGACGTCAACATCGTCGACCTCGGCCTGGTCTACGACCTGGCGTGGGACGACGAGCAGGACGCGCTCGTCATCTCGATGACGCTGACCTCGGCGGGCTGCCCGCTGACCGACGTGATCGAGACCGAGATCGCCGAGAAGCTCGACGGCCACGTCGAGCAGTTCCGCATCAACTGGGTGTGGATGCCGCCGTGGGGCCCGGAGCGGATCACGGAGGACGGCCGCGAGATGATGAGGGCGTTGGGCTTCACGATCTGACCGAGGGTCAGATCGGCTCGACAGTCCAGTGGACCGTCGAGCCGAGCGCCGTCGCGAGCGCGAGCGAGCTGGGTTTCACCATCCGACCACCTCGACACGAAGGGGACGACCACCGCGGTCGTCCCCTTCGTCGTGCTCCGCGTCAGCGGGCCGCGCGCCGCACCCTCGGCGACCAGGCGCGCTCGGGCTCGGCGGCCGAGAGCATCGACCAGACCGTGGTCGCGAGCTGCGGGTAGTCGTCGACGATGCGGCGGAGGACCGCGTCGCTGACGTCCTCGTCGGGCCGCACGGCGCCGGGCGGCAGGATGCGCTCGGCGCGCAGCAGCAGCACGACGACCTCGTCGACCGTGGGGAGCTCCGACATGAACGTCCAGGGATCCTCGCCCGCGCGCAGCCGCTCCTCGACGAGCACCGAGCGCTCGTCGGCGGCCTCGGCCCGCAGCACCTCGAGGCTCGCGCGTCGGCGCGGCTCGGGGTGCGGCGCGGGGCGTCGCGCGGGCTGCTCGTGCATCCCTCCAGCCTAGGCGGGAGCGCGGCCGCGCCGCGCCGGGCACGCGCCGACGCGGAGCGCCTCAGGCGTCGGTGCCGTCCTGCGCGATGCAGAACGGCGACCAGTGGTAGCCGTCGGGGTCGTCGAACTGGCGCTGGTACATCGACGGGTACTCGTCGGTGTCCCCGATGCGCCCGCCCGCCTCGCGCGCCCGCTCGACGAGCGCGTCGACCTCCTCGCGGCTGCCGAGGTCGAACGACACGGTCACCTTCGAGGGCGTGTCGGGACCGCCGACGAGCGACTCGAGGCCGCCGACGCGCGCGTACATCGCGCGGCTCGCGAGCATGAGGTGCTGGTCGGGCGCGATGACGAAGCAGGACGCCTCGGGTCCCGACATCTCGGGCTCGAGCGTCCAGCCGAGGGCGGTGTAGAACGCGGTGGAGCGCTCGACGCTCTCGACCGGGCAGGTGATGTAGAGGCTCATGGCATGACGATCGCGCCGCGCGAGCCGGAGGTCAAGCCTCGGCCCTCGCGGCGCGACGGTCAGCGGTGCGGTCGCTCAGCGGCCGCGCGCGTGGCGGGGCTTCCGAGGCGGGCGCCCCTCGCCGCGATCGTCGCCCGGCCGGTCCTCGCGGTCGCGGCGCGGTCGGCGCTCATCGCGGTCCCGACGGTCGCCCCGGTCGCTCCGGTCGCCGCGCTCCGAGCGCTCGCGACGCCCCGTGTCGACGCGGATGTCGATCGGCACGCCGAGGATGCGGGTCTGGCCGAGGCGCTGCAGCTGGCCCTCGTCGAGCTCGGGCAGCTCGACGAGCGTGAAGTCGTAGCGGATGGTGATGCGGCCGAAGTCGTCGCGGCCGAGGCCGCCCTCGTTGGCGAGCGCGCCGACGATCTGGCGGGGCTCGACGCCGCGCTTGCTGCCGACCGCGAGGCGGTAGGTCGTGGCGTCCGAGGGGCCGCGGCGCTGGCCGCGCTCGGGCCGCTCGCGATCGTCCCCGCGCGGCGTGCGCTCGGCACGCTCGCGCGGCGGCTGCAGCACGCGGTCGGAGGCCTCGTCGAGCAGCAGCGGCGTGTCGCCCTGGGCGACGACTGCGAGCGCCGCGGCGACGTCCTCCTGCGGGGCGTCGTGGTGCTCGACGTAGTGGGCGATGATCTCGCGGAAGCGCTCGATCCGGTCGCTCTCGCCGAGCGCCGCGGTGATGGCGTCGTCGAAGCGCGTCAGGCGCGTCGCGTTGACCTCGCCGGCGCTCGGCATCGGCATGACGGCGACCGTCGCGCGCGTCGCCTTCTCGATGGCGCCGAGCATCCGGCGCTCGCGCGCGGTGACGAAGCTGATCGCGTCGCCCGTGCGGCCCGCGCGGCCCGTGCGGCCGATGCGGTGCACGTACGACTCGGTGTCGATCGGCAGGTCGTAGTTGATGACGTGGCTGATGCGCTCGACGTCGAGGCCGCGCGCGGCGACGTCGGTGGCGACGAGCACGTCGAGGCCGCCGCCGCGCAGCTGCTCGATCGTCTTCTCGCGCTGCGGCTGGGCGATGTCGCCCGAGATGGCCGCGGCCGCGTAGCCGCGCGCGCGGAGGCGCTCGGCGACCGTCTCGGTCTCGTTGCGGGTGCGCGTGAAGACGATGGCGGCCTCGAAGGGCTCCACCTCGAGCACGCGCGTCAGGGCCTCGAGCTTCTGCTGGTACGAGACCATGAGGGCGCGCTGGGTGATGCTCGGGGAGGTCTGCGCGCCGCCCTTCACCGTGATCTCCGCGGGCTCGCGCAGGTGCTGCTGCGAGATGGCGCGGATCTGCCGCGGCATCGTCGCGCTGAAGAGCGCGACCTGCTTGTCCTCGGGCGTCTGCTGGAGGATCTCGTCGACGTCCTCGGCGAAGCCCATCCGCAGCATCTCGTCGGCCTCGTCGAGCACGACGTGCGTGAGGCCGGACAGGTCGAGCGTGCCCTTGGCGAGGTGGTCCATGATGCGGCCGGGCGTGCCGACGACGACGTGGACGCCCCGGCGGAGCGCCGAGAGCTGCACGCCGTAGCCCTGGCCGCCGTAGATCGGCAGCACGTGCACGCCGCCGAGGTGCGCCGCATAGCGCTCGAATGCCTCGCAGACCTGCACGGCGAGCTCGCGCGTGGGGGTGAGCACGAGCGCCTGCGGCTCGCGGCGCTCGACGTCGATCGCGGCGAGCACGGGCAGCGCGAACGCGGCGGTCTTGCCGGTGCCGGTCTGCGCGAGGCCGATGATGTCGCGGCCCGCGAGGAGCGGCGGGATGGTCTGCGCCTGGATGGCGGAGGGCGTCTCGTAGCCGACGTCGTCGAGCGCGGCGAGGATGCCTGCGGGGAGGCCGAGGTCGGCGAACGTCGTGCGCTCGGCCGTGTCGTCGGCGGCGGGGGATGGGGCGTCGGTCATGCCTCAACGGTACGCGCTGCGGCGCGCCCCCGCGGACCTACCCTGGTGCCATGGACCTCGACTGGCTCTCGGCGATCTACGGCGCCACGATCCCCGTGGGCGGCGGCCAGGAGCTGCTGCTGCGCGAGGTGGTCGGCAACGCCTTCGGGCTCGCGAGCGCCGTCGGCGGCATGCTGCGGCGCGTCTGGGCGTGGCCGGTCGGCATCGTCGGCAACCTGCTGCTGCTCACGGTGTTCCTGGGCGCCCTGCTCGATCCGAGCCACACCCTGCCCGCGCTGCTCGGCCAGGCGGGCCGCCAGGTCATGTTCATCGCCGTCGCGATCTACGGCTGGGTGCGCTGGCGGCAGGCGCGCGCCGCGCAGGGCCAGATCGTGCCGCGCTGGGCGACCTGGCCGCAGCGCGCGGGCCTCGCGGTCGCGCTCGTGGTCGGCACCGTGGCGCTCACCCCGCTGTTCTCGGCGCTCGGGTCGTACGAGCCGGTGTGGGCCGACGCGTGGACCTTCGTCGGCTCCCTGCTCGCCACGTACGGCATGGCGCGGGGGTGGACGGAGTTCTGGCTCATCTGGGTGCTCGTCGACGTCGTGGGCGTGCCCCTGCTGCTCTCGGCCGGCTACTGGGCGACGGCCACGATGTACGCCTTCTACGGCGCGTTCACCGTGTGGGGGTTCGTCGTCTGGGCGCGCGCGCGGCGGAAGCCGGGGGTCGAGACGCTGCTGCCGGATCCGCGCATCGGCCCGGCCGGCCGCTAGTCGTCGGCGACGGCGCCGCGCGCGGGCGCGCTCGCGGCGTGCCGCTGCGGCTGGGGCCTCGGCGGCGCGAAGCACAGGGCGGCGACCACAGGGACGACGAGCACCGCGGCGGGCAGCAGGATCGACTGGCCCATCGCCGCCGCGAAGGGGCCGACGAACTGCTCGGGCAGCCCGCCCGAGCCCGACTCCTGCTCGGCCGTAGGCGGCCCGCCGAGCTCTGCCGTGAGGCGCGCCGTCATCATCGCCGCGACCGAGGCGGCGCCGATCACCGCGCCCACCTGGCGCATGGCGTTGTAGACGCCGGATCCGGCGCCCGCCGACTCGAGCGGCAGGTTGCGCGTGGTGGTGACCGAGATCGGCCCCCACATGAAGGCGTTGCCGACCCCGAGCAGCGCGGAGGGCAGCAGCAGCCAGAGCACGTCGACCTCGGGGCGCATCCAGGCGGCGTACCAGACGAGCGCGCCGGCGACCGATGCGATGCCGAAGGCCGCGAAGCGCTTGGCGTCGCGCCCCTGCAGCGCACGCCCGACGAGCGGCGAGAGGACGCCGGCGAGGATCGCCATCGGCAGCAGCAGGAGCGCCGCCTCGGTCGTGCCGAGGCCGCGGGCCGTCTGGAGGTAGAGGAAGAGCGGCACGCCCTGCGCGGTGATGGCGAAGCCCACCGCCGAGATCGCGATCGACCCGAGCGTGAAGTTGCGGTCGCGGAAGAGGCCGAGCGGCAGCAGCGGCTCGCCCGCCGTGCGCGCCTGCCAGAGCACGAAGCCCGCGAGGAGCGCGACGCCCGCTGCAGCGAGCCACAGCACGCCGAGGCCCGAGCGGCCCGCCTCCTGCACGCCGAAGACGAGCGCGAGCATGCCCGCGGACGAGAGCGCGACGCCCAGGACGTCGAAGCGATGCACCCGCACGGGCAGGCGCGGCACCGTGCGCACGACCAGCACGAAGCCGACGACCCCCACGGGCACGTTGATGAAGAAGATCCACGACCAGCCGACGCCGTCGATGAGGAGGCCGCCGACGAGCGGCCCGACGAGCGTCGCGAGGCCGGCGATGCCGCCCCAGAGGCCCAGGGCGGCGCCGCGCCGGTCGGGCGCGAAGGTGCGGGTGATGACCGACATGGTCTGCGGCGTCATGAGCGCGGCGCCGAGGCCCTGCACCACGCGGGCGACGATGAGCGCCTCGATCGTGGGGGCGAGCCCGCAGGCGAGCGAGGCGAGCGTGAAGATCGCGAGCCCGGTCAGGTACACGGGCTTCGGCCCGAAGCGGTCGCCGAGCCGGCCGGTGACGAGCAGCGGCGTCGCGTAGGCGAGCAGGTAGGCGCTCGTGACCCACACGACGCTCGTGACGTCGGCGTCGAAGGAGCGCATGAGCGCGGGCGTCGCGATCGTGACGATCGTCGAGTCGACGAGGATCATGAAGAAGCCGAGGACGAGCGACCAGAGCGCGGGCCAGGGCCGGTCGATGCGGGAGTCGCGGTCGCCCGTCGCTCCGTCGCTCTGCCCTGCGCGGCTCGGCTCTGCGCGGCTCGGCCCTGCGGTCATGACGGCTCCGATCCCGGCGTCGCGGTCGGGCGCCCAGGCAATCCTGCACCCGGGCGCCCACGCGGATCCTCCGAGCGCGGCGGGGCGGCGCTGCCGCGCACGACGAGCCGCGTCGCGAGCGGCGCGAGCGGCTCCGGACGCTGACCCGCGAGCATCGCCAGGAGCGCGCCGACGGCGGCGGCGCCCTTCGCGTCGAGGTCCTGCCGGACGGTCGTGAGCTGCGGCGTCACCCGCGACGCCATCGGCACGTCGTCGAAGCCGACGACCGAGAGGTCCTCCGGCACCCGCAGGCCCGTCTCCCGCGCCGCGGCGAGCACCTCGACGGCCGCGAGGTCCGACCAGCACAGCACCGCCGTCGGCGGCGCCTCGAGCAGGTCGCGGATGCCGGCGCGGGCCGCGGCGTCCGCGGCGGTCCGCCCCGTGGCGACGATGCGGGGCACGACGTCGGCGCGCTCGAGCGCGGCGTACCAGCCCCGGAGCCGGCCGCGCGTCATCGACCAGTCGGAGGCGGGCGGCTCGTGCAGCGGCGCGCCATCGGCCTCGATGCCTGCCGCGACGATCGCGATGTCGCGGTGGCCGAGCGCGAGCAGGTGCTCGGCGGCCGCCCGGGCGCCGCCCTCGTCGTCGATCGCGACGCTCGCGACGCCGTCGATCGGGAGCCCCTCGACGCGCACGATCGGCAGGCGGCGGCGGCGCAGGTCGGCGACGCCCTCCGACTGCGGCGCGCACGAGTAGACGATCGCGCCGTCCATCGCGACGTCGCGCGTCGGCACGATCTCGCCCTCGCGGTTCGCGTGCAGCAGCACGAGCGAGTAGCCGGCCTCCGCGAGCCCCGCGGCGGCGGCGCGCACGAACCCCACGGCGGCCTCGTCGACGAAGGCGTCGAAGGGCGAGGTGTCGAGGAGCATGCCGATGACGCCCGTGCGGCCTCGTGTGAGCGCGCGCGCGGCCGCGTCGGGACCGGCGTAGCCGAGCCGCTCGGCGGCGGCCAGCACGCGCTCGCGCAGCTCGGCGCTCAGCTGGTCGGGCCGCGAGAAGGCGTTCGAGACCGTCATGCGGCTCACGCCCACCTCGTCGGCGATGGTCTGCAGCGTCACCCGGCCCATGCGTCCATCCTCGCCGACGACGACGGAGGCCCGCACCGTGCTGGTGCGGGCCTCCGTCGGATCGGGGGATCAGGCCGTGCGGCCGCCGAAGAACCGACGCATGGCTGCCACGGCTCGACGCAGCCACGCGGCGATCGCGGCGCGGTTCCGGTGGACGAACCAGGCGCCGGGCATGATCGCGGCGGCGATCGCCCACTTCACGAGCCCGCCGACGATGAACGGCACGAAGCCGAGGCCGAGGGCGCCCAGGAGGTCGACGGGGGTGCCGAGCGCGGCGAGCACCGCCGCCATGTAGGGGATGCCGAAGGCGAAGGGGATGAGCGAGGCAGCACCGAACAGCGCCACCGCGAGCAGCGGTTGACGGTCCCAGCGGCGCTCGGCGAGCCAGCCGACGACCGCGGCGGTGGCGACGAAGCCGATGATGAACCCGAAGCTCGGCTTGCCGATCGTGGCGATGCCGCCCGAGAACGTGGCGAAGATCGGCAGGCCGGCGAGGCCCAGCGCGAGGTAGCCGAGCATCGCCATCGTGCCGCGGCGGAAGCCGAGCGTGGCCGCGACGAGCATGACGCCGAGCGTCTGGCCGGTGATCGGCACCGGCCACATCGGCACCTCGACCTGGGCGAGCGCGGCGACGACCGTGATGCCGGCGGCGACGAGCAGGAGGTCCTTGACGACGGTGCGCTGGCCGACGAGCGCGTCCGCCAGGACGGCGCGCCGTGTGAAGGGGCGAGCGGAGGCTGCAGCAGTCATGCGGCTCAGCCTAGGGGCACGCCGCGCCCCGCTCCGGCATCCGGCGCCCGCGACGCTCAGCCGCCGACGGGAGGGCGCGCGTAGCGTCGGGGCATGAGCGATCAGCACTCCACCGACCTGGCCTCGAAGGCCTCCGCCCTCCTCGCCCTCCACGACGACCTCGCCGTGCTCCCGACCGCGTGGGACGCCTGGTCGGCGCGCGCCCTCGTCGATGCGGGCTTCTCGGCCCTCACCGTCGGCAGCCACCCGCTGGCCGACTCGCTCGGCGAGGCCGATGGCGAGGCGATGAGCCTCGACACCGCGCTCGCCGGCATCGCGCGCATCGTGCGCTCGGTCGACGTGCCCGTGAGCGCCGACCTCGAGTCCGGCTACGGCGCGAGCCCCGACGAGCTGATCGACCGCCTGCTCGCCGCGGGCGCCGTCGGGCTCAACGTCGAGGACACCGTGCATGCCGAGGGCAGGATGCGCGAGCCGCAGGAGCACGCCGACTACGTCGCGGGCCTCCGCGCCGCCGCGGACGCCTCCGGCGTCGACGTCGTCATCAACGCCCGCACCGACGCGTGGGCGCGGCCCGAGCTGCACGGCGCCGACCCGACCGAGCAGGTGCTGCTGCGCCTGCGGCTGCTCGAGGAGGCCGGGGCCCGCGCCCTCTACCCCGTGAAGCCGCCGACCGCCGAGGCGCTGCGGGAGGTGCTCGCGGCGGTCTCGCTCCCGGTCAACGCCACCGCGCACCCCGTGCAGGGCACGATCCTCGGCGACCTCGCGGCCAACCGGGCAGCGGGTGTCCGCCGCATCTCCTACGGCCCGCTGCTGCAGGCGGCGCTCACCGAGCAGATCGGGGCGCTCACGGCCGCCTGGCGCTGAGCAGGACCACGACGCCCCGGCCGCGCGCCGGGGCGTCGTCGCGCCGGTAGCATGGAGGGCTGGGCTGCTCGCCCGACCACCCTCCACCGACGACCGACGGGATCCGGCCATGATCGACGTGCGCGACTTCGAGCTCTCCGTGGGCCCGCGCACCCTCATGACCGAGGTCGCGTTCCGCATCGACAAGGGCGACAAGATCGGCCTCGTCGGGCGCAACGGCGCCGGCAAGACGACGATGACGAAGGTGCTCGCGGGCGTGAGCGACGACCGCGACGGCCACGACTTCACCGGCACGATCACGCGCACGGGCGAGATCGGCTACCTGCCGCAGGATCCCCGCTCGGGCGACCCGAAGCAGACGGCGCGCCGCCGCATCCTCGACGCCCGCGGGCTCGGCGAGCTCGTCGAGGGCATGCGCGAGGCGACGATGGCGATGGGCGAGGGCGGCGCCGCCGCCGACGAGGCCATGCGCCGCTACGGCCGCCTCGAGGACCGCTTCCTCGCGCTCGGCGGCTACGCGGCCGAGGCGGAGGGCGCCGCGATCGCCGGCAACCTGCAACTGCCCGAGCGCATCCTCGACCAGCCGCTCGAGACGCTCTCGGGCGGCCAGCGCCGCCGCATCGAGCTCGCCCGCATCCTCTTCTCGGGCGCCGAGACGATGATCCTCGACGAGCCCACCAACCACCTCGACGCCGACTCGGTCGTGTGGCTGCGCGAGTTCCTCAAGGGCTACCAGGGGGGCCTCCTCGTCATCAGCCACGACGTCGAGCTCGTGGAGGAGACCGTGAACCGCGTCTTCTACCTTGACGCGAACCGCCAGGTCATCGACGTCTACAACATGGGCTGGAAGCACTACCTGCGCCAGCGCGAGGCCGATGCCGAGCGCCGCAAGCGCGAGCGCGCGAACGTCGAGAAGGCCGCGAGCCAGCTCGAGCTGCAGGCGGCGAAGATGGGCGCGAAGGCGTCGAAGGCCGTCGCCTCGAAGCAGATGGCGAAGCGCGCCGAGCGGATGCGCTCGGGGCTCGAGGAGGAGCGCGCCGTCGACAAGGTCGCGAAGCTGCGCTTCCCGAAGCCCGCACCGGTCGGCAAGACGCCGATCATGGCGCACGACCTGTCGAAGTCGTACGGCTCGCTCGAGATCTTCACGGCCGTGGACATCGCGATCGACCGCGGCTCGCGCGTCGTGATCCTGGGCCTCAACGGCGCGGGCAAGACGACGCTCCTGCGCATCCTCGCGGGCGTCTCCGAGAGCGACACCGGCGGCATCGAGCGCGGCCACGGCCTGCGCGTCGGCTACTACGCGCAGGAGCACGAGACCCTCGACGTGGAGCGCTCGGTGCTCGCGAACATGCTCTCGGCCTCGCCCGACATCACCTCCACCGAGGCGCGCCGCGTGCTCGGCTCGTTCCTCTTCACGGGCGACGACGCCGACAAGCCCGCGCGCGTGCTCTCGGGCGGCGAGAAGACCCGCCTCTCGCTCGCGATGCTCGTCGTCTCGAGCGCGAACGTGCTGCTGCTCGACGAGCCCACGAACAACCTCGACCCTGCGAGCCGCGAGGAGATCCTCGGCGCGCTCGGCGCCTACGAGGGCGCCGTCATCCTCGTCAGCCACGACGAGGGCGCCGTCGAGGCGCTCGACCCCGAGCGGGTGCTCATCATGCCCGACGGCACCGAGGACCTCTGGAACCCCGAGTACCTCGACCTCATCGGCCTGGCCTAGCGGGCCGGGCGCGGGGGAGGATGGAGCCGTGGAGCCCCTGACCGGCGCGTGGCTCGTCGCGCACGACGCCTTCGTCGCCCTCGGCGTGCTCGCCTTCGCGATCTCGGGCGCGCTCCTCGCGCTGCAGAAGCGCATGGACATCGTCGGCATGGCGGGGCTCGCGATCGTCACGGCCACGGGCGGCGGCATGCTGCGCGACCTGCTCATCGGCGCGACCCCCGTCGCGGCCCTCGTCGACTGGTGGATGCTGCTCGTCGCGCTCGTCGGCGCGCTGCTCGTCTTCCTCCTGCACCGCTGGATGGACCGACTCGACCGTCCCGTGCTCGTCTTCGACGCCGTCGGGCTCGGCATCTTCGCCGTCGAGGGCACGGCGAAGGGCCTCGAGCTCGGCGTCGGCCCCGTGGGCGCCGCCTTCGTCGGCATGCTCACGGGCATCGGCGGCGGCATCCTGCGCGACGCGCTCGCGAACGACCTGCCCGCGGTCTTCCGCCGCGACTCGCGCCTCTACCTCGTGCCGGCGCTGCTCGGCGCCGCGGGCGCCGCCGTCGCAGGCACGCTCGGCGCCGGCAACTGGGTGGTCCTCGGCCTCATCGCGCTGGGCGTCACCGCGCTCCGCATCGCGAGCGAGCTGCTGCGGTGGCACGCGCCCGCGGTGCGCACCGCTGCGATCCCGCTGCGGCCCGAGGAGCCTCGCGGGCGCTAGGCGCGGTCGAGGATCTCGTCCTCGACGTCGGCGTCCGAGCCGCGCCTCCGGGCGGGCCGCACGCCCGGCTCGCCGCGCGCCTCCTGCCGCATCGCCCACACGAGGGCGCCGAAGCCGCCCGCGGCGAAGACGAACCACTGCAGCGTGTACGACAGGTGCGGGCCCTCGTCGAGCACGGGCCGCGTCGCGAGCGCGACGTCGGCGGGGGCGCCGCCGGCCTCCTCGGCGAGGAGGCCGTAGGCGCCCGTGTAGGTGGGCTCGCCGAGGTCCGCGGCGATCGTCGCGAGGTTCACCGATGCGATCTGCCCCTCGGGCGCTCCGCGCCCGGCGATGTCGCCCTCGTCGGGGCGCAGGCGCGCGACGATCGTCAGCTCGCCCTCCGGCGTCACGGGCTCCGTGACGGGCCGCTCGGCGCCCGGTCCCTGCCGGATCCAGCCCCGGTCCACGACGAGGACGGCGCCGTCGGTCGTGCGGAAGGGCACCACCACGTCGAAGCCGACGTCGCCGCCGCGCACCCGGCCGCGCAGCAGCAGCGTCTCGTCGACGAGGTACTCGCCCGTCACCTCGACCGGGGTCCACTGCTGCGGCTGCTCGTAGGCGTCGAGCGCAGGCAGGGCCTCGGCGAGGGCGACGGGGGAGCGGTCGTAGTTGCCGTCGAGGCGCGCGATCGCGCCGAGCGCCTCCTCGCGGCGGTGCCACTGCCACATGCCGAGCGCGCAGCACACGACCGCGAAGGCGACGGCCATGCCGAGGTAGCCGAGCCACCGGGGCTCGCGCAGCAGGCGCAGCATCAGGCGACCCGCTCCACCGTCTCGCCGAAGGCGGTCACGCGCACGGGGAAGCCGCGCGAGCCGAGCCACGCGGCGAGCGCGTCGCGGTGCTCGGGGCAGGCCGCCCAGGTCTTCACCCGCTCCGGCCCGTGGATGCGGGGGTTGCGCCAGTGCACGGCGTGCGCCGCGTCCGCGGCGCAGCCGGTCGAGGAGCACACGGCGCCGGCCGCGCCGCCGAGCATGCCGAGCAGGCTCATCGCGGTCCGGGGTCGACGGTCGGCGGCACGGGGCGCTGCGTCGGCGACGCGGGGAGGGCGTTCGGCACCTCGCGATGCTCGACGTCGTGGTGCACGGTCTGACTGGCCATGACGACCGCGAAGTACGGGATGAAGATGGCGCCGAGCGCCGGGACGAGCTTCCACCAGTCGGGCACGATGAAGAAGACGACCAGGCACAGGACGCGCACGACCATCATCCAGAGGTACGTCCGGAATCGCCTCTGGCGCTCCTCATCGGGAGACATCGGGAGGTCGGTGATCGACGCGGTCCGGGCTCGCATGGCTCTCACCATGGTACGCCCGCACGCCCTGCGCAGCCTATGGCCCCGTCTAGGCTCGGAGGCATGACCCCTCGCACCGTGCTCGTCACCGGCGGCAACCGCGGCATCGGCCGCGCGATCGCCCAGGCCTTCCTCGACGCGGGGCACCGCGTCGCGATCACCTCGCGGAACGGCGAGGGCCCCGAGGGCGCGCTCGCCGTCGCGGCCGACGTGACCGACAGCGCCTCGATCGACGCGGCGTTCACGCGCATCGAGACCGAGCTCGGCCCGGTGGAGGTCGTGATCGCGAACGCCGGCATCACCCGCGACACGCTGCTCATGCGCATGGGCGAGCAGGACTTCGCCGAGGTCGTCGACACGAACCTCACGGGCGCGTTCCGCGTCGTGCAACGCGCCTCGAAGGGCATGCTCCGCGCCAAGTGGGGCCGCGTCGTGCTGATCTCGTCGGTCGTGGGCCTCTACGGCGGTCCCGGCCAGGTGAACTACGCGGCGTCGAAGGCGGGCCTCGTCGGCATCGCCCGCTCGATCACGCGCGAGCTCGGCGCGCGCGGCATCACCGCGAACGTCGTCGCCCCCGGCTTCATCGAGACCGACATGACGGCCGAGCTCGACGAGAGCACCCAGGCCGAGTACCGCAAGGCCATCCCGGCCGGCCGCTACGCGACCGCGGACGAGGTCGCAGGCGTGGTCCGCTGGATCGCCTCCGACGAGGCGGCCTACATCTCGGGCGCCGTGATCCCCGTCGACGGCGGCCTCGGCATGGGCCACTAGGCCCGAGGCGCGGAGCCTCCGGATGGAGTCCCGCCACCTGGGCGTCGTCGTCCGCCGAGAGCCCGCGACGGTCGCGGCCTTCGCGCGCGAGCACCTCGCCGAGTGGGCGGCGGGCCTCGCGGCGGGCCACCCGCGCCCCGACCCCGCGGACCCTGGCGTGCTCGTCGTCGACTCGCCGATGGGGGAGGTGCGGGTGCGGTTCGCGCCCGCGAACGACCTGGGCGTGCTCGACCACGCGGTCGAGCTGCCGGGCGGCGCGGTCGTGCTGAACCCGCTCCGGGTGCTGCCGCATCCGCACGGCGCCGAGGTCGTCTTCACGCTCCGCCGCCTCGACGGCGTCACGTCCGAGGCCTTCGAGGCCGACGCCGCGGCGGTCGCCGCGGACCTCGCCCGCCTCCGCGCCCTCCTCGAGCCCTGAGCCCTGAGCCCTGAGCCGTGAGCCCTGAGCCGTGAGGCCTGAGCCGTGAGCCCTGAGCCCTGAGCCCTGAGCCGTCCGCGTCGAGGGCGTCAGGGAGCGGAGAGGCGAGAGCGGTGGCGGCCGTCGGTGAGCTCTGCGATCCAGTGCTCCAGCATCGGGCTGACCATCGCGCGGGCGACGGCGATCTCCGCCTCGACGTCGTAGGCGACGCGGTGGAAGGCGATGGCGGGAGGGAGGTCGTCCGCCGCCTCGAGCAGCACGTAGGCCGCGCTCGTGTCGCCGTCGAGCGCGTTGCCGGCGCTGCCGCAGTTCACGAGCCGGCGACCGCGGCGGATGTCGAGGAACTGGTCGTGCAGGTCGCCGTAGACGACCACGTCGGCATCCGGCACCGGCCCCGTGCCCGCACCCGCGGCGAACATCGCGTCGAAGTCGTCGTCCCCGGCGCCCCAGCGCACGCGGTGGTGGACGGAGGCCGCCGACGCGTGGAAGAGGCGCACGACGGCACCGCCCAGCACCGCGTCGTGATGGAAGGGCAGCGCCGCGAGCCACGCGATCGCCTCGTCGCCGAGCTCGTCGCGGTACCACTCGGAGGTCTGCCACGGCGCCGCGGCGGGATGGGCGACCACCTCGTCCCAGTTGCCCCGCACCGTCACCTCGCACGCCTCGCGCGCGAGCTCGACGACCGCGCGGCCTCGCGGCCCCTTGCCCACGAGGTCGCCGCCGCACCAGATCGCGTTGACGTCGCGCGCGCGCGCGTCGGCGAGCACGGCCTCGAAGGCCGAGAGGTTGCCGTGCATGTCGGAGACGACGGCGATGCGCGTCATGCGGCGGGCAGCAGCGGGATGAGCTCGCGGAAGTCGGGCACGTCGACGACGTGCGTGGCGCGTTCGCGCACGAGCGGCTTCGCGCAGAAGGCCACCGAGATGCCCGCGACCTCCATCATGAGCAGGTCGTTCGCGCCGTCGCCGACCGCCATGATGCGCTCGCGCGGGATGCCGAGGTTCAGCCGCAGCGACTCGAGCGTGTCGCGCTTCGCGGCGCCGTCGATGACGGGGCCCACCGAGCGCCCCGTCAGGCGGCCGTCGACCACCTCGAGCCGGTTCGCCCGGGCGTGGTCGATGCCGAGCTCGGCGGCGAGCGGGTCGAGCACCTCGTGGAAGCCGCCGGACACCGCCGCGACCGTGCCGCCGAGCGCGTGCACCGCGGCCACGAGCTCCGGCACGCCGTCGGTGACGGTGACCGCGGCGCGCGCGTCGTCGACGACGCTCGAGGGCAGCCCCTCGAGGATCCGCAGGCGCTCGGCGAGCGAGGCCGCGAAGTCGAGCTCGCCGCGCATCGCGCGCTCGGTGACGGCCGCGACGTGCCGCTCCGCATCCGGGCCGACGGCACGGGCGAGCAGCTCGATCACCTCATCGCGGATGAGGGTCGAGTCGACGTCGGTGACGACGAGGACGCTCACGCGTCGAGCTTCGTGCCCTTGGGCACCGTGACGATGCCGGAGGCCGAGACGGAGAGGCCGCGCGCGCGGTCCTGCTCGTGGTCGACGCCCACCGAGACGTTCGGGCCGATCTCGACGTCCTTGTCGACGATGGCGCGGCGCACGACGGCACCCGCGCCCACCTTCACCTGATCGAACAGGATGGCGTCGGAGACGGTCGCGCCCGCATCGATCGTGCACCACGGCGCCACGACGCTGCGCACCACGGAGGCGCCCTGCACCACGGAGCCCGCGCCCACGATCGCCTCGTTGACGTCGGCCGCGCGCCCCCACGCGTCGCGCGTGAACTTCGCCGGCGGCATGTTCACCTGCTGCGTGTAGATCGGCCAGTCGCGGTTGTAGAGGTTGAAGATCGGCAGCGCCGAGATGAGGTCCATGTGGGCGTCGAAGAACGACTCGATCGTGCCCACGTCGCGCCAGTAGTACTTGTCGCGCTCGGTCGCGCCGGGCACGGTGTTCTCCTTGAGGTCGTAGACGCCGGCCTCGCCGCGCTCCACGAACCAGGGGATGATGTCGCCGCCCATGTCGTGGTCGGAGCCCTCGATCGCGTTGTCCTTCGTGACCGAGTCGACGAGCGCGTCGGCGTCGAAGACGTAGTTGCCCATCGAGGCGAGGATCTCGCCCGGGCCGACGGCGAAGGGCTCGGCGTCGGCGGGCTTCTCGTGGAAGGCCTTGATGGCACCGTCGTCCTCGGACTCGATGACGCCGAACTGGTTGGCGAGCTCGATCGGCTGGCGGATGCCCGCGACCGTCGCCTTGCGGCCCGAGGCGATGTGCGCGTGGATCATGTCCGAGAAGTCCATGCGGTAGACGTGGTCGGCGCCCACGACGACGACGATGTCGGGCTTCTCATCGACGATGAGGTTGAGCGACTGGTAGATCGCGTCGGCGGAGCCCGCGAACCACGACTTGCCCGTGCGCTGCTGCGCCGGCACCGAGGTGACGTAGGAGTTCAGCATGTTCGACATGCGCCACACCTGCGAGATGTGGCGGTCGAGCGAGTGCGACTTGTACTGCGTGAGCACCACGATCTGGCGGAGCCCGGAGTTGATGAGGTTCGAGATCGCGAAGTCGATCAGCCGGTACGCGCCGCCGAACGGCACGGCGGGCTTGGCCCGATCCGCGGTGAGCGGCATGAGCCGCTTCCCCTCGCCGCCCGCCAGCACGATGCCGAAGACCTTCTTGTCGATGCGGCGCGCCGTGTCCATGCCCCAACCCTAGGGGCGGAGGGCTGGGCACGGCATGCATGTGGCGCAGGGAGTCGCGGGGCTAGTCTCGAGCCGTGCGAGTCGACCTCATCACCAAGGAGTACCCGCCCGCGATCTACGGCGGCGCCGGCGTCCACGTCACCGAGCTCGTGCGAGCGCTGCGGCGCTCGGCCGAGGTGCAGGTGCGCTGCTTCGGCGCGCCGCGCGAGGAGGCCGACGTCACGGCCTACGACGTGCCGGCGGAGCTCGCCGAGGCGAACGGCGCGCTGCAGACGATCGCGGTCGACCTGCAGATCGCCGACGCCGTCGCGGGCGCCGACGTCGTGCACTCCCACACCTGGTACGCGAACGAGGCGGGGCGCCTCGCGCAGGAGCTGCACGGCATCCCGCACGTGGTCACCGCGCACTCGCTCGAGCCGCTGCGCCCGTGGAAGGCCGAGCAGCTGGGCGGCGGCTACGCGATCTCGAGCGACATCGAGCGGCGCGCCTACGAGGCCGCCGACCGCGTCATCGCCGTCTCCGACGGCATGCGCGCCGACATCCTGCGCAGCTACCCCTCGCTCGACCCCGAGAAGGTCGTGACGATCGTCAACGGCATCGACCTCGAGGACTGGGCGCCGAACCCCGACGCCGACCGCGCCCGCGAGCTCGGCCTCGACCCCGACCGCCCCTCGGTGGTCTTCGTCGGCCGCATCACGCGGCAGAAGGGCCTCCCGCACCTGCTGCGGGCCGCGCGGCAGCTGCCGCCCGAGGCGCAGCTCGTGCTGTGCGCCGGCGCGCCCGACACGCCGGAGATCATGGCCGAGGTGCGCGGCCTCGTCGAGGAGCTGCGCGCCGAGCGCGACGGGGTGGTCTGGATCGACCGCGTGCTGCCGCGCGAGGACCTGCGCTCGCTCCTCACCCACGCGACGACCTTCGTCTGCCCGAGCGTCTACGAGCCGCTCGGCATCGTGAACCTCGAGGCGATGGCGTGCGGCGCGGCCGTCGTCGGCAGCGCCACCGGCGGCATCCCCGAGGTGATCGAGGACGGCGTCACGGGCGTGCTCGTGCCGATCGACCAGGTGCAGGACGGTACGGGCCGCCCCACCGATCCCCAGCGCTACGAGGCCGACCTCGCGGCCGCGCTCACGCGCGTGCTCGCCGACCCCGCGGCCGCGCGCCGCATGGGACAGGCGGGCCGCGAGCGCGCGCGCACGCACTTCGACTGGGGCCGCATCGCCGAGCGCACGCTCGAGGTGTACGAGCAGGTCGTCGCCGAGCGCGCCGCGCGCTGAGGGGCGTCCCCGCGTCGATAGGGTCGTGGCATGGCCCAGGTCCTCGAGCTCACCGACGTCTCGTTCGTCCGCGACGGCAACCGCATCCTCGACTCGATCACCTGGTCGGTCGACGAGGCCGACCGATGGGTCATCCTCGGCCCGAACGGCGCCGGCAAGTCGACGATCCTGCAGCTCGCGGCCGCGGCGACGCACCCCTCGAGCGGCACCGTGGAGGTGCTGGGGGAGCGGCTCGGCCGCGTCGACGTGTTCGAGCTGCGCACCCGCATCGGCCTCGCCGCGACGGCGCTCGCGCGCCGCATCCCCGCGCAGGAGCGCGTGGGCGACGTCATCCTCACGGCCGCGTACGCCGTGACGGGCCGCTGGCGCGAGGGCTACGAGTCGCTCGACCTCGAGCGCGCCGCCGAGGTCATGGATGCGTGGGACCTCACGGGGCTCTCCACCCGCACCTTCGGCACCCTCTCCGACGGCGAGCGCAAGCGCGTGCAGATCGCTCGCGCCGTCATGACCGACCCCGAGCTGATGCTGCTCGACGAGCCGGCCGGCAGCCTCGACCTCGGCGCGCGCGAGTCGCTGCTCGAGTCGCTCGAGGAGTACGCCTCGAGCCCGCTCGCGCCCGCGATCGTCATGGTCACGCACCACGTCGAGGAGATCCCGCCGGGCTTCACGCACGGCATGCTCCTCGCCGAGGGCCGCGTCGTCGCCGCGGGTCCGCTCGCCGAGGCGCTCACCGACGACAACCTCACGGCGACCTTCGGCACGCCGCTGCGCGCGCACCAGGAGGACGGCCGCTGGACGGCGCGCGCGGCGCGGTGACGCTGGCCCGACGCCCCGCCACCTGGTACATTCGTATGTCGGCCCGCGCGGCCGAATTCCAGACTTCCCTCGCTCGAGCGACTTAGGACGACCATGAAGACCGAGATCCACCCCGACTACCAGCCGATCGTGTTCCGCGACCTCGCCTCGGGCGAGACGTTCCTCACGCGTTCGACGATCACGAGCGAGAAGACGATCGAGCTCGACGGCGAGACCTACCCCGTCATCGACGTCGAGATCTCGTCGGCCTCGCACCCGTTCTACACGGGCAAGCAGCGCATCATGGACTCGGCCGGTCGCGTCGAGAAGTTCAAGAACCGCTACAAGGGCTTCGGCGGCTGAGCCGACCCGCAGCGTCCGGAGGGGGCGGCGAGCATCTGCTCGCCGCCCCCTCCGTCGTCCCCGGTCCGGGTGCCGGTGCCAGGCCGCTCAGGCGCGCAGCGGCCATCCCCGGCCGGCGGTGAACGAGGGATCGGTGCGACGCCGGAACTCCTCGAAGTCGGCCGCCTGCTCGTCGGCCCAGCGCTCGGTGCGCTCGTGGAGCGAGATCGGATCGATGCGCAGCTCCTCGTAGCGGGCCGCCATCGCCTGCGCGACGCGGCCCGCGGCGATCGCATCGCCCGAGGCGTCGTGCGCGTCGACGAGCTGCACGCCGTAGTGCTCGGCGACGACCCCGAGGGTGCGCTTGCCCCTGCGGAAGCGGTCGACCCGCTTGTCGAGCACGAGCGGGTCGACGACGGGGCGCACCACGACCGGCTCGAGCGCGTGCCGCGCGCACTCGGCCGCGAGGAGCGAGACGTCGTAGGCGGCATTGAAGGCGCAGACCGCGAGGCCCGCGGCCAGGTGGCCCGCCAGGACGTCGCGGATCTCGGCCACGACCTCCGAGGCCGGACGCCCCTCGGCGCGGGCGCGCTCGGTGGTGATGCCGTGGACCGCGATCGAGCCCTCGGGGATCTCGACCCCCGGGTCGGCGAGCCAGTGGCGCTCCTCGAGGACCTCGCCCGCGGCGTCGAGCACACCGACGTAGGCGGTGACGATGCGCGCCTCGCGCGGGTCGACGCCCGTGGTCTCGAGGTCGAACACGACGAGCCGGTCGATCCAGCGATCCGGGGCCTCGGGGCTGACCTCGAGGATCGGGCGGTGGAGCGTCGTCTCGGCCATGCCCCGAGGGTAGCCGCGGCCGCCCACGCGCGCCGGTAGGCTCGGCGGGTGCCGACGCCCTCGCCCTACGCCGACCTCCTGGCCGCGCTGCCGCGGCGCGAGTCGCGCGTCGAGGCCGCAGGCGTCGCGACCGCGATCGTCGAGCACGGCGCACCCGAGGCGCCGCCGCTCGTGCTCGTGCACGGGTTCCGCGGCGACCACCACGGCCTCGAGCCCATCGCGGCGCACCTGCCGGGCGTGCGCTCGATCCTCCCCGACCTCCCGGGCTTCGGCGCCTCCGCGGCCCTGCCGCACGGCACGATCGAGGCCTACGCCGACTGGCTCGTCGCGCTCGTGGCCGAGGTCGCCCCCGGCGCGGCGGTGCTCGGCCACTCCTTCGGCTCGATCGTCGTCGCCCACGCCGCCGCGCGCGGCCTCGACGCGAGCCGCATCGTGCTCGTGAACCCCATCGCGACCCCCGCGCTCGAGGGCGGCAGCCGGCTCGGCTCGCTCGCGGCGCTCGGCTACTACCGAGCCGCCGCGGCCCTGCCGGAGCGCGCGGGCCTCGCGCTGCTCGGCGCACCGCCGATCGTGCGCGGCATGAGCGCGTACATGGCGAAGACGCGCGACCGGGCGCTCCGCGCCTGGATCCACGACCAGCACGACCGCTACTTCTCGCGCTACGCCTCGCGGCAGGCGGTGCTCGAGGCCTTCGACACCTCGATCCGGCACACGGTGGGGGAGGTCGCGGGCACCATCCGCAGGCCCGTGCAGCTCATCGCCGCCGATCGCGACGACATCACGCCCCTCGCGCACCAGCACCGGCTGCGCGGCGCGTTCCCGGACGCCCGGCTCTCGGTGCTCACGGGCGTCGGCCACCTCGTGCACTACGAGCGGCCGCGCGAGGCCGCCGCCGTGATCCGCCGCTTCCTCGCGGAGCCGCTGGCGCGCGGCGCCGCGGAGGACGCCGCGTGAGGGTGCTCTTCGACTGCCGCTACGTGCGGATCGGCCGCCACGACGGCATCTCGCGCTACTCGGCGGAGCTCGTGCGCGCGCTCGCGGCGCATCACGAGGTGACCATGCTCGTGAGCGACGCGCGGCAGCTGGGGATGCTGCCGGACCTCCCGCACGTGCTCGGCCCCTCGCCGACCGGACCGCTCGAGCCGCTCGCATCCTGGCGCCTGCGCGGGCTGGACGTCGACGTCGCGTTCTCGCCCATGCAGACGATCGGCGCGCTCGGCAGGCGCTGGCCGCTCGTGACCACCGTGCACGACCTCATCTACTACCGCCACCCGACGCCGCCGCGCGACCTGCCCGCGCCCGTGCGCGCGCTCTGGCGGCTCTACCACCTCTCCTACGGGCCCCAGCGGCTGCTGCTCGACGGCGCCGATGGCGTCGTGACGGTCTCCGAGACCACGCGGGCCCTCATCGCGGAGCACCGCTTGACGAAGCGGCCCGTGGCGGTCGTGCCGAACGCGGCCGCCGACCTCGGCGAGCCCGTCGCGCACGAGGCGCCCCCGACGCGACGGCTCGTCTACATGGGCTCGTTCATGCCGTACAAGGACGTCGACACGCTCGTGCGCGCCGCAGCGCTGCTGCCCGACCACGAGCTGCACCTGTGCAGCCGCGTCGATCCCGCCGAGCGCGCGCGGCTCGAGTCGCTCGCAGCGGGGGCGCGCCTCGTCTTCCACGACGGCATCTCGGACGGCGACTACGTCGAGCTCCTCCGCTCGGCGACGGCCTTCGTGCACGCCTCGCGCGACGAGGGCTTCGGCATCCCGATCCTCGAGGCGATGAGCCTCGGCGTGCCCGCGGTGGTCGCCGACACGACCGTCTTCCGCGAGGTCGGCGGCGAGGCGGCCCGCTACTTCCCGGTGGGCGACGCGGCGGCGCTGGCGGATGCGGTGCGCGGCCTCGAGGGGGAGTGGGCCGAGCGCTCGCGCGCCTCGCTCGCGCACGCGGCGCGATGGTCGTGGGCGGAGTCCGGCGCGCGGCTCGCGGCGTTCCTCGAGCGGGTCGTGGCGAGCGCGAGGCGCTGACGCGGGACTCGTGACGCGGGCGACCGGCGGTCGCGCGCTCCTCGGGCGGCGGAGGCTAGAAGGGCGCGATGAGCGCGTCGGCGAGCTCGGTGAGCAGCTCGCTCGTGCCGCCCTCGACGCGCACCGCGGCCCGCGCGTCCCAGCGGGTGGGACCGCGGTTGATGATCACGATCGGCACGGCCTTGCGGCGCGCCACCTCCAGCAGCCTCGTGCCGGAGTTCACGACGAGCGACGATCCCGCGACGAGCACCGCCTCGCCGCGATCGATGACCTCGCGCGCCGCCGCGAACACCGCCGGCGGCACGATCTCGCCGAAGAACACGACGTCCGGCTTCAGCACCCCGCCGCAGACGGGGCAGGGCGGCACGTGGAAGTCCTGCGAGGCGTCGATCTCGACGTCGCCGTCGGGCTGCAGGCGCACCTGCTCGGGGATCACGATCCAGGGGTTCCGCCGCTCGATCTCGGCGGCGATCCGCTCACGGTCGAAGGTCGTCGCGCACGTGAGGCACGTCACCGTGTGCATCTGCCCGTGCACGTGCGTGACCGCGCTGCTGCCGGCGCGCTCGTGCAGGTCGTCGACGTTCTGCGTCGCGATGCCCGTGATGAGCCCGGCCTCCTCGAGGCGCGCGAGCGCGCGGTGCCCGTCGTTCGGGTGCACCGAGGTGAAGCGGCGCCAGCCCAGGTGGCTGCCCGCCCAGTAGCGGCGGCGCGCATCCTCGCTCGCGCGGAAGGTGTCGAACACCATCGGGGTGCGCGCGGGCGCGCCCTCGCCGCGGTAGTCCGGGATGCCCGAGTCGGTCGAGATGCCCGCCCCCGTGAGCACGGCCACGCGCTTGCCGCGGAGGAGGTCGATGGCTGCGTCGAGCACGTCGCCCAGCCTATCCGCCGCTACCATCGACTCCGGCGGGAAGGGGTCCGGATGCCGATCATCGCGATCGACTCGCTCGACGACCCCCGGCTCGAGGACTACGTGGGGCTCACCGACGTGGCGCTGCGCCGCAGGGCCGAGCCCGAGCGGGGCCTGTACATCGCCGAGTCGCAGACCGTGCTCGAGCGTGCGCTGCGCGCCGGGCACCGGCCGAGGAGCGTGCTCGTGGCGCCCCGCTGGCTGCCGCAGGTGGAGGCGGTGCTCGCGGCCTCCGAGGTCGACGGCGCGGCCGTGCCCGTCTTCGTCGGCGAGGAGCCCGTGCTCGAGGCCCTCACGGGCTTCCACCTGCACCGCGGCGCGCTCGCCGCCATGCAGCGGCCCGAGCTGCCCGATCCCGCGGCGCTCCTCGACGGCGCGCGGCGCGTCGTCATCCTCGACGGCCTCGTCGACCACACGAACGTCGGCGCCGCGTTCCGCTCGGCGGCAGGCATCGGCGCCGACGCGGTGCTCGTCACGCCCACGAGCGCCGACCCGCTCTACCGCCGCAGCGTGCGCGTGTCGATGGGCACGGTGCTGCAGGTGCCGTGGACCCGCATCCCCGCCATCCCGGAGGCCATGCCGCTGCTCCACGCGGCGGGCTTCGAGGTGGCCGCGCTCGCGCTCCGCGACGACGCGGTGGACCTCGCCGAGTACGCCGCCGCGCCGCCGGAGCGCGTCGCGCTGCTGCTCGGCTCCGAGGGGCCGGGGCTCGATCCTCGCGCGCTCGCCGCCGCCGACCGGGTCGTGACGATCCCGATGCTCCACGGCGTCGACTCGCTCAACGTCGCCGCCGCCGCGGCGGTGGCGATGTGGGCCCTACGCGGCACGGATCGACCGCGGGCCGACGCGTGACCGTCACCGCCGCCACCCAGCGCGCGCAGCGCCCGCCGTGGGGCGTCGTGCTGCTGCGCTCGCTCGTCGCCCTCGGCCTCGCCCTTGCGGTGGTCGCGGCCACCGCCGTCGCGTTCGCGCCCGCGCCGCCCGTCGAGGCGACCGCGCTGCCCATCGCCGAGCCCGAGGCGCCCGAGCCCTCGGTGGCATGGCCCGAGACCGCGCGCGCGGCCGGCTACGCCGTCGTCGGGGCGGAGGGCTCCGCGCGGCACGTCGGCAGCGAAGGCGCGCACCCGATGGCGAGCGTGACGAAGCTCGTCACCGTGCTCGTCGTGCTCGACGCGCATCCGATCGCGGGCGACGACCGGGGCGCGTCGATCACGATGGGGCGCGCCGACGTGAACGCCGTCGGCGCCGCGCTCGCCGACAACGCGCCGATCGCGCCCGTCTACGAGGGCATGGTCGTGACGCAGCGCGACCTCATCGAGTGGTCGCTCGTCGACTCGGCCGGCAACGCCGCGTGGTCGCTCGCGCACTGGGCCTTCGGCTCGATCGACGCCTTCCTCGCCGCGGCCGACGCCTACGCCGCCGAGCACGGCCTGCCGCAGACCGACCTCGCCGACCCGGCGGGGCTCGATGCCGCGAGCGTCTCGAGCGCTGCAGACCTCACGCAGGTCGCGCTGCTCGCCGTGACCGATCCCGTGATCCTCGCGACCCTCCAGCTCGAGTCGGTCCGCATCCCGGGCATCGGCTCCGCGCCGAACACGAACCGGATCCTCGGCGAGGGCGACGTCGACGGCGGCAAGACCGGCACCCTGCGGGTGTGGGGCCGCAACCTCTTCGCGACCGCCGTGCGCGACGTCGACGGCAGGGAGCAGCGCGTCGTCGCGATCGTCATGGGCACGATCACCGCCGACGACATCGACGCGCAGATGCTCGCCCTCGTCGACTCGCTGTGGGACGACTTCGGCGAGCGCACGGTGCTGCCCGCGGGCACGGCCGTCGCCGAGCATCGGGCGCCGTGGGGCGAGACGGTCGTCGCGACCACGACCGAGGAGCTCGCGCTCGAGACCTTCGGCGACATCGTGCCGGCGGCGAGCGCGGAGGTGGGCTCCGTCGCGGTCGACGCGCCCCGCCGCGACGTCGGCGAGGCCTGGTTCGCCGGGCAGGACGGCGCGCGCGTCGCGACGCCCGTGCGCACCTCCGGCATCCTCGAGGGTCCGAGCCTCCAGTGGCGGCTCGCGCACCCCGCCGAGGTGCTCGGCTGGTACCGGGTCGGCTGACCCGGCCGCCCAGGCGCAGCTCGCCGCGGCCCGCCCGTCGAGGCGCCGCTAGTCGAGGTGCTCGAAGGGCAGCACGGGGCCGGGCGTCGGGCGCTTCGGGTGGATGGTGTCGCCCGAGGACTGCCCGCGGATGCGCCGCACCACCCAGGGCGCGAGGTGCTCGCGCGCCCAATGGAGGTCCTCCATGCGCAGCTGCTGGCGGGTGCGGTGGGGGAGCGGCTCCGGCTCCATCGGCTGCAGCGAGTGCTGCACGCCCAGCGCGTCGAGCACGAGCATCGCGATCGTGTGGTGGCCGAGCGGCGCGAAGTGCAGGCGGTCCGGCGCCCACATCTGCGGCTGCTGCAGCTGGCGCGCCGACCACATGTCGGCGATGACCGCGCCGTGCTTCGCCGCGACGCCGTACAGGTTCGCGTTGTAGATGCCGACCTTGCCGCGGATCGCGCGGAGCACGGGCGTCATGGCGATGTCGGGACCGTTGAAGAGCACCACGTCGGCGCCCGTCGCGCGCAGCCGCCCGACGACGCCGTCGAGGCGCGCGGCGATCTCGTCGGGGTCGCCGCCGGGGCGGATGAGGTCGTTGCCGCCGGCCGAGATCGTGACGAGGTCGGGCTCGAGCGCGATGGCGGCGTCGAGCTGCTCGGCGACGATCTGGCCGAGCAGGCGGCCGCGGATCGCGAGGTTGGCGTAGCCGAGGTCGGGCCGGGTGCGCGCGAGCTCCTCCGCCACGCGGTCGGCCCAGCCGCGCACCCCGTTGGGCAGGTCGGGCTCCTCGTCGCCCACGCCCTCCGTGAAGCTGTCGCCGAGGGCGACGTACCGCGAGTAGGGGTGCTCCATGCCGGCGTGCTGCATGCCTCCATCCTGCACCCCCGGACCGGGGTGCGGCCCAGCGCGCCCGGCGTGTGGGCGGGCCGTGCCAGCATGGGGTCGTGAGCAAGCAGGACGGGTCGGATCGCCTCGTCTCCGGGCCTGAGGTCGACGACGCGACGGCCACGATCCTGCACGTCGACCTCGATGCGTTCTTCGCTTCGGCGTCGCTGCTCTCGCGGCCCGATCTGCTGGGCCTGCCGGTGGTCATCGGGCACGACTCGTCGCGCTCGGTCGTCACGGCCGCGACCTACGAGGCGCGACGGTTCGGGGTGCACTCGGCCATGCCGATGGCGCAGGCGCTGCGGCTGTGCCCGACCGCCGTCGTCCTCGAGCCCGACTTCCGCCGCTACTCGGCGCTGTCGAAGCAGGTGATGGCCATCCTCGACGACGTCTCGCCCGAGGTCGAGCGGCTCGGCATCGACGAGGCCTTCGTCGGCATCGCGGGCGTCCGCCGGCTCTCCGGGGGTGCGAACCGCATCGGGCCGGCGCTGCGCGCACGCGTGCGCGCGGAGACGGGCCTCGTCGCCTCCGTCGGCGCCGCCTCCACGAAGTACGTCGCGAAGCTCGCCTCCTCGCGCGCGAAGCCCGACGGGATGCTCGTCGTGCCCGACGACCAGGTGCTCGCGTTCCTGCACCCGCAGTCGGTCTCTGCGCTGTGGGGCGTGGGGCCGAAGCAGCAGGAGCGGCTCGCCCGCTACGGGCTGCGCACGATCGGCGACGTCGCGCAGACGAGCCGCGAGCGGCTGTCGGCCTGGTTCGGCGAGGCGACCGGCGCGCACCTGCACGCGCTCGCCTGGGCGCGCGACCCGCGCTCGGTCGTCGAGCGCGAGGCGCAGGAGCGCGGCCACGAGCAGTCCTTCGGCCACAACCACACGTTCTTCCGCGACGTCACCGAGCGCGCCGAGCTGCAGAGCGAGCTCCTGCGGCTCGCGACGGGCGTCGGCAGGCGCCTGCGCGACGCCGGCGTGCAGGGGCGCACGATCACCCTCACGGTGCGCTTCCACGACTTCCGCACCATCACGCGCTCGCGCACGCTGCCCGAGGCCACCGATGTGACGCGCGTCATCGTCGAGACCGCGTGGTCGCTGCTCGAGGCGCTCGGGCCCATCCCGCCCGTGCGGCTCGTGGGGGTGCGGGCGAGCGGCGTGCAGGCCGCCGCCGACCACGGCCTGCTGTGGGACGACGCCGAGTCGTGGGGGAGCACCGAGCGGGCGATGGATGCGGTGCACGACCGCTTCGGCGCCGCCGCGGTGACGCCCGCGAGCATGCTGCGGCGCGAGCGCAAGCGCGACGACACGGGCACGTCGGGCGACTAGGCACCTGCGGCGGCTCGGCACCTCCGGCGACGGCGCGACCGGGTCAGGCGAGGAAGGCGTCGAGCGTCGTGACGGTCGCGAAGCGGTCCTGCAGGGCAGACGCCGTCGCGCGCTGGATCTCGGCTGCCGAGATCGTGCCGCCGCCCCAGGCGGCGTGGGGATGCGTCGCCGTCGCATCGAGGACGACGGTGACGGCGTACCCGAGGTCGCTCGCGGCGCGCGCGGTCGTCTCGCAGCACTGCTCGGTGCGGATGCCCGTCACCACGACCTCGTCGACGCCGAGCGCCCGGAGGCGCGCGTCGAGGTCCGTGCCTCCGAAGGCGCTGTGGACACGCTTCGTCACCCGCAGGTCGTGCGCAGCCGGCGCGACGCCCGGCTGCAGGCGGACGTGGCCCGAGGCCGCGTCGAAGGGCCCGCCGGAGCCCGGCTCCTCGTGCAGCACCCACACGATCGCGTCGCCCGAGGCGCGGCCGTGGTCGACGACGCGCTGCACGCGCTCGGCGATGTCGGGGGCCGAGACCTCCGCCCACTCCGCCGCGCGGGCGCGGAAGGACTCCTGGACGTCGATGGCGAGGATGGCGCGCATGCGCTCATCCGACCACGTGCGCCAGGGTACGGCCAGCGCCGAAGGCGTCAGCGGGCGACGAGATGCCGCCAGCGGGCGCCGAGGGCCAGAGGCGGCCGAGCCGCCGCGCGGTGCCTGCTCGCGGCGGCCGAGCCGCCGCGAGGTGCCTGCTAGCGGCGGCCGAGCCACCGCTCGAGCGGGATGGACCCCGACTGGTTCGGGGTCACCGCCCAGAGCACGAGGTAGAGGCCCCAGCCGACGACCGGCAGCAGGAACAGCAGCAGCGTGACGATGCGCACGATGAGCGGGCTGACGCCGAGCTTGGCGGCGATGCCGCCGCAGATGCCCGCGAGCAGGCGCGAGGGGCCGCGGCGGAAGCCGGAGGAGCGGATGCTGTCGAAGACGGACATGGGACAGACGCTAGCCGGGGCCGTGCGGCGGCACCTGTGCGCCGGCCGCGCGCGGACTCGACGTCAGCACGGGACGGCGCCGGGCGGTGCCCCGACGAGCGGCAGCGCTGCCCACCGATCCGTCAGCTCCGGGGGGAGCCGCGAACCGCGGCCCCGGCGCCACCGGGTCCGGACGGTCGGTGTGGAGGGTGCCGATGGGGCTGGTCCGTTCGAGGACCCCCGGGACGCTCTGCCTGACCCGCCAGCGGGTGGCGTGCTTGATGACGTGGTGGCGCCTGCAGAGGAGCGCCAGGTTCGCGGTCGCGGTCGCGCCGCCCAGGGCGTGATCGCGGGTGTGATCGGCGTCGGCGCGGTGGGCGGGCATGCTGCAGCCGGGGAAGCGGCAGCGACCGTCGCGCGCGCGGAGCCAGCGCCGCTGTGCGGCGGTGGGGCGGTAGCGGTCGGTGGCGACGGCGAGGCCGGTGACGGGGGAGACGAAGAGCCGCTCCCAGTCGCCCGCGCCGCCGGCGAGGCGGCGGGCGGTCCCGGGGTCGACGAGCGAGCGCCCGTCGAGCACGCAGGGCTCGCGGCCCTCGCTCGTGGCTTCGTCGGCGGTGAGCGCCGTCGCGGGGATCATCACGGTCAGGACCGGTGCGATCGCGTTCGCCAGCGCGGCGTCGTCGGGCGCCTGCCCGCACAGCAGCAGCTCGGCGGCCGCGTCGGCGCGCCGCTGGTGGATCGTGCGGGAGTCGTCGACAGGGGCGGCCTTCGCGGCCTGCGTCAGGCGGTCGAGGATCGCCACGCCGAGCAGCGCGGGGAGGCGGGCGACGAGCTCGCACATGCCGTCGGGCAGCCCGTGCAGCCGCACGTGCCGCTCCTCGCGCCCGATCATGCCGCTGCTGCAGCGGCGCGGTCAGCGCTGCGTCGACGATCCGCCTCGCCCGCCGCCGCAGCCGCGCGGGCGTCGTCTGCTCGGCGATCGCGACCAGCTGCGCCTCGACGTCGCGGATCGTCGTGGCCGAGGCGGCAGGATCGAGCCGCAGCGCGGTCGTCTCCGCGTCGATGACCCGTAGGTGCCCGGCGCCGATCCGGCCCTCGCTCGCGGCCGCGTCGGTGAGCGGCAGCTGCTCGAGGCTCGTGACGGCCTCGTCCATCGAGCGCTCCATCGCGAGGTCCGAGATCCGAAGCTCTGCAGCCGCGATCGTCGCGAGCTCCCGCACCTGCACGCGCGCGTCCCCGCCTCGAGCGGCGGCGCGCCGCAGGTGCTCGGCCAGCAGCCCCCGCCGTCGGCCCGCGATCCTCGCCGCCTGCGCGTCGAGCGCCCGCAGCTGCCGCGCGAATGCCTCGTCCGCGCGCGCATCGGCCACGGCGACCGGTTCGTGCACGGCCGGAGCGGGCAGCAGGTTCGCACCCGATGCCGCGATCACGCCGATCTCGTCGTGCGACAGCGCGAGCAGCCGCTCCGACCAGGCGGCCTCCGCCGCGGCGAGCGATGCCTCGAGCTCGTTCGCCGTCGCGCCGCTCGGATCCAGCACCACGCCCGAGCGGACGAGACCGATCAGGTGCTCCGCATCGATGCCGGGCTCCGGGTGCATGCCTGCACGATGCCACCGGCCACGGACATCGATGCGAGGGGGGTGCGGGCCGCGATGCGCATGCGCACCCGGGGACGACGAAGGCCCCGGAGCATCTGCTCCGGGGCCTTCACTCGTGCGCGAGGGGGGACTTGAACCCCCACGCCCTAATACGGGCACTAGCACCTCAAGCTAGCGCGTCTGCCATTTCCGCCACCCGCGCAAGGTGTCGGACCACTTGGTGGGCCGAGAAGAAACACTAGCACGGGCTCGGAGGCCTCGATGACCACCCGGCGACCATCGGCGCGGCGGCGCTCCCGACGGCCGGCACCGCGGCCCGGGGAGGGCCCGTGCGACCGGCCGGGCGCGCGCGGAGGACTAGCCTTGCGTGGTGACCGACGCCCTCTCCCGAACCGCCAGGATCGCGCAGGACCTCATCCGCTTCGACACCCAGAACTGGGGCGGCGGCCGCTCGAACGGCGAGGCCGACGCCGCCGCCTACGTCACCGAGGTGCTCGCCTCCATGGGCGTCGAGAGCACGACCTACGAGTCGGCGCCCGGCCGCGCGAGCGTCGTCGCGCGCATCGAGGGCGAGGACACGAGCCTCCCGTGGCTCGTCGTGCACGGCCACCTCGACGTCGTCCCGGCCGACGCCGCCGAGTGGAGCGTCGACCCCTTCGCGGGCGAGGTGCGCGACGGCCTGCTGTGGGGCCGCGGCGCCGTCGACATGAAGGACATGGACGCGATGATCCTCGCCTCGCTCGAGCGCATCCTCGCCGCGGGCCGCCGCCCGCGCCGCGGCGTCGTCGTCGCCTTCTTCGCCGACGAGGAGGCGGGCGGCCTCTACGGCGCGCACTGGCTCGTGCAGCACCACCCCGAGCTCTTCGAGGGCGCGACCGAGGCCATCAGCGAGGTCGGCGGCTACTCCGTCGAGATCGCCGGGCAGCGCGCCTACCTGCTGCAGACCGCCGAGAAGGCGCTGCAGTGGATCCTCCTGCGCGCCCGCGGCACCGCGGCCCACGGCTCGCAGCGCATGCGCGACAACGCGGTGACGAAGCTCGCGCGCGCCGTCGCGGCGGTGGGGGAGCACGAGTTCCCGGTGGAGCTCACCGACACGACCCGCGAGCTCGTCGCCGGCATCGCGCGCCTGCTCGACATGGACGACGCCGACCCGGACGCCGTCGCCGAGCGCACCGGCTCCATCGCGCGCTTCCTGCGCTCGAGCCTGCGCCACACGGCGAACCCGACGATGCTCGAGGCGGGCTACAAGCACAACGTCATCCCCTCGGTCGCCGAGGCCCGCATCGACGTGCGCCCGCTGCCGGGCCGCGAGCAGGAGGCGCTCGACGCCATCCGGGCGCTCGTGGGCGACGACATCGAGGTGGAGCTCGTGCACGGCGACGTCGGCCTCGAGCAGCCCTTCGACACGGCGCTCGTGCAGGCGATGGCCGCCTCGCTCGGCCGCCACGACCCCGAGGCCCCCGTGCTGCCCTACATGCTCTCCGGGGGCACCGACAACAAGGCGCTCTCGGAGCTCGGCATCGCCGGCTACGGCTTCGCGCCCCTGAGGCTCACGCCCGACCTCGACTTCGCCGCGATGTTCCACGGCGTCGACGAGCGGGTGCCGCTCGACGCCCTCGACTTCGGCACCGACGTGCTCGAGGACCTGCTGCTCACCTACTGAGGGATCCATGGACTGGCTGATCGCGATCCTCCTCGGCGCCCTCCAGGGCGCCACGGAGTTCCTGCCCATCTCGTCGAGCGCGCACCTGCGCATCGCGGGGCTCTTCCTGCCCGGCGCCGAGGACCCGGGCGCCACCTTCACCGCCATCACGCAGATCGGCACCGAGCTGGCCGTCGTGCTGTTCTTCTGGCGCGACATCGTGCGCATCATCTCGCGCTGGTTCGGGGCGCTCCGCGGCAGCGTGCCGAAGGACGACCCGGACGTGCGGATGGGCTGGCTCGTCATCATCGGCACGGTGCCCATCGTCGTCGCGGGCGTGCTCTTCCAGTCGCTCATCCGCGACCAGCTGCGCAGCCTCTGGATCACGGCGACCGTGCTCATCGTCTTCGGCCTCATCCTCGGCGCCGCCGACATCTACGGCCGCCGCACGAAGACGCTCGAGGGCATCACCTACCGCGACGGCGTCCTCGTCGGCATCGGCCAGGTGCTCGCGCTCATCCCGGGCGTCTCCCGCTCGGGCGCGACCGTGACGGTCGGCCGCGCGCTCGGCTACGAGCGCCCGGCGGCGGCGAAGTACGCCTTCCTGCTCGCGATCCCCGCGGTGTTCGGCTCGGGCCTCTACGAGACCTACCAGGCGCTCACCGAGCCCGAGTCGATCGGACTCGGCTGGGGGCCGACGATCCTCGCGACGATCGTCGCGTTCGGCGTCGGCCTCGTCGTCATCAAGTGGCTCATGGCCTTCATCTCGAAGCGCTCCTTCGCCCCCTTCGTCGTCTACCGGATCGCGCTCGGCGCGGTCCTCCTCGTGCTGCTGTCCGTCGGCGCGATCCAGCCGCTGTGAGGGCCTGGGAGGGGGCGGCCGTCCCGTCGCTCGACGCGCTCGGCCTCGGCCTCGGCGAGCGGCCCGCCGTGCACGACACGAAGCGCGACGAGCCCATCGTGGTGCCGCAGGGTGCCGAGGCGACCATGTACACGTGCGGCATCACGCCCTACGACGCCACGCACCTCGGCCACGCCTTCACGTACCTCGCCTTCGACACGCTCACCCGCGTGTGGCTCGACGCCGGCATCCCGGTGCGCACGGCGATGAACTCCACCGACGTCGACGACCCGCTGCTCGAGCGCGCGGCCCGCGACGGGGTCGACTGGCGCGCGCTCGCCGAGCAGCAGCAGCAGCTCTTCCGCGACGACATGACGGCGCTCAGGATCCTGCCGCCGGACGCGTGGATCGCCGTCACCGAGCGCATCGGCCGCATCGGCGACGCCGTGCGCCGCATGCTCGACTCCGGCGACGCCTACCTGCTGCCCGCGGAGGGCGCGAGCGAGCCGGGAGCGCAGGACGTGCTCTTCGACACGACGCGGGCCCGCGCGTTCCCCATCGGCCTCGGCAGCCGCACCGACGACGCCGAGATGCTCGCGCTCACGCGCGAGTTCGGCGGCGACCCCCACCGGCCCGGCAAGCGCTCGCCGCTCGATCCGCTGCTGTGGCGCGCCGAGCGGCCCGGCGAGCCCGCGTGGGACTCCGCCGTCGGCCGCGGCCGCCCCGGCTGGCACGTGGAGTGCACCGAGATCGCGATGGACGAGCTCGGCGCGCCGTTCACGGTCGCCGCGGGCGGGCGCGACCTGCGCTTCCCGCACCAGGAGCTGCAGGCGCACCACGCGCTCGCGCTCGGCGCCCCGCTCTTCAGCGAGATCCGGATGGGCGCGGGCCTCGTGGCCTACCAGGGCTCGAAGATGTCGAAGTCGCTCGGCAACCTCGTGCTCGTCTCCCGGCTGCGGGAGGCCGGCGCGCGCCCTGCGGCGATCCGGCTGGCGCTGCTCGCGCACCGCTGGCGCGACGACTGGGAGTGGCACGACGACGAGCTCGAGGCGGCCGAGCAGCGGCTCGACCGCTGGGCGGCGTGGGCGCGCGTCGAGGGCGACGACCCCTCGCTCGTCGACAGCGTCGTGCCGTGGCTGCGGGTGACGCTCGCCGCCGACCTCGACACCCCGGCGGCACTGCAGGCGATCGACGACTTCGTGCTGCGCGCGCCCGCCGACGAGGGGAGCCTCGCCGCGATCGACGCGCTGCTCGGCATCGACCTGCTCGCGGTCGAGCCGCGCTGACGCGGCCGGCCGGCGCACCCGCTGGTCGAGGAGCGCGCGGCGCAGCCGCACGCGGCACGAGGCCCGCACCGCCACCGGGGTCTCGTGACGGCAGCGCCCTGCGGGCGCGGCCGCCTCGACCAGCAGGGAGCCGCTCACACGGGCGGCGGGTGCTCCTCGTCGCGGCCGCCCTCGGGCGCCTCGCCGTCGGCGGGACCGTCGCCCTCGGCGTCCGCCGCGGGCTCGGTGCCCGCCTCCGGCCGCTGCCGCGCCGTGCCGCCGTCGGCGCGGAGGCGCGGGTCGGGCCGGCGCGCCTGGTCGCGCAGGAACCGCTCGAAGTCGTGCGCGATCGCCTCGCCGGAGGCCTCGGGGCTCTCGACCGCGTCGCGCTGCTCCTCGAGCTTGCCGATGTAGGCGCGCATGTCGTCGTCGCGCTCGGTGATCTCGTCGATCCCGCGCTCCCACTCGCCCGACTGCTCCACGAGGTCGCCGAGCGGGATCGTGACGTCGGCGATCTCCGAGAGCCGGTCGACGAGCGCGATGACGGCCTTCGGGGCGGGCGCGTTGTGCACGTAGTGCGGCACGGAGGCCCACAGCGAGGCGGTCTGGATGCCGGCCTCCTGCGCGGCGAGCGCGAGCACGCTCATGATGCCCGTGGGGCCCTCGTACTCGCTCTGCAGCACGCCGAGGCGCGACTGCAGCTCGCGGGAGTCGCTCGTCATCGCGGTCGCGATGGGGCGCGTGTGCGGCACGTCGGCGAGCATCGCGCCGACGAACACGATCGCCTCGACCTCGCAGCCCTGCGCGATCTCGAGGAACTCCGCGGCGTACTGCGTCCAGTTGCGGCTGGGCTCGGCGCCGACGAGCGCGAAGAGCTCGCCCTCGTTGCCCGTGGAGACCTCGAGGCCCGCGTCGGCGGCGAGCGGCTGCCTCGCCGAGGGTCGGGTCGGCGCGTAGGCGACGGTCGTGGGCCACTGGAGGGCGCGCGTGCCGTCGTCGAGCGTGCGGATGACGGGACGGTGCGTGGCGAAGTCGACGTACTCGTCGGGCTCGATCTCGTCGAAGGGCTCGAGCCCGCACGCCTCGATGAGCCGCCGCACGGCGCCGCTCGCAGCGTCGCCCGCGTCGGTCCATCCCTCGAAGGCGACGACCATGATGCGTCCCTCGATGGGTCCTCGTGCCACGCGCGGCCCCTCCCTCTGCGTCGAACCGCCACTCTACGCGCCGGGGCCGCGGCGCCCGCGTCGCGCGCCGGTAGGCTGTCGCGGTGACCTCGCCTGCCGCCGTGCTCTTCGACCTCGACGGCACCCTCATCGACACCGAGCCGCTCTGGATGGCCGCCGAGGACCGCCTCGCCGCCGAGCACGGCATCGACTGGACCGCCGACGACCAGGCGGCGCTCGTCGGCGTCGACCTGTGGGACGGCGCGCGCACCTTCATCGCCAGGGGCGTGCCCATGGAGGCCGACGCGATCGTCGCGCGCCTCGTGGGCGAGGTGCTCGAGGGCCTCGGCGGCGACCTGCCCGCGCGGCCCGGGGCGATCGAGCTGCTCGCGAGCCTCCGCGCCGCCGGCGTGCCCGTCGCGCTCGTGACGATGTCGACGCGGGCGATCGTCGACCGCGTCGAGGCGACGCTCGCCGCGCGCCTGGGCATCGCGCCCTTCGACGCGACCGTCGCCGGCGACGACTGCGAGCGCGGGAAGCCCGACCCCGAGCCCTACGAGCGCGCGCTCGCGCTCCTGGGCGTGGAGGCCTCCCGCGCCGTCGCGGTCGAGGACTCCTTCACCGGCGCCCGCAGCGCGCTCGCAGCGGGCCTCACGACCATCGGCGTGCCGCACGCCGTCGACGTCTCGCAGCTGCCGGGCGTCGTCCACTGGCCGAGCCTCGCGGGGCGCACCCCCGCCGACCTTCAGGCCGCGATCGAGGAGCGAGACGCGTTGGGAGCACGAGCATGATGGGCCGAGACGCATGATGGGCAGGACCGGCCCCTTCCAGTGGGGCGACGTGGTGCAGCTCACCGGCCCGAAGCAGCGGATGCACACGATCGTGCTCACCGAGGGCAAGCAGTTCCACACGCAGCACGGCGCGCTCGCGCACGAGGCCTTCGTCGGCCTCGACGACGGCTCGATCGTGACCGTGGGGGAGCACCCCCACCTCGCGATCCGCCCGCTGCTGCACGACTACGTCATGTCGATGCCGCGCGGCGCCGCGATCATCTACCCGAAGGACGCCGCCCACATCGTCGGCTTCGCCGACATCCACCCCGACCTGACGGTCGTGGAGGCGGGCGTCGGCTCCGGCGCGCTGTCGCTCTGGCTCCTGCGCGCTCTGCACGGCACGGGCCGGCTGGTCTCGTTCGAGCGGCGCGAGGAGTTCCGCGACGTCGCCGAGGCGAACGTCACGGGCTTCTTCGGCGAGCGCCCGGGCAACTGGACGACGGTGCTCGGCGACCTCGTCGAGGAGCTGCCGCAGCACGTCGGCGCAGGCGAGGCCGACCGCGTGCTGCTCGACATGCTCGCGCCGTGGGAGTGCGTGGACGCGACGGCGGAGGCGCTGCGCCCCGGCGGCCTCGTGCTCTGCTACGTCGCCACCGTCACGCAGCTGAGCCGCGTCGTCGAGGCGATCCGCGCGGACGGCCGCTTCACGGCGCCGAAGTCGCAGGAGACGCTCGTGCGCGGCTGGCACGTGGAGGGCCTCGCCGTGCGCCCCGACCACCGGATGGTCGCGCACACGGGCTTCCTCATGACCGCGCGCCGCGTCGCCGACGGCGTCGACGTGCCGTCGTTCCGCCGCCGCGCCGCGAAGGCCGACTTCGCCGACGCCGACGTCGAGGCCTGGACCCCCGGCGCGCTCGGGGACCGCGCGACGAGCGACAAGCGCGCCCGCCGCGCCGCCCGCGACGCCCGCCGCCAGGCCGCCGCGATCACCGGCGCGGACGGCCGGGAGGCCGACGCCCCGCAGGTAGACTGACCGCCAGTCACCCCGACCCCGAAAGGCTCCGTCGTGCGCTCTCGCCACCTCTCGATCGCCGCGCTGCTCGTCGCAGCCGCGTCGCTCACCGCCTGTGCCCAGGGCACGCCCGCGCTCGACGGCACGATCGACGGGTGCACGCCGACGCTCGCGCCCGGCGCCGCGACGAGCCAGGTGACGGTCGAGCAGACGGAGGGCGCCCCGGGCGTCTCGTTCGAGACCCCGCTCGTGAGCGAGGGCTCGCAGGCGCGCGTCACGGGCGGCGAGGGCGACCGCGCGCGCGACGGCGACATCGTCGACGCCGACTACGTCGTCCACTCCGGCAAGACGGGCGAGCTCATCTCGTCCTCGTTCCAGGAGGCGGGCCAGACGCTCCCCGCCGCCAACGCGCTGCGGCTCACCGCGGGCGGCGAGTCGGTGCTCGGCGACGCAGCGTCCTGCGCAGCCCTTGGCGGCCAGGTGGTGCTGACGACGACGATCGCCGACCTCTTCGGCCCGACGGCGGCCTCCGAGGAGCTCGACATCGCACCGGCCGACACCGCGGTCGTCGTGCTCGAGATCACGGGCGTGCACCCGGGCCGGGCCGAGGGCACGCCCCAGCCGGGCGCCCAGGGCATGCCGGCGATCGCGCTCGCGCCCGACGGCCGCCCCGGCGTCACCTTCCCGGGCGGCGCCGCCCCGGAGGAGCTGCGCGTCGTGCAGAGCATCCAGGGCACGGGCGAGGACGTGCAGGAGGGCGACCGCCTGCTGCTGCACTACACCGGCATCGTGTGGGAGACCGAGGAGGTCTTCGACTCCTCGTGGGAGAACGGCGCCCCCGCCGAGTTCACGATCGACGACGCGAGCCTCATCCCGGGCTTCGTGGACGCGGTCGTGGGCCAGCCGATCGGCAGCCAGGTCGTGGTCTCGATCCCGCAGGAGCTCGGCTACGACGACCCGGCCTCGCGCCCCGCGTCGATCGGCGAGGGCCAGCACCTGCTGTTCGTCATCGACATCCTCGACCGGCTCGAGCCCGCCGCGGGCTGAGCGGGCGACCATGGCGAGGATCGAGGCGGAGGAGCGGCAGTTCTCGCTCCTGCTCGCCCTCGTCGACACCCGCACGGGGTTCACGAAGCAGGAGCTCTTCGAGCGCGTCGCGGGCTACCAGGGCCAGCGCCCGGGCGACGCCCTCGAGCGGATGTTCGAGCGCGACAAGGACGCCCTGCGCGAGCTGGGCATCGTCATCGACGTCACCGCGCCCGCGGGCGACGACTCCAACCACGACGCCCGCTACCGGGTGCTCGACGGCACCCTCGGCAGCCCCGCCGAGCTGCAGTTCGACGCCGAGGAGCGCGACCTGCTCGACCTCGCGCTGCGCGTGTGGCACGAGGGCGGCCTCACCGACGAGGCGCAGCGCGCGGCCCTGAAGCTGCGCGCCGACCCGGAGTTCCGCGGCGGCCTGCCGCTCGAGCGCATGCCGGGCCGCACCGCGGACCACGCGCCCACGGCGGCCCTCGTGCAGGCCCGCCAGCGGCCGCGCGAGGCGCCCTTCGCGGCGCTGAAGCGGGCGGCCGACCGGGGCCGCGAGGTCGTCTTCGACTACCTGAAGCCCGGTGAGCGCACGCCGCGCACCCGCACCGTGCAGCCCTGGGCGACGGTGCTCTTCCGCGGCCGCTGGATGCTCGTGGGCCACGACCTCGGCGCCGAGGACGCGCGCACCTTCCTCATGCAGCGCATCGTCTCGCCCGTGCGCGACCGCGCGGCCCGCACGCCCTTCGCGGTGCCCGCCGACGCGGCCTCGACCGCGCTCGCGAAGCTCGAGGAGATCTGGGCGGGCGCGACCGTCGCGCTCCGCGCCGTGCCGGGCTCGGACGCCGACATCCGCCTGCGGCACCGGCCCGGCACGATCGAGGAGGACGGCCTGCTCGTCATCCACCACGCCGACCGGCACGTCGTGGCCGACGAGCTCGCGGGCTTCGGCGCCGACGTGCACGTCGTGCGGCCGGAGGCCATGCAGGCGCTCGTGCGCTCGCGGCTCGAGCGCATCCGCGACGCCCACGCGCCCGCGGAGGAGGGGGCCGCATGAGCGCCCGCCGCGCCGAGGGCGGGCTGGGCCTGCTGCTCTCGCTCATCCAGTACGCCACGGCCTCCGGCTCGGTGCCGGTCTCCGAGGCGGCCGCGCACTTCGGGGTCGACGAGGGGCGCATCCGCGATGCGGTGCAGCGCATCTTCATGTCGGGCGTGCCCGACGGCGCGGGAGACTTCGTGCGCTTCGACATCGACGTCGACGCCTTCGAGGAGCAGGACCTCATCTCGGTCACGATGCGGCCCGCCTTCGAGGACGAGACGGTGCGGCTCTCGCCGCGCGAGGCGAGCGCGCTCATCGCGGGGCTCACGCTCGTCGCCGGCTACACCGATGCCGCGCCCGAGCGCGTCGAGGCGCTCCGCGCCAAGCTGCGCCGGGCCGCATCGCAGGGCGCCGACACCGTCGCCGTCGACGCGCCCGCCGCGCCGCGCGTCGCGCAGGCTCGTGCGCGACGCGATCCGCGGCAGCCAGGTGCTCGCGCTCGACTACCGGAAGCCCGGCGAGCCGAGCGCACGCAGGCTCGTCGCCCCCACCCGCCTCGAGCTGCGCGACGGCCAGGTCTTCCTCGAGGGGGTCGACCTCGGCCGCGGGGCGCTCCGCACCTACCGGCTCGACCGCATCGAGGCTGCGACCGCGACGACCGAGGCGTGGCCCGCGGCGCTGCCCGCGCGCGAGCGCACCGTCGCCGGCACCGCGCAGGTCGTCGCGACGCGCGCAGCCGCGGCGATGCTCGCCGACTACGCGACCTCGGAGCCCGTCTCGGTCGACGGCGAGCGCGTGCGGCTCGAGATCGAGGTGTGGAGCGAGGCGAGCGTGCTGCGCGCCGTGGCAGCCTGCGGCGGCGACGCCGAGGTCGTCGCGCCGGCGAGCCTGCGCGCGGCGATGCGCCGCTTCGCGCTCGACGCGCTCGGCGAGGGCGACGCGGCCGCCTCCGCCTGACCCGGGCGGCCGGCGAGCCTCGCGGCATCCGGTCGACGCGCGCGGCGCGGTACGATGGAGGCCGTTGACGACGGCTCGACGACTGGGGGAGAACGATCATGGGCGGTTTCTGGGCCAACGCGGGTGCGCACTGGTGGATCATCCTCATCATCGTGATCCTCGTCTTCGGCGCAGCGAAGCTCCCCGCGCTCGCGCGCAGCGTCGGCCAGTCGGTCAACATCCTCAAGCGCGAGGTCAAGAGCGGCAAGGACGGCGAGCCGACCGACACCGACGCCGACGGCACCACCACCTCCTCCACCGACCGGAAGTAGCGGATGGCCCGCGCAGGGCGCACCGCGAACCCCGAGGGCCGGATGGTCCTCACCGGCCATCTCCGCGAGTTCAAGCGCCGCTTCTACATCGCCGGCGCCGCCCTCGTGGTCGCCGCGATCGGCGGCTTCTTCCTCGCCGCCCCCGTGCTGCAGCTGCTGAGCTCGCCGCTCGACGAGCTGCGCGCGCAGGGCCTCGAGGTCGAGCTGAACATCACGAACGTCACGCAGTCGTTCGACATGCAGATGCGCATCGGCTTCATGCTCGGCATCATCATGTCGAGCCCCATCTGGATCTGGCAGCTGCTCGCGTTCGTCGTGCCGGCGCTCCGCACGGTCGAGCGCCGCTACGTCTTCGGCTTCATCGGCGCAGCCGCGCCGCTGTTCGTCATCGGCTGCGCGACCGGCTGGTTCGTGCTGCCCCGCATCATCCGCCTGTTCGTCGGCTTCGCGCCCGACGGCTTCACGGCCTTCCTCGGCGCCTCCGACTACTGGGACTTCTCGTTCAAGCTCGTCTTCGCCGTCGGCGTCGCCTACGTGCTGCCGGTCGTCGTCGTCTTCCTCGCCCTCGCGGGCATCGTGAGCGGGAAGCAGATCCTCGCGGGCTGGCGCTGGGCGGTGCTCACGGCGACGCTGTTCGGCGCGTTCGTGACGCCCGCGGGCGAGGTGCTCTCGATGTTCGTGATCGCCGTGCCGATGGTGGTGCTGTACTTCGCGGCCGCCGCGGTCGCGCTCGTCGTCGACCGGCGCAGGGCCAAGCGCGATGCGGCGCTCTCGGCCGAGGCGGCCGCCGCGTGAGCGAGGCGCGCGCGGGCGACGACGTCGGCATCGCGACCGAGGCCTTCGCCCGATCGATGCCGTTCGGCCTCGACCCCTTCCAGCGGCAGGCGTGCCTCGCGCTCGAGGACGGCTCGAGCGTGCTCGTCGCCGCGCCGACCGGAGCGGGGAAGACCGTGGTCGCCGAGTTCGCGATCAGCCTGACGATGCAGGCGCCCACGGGCCGCGTCTTCTACACGACGCCCATGAAGGCGCTCTCGAACCAGAAGCACCGCGAGCTCGTCGAGGCCTACGGCGCGGGCAGCGTCGGCCTCCTCACGGGCGACACGAGCCTCAACGGCGACGCCCGGATCGTCGTGATGACGACCGAGGTGCTGCGGAACATGCTCTACGAGGGCCGGCGCCTCGACGACCTCGAGTTCGTCGTGATGGACGAGGTGCACTACCTCGCCGACCGCTTCCGCGGGCCGGTGTGGGAGGAGGTCATCATCCACCTCCCGAAGCACGTGCGGCTCGTCGCGCTCTCGGCCACCGTCTCGAACGCCGAGGAGTTCGGCGCCTGGCTCGACGCCGTGCGCGGCGGCACGCGGGTCATCGTGAGCGAGCACCGGCCCGTGCCGCTCGACGCGCACGTGCTCATCCGCGGCCGCCTCGTGCCGCTCTTCGAGTCGCGCGCGGCCGAGGAGGCGCACCGCCCGAGCGCCGAGCTCGTCGACCTCGCGCGCGGCTCCGACCTCGCCGACTCCGCCTCCTACGGGCACCGCGACCGCGGCGGCCACAACCGCCATCGGGATCGCCGCCCGCATCGCGGCGGGCGGCGCCCGCAGCAGCCTCGCGGCGGCATGGGGCAGCGCACCGACCGCGCCGAGGTCATCCGGATGCTCGAGGACCGCTCGATGCTGCCGATGATCGGCTTCATCTTCAGCCGCAAGGGCTGCGACGACGCGGTGCGCCAGGTGGTGGCGAGCGGCATCAGCCTCACGACCGCGGAGGACCGCGCCGAGATCCGCGCGATCGTCGACGAGCGCTGCCGCCTGCTCGACGACGCCGACCTGGCCGTCCTCGGCTTCTTCGAGTGGCTCGCCGGCCTCGAGCGCGGCGTCGCGGCCCACCACGCGGGCCTCCTGCCGGTCTTCAAGGAGGTGGTGGAGGAGCTGTTCCGCGCCCGCCTGCTCAAGGTCGTCTTCGCGACCGAGACGCTCGCGCTCGGCATCAACATGCCCGCGCGCACGGTCGTGCTGGAGCAGCTCGAGAAGTTCAACGGCGAGGCGCGCGTGCGCATCACGCCGGGCGAGTACACGCAGCTCACCGGCCGCGCCGGTCGCCGCGGCATCGACACCGAGGGCCACGCGGTCGTCGTGTGGAGCGGCAAGCACCAGCCGCAGGAGGTCGCCTCGCTCGCCTCGCGCCGCACCTACCCGCTGCAGTCGGCGTTCCGCCCGACCTACAACATGGCCGTGAACCTCGTCGACCGGCTCGGCGTCGCAGGCACGCGCGAGGTGCTCGAGACCTCGTTCGCGCAGTTCCAGGCCGACCGCTCCGTCGTGCAGCTCGCCCGCCGCGTCGTCGACCAGCGCGCGAGCCTCGAGGGGTTCCAGGCCTCGATGACGTGCCACCTGGGCGACTTCGCCGAGTACGCGGCCTTCCGCCGCGAGGTGAGCGACCTCGAGCGCGACGCGCAGCGGCAGGGCCTCTCGCACGCCGACCGCGACCGCGTGCAGCGCGAGCTCGGCGGCGTCCGCGCCGCGATGCGCACGCACCCCTGCCACGCCTGCCCCGACCGCGAGGCCCACGCCCGCTGGGGAGAGCGCTACTGGCGGCTGCGGCGAGAGATCGAGAAGGCGGAGCGGCAGATCGACCGCCGCACGGGCCAGATCGCGCAGCAGTTCGACCGCATCGCCGGCGTGCTGCGCGAGCTCGGCTACCTCGAGGACGTCGACGGCCGCGCGCGCGTGACGCCCGCGGGCGAGGCGCTGCGCCGCATCTACGGCGAGCGCGACCTGCTCGTCGCCGAGTCGCTGCGCCAGGGCCTCTGGACCGGCCTCGACGCGCCCGCGCTCGCCGCGCTCGCGTGCGCGCTCGTGTTCGAGGGCCGCCGCGACGACGGCATGCTGCCCGAGCGCATGCTCCCGAAGGGCCCGTTCCTCGAGGCCCTCGACCGCACGCAGACGCTCTGGGCGACGCTCGACGACCTCGAGCAGGCGCACCGGATGCCCGGCACCGAGCCGCTGCAGACGGGCCTCACGCTCGCGATGCACCGCTGGGCGCGCGGCACCCCGCTCGACGGCGTGCTGCGCGACACCGGGCTGGCCGCCGGCGACTTCGTGCGCTGGGCGAAGCAGACGATCGACGTGCTCGACCAGATCTCGGCCGTCGCGCCCAAGCGGCTCGCGCGCACCGCCGACGAGGCGGTCGAGCGCATCCGCCGCGGCGTCGTCGAGGCCTCGGGATCCGCGCTGTGAGCGGCGTCGACGAGCGCGCCGACGAGCCGCGCCCCGACGCCGCGGTGCCGCATCCCGCCAACCCGGAGTCCCTCGCCGCCGAGCCCGCGCCCGAGGAGGACCCGGCGCTCGACGAGTCGGCGCCCTCGGTCGCGGAGCGCTCGGCCGCGGCGCCGCCGGCCCCGGCTGCGCCGTCCGAGCGGGTGGCGGCCGCCGCGCCCGCCGCCCGCCGCCGCGCCCCGCGGGTCCGCTCGCGCGGCCCGCTGCCGCTCGTGCTCTCGTGGGCGGCGGCGCTCGCCGGCGGCGCCCTGCTGCCGCTCGCCTTCCAGCCGCTCGACTGGTGGCCGCTGCTGTTCCCCGCGGTGGGCCTCGCCCTCGTCGCGCTCCGCGGCCGCACGCTGCCGCAGGCCTTCTGGCTCGGCCTGACCACGGGCGGCCTCTTCTTCGTGGTCCACATCCAGTGGATCACCGTCTACCTCGGCCCCGTCCCGCTCATCGCGCTCACCGCCTGGATGGCGGTGTGGTGGGGCCTCGGCGCGCTGCTGCTCGCCCTGGCCTGGCGGTGGGCCGATCCGCGGCTGCAGGGCTCGCTCGGCGCGTTCCTCGGCATGCCGCTGCTGCTCGGCGCGCTCTGGACGCTCCGCGAGTCGCTCTCGGCGGCCGTCCCCTGGGGCGGCTTCGCGTGGGGCAGGCTCGCGCACTCGCAGGCCTCGAGCCCCTTCGCCGACACGACGAGCTGGGTGGGCTTCGCGGGCCTCACCTTCCTGCTCGCGGCCGCCTCGGCGCTGCTCGTGCAGCTCGTGCTGCACCACCGCACGCTCGTGCGCCGGCGGATCACGATCGGCGGCGCCGCGCTCATCGCGCTCGTCGCGATCCCCGCGTTCCCCGTGGTCGAGGACGGCTCGCTCCGCGTCGGCGCGGTGCAGGGGGACAGCGAGGCCGGCCTCCTCGCCGCCTCCGAGCCGGGCGACATCCTGCGCGCGCACCTGGCCGCCACCGCGGCGCTCGAGGGCGAGGAGGCCTCGACGTGCTCGTGTGGCCAGAGAACGCGGCCGAGTGGTTCGCCGACGAGGATCCGGGCACGAGCGCCGTGCTCGAGCAGGTGGCGGACGCCTTCGGCGCGCCGCTCATTACCGGCACCGTCACGCGCGAGGGGGACGGCCCCGAGTACGACCGCGACGCCGACGACACGTACAACAGCCTCCTGCTCGTGGCCCCGGGGGAGGGGGCGGTCGCCGAGTACCGGAAGCGCCATCCTGTGCCCTTCGCCGAGTACCTGCCGGCGCGGCCCTTCTTCGCCCCGATCCTCGACGCCCTCGGCTTCCTCGACCTCATCCCGCGCGACTACTCGATCGACCCCACGAGCGCCAACGCCTTCGACCTCGCCGACGGCGGCGGCCCCGACGTCGTCGCGGGCCTCGCGATCTGCTTCGACATCATCGACGACCGGCTCGCGCGCGAGATGGTGCTCGACCACGGCGCCCGCATCATCCTCGCGCCCACGAACAACGCCGACTTCGGCGAGGGCTCGGCCGAGAACGTGCAGCAGCTCGCGATCGCACGGCTGCGCGCGGTCGAGGCGGGCCGAGCGCTCGTCAACGTCTCGACCGTCGGCACGAGCGCGATGGTGCTGCCGGACGGCTCGTTCGTCGAGCGCCTGCCGCAGTACGAGCCGGGCACGATGCTCGCCGACCTGCCGCTCTCGGCGACCGTCACCCCGGGCATCCGTGTGGGAGGCTGGATCGAGTGGGCGCTGTGCATCGGCGGCGTCCTGGGGCTCGCCGCCGCCGGCGCGCTCCGGATGCGGACGCGAAGGAGCGGGGATGCCTGACGTCATGATCGTCGTGCCCACGTACGACGAGATCGAGGGCCTCGAGCGCACGGTCGGTCGGCTGCGGCAGTCGGTGCCGCACGCGGAGCTCGTCATCGTCGACGACGGCAGCCCCGACGGCACGGGCGACCTGGCCGACCGGCTCGCGAAGGCCGACGCGGGCACCCTCGTGATCCACCGCACCGAGCGCGGCTACCGCTCGGCCGTCATCGAGGGCATGCGCTTCGCGATGGCGCGCGGCGCGACGCGCGTCGTCGTCACCGACGCCGACGGCTCCTACGACGCCGACGACCTGCCCGAGCTCCTCGAGGTCTCGGCGACCGGCGTCGACCTCATCATCGGCTCGCGCTTCGTCGAGGGCAGCGACGTGCGCAACATGGGCCCGAGGCGCAGCCTCTCCGCGCGCCTCGGCAACGCCTACGCCCGCGCGATGCTCGGCACCCAGGTGCACGACCTCACCTCGAGCCTGCGCGTCTACCGCACGCGCGTGCTCGAGCAGGTCGACCTCGACGCCATCCACGTCGACGCCTACGCCTTCCAGATCGCGATGGCCGTGCGCGTCGCGCAGGCGGGCGGCACGATCGCCGAGGTGCCCGTGCGCTTCGTCGAGCGGGCGGTGGGCGCCTCCAAGATGCGGGTGGGCGAGGAGCTCGGCACGCTCGCGGCGGTCACCCGCTGGGGCCTCCGCGGCGTCCGCGCCGTGCCGCGCGCGCCCCGCTGACCGGGCCTCGGGCGGCACCGCCGTCCTGCGCGGCGTCCTGCCGACGCGGCCTCAGCGGGCCGCGACGAGCGGCACGGCCACGTCGCAGCGGTCGGTCACCAGTCCGTCGACGCCCAGGTCGAGCAGCTCCCGCATCTCGGCCGCCTCGTTGACGGTCCACACGTGCACCTCCACGCCCGCCGCGTGGAGCGCGGCGACGCTGCGCGCGGTCACGAGCTCGACGCCCGCGGCGCGGCGCGGCACCTGCACGGCGACGACGTCCGAGAGCACCCGCGCGAGGAGCGCTCGCAGCCCCGCGCGCTGCGCCGCGAGCGCGCGCAGCACGATGCCCTGCGAGGCGCTCGTCGCCACCTCGGGCAGCAGCGCCCGCGCGCGCCGACGGCGGCGCTCCGAGAACGAGGTGAGCAGCACCCGGTCGACGGCCCTCGCCTCGACGATCGCGCGGACCGCGGGCACGACGGCCGCGTCCGACTTCAGGTCGATGTTCCAGCGCGCGTCGGGGAGCGCGAGGAGCGCCTCGCGGAGCTCCGGCACCGTCTCGCCGTGCCCGAGGTCGACGCCCAGGAGGTCCTTGCGCAGCGTCGTGCCGATGGCGACGTCGGTCCCCGCCACGCGGTCGAGCGTCGCGTCGTGCGCGAGCACGGCGACGCCGTCTGCCGTCGCGTGCACGTCGGTCTCGAGGTAGGTCGCGCCCGCGTCCATGGCGTGCACGAAGGCGAGCATCGAGTTCTCCGGCGCGGCGACGGCGAGCCCCCGGTGTGCGAGCACACGCGGGGGCCGGCCGGTCAGGTACTGCGTCACGCGTGCCGCGGTCCGCCCTGCTGGTCGTCCTGGCCGGGCTCCTGGCCCGGCTGCTGGGGCGGCAGCGGCGGCTCGACGTGCGGCGCCTCGGCGCGCGCCTCGCGGGCGGCGTCCAGCGCCTCGCCGAGGTCGGCGTCCGGCGTCTCGGCCGCGAGCGAGGTGGCGGACGACACCTGGTCGACCTGCCCGGCGCCCTGCGGGTCGATGCCGCTCGCCTCGAGCGTCTCGGCGATCGACGGCACCTCGACGTCCGAGACCGAGTCGGCCTGGAAGGTCTCGTCGAGGATCGACGGCTCGCTCTCGCGCTCCTTCTCCTTCGGCTTCCGGAACGGCACGTCGGCGCGGCCCTCGAAGAAGCCGCGACCCACGCCCTGCAGGGCGTCCGTGAGCTCCGAGGGGATGATCCAGAGCTTGTTCGCGTCGCCCTCGGCGAGCTTCGGCAGCGTCTGGAGGTACTGGTAGGCCAGCAGCTTGTCGTCGGCGTCGCCCTCGTGGATGGCGGCGAAGACGCGCTCGATGGCCTCCGACTCGCCCTTCGCGAGCAGCACCTGGGCCTCGGCGTCACCCTTGGCGCGCAGCACCTGGGCCTTCGCCTGGCCCTCGGCGCGCAGGATCTCCGACTGGCGGAGGCCCTCCGCCTCGAGGATCTGCGACTGCTTCGAGCCCTCCGCCGTGAGGATCGCCGCGCGGCGGTCGCGCTCGGCGCGCATCTGCTTCTCCATCGAGTCCTGGATGGAGTGGGGCGGGTCGATCGCCTTGAGCTCGACGCGGCCGACGCGCAGGCCCCACTTGCCCGTGGCCTGGTCGAGGACCGTGCGCAGCTGGCCGTTGATGTTGTCGCGGCTCGTCAGCGCCTCCTCGAGGTTCATGCCGCCGACGACGTTGCGGAGCGTCGTGGTGGTGAGCTGCTCGACGGCCGAGAGGTAGTCGGCGATCTCGTACGTCGCGGCGCGCGCGTCGGTCACCTGGAAGTAGACGACCGTGTCGATCGAGACGACGAGGTTGTCCTCGGTGATGACGGGCTGCGGCGGGAACGAGCGCACCTGCTCGCGCATGTCGACGTGGTACGCGACGCGGTCGATGAACGGCACGAGGAAGTTGAGGCCCGGCTGGAGCACCTTGTGGAAGCGTCCGAGCCGCTCGACGACGCCCGTGAAGCCCTGCTTGATGATCCGGATCGACCGGAACAGCGTGACGAGGACGAACAGGACGACGAGGGCGACGAGGACGAGCAGGAACGCTCCGAGGATGAATCCTCCGTCGATCGGCATGGGACACGGCTCCTTCGAGTCGGCGGGACGCCCGCCGCCGGCATCTTCGGCGAGGGCGGTGCTGGTGCTGCCACGCTAGCGGGCGAGCCTGGATGCCCGCCCGCGCGCCGTCAGCGCTCGGCCGGGACGATGACGGCCGTGGCGCCCTCGATCGCGGTGACGACGATCCGCTCGCCCACGTCGGGGTCGCGCGGGCGCACCGCGGGGGAGAGGCGGGCGGTCCAGACGTCGCCGTTCGAGAGCGTCACCTCGCCGGCGCCGCGCTCGAACATGCGCGTGACCTCGCCGGCCATGCCGATGAGCGCCTCGACGCCCTGCTTCGCGACCTCGCCGGACTGGTGGAGCCGCTGCAGCAGCTTCGGCCGCACGAGGAACAGCAGCAGCAGCGCGGCGGCCGCGGCGACGAGCACCTGCACCCACCACTCGAGGCCCGTGATGCTCGCGACGAGGCCGACGACGGAGGCCATGCCGATCATGAGGAACGTGAACTCCAGCGTCACCATCTCGATGATGAAGCACACGAGGGCCACGACGAGCCACACGACCCATGCGTACTGGAGGATGTCCACGGCCTCATCCTAGGCGGCGTCCCTGCGCGGGGGCCCGAGCGCCACGGGCTCGGCGCACGCGCGCCCGAGTAGGGTCGTGGCGACAGACAAGGAGACATCGTGTCGAACCCCGCCGCCGGCCCTCTCGAGCCCGGCTCCCTCACCGGCCGCACCGCCCTCGTGACGGGCTCCAGCCGCGGCATCGGCGCCGCGACGGCGCTCCTCCTCGCCCGCGCCGGCGCGGACGTCGTCATCAACTACCGGGCGAAGGCCCCGCGCGCCGACAAGGTCGTCGCGAGCGCGAAGGAGCTGGGCGTCGGTGCGATCGCCGTGCAGGCCGACCTCACGGACGCCGGCAGCGTCGCCGCGATGTTCGCCGCGGCCGAGGAGGCCTTCGGCTCGCTCGACCTGCTCGTCATGAACGCCTCCGGCGGCATGGAGTCCGGCATGGGCGAGGACTACGCGATGCGGCTGAACCGCGACGCGCAGGTGGGCCTGCTCGACGCGGCGCTGCCGCACCTCGCCGACGGCGCGCGCGTCGTCTTCGTCACGAGCCACCAGGCGCACTTCATCCGCTCGACGCCGACGATGCCGGAGTACGAGGCCGTCGCGCTCTCGAAGCGCGCCGGCGAGGACGCGCTCCGCGAGCGCATCCCCGCGCTCGAGGCGCGGGGCATCGAGCTCGTCGTCGTCTCGGGCGACATGATCGAGGGCACCATCACCGCGACCCTCCTCGAGCGCGCGAACCCCGGCGCGATCGCGAGCCGCCGCGAGGACGCCGGTCGCCTGTACGACGTCGAGGAGTTCGCCTCCGAGGTCGCGCTCGCGGCCGTCGAGCCCGTGCCCGCCGACCGCACGCGCCTCGTCGGCGACGTGAGCGGGTTCGGCGAGGCCGAGGGCGTCGCCTGATGCGCGCCGAGGACATCGAGCGCCTCGTCGCCCTCTCGCGCCCCGCCGTCCACCCCTCGGGCGCGTGGGCGATCGTGGCGACGAGCCGGCCGAGCCTCCGCGCCAACCGAACGGTGGGGCAGCTGTGGCGCGTCTCGCTCGACGACGGCACCCGCACGCGACTCACGGGCGGCGTCGCCGACCGCGACCCGCAGCTCACGCCCGACGGCAGCACCGTGGTCTTCCTGCGCGACGACGCGAAGGGCAGGGCGCAGGCCTGGGCCATGCGCGTCGACGGCGGCGAGCCCGTGCAGGCGACGGATGCGCCCGGCGGCGTGCGCGAGGTCGCGATCTCGCCCGAGGGCGACCGCATCGCGTTCACCGCCCGCGTCGTCGAGCCCGGGCGCTACGGCTCGGTCGAGGGCGTCGCGCCCGCGCAGGAGCCGGCGCGCCTCATCACGCGCAACCGCAACCTCGCGAACGGCGTCGGCAGCCTCGTGGGCCGCCGCACGCACCTGTTCGTCGCGCCCCTGCCGGCGCTCGACGCCGAGCCGCGCTACGACCGGGCCGCGCACCCGCACGACGGCGCGGGCGCCTCGGACGACGCGGCGCGCGCGCCCGAGGCCATCCAGCTGACGCACGGCGACTTCGACCACGGCGGGCCGGCGTTCACGCCCGACGGCCGCCGCGTCGTCGCGATCACGGCGCGCCACGACACGCGCGACGACGACCTCCGCAGCGCCGTCGTCGAGCTCGAGGCCGACGTCGCGGGCGGCGAGCCGCACATCGTGGTCTCCTCGCGCGCCGACCTCTCGATCGCCGAGGCGCGCCCCACGCCCGACGGCGGCTACGTGCTGCTCGCCCAGCAGGTGGGTCCGGACGGCCGCGACTTCGTCGCCCGCAACACGCAGCTGTTCGTCGTCGAGCACGCGGGCGCCCACCCCGAGGAGGTCACGGACGCGGAGTCCGTCGACCTCGGCGAGGTCGGCAGCCACACGACCGTCGTCGACGACGGCGTGCTCGTGCAGGAGCGCCGCCGCGGGCGCGTGCGCCTCGTACACGTCACGGGCGGCGGCTCGCGCGAGCTCATCGGCGGCGACCTCGAGGTCATCGGCCACGGCGTCGGCGAGGGCCGCACGGTCGCCTCGGTCGCGACGCCGACGTCCTTCGGCGAGCTCGCCGTGCTCGACGACCGCGGCCTCACGATCCTCACCGACTTCGGGGCGCCGCTCGCCGAGGCCGGCATCGTGCTGCCCGAGGAGCGCGAGGTCGTCGGCCGCGACGGCGCGAAGGTGCACGGCTGGGTGTGGCTGCCGGAGGGCGAGGGCCCGCACCCGGTGCTCCTCAACATCCACGGCGGCCCCTTCGCGCAGTACGGCGTGCACGTCTTCGACGAGGCGCAGGTGGCGGTCGCCGCCGGCTACGCGGTCGTGCAGTGCAACCCGCGCGGCTCGGCGGGCTACGGCCGCGCGCACGGCGTCGCGATCCGGCAGCGCATGGGCACCGTCGACATGCACGACGTGCTCGACTTCCTCGACGGCGCGCTCGACGCGCACCCCGAGCTCGACCGCGAGCGCCTCGGCATCATGGGCGGCTCGTACGGCGGCTACCTGACGGCGTGGACGATCGCGCACGACCACCGCTTCGCGGCGGCGCTCGTCGAGCGCGGCTTCCTCGACCCGGAGTCGTTCCAGGGCACGAGCGACATCGGCTGGTTCTTCGGCGGCGAGTACACGGGCACCGACCCCGAGCTCGTGCGCTCGCAGAGCCCCATGGCGCACGTGGGCCAGGTGACGACCCCGACCCTCGTCGTGCACTCCGAGCAGGACTGGCGCTGCCCGCCCGAGCAGGCGCAGCGGTACTGGGCGGCGCTGAAGCGCCAGGGCGTCGAGACGGCGCTGCTGCTCTTCCCGGGCGAGGACCACGAGCTGACCCGGTCCGGGCAGCCGCGGCACCGCGTCGAGCGCTTCGAGCACGTGCTGCGCTGGTGGGGGAAGCACCTGCCGACCGCGAAGAACCACGGCTGAGGCTCGCGTGAGCGACGACGCGCGCCCGGGCGGCATCCGCCGCTCGGCGCGCGTCGTCTGCGTCGACCCGGCCGGCGCGACGCTGCTGCTGCTCCACGAGTGGAGCGGCCGCGGCGCGCCCGCGCGGTGGCTGACCGTCGGCGGCGGCATCGACGCGGGCGAGACCGAGCGCGAGGCGGCCCTCCGCGAGCTGCGGGAGGAGACCGGGCGGGCACCCGATCCGTCCGAGCTGATCGGCCCCGTGCGGCACGTGCGGCAGCCGACGCCGCCCGGGCACCGCTACGACGCGCTCGACATGACCGCCTTCGTGTGGCGCACGCCCCGCTTCGCGGCCGACGCCTCCGGCCGCGAGCCCGGCGAGACCGCCTCGATCCGCGACGAGCGCTGGTGGACCGCGGACGAGATCGCCGCGAGCGCCGATCCCTTCGACGCCGAGGACGCGCTGGGCACCCTCGCGCTCGTCGCGGGCGGCGAGCCCGCGCAGGGCGAGCGGGTGCGCGTGCGCGCCTCGAAGTGGGACGGCACCCCGCACTGGACCTACGACGCGGTCGCCCTCGGCAGCGACGCGGAGGGCGTGTGGCTGGGCGTCGACGGGCCCACCACGCGCTTCTGGAAGCCCGGGGTCGACGCGTTCCTGGGCGACGAGCGCAAGGTCATGCTCGTGCCGCGGCGCCCGCTCGCGATGCTCGAGGGCACCTGGGCGCTCGTCCACTGGCTCGTGGGCGGCGAGCTGGCGCTGTACATCGACGTCTGCACGCCGCCGGAGCTCGTGCGGCGCCCCGAGGGCTGGGTGCTCGACTACTGCGACCTCGACCTCGACGTGGTGCGTCGCCCTCGCGGCGTGCCGTGGATCGACGACGAGGACGAGTTCGCCGAGCACGCGGCGCGGATGGCGTACCCGGCCTGGGTGCGCGAGCGCGTGCGCGCGACCGCCGACGCCCTGCTCGCGGGCGCGCAGATGCGCACGGCGCCCGGCGAGTACGCTCGCGAGCACTGGCACCGGCGCCTCGACGCGCTCGTGCCGCCCGCCGCCGGCGCCTGACCCCGGCCCGACGCCCGGAGGCCCCCATGCCCGTCGTCCAGATCGCGCAGCGCGCGACCGACCTCGACCGGGCGCAGGCGTTCTACGCGCGGCTCCTCGGCAGCGGGCCCGCCGCCCGGTTCGACCCGCCGGGGCTCCTCTTCTTCGACGTCGACGGCGTGCGCCTCCTCCTCGACGCCAACGCGCCGAGCGCCCTCGTGTACCTCGGCGTCGACGACCTCGACGCCCGCGTCGCCGAGCTCGAGGGGGAGGGCGTCACGATCACCACCCCGCCCCACACGATCTTCGAGCACCAGGACGCCACGCTCGGTCCTGCGGGCTCGGCCGAGCGCATGGCCTTCCTGCTCGACAGCGAGGGCAACACGATCGCGCTCGTCGAGCAGCGCCCCGGCGACCAGCTCGCGCCGGGCGCCGCCCGCGGGGCCTAGGCCTCCGCGGCCAGGGCCGCCTCGAGCCGCTCGCGGCCCGGACCGTGCGGGAGCGCGGCGACCGCGGCGCGCACCTCCCGGTCGATCGCCTCGGCCGCGGAGGCCTCGATGAGCCCGTCGGCCGCGAGCATCCGCGCCGCGCCCGCGTAGGTGCCGAAGGTCTCGACGCCCTGGCGCGCGAGCGCCGCGCGCTCGGCCTCCGGCAGGCCGACGACGTCGTGGATGAGCACGCGGGCCATGAAGCGCGGGTCGCGCTCCCGCATCGCCGCGCCCACCTGCGCGTCCGCCTGGCCGGAGTCGCCCAGGAAGACCTTCCGGCACTCCGGGAACAGCAGCCGCTCGCGCTCGAAGTTCTGCAGCTTGCGCGCGGCGATGCTCGCCTTCGTGAAGAGGTTGAGGAACGAGCCGCCCAGCACGGTGTGCTTCGGCATCCCGAGGTCCTCGAGGCCGTCGCGCGTGTACTGCTCGATGATGCCGCGCGGTCCGCCGGGCCTCGCGGTGACGAACGTGAGGTCGCCCGCGCGCCACGGGTCGCCGGAGCGGCCCCGGTCGAGCGCGTGGAGCAGCGCGACGACGCCGGGGTACACCGTGCCGCGCGGCCAGCGGTCGTCGTGGAGCATGGAGCGCACGGTGTCGTCGATGTCGCAGAGGATGCGCAGCTCGAGGTGCTCGGCGCGCTGGGCCTGCGCGCGGATGTGCTCGAGCACGGCGTCGCGGTCGGTCGGCAGCAGGTGCTCGAACACGATGTGCTCCAGGTCGTGCTGGTCGCCGGAGGCGTTCAGCAGGTACTTCAGGTCGCGGAACGCCTCGCCCGTGCGGGAGCGGAGCGCGTCGCGGATGGCGCGCGAGGCGCTCGGCGTCGGCGGCAGGCCCCGCATCGCGTGGAGGAGGCGCGCGACGGTCTCGGCGCGCAGCTCGTCGATGCGGTCGCGCGTGAGGAGGTCGAGCAGCGCGCGCCGCTGCCGGCGGCGCAGCGGCAGCGTGAGCCAGCGCCCGGCGATGCCGCGGACGAGCGCGTCGAGGTCGGCCTCGGCGAGCACGGCGTCGAGGTGGCCGCGGGGCACGCGGTGGAGCCGCTCGAGCGCCTCGTCGGCCGTGATGGGGGTGCGCTCGGGCACGCGGGGTCCTCTCGTCGGGGCGGTGGCGGGCCGCGGTCAGCGCGCCCCGACGATCCTGCCCGGCGCCCCTGGGCGGCCGCCGGGCAGCCGCACGAGCAGCGCACCCGGCACCGCAGCGGCGTCGATCGCGAGCGCGCGTCCCGCGGCGTCCCCGTCGATCTGCACGGGCAGCGGCTCGGTGCCCGCCGGGGCGAGCCGCGCGCGCAGCACCGCGCGGGCGCCGAGCGCGCCCGCCGCGCGCCCGATGCCGGCGCCGGAGGCCGCGATCCGCGCCCAGTCGAGGGCGCGCCTCGGCGCGACGGCCACGACGTGCAGCCGGCCGTCGGCGAGGCTCGTGCCCGGCACGACGCGGAGGCCCGCCGGCAGCCGCGCCGCGTTGTGGAGCAGCACGCTCCACGCCTCGGTGGTCGCGGCCGCGCCGTCGAGACGGGCGCGCACGCGGAACCCGGGCAGGGCGAGGCGGTGGAGGCCCGCCCCGACGTAGGCGGGCCAGCCCAGGCGCCGCTTCCGCCGCAGCGAGGCGGCCTCGATCGCGAGCGCGTCGTGGCCGACGCCCACGACGACCAGGAAGCGCTGCTCGTCGATGCGCCCGTCCGTGCGCGTGAGCCGCACGAGGCCGAGGTCGATGGGGGAGGGGCCGCCGCCGACGGCGACGGCCACCGCGGCCGAGGCGCCGAGCGGCAGCCCGAGGTTGCGGGCGAAGAGGTTCGCGGTGCCGCGCGGCACGATGCCGAGCGGCACGCCCGTGCCCGCGAGCGCCTCCGCGATCGCCCGCACCGTGCCGTCGCCGCCGATCGCGACGACGGCGTCGGTGCCGCCCTGCAGCGCCTCTCGGGCCTGCGCGCCGCCGGGCTGCGCGACGGTCGTGCGCACCACCTCGGCCTCGTCGCCCCGCGCCGCGACGGCGCGCAGCACCACATCGACGGCACCGTCGAAGCCCCGGGCGGTCGGGTTGCCGATGACGGTCACGCGGGCCACGGGGCCAGGCTAGCCGCGCACGCGGCGCGCTCCGCCCCCGCGGATCCCGTCGCGCTCGGGGCGTCGCGGCTCAGGGCGTCGCGGCTCAGGGCATCGCGGCTCAGGGCATCGCGAGCCGGAGGCCCTGGAAGGCGGCGAGCACGTCGAGCTCGTCGCGCACGGCGTCGACGAGCCGCGCATCCGCCTCGACGTCCCAGTGGAGCGCGGCGACCAGGAGCACGCCGCGGTCGCGCTCCGCCCTCGCGTCGACCTTGCCGACCAGCCGGTCGCCGTCGAGCACCGGGAGCGCGTGGATGCCCCAGCGCCGCTTCGCAGCGGGCGTGTACTGCTCGAGCGCGTACGCGTAGTCCCACAGGGCGGCCATCCGCCGCCGGTCGGCGATGAGCCGGTCGAGCGGCGAGAGCACGGCGACCCTGCCGGCGAAGCCCTCGGCGCTCGCCGCGGGGTCCAGCCGCCAGGTGCCGCTGAGGCCCTCGACCCGCGCGGGCACGCCGGCCTCGCCGAGGTGCGTGGGCCGGGCGAGGCCGCACGCGCGGAGCCAGCGCTCGCGCCACGTGCGGCGCGCGTCCTCGAGCGTCGCGGGCTCGACGTGCGGCAGCACGCGCTCGGCGAGGTCCCACACGCGCGCTTGGCCGAGCCGCTCGACGACGACGGCCTCGCCGCGGATCTGCAGCAGCTCCAGCAGCATCGCGACGTCGCGCCCGGTGTTCCAGCCGCTCGAGCGGTACGGCGCGTCGACGGTGTCGAGCACGTCGCCCTGCGGGAGCGGGCCGTCCTGCCGCAGCTGCTCGAGCACCCGCTGCCGGAAGCCCTCGTTGGCCTCAAGCCAGGCCGCGGTCGTGGGGTGGATGGCGTCGTCGGCGCGGCCGATGGGCAGCAGCCAGGGGAGATCGGCGGAGGCGCGCACCCCGATCGACCACGCCTCCATCGGGTGCCGGTGCGGCCCCAGGTGCTCGACGAGCGACTGCTCGACCTCCACGCCGCGTCGCACGTCGTCGGCGACGAGGCCGCGGATGCGCGTGAGCGCCACGTGCTCGGCGCTCGGGCAGACGATGTCGGTGGCGTTCAGCGGCAGGAGCGTGAGCGCGGCGACCACCTCGGGCAGGTCGCCCGCCTCCCGCTCGCCGTCGCCGGCGTCGAGCAGCTGGGCGCGCACGGCGATGCGGCGCGCCTCCTCGCGGCTGAGGGTGCGGACGGTCTCGCTCGGCATGCGGCCAGCGTAGGCGCGGCCGCCGTCGTGCGTCGGGGCGTGACGCGCCCGCGCCGGCCCGGCATCCCGCGCCTGGCAGGATCGCAGCATGGCCCACGCGCAGCACCTCCGCCCCGAGACGATCGCCGTGAGCGCGGGCCGGCCGCCGCGCGTCCCCGACGGCCCCATGAGCCAGCCGCCCGTGTTCGCCTCCGCCTTCGTCGGCGGCGGCGAGGTCGGCTACGCCCGCACCTCGAACCCCAGCTGGAGCGCGCTCGAGGAGGCGCTCGGCGCGCTCGACCAGGGCGAGGCGGTGGCGTTCGCGAGCGGCATGGCCGCGGTCGCCGCCGTGCTCTCGCTCGTGCCGCACGGCGGCGCGGTCGTCGTGCCCCGCCACGCCTACCAGGGCTCGCTCACGCTCCTGGACGCCGAGGCCGCGACGGGCCGCGTCGCGGTGCGACGCGTCGACGTCGAGGACACCGCTGCGGTCATCGCGGCCCTCGACGGCGCCGCGCTCGCATGGCTCGAGTCGCCCACGAACCCCGCGCTCGAGCGCGCCGACATCCCCGCGATCGTCGAGGCCGCGCGCTCCCAGGGCGTGCTCGTCGCGGTCGACAGCACCTTCGCGACGCCGCTGCGGCTGCAGCCGCTCGCGCTCGGCGCAGACCTCGCCGTGCACTCGGCCACGAAGCTCATCTCCGGACACTCCGACGTCATCCTCGGCGCCGTCGTCGCGCGCGATGCCGGGGTGCTGCAGCGCATCCGCACGCACCGCACCCTGCACGGCGCGATCCCGGGGCCCATGGAGGCGTTCCTCGTGCTCCGGGGCCTCCGCACCCTCGCCGTGCGCCTCGAGCGCGCCGAGTCGAACGCGCGCGAGCTCGCCCGCCGCCTCGCCGCGCACCCCGCGGTGCGCGAGGTGCGCGATCCCGGCTTCGGCACCGTGCTCGCGCTGGTGCTCGACGACGCGGCCGCCGCCGACGCGGCCGTCGCGAAGGTGGCGCTGTGGCTGCACGCGACGAGCCTCGGCGGCGTCGAGTCGACGCTCGAGCGCCGCCGCCGCTGGGCGACCGAGGCGCCGACCATCCCCGAGGGGCTCATCCGCCTCTCGGTCGGCATCGAGCACGTCGAGGACCTCGCCGACGACCTGCTGGCTGCGCTGGGCTGATCGCAGGCTGCGCGCTGGGCCGATCGCAGGCTCCGCGCCGGGCCGATCCGCCGCCGGCGCCGACGCCGGGGGAGGGGAGCGCCCGTCACCGGCGTGTGGTTGCATCGGATCCTCGCACCACGACGCCGGACGGAGACCGCATGAGCGCGACCGAGGACCACGCCGCCGACCGCCACGACCGCATCCGGGTGCAGGGCGCCCGCGAGCACAACCTCAAGGACATCTCGCTCGAGCTCCCGAAGCGCCGCCTGACGGTGTTCACGGGCGTCTCCGGCTCCGGCAAGTCCTCGCTCGTCTTCGGCACGATCGCCGCCGAGTCGCAGCGCATGATCAACGAGACCTACAGCACCTTCGTGCAGGGATTCATGCCGACGATGGCGCGTCCCGACGTCGACCTGCTCGAGGGGCTCACGACCGCGATCATCGTCGACCAGGAGCGCATGGGCGCGAACGCGCGCTCGACCGTCGGCACCGTCACCGACGCGAACGCGATGCTGCGCATGCTCTTCTCCCGCCTCGGCACGCCGCACGTCGGCTCTCCCAACGCCTACTCGTTCAACGTGCCGTCGGTCTCCGGCAAGGGCGCCGTGACGATGGAGCGGGGCGGCCGCACCACGAAGGAGCGCGCCGAGTTCAGCGTGCTCGGCGGCATGTGCCCGCGCTGCGAGGGCATGGGCGCCGTCACCGACATCGACCTCGCGCAGCTCGTCGACGAGTCGAAGAGCCTCGCGGAGGGCGCCATCACCGTGCCCGGGTACACGGCCGAGGGCTGGTACGTGCGGATCTTCGGCGCCGTCGTGCCGCTCGACGTGCCCGTGCGCGACTTCAGCGCGAAGCAGCGCGAGGACTTCCTGTACGGCGCCAGCCGCAAGGTGCGGCTCGAGAGCATCAGCATGACCTACGAGGGCCTCGTGCCCAAGGTGCAGAAGTCGATGCTGCAGAAGGACCGCGAGTCGATGCAGCCGCACATCCGCGCCTTCGTCGACCGCGCCGTCACGTTCCAGCGCTGCCCCGAGTGCGACGGCACCCGGCTGGCAGCGCACGCGCGCGAGTCGCGCATCGCCGGCATCTCGATCGCCGACGCCTGCCGCATGCAGATCGACGAGCTGGCCGCCTGGGTCGCCGGCCTCGACGAGCCCTCGGTCGCGCCGCTGCTGCAGGGGCTCCGGCACCTGCTCGACGCGTTCGTCTCGATCGGCCTCGGCTACCTCTCGCTCGAGCGGCCCTCCGGCACGCTCTCCGGCGGCGAGGCGCAGCGCACGAAGATGATCCGGCACCTCGGCTCCTCGCTCACCGACGTCACGTACGTCTTCGACGAGCCGACCGTCGGCCTCCACCCGCACGACATCCAGCGCATGAACCGCCTCCTCGAGCAGCTGCGCGACAAGGGCAACACCGTGCTCGTCGTCGAGCACAAGCCCGAGACGATCGCGATCGCCGACCACGTCGTCGACCTGGGACCGCGCGCCGGCACCGAGGGCGGCGAGATCTGCTTCGAGGGCACCGTCGAGGCGCTGCGCACGAGCGGCACCCTCACCGGGCAGCACCTCGACGACCGCGCGGGGCTCAAGGAGGCCGTGCGCGAGCCCTCCGGCTGGCTCGAGGTGCGCGGCGCCTCCGGCAACAACCTGCAGGACGTCGACGTCGACATCCCGCTGGGCGTGCTCTGCGTCGTCACGGGCGTCGCGGGCTCGGGCAAGAGCTCGCTCATCCACGGCGAGGTCGCGCCGCGCGAGGGCGTCGTCGCGATCGACCAGGGTGCGATCCGCGGCTCGCGCCGCTCGAACCCGGCCACCTACACGGGCCTGCTCGAGCCCATCCGCAAGGCCTTCGCGAAGGCGAACGGCGTGAAGCCGGCGCTCTTCAGCGCCAACTCCGAGGGCGCGTGCCCCGTCTGCAACGGCGCGGGCGTCATCGTCACCGACCTCGGCTTCATGGACACCGTCTCGACGCCCTGCGACGAGTGCGAGGGCAAGCGCTTCCAGGCCGCGGTGCTCGAGCACCACCTGGGCGGCAAGGACATCAGCCAGGTGCTCGACATGAGCGTGGCGCAGGCGGCGGGCTTCTTCGCCGAGGGCGAGGCGGCGCTGCCCGCGGCGCGCGCGATCCTCGACCGGATGGTCGACGTCGGCCTGGGGTACGTGACGCTCGGCCAGCCGCTCAACACGCTCTCCGGCGGCGAGCGGCAGCGCCTGAAGCTCGCGACGCACCTGGGGGAGCGCGGCGGCGTCTACGTGCTCGACGAGCCCACGACCGGGCTGCACCTCGCCGACGTCGCGAACCTGCTGGGGCTGCTCGACCGGCTCGTCGCCTCCGGCAAGTCGGTCATCGTCATCGAGCACCACCAGGCGGTCATGGCGCACGCCGACTGGATCGTCGACCTCGGCCCCGGCGCCGGCAACGACGGCGGCCACGTCGTCTTCACGGGCACGCCGCAGCAGCTGGTGGCCGAGCGAGGCACGCTCACCGGGGAGCACCTCGCCGCCTACGTGGGGGCGGAGGCCCGGCCCTAGATCCGGGGGAGCGGCGGCGCGAGCGAGATCACGTGCGCGCCGGCCTCGATCCAGGGGCGGGCGCGGCCGATTGCGGGGATGGGGATCCGTGCCGGAGCGCTCGCCGGCGCAGGGGCCGCGCTCACGCGCGGCGGAAGGCGGCGCGGGCCGCCTGCAGCGAGCCGTGGCGGCCGAGCGAGGCGCCCTCGCCGTCCACCGCGACGTACTCCTCGAAGGTGCGCTCGACGAAGCCGAGGAAGGCGGTGCCCTCGTCGGTGGTGCGGGTGGCGACCCAGAGGTCCTCGCCGGGCGTGGCCCAGACGATGTCGGCGACCGCGTCGGTGTCGACGGCGGCGTTCTCGATGGTGGTGGAGCTCGGGACCATCAGTTGCGTCATGGCAAGTCCCTTTCGACCGTGTTGATTAGTTCGACGATCGAAATGTACTACGACCTATCCACCTGTGGCAAACTGGGACGGTCGTCGTACAAGGAGCGGACATGACCACGGAGACGCAGGCGCGGGCATCGAGCGGGTACTGGTACCCGGAGCACGGCCAGCCCTCGAGCGTGGACGTGCTCAACCTGCTGCGCCGCTACCGCTCCTCGGAGGCCGCGATGCGCGCCAGGACGCGCTCGTCCATGGCGATGGGCGAGACCGACCTGCTGGCGCTGCGTCTGCTCATGCAGGCCCAGCGACGGGGCGAGGTCATGCGCCAGCGCGATCTCGCGACGGCGCTCGGCCTCGCGTCGCCCTCCGTGACGGCCCTCGTCGATCGGCTCGTCAAGAGCGGGCACGTGCGGCGCGAGCCGCACCCGGAGGATCGCCGAGCGACGATCGTCGTGCCGACGACCGACAGCGACCACGAGGTCCGGGCGACGCTCGGTGCGATGCACCGGCGCATGATCGACATCGTCGATCGACTGACCGACGACGAGCGCCGCGCCGTGGCGATCTTCCTCGAGCAGATGGCGGAGGCCGTCGACCGGATCGACGAGCACGACGAGCCCGCGACCGGGCCCATCCTCGTCGACTGAGCTCGACAGCCCGGCGCGGCATCGCGCCCTCCGGCTGCTCCGCAGTCCGCCGATAATGCGCATTATGTCGGTTCAAGGCTGCGCGCCACCTCCTCGGGCCCGGGAAGGCCCGTACCGACCAGAGGGTCAGCACGCTCCAGGCGCGGTCGGCGGCGATGCGCGCGAGCGCGTCGAGCTCCGCGTGCGCCAGCCCCGTGCGCTCGAGCGGATCCGTCCTGGTCGAGGCGTCGTCGGCGCGGTCGCGTCCCACCGCGACGACGTCGCTCCCGTCCGTCACGGCCGCGCAGCACGGCAGCCCGCGGCCCCCGACGCCCGATCGCTGCTCCTCGAACGCGGATCGTGCCTCTGCCGGCGGGAGCTCCCACGTCGTCTCGCGCGCGTCATCGCACCATCCCCCGCCGACCGTCGAGCGAGGCGGCGAGGTCGTGCACGCGCGGCCGGGTCATGGCCGAACGGTGCCCCCGTCCTCCGAGCGGCGTCCGAGCAGGCTGTAGGCGACGACGCCGCCGACGACGAGCGCCAGTGCGGCCACGGTCGCCGGCGTGATCGCCTCGCCGAAGACCGGGATCGCCACGAGCGTCGTGACCACGGGGCTCAGCGCGCCCCACGTCGCCGCCGTGCCGCCGAGCAGGCGCACCGCGGTCGCATAGGCGACGGTCGAGACGATCCCCGTGCCGATGCCCTGCAGGGCGCCGAAGAGCACGATGTCGTGGAGCGCCGCCTCCCCGCGCAGCAGGTTCGACGGCAGCGCGCCCGTCACGCCCAGCGCGAGCGCGACGAGCACCGAGGGCAGGCTGAGCACGAGGACGACGCTCGGCATGTCGAGCCGGGTGCCCCGCAGGCCCAGCGTGTAGATCGCCCAGAGCGCTCCACCGACGAGCAGCACGAGCACGCCCGCGCCCGCGGCGGCCGATCCCGTGAGCGCCGCGGTGCAGGCCGCGCCGACGCCGATGGTGGCGAGCGCGACCGCGCGACCCCGGCCGGGGCGCTCCCCGCGCCAGGCCAGGAGGATGATCGCGGCGAAGAGCGGCGCCGTGCCCGGCAGCAGGATGCCCACGAGCGCCGCCGAGGTGAGCTGCGCGCCGAGCGCCGAGACGAGGAAGTGCGGCAGCCCGCCCACGACGAGCAGCGCGAGCACCGCGCGAGGCTCGCGCCGGATGCCGTCGCGGAGCCGGCCGAGCATCGGCAGCAGGAGCAGCGCCGGCACGCCGAAGCGCAGCAGCGACGCGTCGACCATCGTGAGGCTCGATGCCCCGATCCCCCGCATCGTCAGCGCGAACGACGCCCACAGCGCCACCGTCGCAGCCATCGCGAGCACGCCGAGGAGCACGCGGCGGCGCGGCGGTGCGGCGATCATGAGGTCCACGCACGCAACGCTAGGGAGCATCGCGTGGCATCCGATTGCGATTCCTGCTCATCGAGCGGGATTCCTTGGCAGGATGTGCTCATGCAGCTCGACGCCATCGACCGCCGCATCCTGCTCGAGCTCCAGCAGGACGGCCGCATCAGCAACCAGGACCTCGCCGACCGCGTCGGCCTCTCCCCCTCGCCGTGCCTCCGCCGGGTGCGGGCGCTCGAGGCGGCCGGCATCATCGACCGCTACGCCGCGGTGCTCTCGGCCGAGGCCGTCGGCCTCCCCATCGTCGCGTTCGCGCGGCTCACCCTCGACTCCCACTCCCCCGCCGCGGTCGACGAGATCGAGGCGCGGCTGCGCGCGATCCCGGAGGTCACCGAGGCGTACCTGCTCGCGGGCGATGACGACTACCTCGTCAAGGTCGCGATCGCCTCCTTCACCGCCTACGAGGACCTGCTGCGCCGCGAGCTGCGCGCCATCCCGCACCTCTCATCGATCACGACCACCTTCGCGTTCGGCGTCACGAAGCGCCCCTCGCCGCTGCCGATCCCCTAGCCCGCGGCACTCGCGCGCCGCCTCCGCCCAGCGCCCCGGCCTGCGCGCAGGCCATCCGCGAGGCCGTCCGCCACGAACCCCTCCGGGACGCGCTCCCTGGTGCCTCGCACCCGCGCGGCGTAGCGTCCCAACCCGACGGCACCGACGCCGCACCCGAGGAGGTCACCATGGCTCGCATCACCACCACCGCGCTCGCGCTGGGCGCAGCGCTGCTGCTCACCGCCTGCAGCAGCGGCGCAGCACCCGACGCGTCGTCCCCCGCCGGCGAGGCGCCGCCCGCCGCGACGAGCGACGCGGGCACGGGCAGCGGCACGGAGGCCGAGGCGGGCGCGATGGCGCTCATGGCGGTCGTCGGCAGCGCCGACGACCCCGAGGCCTACGAGATCTCGATCACCGACGCCGACGGGCAGCCCGTCACCTCGGTGCCCGCGGGCGACTACGAGCTCACCTTCGTCGACGAGTCGACGATGCACAACTTCCACATCATGGGCCCGGGCGGCGTCGACATCGCCACCGACGTCGCCGGCAGCGACACCTCGACCGTGCAGGTGACGCTCGAGCCCGGCACCTACGACTACCTCTGCGACCCGCACCCGACGTCGATGGTGGGCACGCTCGAGGTCACCGGCTAGGCACAGCGAGGATCGCTACCGTGGGAGGCATGCACCGCATCGCCGCAGCCGCCGCAGACCACGCCGTCGCCCTCGACGAGCCCATGAACCTCGTCATCCTCGGCGCGACGGGCCTCGCGACCATCGCCTTCCTCGCGCTGGTCGGCGCCTTCGCCGCGTCGCTCCGCGACCGGGGCTGACCCGCACGACGTCAGCGGCCCCGGCACCCCTCGAGGGTGTCGGGGCCGCTGGCGTCTCGGCGCTCTCAGGCGCGCGGGCCCTGCTCGCCCTGACGCTCGTCGTCGCCACCGGCGAGCCGCTCGTCGCCGTCGGCCTGCTCCAGGTCGACGGCGGCCTGCGACGCCGCGAACTCCGGCGTGTCGAAGACCTCGCCCGCGATCGGATCCTGCGCGACCTGCTCCTCGTCGACCGTCGCGACGCCGTCCGGCCCGAGCTCCACGGCCCCCGCGGGCACCTCGTGCAGCGCGACGAGGAACTCGCCCGAGGGCACCGCTGCGGGCGCGGGCTGCTCACGGCGCGAGAGGCCTGCGAACGTCGTCGAGATCTCCCGGCGCCAGCCGCCCCGGCGACCGTCGGCCGCCGGCTCCGCGTCGGTCGCCGGCGCGGCCCCGCCGAGCGCGAGCGCGCCGTTCGAGGCGATGCGCGCGCGCATGTAGCGCGGCGCGCTCGCGACCTCGAAGTGGAACGCCCGCAGCAGCGAGATGCACGCGAGCGCCATGATGATCGAGAACGGCACCGCCGTCGCGATCGACGCGGTCTGCAGCGCCGTGAGCGCCTCCGAGCCGCCGACGATGAGCAGCACGCCCGCGGCACCCGCGGCGACGACGACCCAGAGAACGCGCGTGAGGCGCGGCGTCTCGGTCGCCCCGCCCGTGGCGAGGATGTCGACCACGAGCGCGCCGGAGTCGGCGGAGGTCACGAAGAAGAAGACGATGATGAGGATCGCGAGCACGCTCGTCACCGCGGCGGCCGGGTAGGTCTCGAGCAGGTGGAACAGCGAGGTGTTCGTGTCGACGGCGCCGTCCACGAGCATGTCGCCCTCGGTGAGCTGCCGCAGGATCGCGGCGTCGCCGAAGATCGAGAACCACAGGATGCCGATCACCGTGGGCGCGAGCAGCACGCCGAAGACGAACTGGCGGATCGTGCGGCCGCGCGAGATGCGCGCGATGAACATGCCGACGAAGGGCGCCCAGCTCATCCACCAGCCCCAGTAGAAGATGGTCCAGCCGCCGGCCCAGCCGTCGGTCGCGAGCGGCCACGTCTCGAGCGCGATGCCGGGCAGCGACGCGATGTAGGAGCCGGTGTTCGCCACGATCGACTGCAGGATCACGAGCGTCGGACCCAGCAGCAGCACGAAGAGCGCGAGGAGCCCCGCGAGCGACATGTTGATGTTCGAGAGCCACTTCAGGCCGCGGTCGAGGCCCGTGATGACCGACAGCGTCGCGAGGCCCGTGACGACCGCGATGAGGACGATCGCGAGCGTCGGGGTCTGCTCGAACCAGCCGAGGAAGTCGAGGCCCGCCATGATCTGCTGCACGCCGAGGCCGAGCGAGGTGGCGACGCCGAACATCGTGCCGACGATCGCGACGACGTCGACGACGTGCCCCATCCAGCCCTCGACGCGCTCGCGGCCGAGCATCGGCTCGAGCAGCCAGCGGATCGACAGCGGACGCCCGCGGCGGAAGGTCATGTAGGCGAGACCGAGGCCCACGACCACGTAGATCGCCCAGGCGTGCAGGCCCCAGTGGTAGAGCGTGAGGTCCATCGCGAGCCGCCCAGCGGCCGTCGTGCCCGGCTCGACCCCGGCGTTCTCGGGCGGCGTCGTCATGTGCGAGAGCGGCTCGGCCACCGAGTAGAAGACGAGGCCGATGCCCATGCCGGCCGAGAACAGCATCGTGAACCACGACACGGTCGAGAACTCCGGCTCCTCGTCGTCGCGGCCGAGGCGGATGCTGCCGATGCGCGAGAGCCCGACGTACAGGGCGAAGACGACGAAGGCGGAGGCCGCGAGCACGTACCACCAGCCGACGCCGTTCGTGATGGCCGTGTTCAGCACCGTGAACGCATCGCCCCCGGTCTGGGCGTACACGATCGCGAACGCCGTGAGCGCGACGATGAGCAGGATCGCGGGGATGAACACCGGCTTGCTCAGCTGCCGCCAGACCTCGGCGGGCGCCCAGTCGCGCTGGAGCTGGGATGGGGCGCGTTCGGACATGCGGGACCTCCGCGCGAGCGGCCCGGGCTCTCGCGCTGCTGCTGGTGCGGACGTTCGGGCCGCCCACCAGGCTAGGGCGGCGTGCTGGAAGGGCGCTGGCGGGGTACAGCGCAGCCGTCGCCGCCTACAGTGTCCCCATGCATCCCTCCGACGCGCGCTCCGAGCGGCCGGTGCCGACGGACCGGCCCGATGCACGCCGCGCGGGCCTCGCGCGGCGCCTGCTCGTCGAGGAGCGCGCGGTGCCGCGCGCCGAGCGACGCGCGCTGCTGGCCCTCGCCGCCACGAGCGCGCTGCTCGGCGCCGCCCTGTTCACCACGATGCTCGTGGGCGTCCGCACCGGCGGCGGCGCGGCGCTGCTCGACCAGCCGGTCATGGACTGGTTCCTCACCCTCCGCGACGCGCAGGAGACCTCCGCCATGGCGGTGCTCGCGTGGATCTTCGGCCCCGTGGGCATGCCGATCGTCGTGCTCGTCGCAGGCGTCGGCTGGGCGCTGCTCGCCACCCACCTCTGGCGGCCGCTGCTGCTGTGGTTCGGCATGGCGCTTGGCGTCGCCACCGCGCTCATCCTCGCCCCGATCGTGCAGCACCCTCGGCCTCCGGTCGAGGACATGCTGCTGCACGTCGACCGCACCTTCTCGTTCCCCTCGGGCCATGTGCTCGGCGCTGCCGACTTCCTGCTCATCTCGGCGTTCCTGCTGGCCTCGCGGCTGCGCTCGCCGTGGGCGCGGGCGGGCCTGTTCGCGCTCGCCGTCGTGGGCATCGTCGTGCAGATCTACAGCCGGCTCTACCTCGGCTACCACTGGCTCACCGACGTGCTGGGATCGGTGGGCATCTCGCTCATGATCCTGGGCCTCGTGATCGCGGTCGACACGTGGCGCACGGTGCGCGTCGAGGGCGAGCCGGTCACGGGGCCGCTCTCGATGCCGCAGCGCGACGGCACCTGAGGCGCAGCCCGCGGCCTGCGGCGGAGGACGTCAGGCGCACGGCTCCCAGTGCGCTCGCCGGGAGGCCTGCGAGGATGCGGGGGTTCGGGGATGCGAGGTCCGCCCTGCGACGCCGCGCGACCGGGCTCCGGCCGCGCCCAGCACCGGGAGGACGGCATGCACGCACACGGGGCCATCGGCCCGGGCACGATGCTCGCGGACCGCTACCGGATGGGCGAGGTCGTGGGCTCCGGCGGCATGGCGAGCGTCTACCGCGCCGTCGACGAGGTGCTCGGCCGCGAGGTCGCCGTCAAGGTGCTGGCCGGCGGCAGCGCCGACCCGGCCGCGGCCGAGCGTGAGCGGGCGGAGCTGCAGCTGCTGGCGACGCTCGACCACCGCGCGCTCGTGACGCTCTACGACGCCGTCGAGGCGCACGTCGAGGGCCGCCCCGTCACCTGCCTCGTCATGGAGCTCGTCGACGGCCCGTCGCTCGCGAGCCGGCTCGCCGCCGTCCCGGAGAGCAGCCCGCCCATCGCCGCGGAGGACGCGCGCTGGCTCGCGCGCGACCTCGCCGAGGCGCTCGCGGTCGTCCACGCCCGCGGCGTCGTGCACCGCGACGTCAAGCCCGCGAACATCCTGCTCGCCCCCTCCCCCGCCCCCGGGCGGGAGTTCGGCGCCAAGCTCGCCGACTTCGGCATCGCCGCGCTCGTCGACGGCACGCGGCTGACGGCGACCGGCACGGTGCTTGGCAGCGCCGGCTACCTGAGCCCGGAGCAGACGACGGGCGATCGCGTCGGGCCCGCCTCGGACGTCTACTCGCTGGGCCTCGTGGTGCTCGAGGCGCTCACCGGGCGGCAGGAGTACGGCGGGCCGCTCATGGAGGCCGTCTCGGCGCGCCTCGTGCGCGACCCGGTCATCCCCGTCTCGCTCGGCGCCCCCTGGACGACGCTGCTCGCGGCCATGACCGCGAGGGACCCCGCGGCGCGGCCCTCGGCGGCGGAGGTCGCCGCGAGCCTCGACGGAGCGACCGGACCGCTGCCCGGGGCGTCGGCGATCGCCGCGGGCCCGACCGAGGACGCGACGGCGCCGATCTCTGCGGGCGAGGCTCGCGGCGGCCGGCGCCGCAGCGGGTGCGCCGGCGCTCGGCGCGGCCGCGGCTCCCGAGCCCGAGCCCGCGACCGCGCGGCTCACTGCGGTGGACGACCCAGGCGCCGCCGCCGCCCCCGTCCCCGCGGACGCCGGTCGGCCCGCACCGCGCCGCCGCCGCGCGGCGCTCGTCGTCGCGGCCGTCGCGGTGGCCGCCGTCGCCGCGGGCGGCGCCGCGGTGGCGATGACGGGCATGGGCGCCCGGACGCCCGAGGCCGACGCCGAGCAGAGCCAGCAGGCCCCCGCGCCCACGGTGTCGCCGCCCGCGGCCGAGACCGGCGTCGCCGACGAGGGCACGACGGGCGTCGGCGCCGTGGTGACGACGCCCGAACCGGCATCGACCCCGACGCCCTCCGCCGATCCCTCCCCCACCGCGAGCACCGAGCCGGTCGAACCCGCCCCGACGGCGCCGGTCGAGCCGGCTCCCGTCGAGCCGGCACCCGAGGAGCCGGCGCCCGAGGAGCCGGCACCCGAGGAGCCGGCCCCGACCCAGCCCGCGCCGGAGCAGCCGGCCCCCGAGCCCGCCCCGACCCCGGGCACGGGCGGCGCGACCCCGGCACCGTAGCCGCGGCGCGGCGTGGCGCCCGCGCGCTAGTCCACGGAGCCCCGCTCGGGCCGGGCCTCGAGGACCGCGAGGTCGCGCTCGGCGTAGCGGTGGTGCTCCCACTCCTCCTCGAGGATCGTGTGGAGGCAGCTGCGCACGGTCTCCGGGTGCTCGGGCGCCCACGGATTCGCACGCGGCTCGTCGAGGAGCGCGGGCGTCGCCGTCGCGAGCAGCGCGTCGACCATCGCGACGCGGTCGGCGCGCACCTCGAGCACGCGCGCCCAGCTCGGCGCCGCCTCCGAGAAGACCCCGGTGTCGTTGCCGTCGGCGGCGTACTCCTCGTTGGGCTGCCCGATGGGGTGGAAGGGCGCGTCGACGCGCAGGATCCCGCGGCGCAGCCAGGTGTCGGTCGCCATGACGAGGTGGCGGATCGTCTGCGCGAGGGACCACTCGCCGTCGACCCGCTCGTCGACCGCACCCGCCGGCATCCGCTCGGCGCGCGCGATCGTCGCCGCCCACGTGCGCTGCGCGGCGGCCCAGCACGCCTGGAGGTCCTCGAGGTCGTGGGCCCTGCGGAGCCGGCGTCCCGGATAGCGGGCGTCGAGCGCGGCGTCGACGAGCGGCGCGACGTCGACGCCGTTGACGAGCAGCACGCTCTCGCCGTCGAGCAGCCAGGGCGCGTCGAGGTCGGCGCCTGCCAGCTCGACGCCGCGCATCACGACGTCGGAGAGGTCGGCGCGCACGAAGCGGGCGCCGCGCAGCGAGACGTCGACGAAGGCGTCGCCCGCGAGATCCTCGCCGCGGTGCTCGGTCACGACGGCCGCCGCTCGAGCGCGACGACGGGGATCGTGCGCGCGGTCCGTGCCTCGTAGCCCGCGAAGGCGGGGCTCGTGGCGAGGAACCGCGCCCACGCCGCATCGCGCTCGACCCCCGCGAGCACCCGCGCGCGCACCGGCACCTCCCCCGCGTCGGGCGTCTCGATCCGGGTGTCGGGGTTGGCTCGGAGGTTGTGGAACCAGGTGGGATGCTCGGGCGCGCCCGCCTTGGAGGCCGCGACGAGCCACGTGTCCTGGCCGTCGCGCAGGCCCATCGCGGGCGCGACGCGCTCGGCGCCGCTGCGCGCGCCGACGTGGTGCAGCAGCACGAGGCTGCGGCCGAAGCCGCGCACCTGCCCGCCGTTCGCCCGGAACTGCTCGATCACGTCCTCGTCGAAGCCCATGCGCCCTCCCGGCACCGACGCTAGTGGAGCGAGGCCCTTGACATGCAAGTGTTTGCTTGCCTATCGTCACGGCATGGCCGACGTGTACCGCGCGCTCGACGACGAGACGAGGCGCATGCTCCTCGACGAGCTCGCGGCGCGCGACGACCAGACCCTGTTCGAGCTCTGCGGCGCGCTCGCGATGCGCCACGGGCTCAGCAGCTCGCGCCAGGCGATCTCGCAGCACCTCGCGGTGCTCGAGGAGGCCGGGCTCGTCACCACCCGGCGGCACGGCCGCACCAAGCTCCACCGATTCGACCCCGGCCCGCTCGCGCAGATCGCCGAGCGGTGGCCCAGCCCCAGGAGGGACCGACCATGAGGATCCGGCTCACGAGCGTCTTCGTCGACGACCAGCGCGCGGCGCTCGCCTTCTACACCGAGGCCCTCGGCTTCCAGGTGCAGCACGACATCCCGCTCGGCGACGACGCGTGGCTCACGGTCGTGAGCCCCGAGGACCCCGAGGGGCCCGCGCTGCTGCTCGAGCCCTCGAGCCACCCGGCCGTCGGCCCCTACCGCGCGGCGCTCGCGCAGGACGGCATCCCCGCCGTCCAGTTCGAGGTCGCCGACCTGGCGGCCGAGCACGCGCGGCTCGCCGCGCGCGGCGTCGCCTTCACGCAGCCGCCGACGGACATCGGGATGGCGTGGGTCGCGGTGCTCGACGACACCTGCGGCAACCTCGTGCAGCTCCTGCAGCCGAAGGCCGTGCCCGCCTGAGCGAGTGAGCGCGGCAGCGCCCGTACGATGCCGTCGTGACCGATCCCGCCGACGCCGCCGCGATCGAGCGGGCCCGCGCCGCGCTCGTCGCCACGGCCGAGCGCCTCGCCGCCGCGGGCGCGCGGGAGGAGGCGCTCGCCGAGGCTCGTCGAGCCGCGGCCCGTGCTCGGCGTGCGGCGCGCCCCTCGGATGCGACGGCTGGGCAGCGCATGGCGCCTCGGCGCGCTGCTGCTCGACCGCGAGGGCCGGCCATGGCGCACGGGGCTCTCGACGCGCGTCGCCGAGCCCGGCAGGCCCCAGCACCTCTCGAGCTCTGCCGAGGAGCGTCGTGCCCTCCGGGCGGCGGCGCTGCGGGGCGGCTTCGCGATGGGCGAGACGGTGAACCACGGCGTCGCCCCCATCGCCGTCGACGGTTCGCTCGTCGGCGGCGACGGCCCGCTGCGCATCGTCGGCGGCGAGGCCAGGGTGCACTGGGGCACCGACGCCCCCGTGCCGCTCGAGCGCTACCTCGACGACCTGGGCGACCTGCTGCTGCACCCGCCGCAGGGCGCGTAGCGGGCCATCGGCGCCTGACAGCCGCCGCGCACCTCGCGGTCAGGCGGCGGTGCGAGCGTCGGGGCATGACCGATCACGACGACCAGCTCGAGACCATCGCCGACATCATGCGCGCGACCCGCATCGCCTCGCTCGCCTACCGCTCCCTCGAGGGCAGCCTCGTCTCCACGCCCATGGGCACCCAGGACTTCGAGGATCCGGGCACGGTCTGGTTCCTCACCGAGCGCTCGAGCGCGAAGGTCGACGCGATCGCGGCCGACCCGCGCGTCAACGTGCACTACGCGAGCAAGGAGGGCTGGGTCTCGCTCGCGGGCACCGCGCGCTTCAGCGACGACCGGGCGAAGCTGCACGAGCTGTGGGACGCCTCCGCGAGCGCATGGATGCCGGGCGGTCCCGACGACCCCGAGAGCGGGCTGCTCGAGGTGACCGGCACGAGCGCGGAGTACTGGGACTCCCCCGGCGCGGTCGCGGTCGCGATCCAGCTCGCGAAGGGCCTGCTCACCCGCGAGCAGCCGGAGCCCGGCGACAACGACGTGGTGCCCCTCTGAGGCGCGCGCCTCGACCCTCGGGGCGCGGGTCCCCCGGCGCGACCGCGCGCGCCCGGGGCCCGCGGCCTCCTGGGGACGCCTGGGAGCGCTTCGCGCGGCCCGCGCTCTGGCCGTCGTGGGCACCCCACATCGCGGCGGTGCGGTGCCGCGACGACCGGATCCGCGTCGGAGCGCATGGCCATGTGCGCGCGGTGGGCGGCCTCCTCGCGCGCTTCCGCGTGGACGCGGTCGACGAGCCCGCCATGCGCTGGAGCTGGACCGTGCGCGCGGCGGGCCTGCGCGTGCGGCTCGAGCATGGCGTCGACGCGGCGGGCGAGGGCAGCGAGGCGTGGGCGCGCATCCTGGCGCCCCGACCGCTCGCGCTGCTCTACGCGCCCATCGCGGCCCTCGCGCTCCGGCGGCTCGTCGCGACCTAGGCCATCCGGCCGGGTGCGGGCCCGCCATCGCGGGCTGCGGCAGGACAGCACGGCGCCTGGCACGGCAGGATGGCAGCGTGCCCTTCACGCTCGCCCACGCCGCCGCGGTGCTGCCGCTGCTCCGGCGCCCGTGGAGCGCTCCCGCGCTCGTCGCCGGCGCGATGGCGCCGGACATCCCCTATTCCCTCGCCGCGCTCGGCATCCCGGTGGGGGCGCAGTCCTGGTACGCGCCGCTCCTGAACGCGACGACGAGCCACAGCCCGCTCGGCGCGCTGGCCGTCTCGCTGCCGCTCGGCCTCGCCCTCGCCGCGCTCCTCATCGCGGCGGGCGCACCGCTCCGCGCGGCGCTGCCCGCCAGCACGTCACCGCTGCGCCTCCCGCGCCGGCGCCCGCTGTCCGCGCTCTCGTGGGTCGTGCTCTCCTGCGCCGTCGGCATCGCGACGCACCTGCTCTGGGACGGCCTCGCGCACGGCGACGGCTGGCTCGCCGAGCTCGCACCAGGCCTCCGCGAGCCGGCGATCGGCGACCTCAGCGGGTCGCGGCTGCTGCAGCACGCGAGCACGGCCCTCGGCCTCGGGGCCCTCGCCTGGTGGCTCCGGGCGCATCGCGATCGGCTGCCGCTCGCGCAGCACCCGCGCGAGGCGCGGCGCGCCGCCCTCGGGCTGGGCGCGCTCGTCGCGGTCGCGGGCGTCGGCGCCGTGGCCGCGGCGATCCCCGTCGTCGAGGCGGCGGACGGCATCGCGGGGCGCGATGCGCTCGAGACCGCCCTCGCCGCCGCTGCGAAGGGCGCGGGGATCGCCGCGCTGCTCGCGACCGCCACCGCCCTCGCCGCCTGGTGGGCCGGCCGGGCAGCCCGGGCCGTCCGTGCCGTCCGCCGCGTGCGTCGGCGACCCTAGGGCCCCTCGCCGAGCGCATCGCAGCGCGCCACCGCCCACGCGAGCAGCGCGTCGCGCTGCGGCTCGGGCGAGGGCAGGAGCAGGCTCGAGCGGCGTCCCCGCGAGGCTCGGCGCGGATCCGCAGCAGCGTGCCCTGCGTGTCCTCGGCGACGGCGTGGAGGTCGCAGCGCCCCGGCTCGGACGGCAGCTCGACGACCGTCGGCGCCGCGCCGCCTTCCAGGTCGAGCCCGATCGGCCGCCTCGCCGCTCGGCCGCCGTCCGGGCCGACCGGCGCGAGCAGCGTCGTGGCGCCGACGTCGAGCAGGCGACCGAGGCGGCCCTCGCCCGCGACGGGTGCCACCCCGAGGCGCAGCGTGGCCTCGCCCGCGCCCGCGGCAGGGATCTCGGGCTCCGACCACCGCACCGCGGCGACGCGGTCGGCGAACGCCCGCGCGTCGCACGCGGCGTCGTCGAGGCCCTCGAGCTGCGCGAGCGGATCCTCCGGGGCGCGCTCGACCCTGGTGCCGTCGGCGAGGTCGAGCACGGCGACGTGCTCGATCGGCGAGCGCTCGCACGTGGGCGCGAACAGCGCGAGCGCGGCCGCGACCGCCGTCGCGCCCCGCCGTCGTGCCCGCACGCGCCATCCTGGCACCGGCACGTGCCCGCCCTACTCGCTCGCGCCGCGTGGGCGCGATGGGGAGTTCTCCCCATCGCGGCGCACGGCCCTGGGTGCGTACGGTGAGATCGCTGGACGAGCGGCGTCGCGTACGCGCCGCTCGGGACTTCGCCCCCGGTGCCCGGACCTCCCCTCCGCGGCATCGGGGGCGTCCTCTTCCCCGCCGCGGACCGGTGCCGGCCGGGCCTCTCGCGCTACTGGCCGAGCGCGGCGGCGATCGCCGCCTCGAGGTCCTCGAGCCGCTGCAGCTCGACCTGCTCGCCGTCGACGTAGAAGGTCGGCGTGGACTGCACGCCGAGCGCGAGGCCGGCGTTCGCGTCGAGCGCGACGCGCTCGAGCGTCGCGTCGTCGGCCACGGCGGCGTCGTAGGCGACGAGGTCGAGGCCGAGCTCCGACGCGTAGCTGCGGAAGGCGGCAGTGGCGTCGGCACCGCCCGACCAGTCGGCCTGCCGCTCGAAGAGCAGGTCGTGCATCGGCGCGAACGCGCCCTGCTGGGCCGCGGCCTCCGCGGCGAGCGCGGCGGGCACGGCATCGGGGTGGCTCGGCAGCGGGAAGTGCCGCACGGCGAAGGTCACCCGGCCCTCGTAGCGCTCCATGAGGTCGTCGACCACGGGATGGAAGGAGCCGCACGCGGGGCACTCGTAGTCGAGGAACTCGACCACCACCGGCGCCTCCGGCCCCGCGTCCGCGAGCACGTGCGTCGAGGCGTCGACGAGCTCGGGCGCGGGGCCGCTCGTCGTCGCCGCGCTCGGCAGCGCGGGCGTCGCGGCCTCCCAGGGCCGCACCACCAGCAGCGCGACCGCGACGACGAGCACCGCCGCCCCGAGGACGGCGAGCAGGGAGCGGAGCGCGGAGCGAGGCATGCGGCAAGGCTATCGACGAGCGGACGGCGGACCGGGCGGCGCCGGAGCTAGGGTTGCGGCGTGGAGCTCGAGTTCGACGCCGTCGCCATCGAGTGGCGCGGCCCCGCGCCGTTCGTCTTCGTGCCGCTGCCGGAGGACGAGGCGCAGGTCGTCGCCGAGAGCGCGCGCGAGCTCACCTACGGCTGGGGCGTCATCCCGGTGAGCGCGCGCATCGGCGGCACCGAGTTCACGACCTCGCTGTTCCCCCGCGACGGCGGCTACCTCCTGCCCGTGAAGGTCGCCGTGCAACGGGCCGAGGGCGTCGGCGTCGGCGACGCCGTGCACGCGCTGCTGCGCCTCGGCTGAGGCCGGGGCCGGGCGGACCGTCGGCGGCCGCGGGTAGCATCGGCCACCCCTGGAGGACGGAGGCCGGCATGGGCGTGGGCATGGGGATGGGCGAGCGGATGGGTGACGTCGCCGCACGGGTGGCACGGACGGGCGAGCGCGCCCTGCACCGGCTCGCGAGGCCGGCGGCGTTCGCGCTCGCACCCGTGCTGCTGCGCCAGGCGCGGGGGCTGCGCTCGGGGCTCGTGTGGCTGCCGGAGCCGAAGGGCCCCCGGCACGGGCTCGTCGATCCGGTGGGCGTGGCCGAGGTCTCCGCGCCGCTGCGGCTGCTCGCGATCGGCGACTCCACCGCCACGGGCGTGGGCGTCGACCGCCTCGAGGACGGCCTCGTCGTGCAGACCGCCGCCCGGCTCGCCGACGCGCAGCGGCGTCCCGTGGCCTGGCGGATCGAGGGGCTCGAGGGCTCGACCGCCGCGCAGGTGCTCGAGCGGCACCTGCCCGCGGTCGACGGCGAGCACGACGCGATCCTCGTGCTCGTGGGCGCGAACGACGCCCTCCAGCTCGTGCCGCGCGGGCGCTTCGACCGCGCGGTCCGCGCGCTCGTCGCGGGCCTCCGCCCGCACCTCGCGCCCGGCGGCGTCATCGCGCTCGCCGGCGCGCCCCAGATCGACACGTTCGTCTGGCTGCCGGAGCCCATCCGCTCGCTCATGGGCGGGCACGCCCGCAGCCTCGACGACGCGCTGCAGCGCATCGCCTCCTCCGAGCCGGGCGTCCGGCACCTGCCGACGCCCGCGATCGTCGATCCCGAGCAGCACGCGGCCGACGGCTTCCACCCCTCCGCATCGGGCTACTCCGCCTGGTCGGGCGTCGTGGCGCCCCGGCTCTCGCAGTCGCTCGACCGCGCCGCCGCCGCGCTGCGCCACGGCATCGTGCCGCCGTTCCTGCTCGAGCGGATCGTCGCGGCCGACACGGGCGCGTCGGTCGTCGCGCAGCGCACCCTCGGGCTCGACCGCGACGTGCGGGCAGAGCGCTCGGCGCCGGGCCGCGCGGGCCTGCGCGCCGCGGCCCCCGCCCGCGTGCCGGGCGAGCCGCCCGCTCCCGACCGGGTCGTGAGCGACGCACGCGGCACGACCGCGCTGCCCGGCGAGGTCGTGCGGCGCGAGGGCGACGCCCCCACGGGCGACGACGCCGCGGACGCGGCCTTCGACGGCCTCGGCGCCTCCTGGCGCATGCTCTTCGAGGCGTTCGCGCGCGACTCGCTCGACGGCGCGGGCATGCCGCTGCTCGCGACCGTCCACTACGGGCAGCGCTACGACAACGCGTTCTGGGACGGCGAGCGGATGGTCTTCGGCGACGGCGACGGCGAGGTGTTCGCGGGCTTCACGCGCGCGATCGACGTGATCGGGCACGAGCTCGGCCACGGTCTGATCTCGTCGACCGCCGACCTCGTCTACCGCGATCAGCCCGGTGCGCTCAACGAGTCGATCGCCGATGTGCTCGGGGCGCTCGTCAAGCAGCACGCGCTGGGCCAGACCGCCGAGGAGGCCGACTGGCTCATCGGCGCCGGCGTCTTCACCGAGCGCGTGCAGGGGCGCGCGCTGCGGTCGATGGCCGAGCCCGGCAGCGCCTACGACGACCCCGTGCTCGGGCGCGACCCGCAGCCCGGCCACATGCGCGACCTCGTCGTGACCACCGACGACCTCGGCGGCGTGCACATCAACTCGGGCATCCCCAACCGCGCCTTCCACCTCGTCGCGACGACGATCGGCGGCGAGGCCTGGGGCGCACCCGGGCTGCTCTGGATGGACGCGCTCACGGGCGGCCTCTCCCCCACCGCCGACTTCGCGGCCTTCGCCGCCGCGACGACCGAGGCCGCGATCGCGCGCTACGGCGAGGGCTCGACCGAGGCGGCCGCCGTCGCGGAGGCCTGGGTCGCGGTCGGCGTCGTCGACGGAGCGGCGGCCGCGGCCGAGCCCGCCGAGACGGGCGACACGGTGCGCGTCGCGCGCTCGGGCGGCATGCTCGGCCGGACGCGCGCCGCAGTCCTCACGGCCCGGGCGATCCCCGGCGACGACCTCGAGCACCTCGACCGGCTCGTGCTCTCGGGCGAGCTCGAGGGGCTCGACGCCGAGGCGCCGGTGCCCGACGCGCCCCTCTGGCGCGTGACGGTCGAGACCCGCTGCGACGTCACGGTCGCCGAGCCGCTGCTGTCCGAGGAGGTGCTCGCGCTCTTCCGGCGGCTGCTGGAGCTGGGCGAGGCGCCGGCCGCCGAGGGGCCCGGCAGCTAGTCGATCGCGGCGGCGGCTGCGCGGATCGCGGCCTCCCGGATCTCGACGATGTAGGGCGCCACGACCTCGCGCGAGACCCTGCAGTCGGCGACGAAGACGCCCTCGGCGCCCGTCGCGAGCCACGCCTCGAGCAGCGCGAGGTCGTCGAGCCGCTCGATCACCGCGCCCTCCGCGCCGAGCGCGCGCCCGAGCGCGGCGAAGTCGGCCTGCTCGATGAGCATGGGCTCCTCCGCGACGCCGCGCACCGCGTACTGGTGCACCTCGGCGCCGTAGGCCGCGTCGTTGCACACCACGATCACGCCGCGCCGCACCGACCGCACGACGGTGTCGAGGTCGGCGAGGCCCATGAGCGCGCCGCCGTCGCCCGTGACGAGGACCGTCGTCGTCTCCGGCCGCGCGACGGCGGCGCCGACGGCGCTCGGCAGCCCGAGGCCGATCGTCTGGAACGCGGTGCCGACCATGACCAGCCGCTCGGGGTCGGCGACGGAGAGGTAGGTGGGCGCCCATCCGATGAAGTGCCCGCCGTCCTGCACGACGACGCGGTCCGCGGGCAGGACGCGCTCGAGCGCGCGGAAGAGGCTCCGCGGGTCGAGCCGGGCGTCGCCCGCCACGGCGTCGCCGTCGGGTCGCTCGTCGTGGATGCCGGTGACGTCGGCGAGGCCCGCCCCTGCCCACCCGGCGCCGGGCCGCGCCGGGCGCCGGGCGCCGAGCGACGCGAGCAGCGCCTCGGCCGCGAGGCGCGCATCGGCACGGAGGTGGGCGTCGACGCGCGGGTTCGTCGGCGCCGGCGCGACATCGACCTGGGCGACGTGCGCATCGTCGCCGAAGGCGTCGCCGAAGCGCGTCTGGAAGGCGTTGAGCCCCGCGCCGACGACGAGCACGACGTCGGCGCCCTCGATCGCCGCGGCGGCGCGGTCGGAGGCGAAGCCGCCGCAGATGCCGAGGTGGGCCGCGCGGTCGTCGAAGACGCCGGAGCCGAGGGCGCTCGATGCGGTGCGGGCGCCCAGCCTGCGCGGCGAGGCGACGGAGCGGCGCCGCGGCGCCCGCGAGGTGCGCGCCGCGGCCCGCGATGACGAGCGGGCGCTCGGCGGCCAGCAGGCGCGCGGCGAGCCTCGTCCACCGCGCTCGCCTCCGGGGCCTCGGGCTCCGGCAGCGCGACGGGCGCGGGCGTCGCCTCGGCGCCCGCCTCGGCGTGGGCGAGGTCGTACGGCAGCGCGAGCACGACGGGCGTGCGGTCGGCGAGCGCGGTGCGCACGGCCCGGGCTGCGTCGGCGGCCGGGTGCTCGGCCGAGACGACGATGGTGGGCGCTCCCGCGCCCGCGGCGATCGCCGCCTGGTCGACGTCGAAGGGCCGCATGCCCGTCGAGGGCCGGTCGCCCACCACGAGCACGAGCGGGATGCGCGCGATCGCGGCCTCGGCCAGCGGCGTCACCGCGTTCGTGAAGCCGGCACCGTAGGTGACGCTCGCGACGCCGAGGCGGCCGCTCGCGCGGTGGTAGGCGTCGGCCGCCGCGACGGCGCCCGCCTCGTGGCGGACCGCCGTGAGGCGCATGGCGCCGCGGCGCACGACGGCGTCGAGGAACCAGGCGTTGCCGTTGCCCATGAGGGCGAAGACGTCGTCGGCGTGGCGCTCGAGCTCGGCGGCGACGGCGGCGGAGACGGAGGTGGGGTGCAGCACGGCGGTGCCTCTCACGGATGGGGAGGCACGGCGGATCACGCGGAGCCTCGTCAGACGGGTCCATGTGTGTCCAGCGACGTGCGCGTCGGCCCCATTTGTCGAGGCCCGGCGCCGCCCTCGGCGCCTGACGAGGCGATGCTAGCGGACGCGCGTCACTCGCGGAACGTCTCGCGCGCCGCGGTCGGCAGCCCCAGCTGGGCGTCGTGCGGATGCGCGCGCAGGTGCTCGCGCATGCGCGGGATCGCGAAGTCGACGAGGCCGCGCGCCGGCGCGACGACGATGCCCGCGTCGAGCAGGCGCGCGCGCTGCCGACCGGCGACGCCGGGCTGCGCGCCCATCCGCTGCGCCACCCGTCCGGTGGCCGCCGGGCCGTCGTCCTCGGCCATGGCGGCGAGGTAGTCGCGGTCGCGGGCCGAGAGGCCCCGGAGGGCGGGCACGATCACGCTCTCCCCCATGGCCTCGTGCGCGATGGCGACGGCGGCCTCGACGGCGGCGAGGTCGATCGCCGGGGCCTGCGCGTCGTGCTCCCACGCGCGCGCGCCGATCGACTGCACGAGGAAGGGGTAGCCCTCGCTCGCCCGCGCGGCGCGCTCGAGCGCCGCGTCGTCGATCGTGCGGCCCCTCGAGCGGATGGGCTCGGCGAGCGCGGCGCGCGCCTCGGCGAGCGTCAGGGTGTCGAGCCGGACCTGCTGGGCGCGGCGGAAGAACGTGAGCCCCTCGGCGTCGAGCGCCGCGGCGACGGCGGCGGGCACGCCCGCGGCGACGATCGCGGTGCGGCGGTCCTCGCGCATGAGGTGCTGTACCGCGACGGCGATGCGCCGCAGCTCGTCGAGCGCCTCGCGCGAGACCTCGTCGAGCGAGACGAGGAGGCCCGCGCCCCGGGCCTCGGCGAGCTCGACGAGCCGGGCGAGCATGCTCTCGAGCCGCGGCTCGCGCGGGTAGCGCTGCACGACCTGCGTCGTGGCGCCGCCGAGCTGCGGCAGGGTGACGCCCGTGAGCTCGCGCCCCACGGCCTCAGGATCGGCCGCCTGGAGGAGCTCCGGGAGCCGATCGTGCTCGAGGGCGTCGACGAGCCCGGCGTGGAGCGTGCCGTGCACGACCGTCCAGCCGCGCTCGCGGGCCTCGTCCTCGACGGCGTTCAGCAGCACCGTCTTGCCGACGCCGCGCATGCCCGTCACGAGCGCCGCCCGGAAGGGCGACCATGCACCGAGCCCCAGCACCTCGCGCCACTCGTCGAGCAGCGCGTCGCGCCCGGCGAGCATCGGCGGCGAGATGCCGAAGCCGGGCCGGAAGGGGTTGTCGTGCACGGGCCCACTGTGCCAGCGGGCACCCACGCCGCGGCGAGGCGCGCCGCCGCCCGCCGCCGCCTCGGTGCAGGATGGAGCGCATGGCGACGATCCCGGCGACGACGACGAGGCTGCCCCGCGCGCTGCGCGTCGCGCTCCTCGTGGTCGCTGCCGCGCTCGCCGTCAACCTCGTGTGCGCGACGCTCGTCGCCCTCGACCTGGGCGATCCGGACGCGCTCGACCTCGCCCGTCGCGGCCTCATGTGGCTGCTCGTGCCGCCCATCGTCGTGGCCCTCGTGCTGCTCGGCGCCCTGCGTCACGCGGTCGGCCGGTGGCACGTGGCGGCAGCGGGCCTCTGCGCGCTCGGCGACGGCCTGGGCGCCGCCTCCGGCCAGACCGTCGTGCTCCTCGCGTGCTTCCTCGCCGGCCACGTCGCCTACGCGCTCGCGCTGTGGCCGACGCGCCGGCGCTCGCTCGCCTGGGGCCCGGGCTCGATCGCCTACGCGATCGTCGGGCTCATCGCCGCCGGCATCATCGCGGCGGGCGCCGGGCCCCTCGCGATCCCGGTGATCGCGTACGCGCTCGTGCTCGCAGGCGTCGCGGCGCTCGCCGCCATCGACACCGCGGGCTTCCTCGGCGGCCTGCTGTTCCTCGCGAGCGACCTCATCCTGGGGCTCGGCCTCTTCGTGCTCGAGATCCCGGATCCGCTGCGGTCGATCGCGGTGCTCGTGGCCTACGCGGGCGCGCAGGCGCTCCTCGCCGTGAGCCTCGTCCGGCGGCTGCGGCTGGGCGATCCGGCCGCCCCGATCCCGCAGCCCGCGCCGAGCCGCACGACCTCGACCTCCTGACCGCAGCACGCCGCGCCATAGGCAGTGTCTATGTGTTCGAATGCGAAGACAGGCTGGCGTGATGGCGCCTCCAATGCTTCGCTGGAGCCATGGACCTGCCTGACAGCCCTCCCGCGCCCGTCGTCGGCCTGCTCGGCGGCATGAGCTGGCACTCGACCGCGCACTACTACCGCGCCGTCAACGAGCGCGTCGCCGCCGCCCGCGGCGGCCACGCCTCCGCCCGGCTGCTGCTCGCGAGCCTCGACTTCGCCGAGGTGCGCGCCCTGCAGGTCGCGGGCGACTGGGCGGGGGCGGGCGCGCTGCTCGCGCGCGAGGCCGTCGCGCTCGAGCGGGCGGGCGCCGGCTGCGTCGCCATCGCGACGAACCTCATGCACAAGGTCGCGCCCGCCGTGGCCGCGGCGCTCGAGGTGCCCCTCGTGCACATCGCCGACGCGGTCGCCCACGAGGCGCGGCGAGCGCCGGCGCGCGCGGGCGGCGCGCGCACGCTCGGCATCGTCGGCACCCGCTGGGTGATGGCGGAGCCCTTCTACGCCGAGCGGCTCGCGGCCCACGGCATCCGGGCCGTCGCGCCGGACGCCGGCACGCAGCAGGAGCTCGACCGCATCGTCTTCGACGAGCTCACCCAGGGCGTGGTGACGGAGCGCTCCCGCGCGGCCTTCCGCGCTGCCTTCGCGGACCTCGTCGCCGCGGGCGCCGACGCGATCGTGCTCGCCTGCACCGAGATCATGCTGCTCGTCGACGAGGGCGACAGCGCGGTGCCGCTCATCGACTCGTGCGCCGCGCACGCCGACGCGCTCGCGCGCATCGCCCTCGGCGAGCGCTCAGGCGAAGCGCTCGCGCCAGGTGCCGCTGAGGGCCTCCAGCACGGCGGCGATCGCGGGGACGCGCTCGGCGCCCTGGCGGTGGCGCAGGGAGACCGCGCGGCCTGAGCCGTCGGCGAGCGGCGCCACCACGACGTCCTCGCGCGTGTGCACCCGCAGCGCCATCGCGGGCAGCAGGGTCACCGAGCCGGTCGCCGCCACGAAGGACTGCGCGGCCACGAAGTCGTCGGTCTCGAACTGGATGCTCGGCGCGAAGCCGGCCGCGCCCGCGAGCGACTCCAGGTGGGTGCGGCAGCGCACGCAGCCCGCGACCCAGTCCTCGTCGGCGAGCGCCTCGAGCGCGATGGGCCCGCCCGTCGCGAGCGCGTGGTCGTGCGGCAGGACGATGCTCGAGGGGTCGTCGCCCAGCAGGATGCGCGCGAGCTGCACCTCGTCGTGCAGCTCGTCGTACTCGAACGCGACCGCGACGTCCGCGTCGCCCGAGAGCACCGCGGCGATCGCCTCCGGAGGCTCGAGCTCGACGACGCGCGCGGTCATGCCCGGCACGGCGCGCCGCGCGGCGGCGATCGAGCGCGGCACGAAGTCGGCGAGCGCCGAGGGGAAGGCGGCGATCGTCACGCGGCCCGCGCCCTCGGCGAGCGAGGCGAGCTCGGCCTCGGCCGAGCCGATGAGCCCGGCGATCGCGTCGGCGTGCCGCAGGAGCCGCTCCCCTGCCTCGGTGAGCGTGACGCCGGTCGACGAGCGCAGCAGCAGCGCCTGCCCCACCTCGTCCTCCAGCAGGCGGATGTGCTGGCTCACGGCGGGCTGCGTCCAGCCGAGCGCGCGGGCGCCGCCCGAGACGGAGCCCTCGCGGGCGACCGTGCGGAAGATGAGGATGCGACGCGGGTCGAGCTGCATGGCATCCAGCATGCCGCACGGGATGCGAGAAGCCCACGCTATGGCCAGCGCGCTCAGCCGGCGGGGCTAGCCTTGCGCCCATGACCGAGCAGCAGAGCGAGCAGATCCGGATCGTCGACGCCCCGGCGGCGCAGCGCTTCGAGGCGCGCGTCGACGGCGCCCTCGCGGGCTTCGCCGACTACCGCGACGCCGACGGCGTCCGCACCTTCCCGCACACCGAGATCGACCCCGCGTTCGGCGGCCGCGGCATCGGCTCGCAGCTGGTCGACGAGGCGCTCCGCACGACGGTCGCAGCGGGCCTGCGGATCCGACCGCTGTGCTCGTTCGTGCGCGCGCGCGTCGACGCCGACGAGTTCGCCCCGCACGTCGTCTGAGGCGAGCGGCTCAGACGCCTTCGCCGAAGCCCTCCCGCGCGAGCGCGTCGATCGCAGCGATCGCCTCCGCGGCCTGCGGTCCCGTCGAGGCGAAGCTCGCGGTGGCCCCCTGCTCGAGGCCGAGCGCGAGCACGCGCAGCATGCTCGTGGCGTCGACGCCGTTCACGGTCGTCGCGGCGTCGAACGCGGCAGCCGTGCGCACGAGCTCGGCCGCGGGCCGCGCATGGAGGCCGTGGGGGTTCTCGAGCCGCACGTCGAGCCGCACCGCGCCGTCGGCCGCGCCCGCCGCTGCCTCGGGCACCTCGGCCTCCGGCCTGCCCGCGGCCTCCGCCGCCGCGAGCACCGCCTGCAGGTCGCGCCCGAGCTCGGCCGCGACGGCGGCCGCGACCGCGCCCTCCGCGATCGGCGCGTCGGCGATCCGCACCCGGTCCGGGTGCTCGGCGAGGTCGAGCGCGGTCTCGGCCGTCATGACCGCGGAGCCCAGGTCGCACAGCACGACGACGCCGTCGCCGGAGTCCGCCTCGGCGAGCCCCGCGACCACGAGGTCGAAGCTCGTGCCGATGCCGCCGTCGTCGGTGCCGCCCGCCGTCGCGATCGTGACGCCGTGCGCCATCTGGCCGGCCAGCTCGGCGACGCCGTCGGCGAGCAGCCGCGAGTGCGAGACGACGAGCAGCCCGACGGTCACGCGGCGACCGCCGCGGCGCGCAGGATGAGCGCGGTCGACTCGCTGCCGGGGTCGCGATGGCCCTGCGCGCGCTCGCCGAGGTAGGAGGCGCGGCCCTTGTGGGCGATGAGCGGCTCGGTGGCGGCGGCGCCGGCCTCCGCGGCGCTCGCCGCGGCGTCGAGCACGACCTCCACGTCCTCCCCCGCGGCGGCCGCGGCGGTCACGGCCGGGGTCCAGGCATCGACCATCGTCTTGTCGCCCGGCTCCGCCTTGCCGCGCGCGACGATCCCGTCGCGCGCGGCCGTGAGCACCTCGACGAGCGCGGCGGCGTCGAGCGAGGCCCGGTCGCCCGCCGCCATCGAGGCCTTGAGGAAGGCGGTGCCGTAGAGCGGCCCGGCCGCTCCGCCGACGGTCGAGATGAGCGTCGTGGCGACGAGCTTCAGCACCGCGCCCGGCGTCGCGTCGGCGTCGAGGCCGTCGAGCTTGCCGAGCACGGCCTGGAAGCCGCGATCGAGGTTCTCGCCGTGGTCGCCGTCGCCGATCGCGCGGTCGAGCGCGGTGAGCTCGGCCTTCCGTGCTGCGACGCCCTCCGCGACGGCCTCGATCCAGCGTCGCGCCCAGCCCCCGTCGAGGCCGCCGCCCGACCCGCCGCTCATCGCCCCCACCGCAGGGCAGCGGTCTGCACGGGCTCGTCGTAGAGGCCGAGCAGCTCGTCGTCCACCTGCAGCAGCGTGAGCGAGACGCCCTGCATCTCGAGGCTCGTCACGTAGGAGCCGACCAGCGAGCGCGCCACCTCGATGCCGTGCTCGCCGAGCACCTCGGCCGCGCGGCGGTAGACGATGTAGAGCTCCGACTGCGGCGTGCCGCCCATGCCGTTCACGAGCAGCACCACGCGGTCGCCGCGCTGGAACGGCAGGTCCTCGAGGATGGGCTGGATGAGGCGGTCGACGATGCGGTCGGCAGGCTCGAGCGCGATGCGCTCGCGGCCGGGCTCGCCGTGGATGCCGATGCCGATCTCGACCTCGTCGTCGCCGAGCACGAAGCTCGGCTCGCCCGCGTGGGGCACGGTGCACGGCGAGAGCGCCATGCCCATCGAGCGCACGCGCGCGTTGACGGTGCGCGCGACCTCGGCGACGCGGTCGAGCGAGTCGCCGCGCTGCGCGGCGGCGCCCGCGAGCTTCTCGACGAGCAGCGTGCCGGCCACGCCGCGGCGGCCCGCGGTGTAGAGCGAGTCCTTCACCGCGACGTCGTCGTCGACCACGACGGTCTGCACCTCGATGCCCTCCGCGAGGGCGAGGTCGGCGGCGGTCTCGAAGTTCAGCACGTCGCCCGTGTAGTTCTTCACGATGTGGAGGACGCCCGCCCCGCCGTCGACCTGCTTCGTCGCCTCGAGGATCGGGTCGGGCGTCGGCGAGGTGAACATGGCCCCGGGCACCGCGGCGTCGAGCATGCCGAAGCCGACGTAGCCCGCGTGGAGCGGCTCGTGGCCCGAGCCGCCGCCGGAGACGAGGCCGACCTTGCCGGAGACCGGCGCGTCCTTGCGCACGACGACGAACGGCGGGTCGACGACCACGCGGACCAGGTCGGCGTGCGCGGCGGCGAAGCCCGCGACGCCTTCGTCGACGGTCTTCGCGGGGTCGTTGATGAGCTTCTTCACGGTGCGCCTCTCCATCGATCGGTCCGGCGCCCGCGGCGCCGGTACGGGGGTGGTCCGTGGGCCTCACGCTACGCCCGCCGACCTGGACGCACCACGCCCGGGAATCGGTTTTCGAGCGATCCGTCACCTTGTGCGCCGCCGATGACTATCGTGAGCGCTACCTGCCCGAGCGGGCAGTACGGGCGACGGTGCCCGTGGACGAGAAAGCAGGGACCTGTGGACAAGGACCTCGGTCTGATTTTCCTGTCGGAGACGGTCGGCACGGCCATGCTCGTGCTGCTCGGCTGCGGCGTGGTCGCGAACGTCGTGCTCAAGGGCAACAAGGGCTTCGGCGGCGGCTTCCTGATGATCAACTTCGGCTGGGGCCTCGCGGTCTTCGCGGGCGTCATCGTGTCCGCCTACTCGGGCGCGCACCTGAACCCCGCCGTGACCTTCGGCCTCATGGCCAACGCGCTCAGCTCGGGCGCCGAGTACGACTGGGCAGCGCTGCCCGTCTACCTCGGCGCGCAGTTCATCGGCGCCTTCCTCGGCGCCGTGCTCTGCTGGCTGGCCTACAAGCAGCACTTCGACATCGAGGAGGACCCGGGCGCGAAGCTCGGCACCTTCTCGACGGGCCCCGGCATCCGCTCGACCGGCTGGAACCTCGTGACGGAGATCATCGGCACCTTCGTGCTCGTGTTCGTCGTCATCGGCTTCGGCGTGCAGAACGGCGACGCCGAGGCCACCATCCCGGCGGGCCTCGCCTCGCTCGGTGCGCTGCCCGTCGCCCTCCTCGTCGTCGGCATCGGCGCCTCGCTCGGCGGGCCCACCGGCTACGCCATCAACCCGGCCCGCGACCTCGGCCCCCGCATCGCGCACGCGCTGCTGCCCATCAAGGGCAAGGGCTCGAGCGACTGGTCGTACGCCTGGATCCCGGTCGCGGGCCCCATCATCGGCGGCGTGCTCGCGGGCCTGCTGGCCCCGGTGCTCATCGCCGGCGTCAGCGGCTTCGCCGCGGTCTGATGCACAGGAGGGGGTCCCGCGGGGCCCCCTCCGCCGCGTCCGACGGGCGCGCACGCCGCGCACAGGTGCGCGCGCCACACTCTCCCCACACCTCCAGCCACTGCACACCGACACGAAGGAGTTCCGGTGACCGACTACGTCATCGCCATCGACCAGGGCACGACCTCCACGCGAGCGATCCTGTTCGACCACTCGGGCAGCATCGTCTCGACCGGCCAGCTCGAGCACGAGCAGATCTTCCCCCAGGCGGGCTGGGTCGAGCACGACCCCAAGGAGATCTGGAACAACACGCGCGAGGTCATCGGCCAGGCGCTCTCGAAGGCCAACGTCACCCGCCACAACGTGCAGGCCATCGGCATCACGAACCAGCGCGAGACCGCGGTGGTCTGGAACAAGCGGACGGGCGAGCCCGTCTACAACGCCATCGTCTGGCAGGACACCCGCACCCAGAAGATCGTCGACCGCCTCGCGGACGGCGACGTCGAGCGCTACAAGGCCAAGGTCGGCCTGCCGCTCGCGACCTACTTCTCGGGCACGAAGATCGTCTGGATCCTCGAGAACGTCGAGGGCGCGCGCGAGGCCGCGGAGGCCGGCGACCTGCTCTTCGGCACGACCGACTGCTGGGTGCTGTGGAACCTCACGGGCGGCGTCAACGGCGGCGTGCACGCCACCGACGTCACGAACGCCTCGCGCACCCTCTTCATGGACCTCGAGTCGCTCGAGTGGGACGACGCGATCCTCGCCGACTTCGGCGTGCCGCGCTCGATGCTGCCCGAGATCAAGGCCTCCTCGGGCGAGTTCGGCGTGGCCTCCTCCGAGTCGCTGCTGCGCGAGACCCCCATCACCGGCATCCTCGGCGACCAGCAGGCCGCGACCTTCGGCCAGGCCGCGTTCGACGCCGGCGAGGCCAAGAACACCTACGGCACGGGCAACTTCCTCATCTTCAACACGGGCGAGGAGATCGTCCACTCGAAGAACGGCCTGCTCACGACCGTCGGCTACAAGATCGGCGACGAGCCCACCCACTACGCGCTCGAGGGATCGATCGCCGTGACGGGCTCGCTCATCCAGTGGCTGCGCGACAACCTCGGGCTCATCCCCGACGCGCCCTCGGTGGAGCAGCTGGCGAAGAGCGTCGACGACAACGGCGGCGCGTACTTCGTGCCCGCGTTCTCGGGCCTCTTCGCGCCGTACTGGCGCCCCGACGCCCGCGGCGCGCTCGTCGGCCTCACGCGCTACGTCAACAAGGGCCACATCGCCCGCGCCGCGCTCGAGGCGACCGCGTTCCAGACGGCCGAGGTCGTCGACGCGGTCAACGCCGACTCCGGGGTCGACCTCACGGAGCTCAAGGTCGACGGCGGCATGATCGCCAACGACACGCTCATGCAGTTCCAGGCGGACATCCTGCAGGTGCCCGTGGTGCGCCCGGTCGTCGCCGAGACGACGGCGCTCGGGGCCGCCTACGCCGCGGGCCTCGCCGTCGGCTTCTGGGGCTCGCTCGACGAGCTGCGCCAGCAGTGGCAGGAGGATCGCCGCTGGGAGCCGCAGATGGAGCACGACGCGCGCGACCGGACGTACCGCAACTGGAAGAAGGCGGTGCAGAAGACCCTCGATTGGGTGGACGACGACGTCGACTGATCGTCGGACGACGACGACGACGGGGGCGGCCGGCCGGCCGCCCCCGTCGTCGCGCCGGCTCAGAGCGAGGCGCGGAACTCGCCGTTCTGCACCCAGATGAGGGCGGCGGTGAGCGCGACGAGCACGAGCGTGAGCCGGGCGGTCGCGATCGCGAGCACGATCGACGCCCACCAGTCGTCGTCGGACGAGATCCGGCCGTGCGCCGTCGGCTGCTTCGCGGCGATCGCGAGCACGATCGCGAAGGGATCGAGGCCGAGCAGCACGGTCACGACCGCGTAGCGCAGCCGCTGCCGGTCGCCCTCGCGGCCCGGGCGCTCGGAGACCGCGTCGTCCGGTCCTGGGCCGTCGGACGCCGGCGGCTCGGCCACGTTCGCGACCGGCAGCAGGGCGCGCATCCAGCCGTCGAGCCACCAGGCCAGCAGGACGAGCCCGAGCGCGAGGGCGATGAGCACCCAGCGCGTGAGCGCCTCGTCGGTCGCCGAGCCCTGCTCCGCCCAGGCGTCGACCGCGAGCTGCTCGCGCAGCTGCGGCAGGAGGCGCGAGAAGAAGGCGGCCCCGGCCATGGCGTAGCCGACGACCACGACGAGGATCGTGAGCGGATGCCGCATCCGCACGAGCAGCCACGCCACGAGCAGGGCGCCGAACGTCGCGAACTCGACGGCGTCGAGCATCCCGTAGGTCGTGGGGCCGACGAGCGGCGTCGCGACCATGAGCACCATCGCGGCCGTGCCCACCGCGTGGAGCACGACGCAGTAGGCGGCGCCGAGCCGGTAGGAGCGCGAGGCCGGTGCGACGAACGCCGCGAGCAGCAGCAGCGCGACGCCGATGGCGCGCAGGGTGATGCCGGGGCCGAGCGCAGGCGGCCGGTGCAGCAGCAGCGGCAGCAGGTAGGCCGCCGCGAGCCCGCCGATCCCGAGCGCTGCGAGCAGCAGCGAGCGCGCGGTGCGGTCGGCCCAGCGCAGCGGCCAGGTGTGCCACACCTCGTCGCCCGACCAGGTGGTGCGGCGCTCGACGCGCGGCAGCCGCGGCGCGTCGAGCGCGCGCGCCCGGTCTGCCTCGGCGCCCATGGTCGGACTCAGCGCGCCGCGGCGCGCCACGCCTCGAGCGTCCGGGCCGCGGCGCCGGAGTCGATCGCCTCGGTCGCGGTCGCGAGGCCCTCCGCCAGCCGCTCGACGAGCGGGCGGTCCTGCTGGCGCGGGTCGGCGTCGAGCCGCCACGCCACCAGCGCGGCCGCGGCGTTCAGCAGCACGATGTCGCGCACCGGCCCCGCCTCGCCGTCGAGCGTGCGGCGCAGCACCTCCGCGTTGTGCTGGGCGGAGCCGCCTCGGAGGTCCTCGAGGCGCGCCCGGGGGATGCCGAGCTCGCGCGGGTCGATGTCGTGCTCGACGACGTCGCCGCGCGCGACCTCCCACAGCTCCGAGTGGCCCGTGGTGGTCAGCTCGTCGAGCCCGTCCTCGCCGCGCACGACGACCGCGGTGCCGCCGCGCGTCGCGACGACGCCGACGAACTGCTCGACGACGCGCTTGTCGGCGACGCCCATGAGCGACACCTCGGGGCGCGCGGGGTTCACGAGCGGGCCCAGGTGGTTGAAGACCGTCGGCACGCCGAGCTGCTGGCGCACCGGCCCCGCGTGCCGGAAGCCGGGGTGGAAGCGCAGCGCCCAGGCGAAGGCGATGCCCGCCTCCTCCAGCACGCGGCGGACGCGCGCGGGATCCTCGTCCTCGGACACGACGCCGAGCACCGAGAGCACGTCCGACGCGCCCGAGCTCGACGACACGGCACGATTGCCGTGCTTCAGCACCGGCACGCCCGTCGAGGCCACGACGATGCTCGCGGTCGTCGAGATGTTGACCGTGTGCTGGCGGTCGCCGCCCGTGCCGACGATGTCGAGCACCTGCGTGTCGCCGGGCAGCGGCACCGCGGCGTCGAGGATCGCGTCGCGGAAGCCGATGAGCTCCTCGACCGCGGTGCCCTTGGCGCGCAGCGCCATCAGGAAGCCGCCGATCTGCGCCTCCGTGGCGCGCCCCGCGACGATCTCGGCCATCGCCCAGTCGGCCTGGCGGATGGCGAGATCGGTGCCCTCGAGCAGCGTCTCGAGCACGACAGGCCAGGTCAGGAGGCGATCCATGGCTCCAGCCTATCTTCGGCCGCCACGCTGGCCCGTACGGTCCTCCCGGGCGCCTCGATTGTCACTAGGATGGGAGTCGTGTCCACTACTGCGCTCCCCACGACGTCGTCGGCGCCGATGATCCGACGACCGAACACCGTCGCCGTCGGCACCATCGTCTGGCTCGGCAGCGAGGTGATGTTCTTCGCGGGCCTCTTCGCGATCTACTTCACCCTCCGCTCCATGTCGGGCGACCTCTTCGCGACGGAGGCGGAGCGCCTGAACGTGCTCTTCGCCACGGTCAACACGATCATCCTCGTCGCCTCGAGCTTCACGTGCCAGGCGGGCGCGAACGCCGCCGAGCACCTGCAGGCCTTCCGCACGGGCGGCCGGCTCCAGGTGGCCAAGTGGGGCATGGTCGAGTGGTTCTACCTGACGTACGCGATGGGCGCGGTCTTCGTCACCCTCCAGGTCTTCGAGTACGTCGTGCTCGTGCAGGAGGGCGTCACCCTCTCGTCGAACTCGTACGGCTCGGCGTTCTACATGACGACCGGCTTCCACGGCCTGCACGTGACGGGCGGCCTCTTCGCCTTCCTGTTCGTGATCGGCCGCGCGTACGCGGTGAAGCGGTTCGGGCACAAGGAGGCGACGAGCGCGCACGTCATCTCCTACTACTGGCACTTCGTCGACGTGGTCTGGATCGGCCTGTACCTCGTCATCTACTGGCTCAAGTAAGCGTTGGGACTGAGGAACTTGGCATCTCGCAAGAAGACCGGTCGCAGGCACCCGCTCGCGAGCGCGGCCCTGCTCATCATCGGACTCGTCGCCGCAGGCGGCGCGTCCGTCGCGGTGGGCTCGGTGGCGAACGCGGAGCCGGCGCCCGCGGCGCAGACCCAGGTGAGCACGCAGGAGGGCGCTGAGCTCTTCCGCGCGAACTGCGCCTCGTGCCACGGCGTCGACGCCGAGGGCACCGAGAACGGCGTCAGCCTCATCGGCGTCGGCGCGGCCTCCGTCGACTTCCAGGTCATGACGGGCCGCATGCCCATGGCCTACTCGGGCCCGCAGGCGCTGCAGCGCGAGCCGATGTTCACGCAGGAGCAGTCGGACGCCATGGGCGCCTACATCGCCTCGCTCGCCCCCGGCCCGGCCGTGCCGACCGAGGAGCAGCTCGACACCTCCCTCGTCGACGAGGAGGGCGTCGCGACCGGCGCCGAGCTCTTCCGCATCAACTGCGCCATGTGCCACAACGTGGCCGGCGCCGGCGGTGCGCTCACCGAGGGCAAGTTCGCGCCCCACCTGCGGAACATCGACGCCGCGCACATCTACGAGGCGATGCTGACGGGCCCGCAGAACATGCCCGTCTTCAACGACCAGAACATCTCCCCCGACGAGAAGCGCGAGATCATCGCGTACCTCCACTACCTCGACGAGAACCCCTCGGTCGGCGGATTCGACCTGGGCTCGCTCGGCCCCGTGTCGGAGGGCCTGTTCATCTGGATCTTCGGCCTCGGCGGCATCGTCGCGGTCACGGTCTGGCTCACCTCGAAGCCCAACTGAGCATGACGGACAACGAGAGGAACGGCATGTCGGCCGAAGGACAGTCGGCTCCGCAGGAGTCGCACGAGGTCGTGCTCGCGGACCGCGGCGCCGCGATCGTGCAGCGGGACGCGTTCGAGAACCCGGGCCTGCCGCCGCACCGCCCGCGCCAGACCGACCTGCACCCCGAGAAGGCGGACCGCGCCGAGCGCACGGTCGTCTGGTGGTTCATCGGCTCGATGGTCGGCGCCGTCGTCGCGATCGCGGCGTACATCATGGTGCCGATCGTGCCGGGCGACATGGCCTCGGTGCGCTTCAACAACCTCTTCCTCGGCCTCGGCATCGCGCTGTCGCTGCTCGGCATCGGCTTCGGCGCGATGCACTGGGCGCGTCAGCTCATGAGCGACCACGAGCTCGTCGAGGAGCGCCACCTCACCCGCGGCTCGGAGCAGAGCCGCGCCCGCGCAGTCGAGATCTTCAAGCTCGGCGACGAGGAGTCGGGCTTCACGCGCCGCTCCATGATCCGCAACACGCTCATCGGCGCGGTGGCGCTCATGCCGCTGCCCGCAGTCGTGCTCTTCCGCGACCTCGCCCCGGCGCAGGACGCGGTGGAGGCCATCGCCCACACGTCGTGGCGCCCCGGCACCCGCCTGGCGCTCGACCCGACGGGCACGCCCATCAAGGCCGACGACGTCACGATCGGCTCGGCCTTCCACGTGATCCCCGAGACGCTCGAGCACGGCGAGGACTACCTCAACCAGAAGGCCCTCGCCTCCGTCCTGCTCGTACGCCTCCCGCTCGACCGCCTCAACGAGCAGCCCGACCGTGCCGGATGGTCGTACGACGGCATCGTCGCCTACTCGAAGATCTGCACGCACGTCGGCTGCCCCGTGGCGCTGTACGAGCAGCAGACCCACCACCTCCTGTGCCCCTGCCACCAGTCGACGTTCGACGTGACCAACCACGCGAAGGTCGTGTTCGGACCCGCGAAGCGGCCCCTGCCGCAGCTGCCGATCGCGGTGGACGACGAGGGCTACCTGATCGCGCAGCGCGACTTCACGGAGCCGATCGGCGCGTCGTTCATGGAGCGACTGCACCACATCGACCCCGACCACGTCCCGCTGTCGTCCGCTGAGACGGAGAACCGCGCATGACCGCCGCAGACACGCAGCGTCCGTCCTTCACCTCGAAGGCATCGAACTACCTCGACGAGCGCACGAGCCTCTCGACCATGGTGTCGACGCTCGGCCGGAAGATCTTCCCCGACCACTGGTCGTTCATGCTCGGCGAGGTCGCCCTCTACTCGTTCGTCGTGATCCTGCTCTCGGGCACGTTCCTGACGTTCTTCTTCGACCCGTCGATGACGGAGGTCCACTACGAGGGCTCGTACGTGCCCCTCAAGGGCATCCAGATGTCGGTCGCGTACCACTCGGCGCTCGACATCTCGTTCGACATCCGCGGCGGCCTGCTCATGCGCCAGATCCACCACTGGGCGGCGCTGCTGTTCGTGGCCGCGATCGGCCTGCACATGCTGCGCGTCTTCTTCACGGGCGCGTTCCGCAAGCCGCGCGAGCTCAACTGGGTCATCGGCTTCCTGCTCTTCATCCTCGCGATGGCCGAGGGCTTCACGGGCTACTCGCTCCCCGACGACCTGCTCTCGGGCAACGGCCTCGCGATCATCAACGGCATGATCAAGGGCATCCCGGTCATCGGCACCTGGACCTCGTACCTGCTCTTCGGCGGCCTCTTCCCGGGCCACGAGATCATCCCGAGGCTCTTCGTGCTGCACATCATGCTGCTGCCCGCGATCCTCATCGTGCTGCTGGGCCTGCACATGGTGCTCATGGTCGTGAACAAGCACACGCAGTTCGCCGGCCCCGGCCGCACGAACGACAACGTCGTGGGCGTCCCGGTCATGCCGGCGTTCGCGGCGAAGGCGGGCTCGTTCTTCTTCATCGTGTTCGGCGTGATCGCGCTCATCGCGGCGACCTTCACGATCAACCCGATCTGGAACTACGGCCCCTACGACCCGTCCCCGGTCTCGGCCGGCACGCAGCCCGACTGGTACATCGGCTTCGCCGACGGCGCCCTGCGCCTCGCGCCGGGCCTCGAGTCGGAGATCCTCGGCATCACGCTGTCGTGGAACATCCTCCTGCCGATGGCGGTGCTGGGCCTGTTCATCGTGCTCGTCATGTTCTACCCCTTCATCGAGGCGTGGATCACGGGCGACAAGCGCGAGCACCACATCGCCGAGCGCCCGCGCAACAACCCGACGCGCACGGCGATCGGTGCGGCCGGCGTGACCTTCTACGCGGTCATGTGGGCGGCGGCGTCGACCGACCTCATCGCGACGCACTTCCACCTCAACATGTTCCAGGTGCTGTGGTCGCTGCAGGCGCTCCTCATCATCGGCCCGTTCATCGCCTACTGGCTCACGAAGCGCATCGCCATCGGCCTGCAGAAGAAGGACCGCGAGATCCTGCTGCACGGCTACGAGTCGGGCAACATCCGCCGGCTCCCGGGCGGCGCGTACATCGAGGTGCACGAGCCCCTCGGCGAGTACGAGTCGTGGCGCCTGAAGTCGTTCGAGGCCTACGAGCCGGTGATGGTCCGCCCCAACCAGGACGGCAAGATCACCGCGGGCGTCCGCGCCCGCGCCGCGCTCACGCGCTGGTTCTTCGAGGACCGCGTGCAGCCGGTCACGAAGGGCGAGCTGGAGGCCTCGCACAGCGAGCACCACTGATCGTCCGCGATCGACGCAGGGCCCGGGGACTCCCCCGGGCCCTGCTCGCGTCCCGGGGCGCTGGGTGCCGGGGCGCGCCTCCGCCCGGTGCGGAATGCCGGGCGCCCGACCGCGGTTGAGGCAGGCGGAGAGGAACCCACCCATGAGCCAGCTCGCCTTCGGCGTCCACACGTTCGCCTCGGTGCCTGAGGCCGACGGCCGCCCGCTGCCCCACGCGCAGGTGCTGCGCGACGTCGTCGCGGAGGGCGTCGCCGCCGACGCCGCCGGGCTCGCGTTCTTCGGCGTGGGCGAGCACCACCGCGAGGACTTCGCGGCGAGCGCGCCCGAGATCGTGCTCGGCGGGCTCGCGACGGCGACCGAGCGCATCCGGCTCGGCACGGCCGTGACGGTGCTCTCGTCGAACGACCCCGTGCGCGTGTTCGAGCAGTCCTCGACGCTCGACGGCATCTCGGGGGGCCGCGCGGAGCTCATCGTGGGCCGCGGCTCGTTCGTGGAGTCGTTCCCGCTCTTCGGCTACCGGCTCGAGGACTACGAGGCGCTCTTCGACGAGCGCCTCGAGCTGCTCGCCGCGCTCGTGCGCGAGGAGCCCGTGACGTGGTCGGGCCGCCTCCGCAGCCCCCTGCAGGACCAGGCGGTCCACCCGCGCTCGCACGCGGCCGAGCACGGCGGCCGCATGCCCGTGTGGGTGGGCGTGGGCGGCACGCCGGCCTCGGTGCTGCGCACCGCGACCCACGGCTTCGACCTCATGCTCGCGATCATCGGCGGCAGCCCCGCGCAGTTCGCGCCGTTCGCGGGCCTCTACCGGCAGGCGATGGCCGAGCTGCACCCCGGCACGACCGGCCGCGTGGGCATGCACTCCCCCGGCCTCGTCGCCGAGACCGACGCCGAGGCGCGGGCGCTGCTGGAGCCGCACTGGATGCGCTTCCGCAACCGCATCGGCCGGGAGCGCGGCTGGGGCGACGCGACCGCGCGCGAGTTCGAGGCCGCTGCGGCTGAGCACGGCGCGATCTTCGTCGGCAGCCCCGACACGGTCGCGCAGAAGGTCGTGTGGGCCGTCGAGACGCTGGGCATCGAGCGCTTCGACCTCAAGTACGACTCCGGCACGTCGCACGAGGACAACCTCCGCTCGATCCGCCTCTTCGGCGAGGAGGTCGTGCCGCGCGTGCGCGCGCTCCTGGGCCGCTAGCGAGCCCGCGCGACCGGTGCGCCGCTCAGGCGAGCACCGCGGCGGCGCGCTCGAGGAGCCGCTGCGCGACCGCCGCGCCCCGCTCGTCGCCGCGGCCCGCGCTCGCGAGCGCGTGCCCGAGCAGGTGCGTCGCGGCGATCGCGGCCGTGCGCCCGTCGCCCCGCCAGGCCGCCTGCAGGCTCGTCGGCGAAGGCGGCGAGCGCTGCCGCCGCGGCCTCCGAGCCGGAGCGCTCGGCCGCCGAGACGACCACGTGCCCGAAGAGCGCGCCCGCGTCGTCGGCGGGATCGCCGCGGCCCGCGGTGTCGATGTCGAGGATGCCCGTGATGCGGGAGGGGTCGGCCGCGTCGACGAAGATCTGCCCGAGGTGGAGGTCGCCGTGGATCGTGACGGGACCCGGCACCGCGGTGGCCGCGTAGCGGCGCCGCACGACCTCGGCGAGCCTCGCCGTCTCGCGCGCGAACAGCGGCGAGGTCTCCTCCATGCGCTCCGCGTACCACTCGACGCGGCGCGCGAGCGACTCGCGGGCCGCGACCTGCACGGGCACGCTCGCGATGTGCCGCGCGAGCTCCTCGAGGCCCTGCGCGAAGCGGGGGCGGTCGATGCGGTCGAAGACGTCGATCGCGGGCACGCCCGGCAGCTCCTCGAGCAGCACGAGCCCGGCGTCCGAGAACCCGAGCGAGCGGGGCACCGGCACGCCCGCGGCGCGGAAGCGCTCGTGCAGGTCGTGGATCGTGGCGGCGAGCGTCGGGTGCACGACCTTCGCGAACCAGCTGCGCTCGCCCGTGTCGACCCGCAGCACCGCGCGCTTGCCCGGTCGGTATGCCTCCATGCGCAGGCGGGCGCCCTCGGCCTCGATGCCGAACTTGCCCAGCACGACGCCCGCGGCCTCCGGGTAGGAGACGGCCGGCAGCGAGGGCAGCGCCGGGTCCTGCGGGTACGCCCACGCCGTCAGCCGACGGCCGGAGGCGTCGACGAGCTCGACGGTGTGCTCGTCGACGGGCGCGCTCGGCGAGGTGTTCACGTAGATCGTCACGCGCTCGACGTCGCCCTCGGCCGTGCGGACGCTGCACGCGTAGCCGACGATGAAGCCCTCGTTGACGGGCTCGGCGTCCTTCTGCGCGAAGTCGACGAGCTCCCGCCCGCTCTCGGCGACGAGCCGCATGAGCACGGCGGCGGCGTTGTCCAGCACGGTCACATCATGCACGCTCGCGGCTGGGAGCGGCAGCGGCGCGCGAGCGCGTGCGCGGCATAGGCTGACCGCATGCGATGGCTGGGCCTGCTCCTCACCGAGCAGCAGGTGTCGTGGCTGCAGGTGCTGAAGACCTCCGTCGCGATCGTCGTCGCCTGGTTCGCCTCGCAGCTGCTGCTGGGCGTGCCCATGCCGATCTTCGCCGCGATCGCCGCGCTGCTGGTCGTCGCGCCGAGCGTCAACCAGTCGCTCGGCAAGGGCCTCGAGCGCTCCGCCGGCGTGCTGGGCGGCGTCGTGCTCGCATGGATCGCAGGCCTCGTCGAGGCGCCCCTCGGGCTCCAGGGCGGCGAGCTCGTCGTGCTCGTCGTCGTCGTCGCCGCCGTCGTGCTCGCGCGCCTGCTGCGGCTCGCGCCGATGGCCGCGAACCAGGTGCCCATCAGCGCCATGATCATGCTCGCGCTCGGCGCGGGCAGCGGCCCGGAGTACGGCCTCGAGCGCATCGTCGAGACCCTCATCGGCGCCGTGTGCGCCCTCGTCGTCAACGTCGCGATCGTGCCGCCCGTGCAGCACGAGCCCGCGGAGCGCTCGCTGCGCGACCTCGCGCACGCGATCGCCGACGCCTTCGACCGCGTCGCCGGCGCGCTCACCGGCCGGCCCGAGGACAGCACGCGGCTGCTCGCCGACGCCCGCGGGCTGCGGACCCGCATCCAGGCGGCGCGGGCGTCGATGGACGCGCTCGAGGACTCCCTGCGGCTCAACCCCCGCGGCCGATCGCTCGTCGCGCGCATCGAGCGCGACGAGCGCCTGCTGCTGGCGCTCTCGGTGCTCTCGAACCGCGTCATCGGCATGTCGCGCTCGATCGCCGATCACCCCGACCTCGACCTCGCCGGCGAGCCGACCGTCGAGCGCATCGGCGAGGAGTCGCGGCGCATCGCGCACGAGGTGCGCGCGCTCGTCGACCGCCACGCGCACGCCGACGGCCGCACCTCGACGATGCCGACGCTCGACGGCCCGATGCTCACGAGCCCCATCGTCGTGCCCGCGCCGCACCCCGAGCACTGGGTGCTCATCGGGGCGCTGCTCGAGGACCTGCGTCAGGCGAGGGAGTCGCTCGAGGCGGGCGACGGCGGCGAGTAGGGCGCGAGCCACTGCAGCTGCCAGAACTCGTCGGCCGAGAGCTCGAACGAGTGGGTGTCCTTCGAGACGGCGCGCCGCACCTCGTCGGGGTCGAGCGCGGGGCGCGCGAGGATCGTGACGGCGCTCTGGCGCAGCAGCGCGGAGCGGCCGAAGTGGATCGCGATGATGTCGGGCGTCGCGGGCGTGTCGGAGACGACGTAGGCGCTCGCGAGGAGCCGCGAGCGGCCGTGCATGCGCCACGAGAAGTGCCGCCCCGCCCAGGCCGCCTCGGCCTCGACCTCGCGATCGCCCTTGTCGGGCCGGTGGTACTCGTAGACCTCGCGGAGCTGCAGCGGCGAGGGCTGCACGAGCTCGAACGTGACGCGCGGGTTCTTGCGCTCCGCGCTCATCCAGTACGGGAAGGTCGTCGCGCGGATCGCCCAGGTGCCGCGCAGCAGCCGGGCGAGCTCGGCGGGATCGGCGACGCGTGACATGGGCCAAGGATAGCCACCCCGGCTACGCTCGCGTCATGGCGCACGACGACCTCGAGCGGGCGATCGTGCTCGCAGCCCGCGCGTACGACGGTCGCGTCGACCGCCAGGGCGACCCCTACGTCGCCCACGCGATCCGCGTCATGCACGCCGTCGAGGGCGACGACGCCAAGGCCGTCGCGATCCTGCACGACGTCTTCGAGTGGGGGCGCATCTCGCTGCGCGAGTTCACGGGCGCGAAGCTGCCGAAGCGCGTCGTCGACGCGGTCGACGCGCTGACGAAGCGCGAGGGCGAGACGCTCGCGGAGCACGCCGAGCGCGTCCGCGCGAGCGAGCTCGCCGTGCGCGTCAAGCGCGCCGACCTCGTCGACAACGCGCTCGAGAGCAGGCTCGACCGGCTGCCCTCGAAGGGCCAGCGGGAGCGCCTCGTGGGGATGTACCGCGAGACGGCCGAGCTGCTCGGCTGGAGCCTCGACGAGCTCTGCGGCCGCGAGGTGCGCTGAGCGCGGCGCGCTACCAGATGCCCCACGGCCGGCGGCGGACGCGGCGCTCGATCGGCAGCAGCAGGCGCAGGAAGAGCGCGTAGCGACGCTCGTCGAGCACGAGGTCGTGGCTCGGCAGGTGGTCGACGATGGGGCCGAACAGCCGCTTGAAGATGCCCGGGCCGTGCATGCGGTGCGTCTCGTCGTCGGCGCGCCACGAGGGCGGCGTCGCGTAGGTGTCGTACACCTCGCGGCCCTCGTGCTCCTTGAACCACTGCATCGCCGTCCAGCGGATGAGGTGCGCGCCGCCGCGGATGGCCCGGTCGGGCACCGAGCCGCCGTCCTTCGCGAGCGCGTAGCGGCCGAAGCCGATCATGAAGGCGGAGGCCTGCGGGCCCTCGTGGGCGCCGTCGTAGCCGAACCAGAAGTGGCCCTGGCCGCGCTCGCACAGCTCCGACCAGAGCTGGTGGTAGTAGGCGTAGGGCTTCATGGTGTCGACGCCCTTGCCGCCCGCGACGGTCTGCATGAGCGCGTACATCTGCTCGTACGTCGCCTCCGAGTGCTCGACCTTCTCGACCCGGTAGCCGTGCTTCTCGGCGTTGCGGATGTGGTTGCGCAGCTTCTTGTTGAAGCCCGCGAAGATCTCCTCGACCGTGGGCGTCAGGTCGACGAGCACGGTGTGGACGTTCTGCTGGATCGTGTTGGCCGCGCGGAACCCGGCCTCGGCGAGCGCGGCGCGGCCCTCCTCGGTGTCGAGCACGTAGGGCTCGACCTTCACGGCGTAGACGCCGCGCGCCTCGGTGCCGCGCGCGCGGCGGATGGCGTCGGCGATGCCGGCCAGGTCGTCGAGGGCAGCGCCGGGGCCGAGCGGCAGGTACCAGAAGCGGCCGGCGAGGCTGCGGTGCTCGAGCGCGAGCACGAAGACGCGCTCGACGGGCTCGTCGGGCTCCGGCTCGCCCTCGGGCGGGTCCTCGACGCCGCGCTCGAGGACGAGGAAGCGCGGGATGAGCCGCTCGGTGGCCTTGAGGCGCGCGTAGGCGACGCCCTGCGTCCACTGCCCGCCGTCGGGGTTGTGCTGCACGAGGTCGTCCCACTCGGCGAGCTCGTGCTGCGCGGCGCGTCGGAGGCTCCAGGGGCGATCCGCGGTCGTCTGCTCGGTCATGGCTCCCCTAGCGCAGCGCGTCGGTGCCGGGCTTCAGGCGCCACTCGATGCGGCGGACGAGCCGCTCCCACAGCCGGTGGCGCACGGGGCGCAGCACGATGTCGAACGAGGGCAGGTAGCTCACGACCGGCCCGAACTTCTTCTTGAACTGGCCGACGCCGTGGTACCAGTGCGTCGTGTCGTCCATGAGCTCCGGCCTAGGCGTGCCGCACAGGTCGAAGGCCGCCTTGCCGTCGGCGGCGGCGTCCTGCATCGCGCGCCACAGCAGCAGCGCGGCGCCGCCGGCGATCGAGCGCACGGGGCGCGAGCCGCCGTCCTTGTAGACGGCGGTGCGGCCCGCGAGGGTGACGAAGATCGCGGCCTGCGCGTCGGCCGAGTCGTCGTCGTAGCCGAAGTAGAAGCGGCCGTTGCCGGTCTTGGCGAACTCCGTCCAGAACAGCCGGTAGTAGGCGTACTCGCGCATCGCGGCGACGCCCTTGCCGCCGTTGATCGTCTTCAGCAGCTCGTAGAAGCGCACCATGTCGGCCTCGGTGGCGTCGGCCGCCTCGATCCGCTCGACCCGGTAGCCCTTGTTCTCGGCACCCCGGATCGACGAGCGGAGCTTCTTCTGGAAGTCCATGATGAGGTCGTCGCCGCGCGTGAGGTCGAGCACGACCGTGTGCGTCAGCAGCTGCATGTCGCGGCTGCGCACGGCGCCCGTCGCCTCCATGCGCGCGACGAGCTCGGGGCTCCGCAGCAGGTGCGGCTCGACCTTGATGGCGAGGAGGCCCTCCTGCGCGAGGCCGAAGGCGCGGATCGCCGCGACCATGCCCTCGAGGTCGTCGCAGGTCGGGCCGAGCGGCACGTACCAGTAGCGGCCGAGCCAGACCGTGCCCTCGTGGGCGAGCGCGTAGACGGTCTCGGCGCCCTCGACGACGAGGAAGCGCGGCTCGAGCCGGTCGTAGCGCTTGATGGCGGCCATCGCGCGCGCGCCGGTCATGATGCCGCCGTCGGGGTTCGTCTCGATGAGCTCGTCCCAGCGGGCGATCTCGTCGTCGGTCGCGAAGCGGACGCTCGTGGCGGTCATCGGAGGGTGTCCGGTCCCTTGCGGATGCGCCACTCGACGCGGCGCACGAGGCCCTCCCACACGCGGTGGCGCAGGGGCCGCAGCACGAGGTCGAACGACGGCAGGAAGTCGGTGATCGGGCCGAAGCGCAGCTTGAACTGCGCGAGGCCGTGGAAGGGGTGCGTCTCGTCGTCGGCGCGGTCCTTCGGAGGCGTGCCGGCGAGGTCGAAGGCGAGCTTGCCCTCGGCGATCGCGTCCTGCATCGCCGTCCACAGCAGCAGCGCGGAGCCGCCGTTGATCTGCCGGTCGGGGCGCGAGCCGCCGTCCTTGTAGACGACGGTGCGGCCCGCGGTCGTGACGAAGATGCCCGCCTGCGGACGGCCGGTGTCGTCGTCGTAGCCGAAGTAGAAGCGGCCCGTGCCGGCCTCGGCGAACGCGCCCCAGAAGGCGTCGTAGTAGGCGCGCTCGCGCATGCCCGCCATGCCCTTGCCGCCCGCGACGGTGAGCATCATCGCGTGCATCGCGTCGAAGGTCTCCTGCGTGGGCTCCGGGCGCTCGACCCGGTAGCCCTTCTTCAGCGCCCCGCGCACCTGGCGGCGGATCATCTGCGAGAACGAGGCGAAGAGCGCCTCCTCCCCCTGCTCGAGGTCGAGCACGACCGTGTGCGTCATGACCTGCATGTCGCGGCTGCGCTCGAGGCCCAGCGCGACGAGCTCGTCGATGCGCTCGGGGCTCGACTCGAGGTGCGGCTCGACCTTCACGACGAGCACGTCGCGCTCGGCCGCGGCGAAGGCGCGGAGGCCCTCGACGACCGCTGCCATGTCGGTCGCGGTCGGGCCCATGGGCGCGTACCAGTAGCGCCCCATCGAGACCCGGCCCTCGAGCAGGAGCACGTGGATGCGCTCGGCGCCCTCGGCGGCCGGCGCGTCGATGACGAGGAAGACGGGCTCCAGCCCGTCGAAGCGCTTCGTCGCGGCGAAGGCGCTCGACTGCACCATGTGCCCGCCGTCGGGGTTCGACTCGATGAGCGCGTCCCAGCGCGCGATCTCGTCGGGCGTGGCACGGCGCACCTGGGCTGCGTGGGGCATGGGACCTCTCGGCGGGGCGGTTCGGCGGGCGGCTGCGGAGCGCGACCAGCCTACGACGCGGCCTGCGGGGGCGCCGTCGCCTCGCCGCGGAGGTCGCGCACGAGGAGCGTCGCCCCGACGATCGCGGCGGGGGTCGCGACGACGGCGAGGCCCGGCACGAGCAGCAGCAGGTAGGCCGCGACCCCGAAGCCGAGCGAGCGCCACGGCCGCGAGCGCAGCAGCGCCCGGCGCTCCGCGAGCGTCAGGCCGCGCGCGTCGCCCGCGAGCCCCGTGAGGCTCGCGGGCGAGCGCACGGCCGCCGAGCGTCGCGCCGACGACGAGGCCGAGCGCGGCGCCGACGAGGGGCACGAGGCCCGCGACGAAGACCACGAGCGCGGTGCCGAGCGCCATCCCGAGCAGGACCACGGCATCCCGCAGGCCCGCGCCGAGCCCTGCCCAGAAGCCGCGGTCCGCGCCCGCGGGCGCGGCGCCGAGCCGCTCGTCGACGCGCGCGCGGATGCGCTCGTAGAAGGGCTCGCCGACGGCGAGCGTGATCGCGGCGAAGGTGAGCACGCACAGCACGACCGTGCCGACGAGGATGCCGAGGCCGATCGCGAAGCGGACGGCGCCCGACCAGAGCGCGTCCCAGCCGCTCGCCCACGGGCTGAGCGCCGTCGCCCAGCCGTCGACGTTGAGCGCGACCACGACGACGAGGGCGAGCATCGCGGCTCCCACGATGAGCGCCGGCACGGCGCCGAGCGCCATGAGGCCGGGATCGCGCGCCCAGGTGCCGAAGCCGCGCAGCAGCAGGCGGGCGCCGGCGACGAGCTCGGAGAGGCGTTCGCGCATGCGGCCATGCTGGCACCCGCCGCTGGACGGGCGCCGCGGCGGGCTTGCGCCGCCCCGCCGAGATGTGTCAAGGTCGCTTGACATGTCAAGCACGCTTGACGCAGTTCCCACGACGACGGGCACGGAGGACGAGATGGGCGCAGCGACGACGGACCGCCGGACGCGATGGGGCCGCGTGCGCGGCACGGCCGGCATGCCCGCCCTGGCGATCGCGATCCCCGTGGGGCTGCTGCTGGGCGCCGCCGGTGGCGCGGTCGCCGCCGCCATGATCGACGCGCCCTCCCCGATGCTCGTCGGGCTCGCCGTCGGCGCATCGATGGGGGTCCCGTTCGTCGCCCTCGTGTGGGCGCTGCTCGTCGACCGCGAGAGCCTGCGCGGCGTCGTCGACCGCCCGGAGGAGTCCGTCGAGGGCGCCTGGTACGACCGCGCGGCGCAGGGCGCGTTCTCCGACACGATCCTCGTCGTCGGCCTCGCCACCGCGGCGCTCGCCGTCACCGGGCTCCGCATCGACGTCGTCGTCGCGCTCGTGGGGGTGCTGCTGGTCGCCATGGCCAGCTGCGGCATCCGCTACCTCGTCGCGCGCCGGCGGGGCTGAGCGTGGAGAACGCGCTGCCCTCGCTCCGCCGGGAGCGCGGCTGGTCGCAGCAGCGGCTCGCGGACGAGCTCGGCGTCTCGCGCCAGACCGTCATCTCGATCGAGCGCGGCCGCTTCGACCCGAGCCTGCCGCTCGCGTTCCGGATCGCGCGGGCCTTCGGCACCTCGATCGAGGCCGTCTTCGTGCCGGACGACGCGAGCTGACGACGCGGGCCGACGACGCGACCGGACCGGCGACCCCGTGCCGGCATCGCGGCGCGACCTAGGATCGGAGGCGTGCCGCACGTCGCCTCCGCCGCCGGCACCGCCGCGCGCCCGAGGCACGCGATCGCGGTGCTCCTGGCCGCGGTGCTGTGGGGCACCACCGGCACCGTCGCCCACTTCGCGCCCGAGGGCTCCTCGCCGCTCGCGATCGGCCTCGCCACCTTCGGCGTCGGCGGCGTCGTGCTCGCGGCGCTCTCGGCGCGGCGCGTGCTCGCGGTGCTGCGCCGCCGCGACCAGCTCGGCTGGGTGCTCGCGGGCGCCGTCGGCGTCGTGCTCTACCCCGCGTGCTACTACCCGTCGATGGCGCTCGCCGGCGTCGCGGTGGGCAACGTCGTGGCGCTCGGGTCCGGGCCGATCTTCGCCGCGCTCCTCGAGTGGGCCGTGGAGCGGCGCCGCCCGGGGCGCCGCTGGTCGATCGCGACCGCCGTCGCCGTCGTCGGCATCGCGCTGCTCGCGGCGGGCGGCCACGGCGGCGCCGCCGAGGATCCGGGAGCGGCGCCCCTCGGGGTCCTGCTCGCGCTCGTCGCGGGCTTCGGCTACGCGCTCTACTCGTTCGCCGGCGCCCGCCTGATCCGCGGCGGCTCGACCGCGAGCGGCTCGATGGGCGCGCTCTTCCTCGTCGGCGGCGTCGCGTGCCTCGTCGGCCTCGCGACCGTCGGGCTCGGGCCGCTCGCCTCCCCCGCCGGCGCGCTGACGATCGCCTACCTCGGCCTCGTGCCCATGGCGCTCTCGTACGTGCTCTTCGGCTACGCGCTGCGCGCCCTCGCCTCGACGACCGCGACGACGATCGCCCTCGCGGAGCCCGTCGTCGCGACGCTCCTGGCGGTCGCCATCGTCGGCGAGCGGCCGAACGCGGTCGGCTGGCTGGGCCTCGTCGTGGTCGCGGTCGGCATCGGCCTGCTCGCGATCCGGCGACGCGCGCGCCCCGCCCCGGCGGCCTGAGCCCCGTCGCGCCCCGACGTACCGGCTCCCAGGGTCCGGGCGTAGCGTCCGTGGGGTACAGATCGACGACCTGAGGAGCGGACCCCGATGACGCACCACGACCGGACGCACGATCCCGCCGGCGCACCCCCGAGCGGCCCCTTCCCCGCGCAGCAGCAGCCCGCGCAGCCCGGCCTCACCGCCCCGATGGACCCGCGGCCCGACCACGGCGAATCGAGCTGGCGGGGCTCCGGCCGGCTCGTCGGCCGCCGCGCCCTCATCACGGGCGGCGACAGCGGCATCGGCCGTGCCGTCGCGGTGGCCTACGCGCGAGAGGGCGCCGACGTCGCGATCGTCCACCTGCCCGAGGAGGCGGAGGACGCCGCCGAGGTGCGGAGGCTCGTCGAGGCCGAGGGGCGCGCCTTCCACGCGATGGCGATCGACCTGCAGGACGAGCAGGGCTGCGTCGACGCGGTCGCGGGCGCCATCGACGCGCTCGGCGGCCTCGACGTCGTCGTCAGCAACGCGGCGTACCAGCGGCAGCGCGGCGGCATCGAGACCTTCGAGGTGGCGGAGGTGGAGCGCGTGCTGCGCACGAACCTCATCGCCGCCATCGTGCTCGCGCGCGAGGCCGTGCCGCACCTCGCCCCCGGCTCGTCGTTCATCACGACGACGTCGATCCAGGCGCAGGATCCCGCCCCGGGCCTCCTCGACTACGCGATGACGAAGGCGGCGCAGGTCGCCTTCACCGAGGCGCTCGCGAAGGAGCTGGGGCCCAAGGGCATCCGCGTGAACGCCGTCGCCCCGGGCCCCATCTGGACCCCGCTGATCCCCGCGACCGGCTTCCCGGACGAGAAGGTCGCCGAGTTCGGCCAGGACACCCCGCTCGGCAGGGCCGGCCAGCCGGCCGAGCTCGCGGGCGCCTACGTCTACCTCGCGAGCGAGGAGGCCTCGTACGTCTCGGGCGCGGTCGTGCCCGTCACCGGAGGGAGGGGGTTCTGATGCCGAACCCGAGCATCAAGGACGAGGAGCTCTACCGGAAGCTCCGCGAGGAGGGGAGCTCGGCGGAGAAGGCGGCCCGCATCGCCAACGCGGCCGCGCGCGACGGCCGGAAGGCCGTGGGCGAGCGCGGCGGCGACGCCGAGCCCTACGAGGACCGCACCGTCGCGCAGCTCAGGGCACGGGCGAAGGAGCTCGGCATGACGGGGTACTCGGACCTGCGCAAGGACGAGCTCATCGATCGCCTCAGGAACCACTGAGCTGGGCCCTGCGGGGCCGAGCACGCGCTCGGCGCGGAGGCTCGGCAGCCCTGACGCCGCAGCGTTGCGAAGTGTGAAGCGGGCGGCTGTCGCTCGCCCTCGGCGCGCTGTCATCCTTGCCCGACCCGAGCCGACCGGCCCGGGCCGAGGGGAGACGCATGGCCGACCGATGTCGCGAGCAGCACGCGTTCGACGCGATCCGGCGGGACGACCTCGAGCGGCCGTCGAGCCGCAAGTGGAGCCTGCACCCCGGCACGATCGGGGCGTGGGTGGCCGAGATGGACTTCGGCACGGCACCCGCCGTGCGCGAGGCCCTGCAGCGCGCGGTCGTCGACGACGTGCTCGGCTACCTCTCCCCCGCGACCGCCGCCGACCTCGCCGAGGCGACCGCGCTCCACCAGGCGCGCGAGCACGGCTGGGCGATCGACCCCGAGCGCGTGCACGCGGTCTCGGACGTCATGGCAGCGCTCGGCGTCGCCGTCGAGGAGTACACGCCCGAGGGCTCGGCCGTCATCGTGCCGACCCCGGCCTACATGCCCTTCCTCACCTACCTCGAGCGGCTCGGCCGCCCCGTGGTGCAGGTGCCCGGCGTCGTCGTCGGCGGCCGCTGGCAGCACGACCTCGACGGGATCGACCGCGCCTTCGCCGCCGGCGCCCGCACGCTCGTGCTCTGCAACCCCCACAACCCCACGGGCACCGTGCTGCCGCGCGAGGAGCTGCGCGCGATCAGCGAGATCGTCGAGCGCCACGGCGGCCGCGTCTTCGCCGACGAGATCCACGCGGCCATCCGCTACGACGGCCGCGCGCACGTGCCCTACGCCTCCGTCTCGGCGGCCGCCGCGGGCCACGCGATCACGGGAACGAGCGCCTCGAAGGCCTGGAACATCCCGGGCCTGAAGGCCGCGCAGCTCATCACCTCGAACGAGGCCGACGAGGCCGTGTACCGGCGCTTCGGCTTCGCCGTCGTCCACGGCGCCTCGACGCTCGGCGTCATCGCCTCGGCCGCCGCCTACCGCGACGGCGGCCACTGGCTCGCGGGCACCGTGCGCTACCTGCAGGGCAACCGCGACCTGCTCGCGAGCCTCCTCGCAGCGCGCCTGCCGCAGGTCGCGTGGCGCCCGCCGGAGGCCACCTACCTCGCCTGGCTCGACCTCGCCGCGCTCGGCATCGACGGCAGCCCGGCCGAGCTCCTGCGCGAGCGCGCGGGCGTCACCCTCACCGACGGCGCGCTCTGCGGCGCCGGCTCCGAGCGGCACGTGCGGCTCGTGTTCGCGACCCCCGCGCCCGTGCTCGCGGAGGCCGTCGACCGGCTCGCCGACGCGCTCGCCCCGGCGGGAGCCGCGCGGTGACCGCCGTCGGGACCGTGGCCCCCGCCCGGACGCTCGGCTTCGAGACCCGCCAGGTGCACGCCGGCGCGATCCTCGACGCCGAGGCCGGCGCGCGCGTCACGCCCATCTACCAGAGCGCCGGCTACGTCTTCGACTCCTTCGACGACGGCGCCCTCCGCTTCGCCGGGCGCTCGGCGCAGCGCGCCTACTCGCGCAACGACAACCCCACGAACGTCGTCGCCGCGCGCCGCATCGCCGACCTCGAGGGCGGCCTCGACGGCGTGCTCGTGGCGAGCGGCCAGGCCGCCATCGCAGCCGCGCTCGGCGGGCTCGCCCAGGCGGGCGACCGCATCCTCGCCGCCGACCGGCTCTACGAGGGCACGCGCGAGATGGTGCGCGGGCTGCTGCGCCGCCAGGGCCTCGCCTTCGACACCCTCCCGATCGACAGCGACGAGGAGGCGTGGGTCGCCGCAGTGCGGCCCGAGACGCGCGCGATCTACGCGGAGTCGATCGCCAACCCGCTCGGCGAGGTCGCCGACCTCGACCTGCTCGGCCGCGTCTCTGCTCGCACGGGCGTGCCGCTCGTCGTCGACAACACCGTCGCCACCCCCTACCTGAACCGGCCGATCGAGCACGGCGCCGCCGTCGTCATCCACTCCACCTCGAAGTGGCTCGGCGGCCACGGCTCCGTCATCGGCGGCGCGATCGTCGACGGCGGCTTCGACTGGGACGCCGAGCGGTTCCCGCACCTGCACGCGCCCCGGCCGCACGGCGCACCCAGCTGGGTCGAGGCGTTCGGCCGCGGCGCCTACGGCGCGTACCTGCGCTCGGTCGTCGTGCTCGAGCAGGGCCCGACGATGCCGCCGACGAGCACCTTCCTGCTGCTGCACGGCATCGAGACGCTCTCGCTCCGCATGGAGCGGCACGTCGCCAACGCGCACGCCGTCATCGACGCGCTCGCCGGCCACCCCGCCATCGCGCGCATCCACCACCCCTCGCTCGACGCGGCGAGGGCGGAGGTCGTGGCACGGCTGCTGCCCGACGGCGCCGGCAGCGTCGTCTCCCTCGACCTCGCGGGGGGCCGCGACGCCGCCCGCGCCTTCCTCGACCGGCTGGAGCTCGTGAGCCAGATGACCCACATCGGCGACGTCCGCACGCTCGCGATCCACACCGGGAGCACCATCCACGGCAAGCTCGACGAGGAGGAGCGGCTCGCGCTCGGCGTCACGCCCGGCCTCGTGCGGCTCTCGATCGGCATCGAGCGGGCCGACGACATCGTCGCCGACCTGCTGCAGGCGCTCGACGCCCTGTCCGCAGGCACGCCGGGGACGGAGGCCGCAGCATGAGCATCCGCTACTCCTTCGAGCTCTTCCCGCCCCGCGACGAGGCCTCGGCCGCGCGCGTGCAGGCGGCGGTCGACGCCTTCGTCGGCCTCGCCCCCGAGTTCGTCTCCGTCACCTTCGGCGCAGGCGGCTCGTCGACGCACCACTCGCTCGCGGTGCTGCAGCGCCTCCTCGACGGCGGCCAGAGCCCCATGGCGCACCTGACGTGCGTGGGCCTCGAGGTGCACGAGACGGCCCGGCTCGTGCGGCAGTTCCTCGACGCCGGCATCACGAAGTTCCTGGCCCTCCGCGGCGACGAGCCCAAGGACCCCGCGCACCGGCCCCGCACGACGCTGTCGTCCGCGGCCGAGCTCGTGCAGCTCATCGAGCGCGTCGAGAAGGAGCGCGTGCCCTACGCCGAGGTGCCGCTGCCGGGCCTGCGCTCGGTGGCGCTCGCGGAGCGCCGCGCCGCGGTCGAGATCGCGGTCGCCGCGTTCCCCAACGGCCACCCGGGCTCGGGCATCCACCGCAGCGACGTCGACGCCCTGCTCGCCAAGCAGGCGGCCGGCGCGACGATGGCGATCACGCAGCTGTTCTTCGACCCGTACGACTACGTGCGCTTCGTCGAGCTCGCCCGCACGAAGGGCGTCACGATCCCGATCGTGCCGGGCATCGTGATCCCCACGTCGCTCCGCCGCCTCGTCCGCTCGGCCGAGCTCGCGGGCGAGGGCCTCCCGCAGGTGCTCGCCGACCGGCTCGAGCAGGCGAGCCCCGCGGATGCCGTGCGCATCGGCGTCGACGCGGCCGTCGCGCAGATCGCCGCGCTCGAGGAGGCCGAGGCCCCCTCGGTGCACCTCTACACCTTCAACGACCACCGCCCCGCCGTCGAGGTCCTCACGCGGCTCGGCGCCCTCACCCCCGCCGCCTGAGCGCGGACGACCCCAAGGAGCAGCATGTCCACCACCGGTTCCCACCCGGCCGGCCCCTTCCCGGGCGGCACGATCCTCGGCTATCCGCGCATCGGGCGGCGACGCGAGCTGAAGCGCGCCCTCGAGGCGCACTGGCGCGGCGCGATCGACGACGCCGGCTTCCACGAGGCCGCGCGCGCCAACCGCGTCGCCGACCTGCAGCGCCTCGTCGCGCTCGGCCTCGACGCGACCGACGCCTCGATCCCCGTCGAGGCCGCGCACTACGACCACGTGCTCGACGCGACGATCACCTTCGGCGCCGTGCCGCCGCGCCTCCGCGGCCGCGTGCCCGCGGGCCTCGCGGGCGAGTGGCTGCTCGCGCGCGGCGCAGGCGACGACGCCCCGCTCGAGATGACCAAGTGGCTCGACTCGAACTACCACTACCTCGTGCCGGAGCTCGACGCCGAGACCGCCTTCTCGCTCGCCGACACCCGCATCGTCGACCGCTTCGTCGAGGCGGGCGAGGCCGGCGTGCACGGCCGCCCCGTCGTCGTGGGCCCCGCGACCTACCTCGCGCTGTCGAAGGCCACCGGCGTCCGCCCGATCGAGCTCGCCGACCGGCTCGTGCCCGCCTACGCCGCGCTCGGGGAGGCGCTCGCGGCCGCGGGTGCCACCTGGGTGCAGGTCGACGAGCCCGCACTCGTTGCCGACCTCGAGGACGTGACGCTCGCGGAGCTGCAGGCCGTCGCGCGCCGCGGCGCCGAGGCGCTCCGGGCCGCGGGCCTGCGGGTGCTGCTGCACGTGGGCCACGGCGACAGCGCCGGGCGCGTCGAGCCGCTCGCCGAGGTCGTCGACGCGATCGCCGTCGACCTCGTGCGCGGCTCCGCCCCCGCGGGCGACGGCGCGCTCGTCGCCGGCGTCGTGCACGGCCGCAACGTCTGGCGCACCGACCTCGACGCCGCGCTCGACACGCTGCGCTGGCTCGCCGAGCGCCGCCCCGTCTCGGTCGGCACCTCCACGAGCCTCCAGCACGTGCCGCACGACCTCGCCGCCGAGACCTCGCTCGAGCCCCGTCTCGTCTCCTGGCTCGCCTTCGCCGACCAGAAGGTCGAGGAGGTCGTCGCCCTGGCCGCCGCGCTCCGAGGCTCGGTCGACGAGGCGCGCTTCGCCGACTCCCGCGCCGCGCTCGCCGACCGCGCCTCGGCGCCGGGCGTGCGCGACGGCGCCGTGCGCGACCGCCTCGCGGCGCTGCCCGAGGACGCTCGCGAGCGCGCCCCCTACGCCGAGCGCGACGCGCAGCAGCGCGCCTCGCTCGAGCTGCCGCCGCTGCCGACCACGACGATCGGCTCGTTCCCGCAGACGGGCGACATCCGCGTCGCCCGCGCCCGCCACGCGCGCGGCGAGCTCGACGACGCCGGCTACCGCGAGGTGCTGCGCGCCGAGGTGCGCCGCGTCGTCGTGCTGCAGGAGGAGCTGGGCCTCGACGTGCTCGTGCACGGCGAGCCCGAGCGCAACGACATGGTGCAGTACTTCGCCGAGCACTTCGACGGCTTCGCCGCCACCGAGCACGGGTGGGTGCAGTCCTATGGCTCGCGCGCCACGCGCCCCTCGATCCTCTGGGGCGACGTGTCGCGGCCGGAGGCCTTCACGGTCGAGTGGATCGCATACGCGCAGTCGCTCACCGACAAGGTCGTGAAGGGCATGCTCACGGGCCCCGTGACGATCCTCGCCTGGTCGTTCGTGCGCGACGACCAGCCGCTCGACCGCACGGCCGACCAGGTGGCGCTCGCGCTCGCCGACGAGATCGCCGACCTGGAGGCCGCGGGCATCCGCATCGTGCAGGTCGACGAGCCGGCGCTGCGCGAGCTGCTGCCGCTGCGCCGCGAGGCGCGCCCGGCGTACCTCGAGTGGTCGGTGGGCGCGTTCCGCCTCGCGACCGCGGGCGCGGCGCCGGCCACGCAGATCCACACGCACCTCTGCTACTCGGAGTTCAACACCGTCGTCGCCGCGATCGACGGCCTCGACGCCGACGTGACGAGCATCGAGGCCGCGCGCTCGAAGATGGAGATCGTCGAGGCGCTGCAGGCGCACGCCTACGGCCGCGGCATCGGCCCGGGCGTCTACGACATCCACTCGCCCCGCGTGCCGGGCGCCGAGGAGCTCGACGAGCTGCTCGCCACGGCGACGGCCGGCATCCCCGAGCCGCTGCTGTGGGTGAACCCCGACTGCGGGCTCAAGACGCGCGGCTACGACGAGACGGTCGAGAGCCTCCGGAACCTCGTGGAGGCGGCGGAGCGCGCGCGGGCGGCGGTCGCCGTGCGCTGACGCGCGATCCCGGGCGGCGCCCGTCGACTGCGGTCGGCGGGCGCCGCTCGCGTCCCGGGGGTCTCGAGACGCGAGCCGCCTCCGGCGGCGCGCTCCTCGACCAGCGGGAGGGGCGGCGAGCGTCGTGTGTGACGCAGCGTTGCGGCGCGGTGTGCGGGCCGAGCGGCGATCGGCTTTGCTTGTGGCAGCACCAAGCATCGCTTATGGAGGTCCCGCATGGTCCACATCCCCTCGCCCGCGGAGCGACGCGGCCGCCGCACCGCGCTCGTCGGCGCCGTCGTCACCGCCCTCGCGCTCTCGGCCTGCTCCGCGGGCAACGCCGCGGCTCCGCAGGCCTCCGGCGACGGCCCCGTCACCGGCGGCACGCTCACCTACCTCGAGCACCAGGCATACACCTCGCTGTACCCGCCGAGCGCGGGCTTCTACCCGAACGGCGCGCTCGTCAACAACCTCACCGCGCGCCTGCTCCACCAGGACCCGGAGACGCTCGAGCTCGAGCCCTGGATCGCGACCGCGCTGCCCGAGGTCAACGAGGACGCCACCGAGTACACCTTCGACATCCGCACCGACGTGACCTACTCCGACGGCACCCCGCTGACCGCCGAGAACGTCGTCGCCAACCTCGACCTCTTCGGGCAGGGCGACACCGACCGCGCCCTCATCGTCTCCGAGGCCATCAACAGCTACGAGGGCGGCGAGGTCGTCGACGACGACACCGTGCGCTTCACCTTCAGCGCCCCCTCGCCCGGCTTCGCGCAGGCGGTCTCGACCATCAACTCGGGCCTCCTCGCCGACGCGAGCCTCGAGCTCGACGCCGAGGGCTTCGGGCCGGGCAACGCGACCGAGGTCATCGGCGCGGGCCCGTTCGTCGTCGAGTCGGAGGAGGTGGGCACCTCGATCCGCCTCGCCGCCCGCGAGGACTACGCGTGGGCGCCCGCCTCGGTCCCCAACCAGGGCCGCCCCTACGTCGACGCCGTCGACATCGTCATCGCTCCCGAGGACAGCGTGCGGATCGGTGCGCTCACCGCCGGCCAGGCCGACATCGCGCGCCAGGTCGAGCCGCAGAACGAGCAGGAGGTCGCGGCCGCCGGCCTCGAGATCGTCTCGGCGCAGACGAACGGCGTGAACAACGGCCTGAGCCTCCGCTTCGACCACCCGCTGCTGCAGGACATCCGCGTGCGCGAGGCGCTCATCGCGGGGATCGACCGCGAGGCGATCGTCTCGTCGATCTTCTCCGACCACTACCCGCTCGCCACCTCGTCGCTGTCGCGGACCGCGCTCGGCTACGTCGACCAGGGCGACGCCTACCGGTACGACCCGGAGGCCGCGAACGCCCTGCTCGACGAGGCCGGCTGGGAGCTCGGCGGCGACGGCATCCGCACCCGCGACGGCGAGCGCCTGCACCTCGTCGTCAACGAGGCGCTCCCGCAGCCCCGCTCCCGCGACGTCATCACGCTCGTCGCGCAGCAGCTGCGCGAGATCGGCGTCGAGCTCGAGCTCTTCCAGGGCGACCAGGCCGCGCAGACCGCCGCGAGCGCCGACGTCGACCAGATCCAGATCTACCACTCGATGGTCGGCCGGGCGGACTTCGACGTGATCAAGAGCCAGTTCTCGATCCAGAACCGCAACACGCTCCGCAACGTCGACGACGCGGGCGCGCCGATCGACGCGCAGCTCGAGGACCTGCTGCAGGCCGTCGCCTCCGAGCCGACGACCGAGGGCAGGCAGGAGGCCTCCGCCGCCGTGCAGGCCCACCTGACCGAGCAGGCCTACGTGCTGCCGTTCTTCGAGGAGCCGCAGGTCTACGGCGTGCAGCCGCGCGTGCACGGCTTCCTCACCGAGTCGGTGGGCCGCCCCTCGCTCGCGGCCGTCTGGCTCGAGGGCTGAGGCGGGAGGTGAGCATGCGCACCGCGATCCGACCTGCGCAGGGCGCCGCGTCGCAGCCCGCAGCGCCCCGCCGACGCCCCGCCGCGCCCGCGGCCGCCCGGTACGCGCTCCGTCGCGTCGGGCAGGCCCTCCTCGTGGTCGCCGCGACGTTCGTGCTCGCCTTCCTCCTGCTGCACGCGCTGCCGGGCGACGCCATCGTCGCCCGGTACGCGAGCCCGGAGCTCGGGCTGAGCGCCGAGCAGCTCGACGCCCTCCGCGTCGCCTACGGCGCCGACCAGCCCTGGTGGGTGCAGCTGGCCATCTCGGCCCGCGGCTTCCTCACGGGCGACCTCGGCACCTCGCTGCAGAGCGGCGCGGAGGTCTCGACCCTCATCGCCGCCTCGCTGCCGCCGACGCTCGCGCTCGCCGGCCTCGGCTTCGTGCTCGCGGCGCTGCTCGCCGTCGGCATCGCGGCAGCGGCGACCTTCGCGGGTGCCGAGTGGGTGCGGCGGGCGTTCCGCTCGCTGCCGCCGCTGTTCGTCTCGATCCCGGTGTTCTGGATCGGCATCGTGCTGCTGCAGGTGGTCTCGTTCCGGCTGGGGCTCATCCCGGTGATCGGCGCGACCCCCGCCGAGGCCCTCGTGCTGCCGGTCGTCACCATCGCGATCCCGATCGCCGCGCCGCTCGCACAGGTGCTCGTCCGCGCGATCGACGACACGCTCGCCGAGCCCTTCGTGGCCGTCGCCCGTGCCCGCGGAGCCTCCCCCTCGTGGCTGCTGACGCGCGAGGTGGCCCGCAACGCGCTGCTGCCCACGCTCACGATCGCGGGCGTGCTCTTCGGCGAGCTCATCGCCGGCGCCGTCGTGACCGAGACGGTCTTCGCCCGCTCCGGGCTCGGCCGCCTCACCGCCGAGGCCGTCGCGGCGCGCGACATCCCCGTCCTCCAGGCCGTGGTCGTCATCTCGGCCGTCGCCTTCGTCGTCATCAACCTCGCGGTCGACCTCCTCGCCCCGGCGATCGATCCGCGCCTGCGGAAGGAGGTGCGGGCATGAGCGCCGTCACGAGCCTCCTGCTCCCCCGTCGCGCGGAGGCCGCAGCACGGCCGAGGCCGCGCGCGACCCTCGTCGTCTCGATCCTCGTGCTCGCCGTCGCGCTGGCGTGGGCGTTCCTGCCGTGGCTCTTCACGGCGCAGGACCCGCTCGCGGGCATCGCCGCCGAGGCGCTGCAGGCGCCGAGCGCCGCGCATCCCTTCGGCACCGACGCCACGGGCCGCGACCTGCTCGCCCGCGTCATCTTCGGCGCCGGCAACTCGCTCGCGGGCACCGCGATCGCCGTGCTCGTGGGCCTCGTCGTCGGCACCGCCGTCGGCGTGCTCGCCGGCTCCACGGGCGGCGTCGTCGAGGAGGCGCTCATGCGCGTCGTCGACGTGCTGCTCGCCATCCCGGGCCTCCTGCTCGCGCTCTCGGTGATCGTGCTGCTGGGCTTCGGCGTCACGAACGCCGCGATCGCCGTGGGCGTCACGTCGATCGCCGTCTTCGCGCGCCTCGCGCGCTCGCAGGTGGTGCGCGTGCGCCGGAGCGCCTACGTGGAGGCCGCGTTCAGCTCGGGCGGCACCTTCCTCGCGGTGCTCGGCCGCCACGTGCTGCCGAACTCGCTCGGCGCCGTGCTCGCCCTCGCCGCGCTGCAGTTCGGCAGCGCGATCCTCGCCATCTCGACCCTCGGCTTCCTCGGCTACGGCGCGCCGCCGCCCACGCCGGCGTGGGGCCTGCTCATCGCCGAGAGCCGCGACTACGTGGGCTCGGCCTGGTGGCTGACGACCTTGCCGGGCCTCGTCGTCGCCGCCGTCGTCCTCGCCGCGAACCGCGTCGCGGCCGCCATCAGGGAGGCAACCGCATGACCGCTCCGCTGCTCCGCGTCGACGGCCTCGCCGTCTCGTACGCCGCAGGCCGCCGCCTGGCCGCCCGCCGCACCGCCGTCGAGGGCGTCTCGCTCGAGCTCGACCGCGGCGAGGTGCTCGCGCTCGTCGGCGAGTCGGGCTCCGGCAAGACCACGATCGGCCAGTCGATCATCGGCCTGCTCCCCGAGGGCGGCCGCGTCGACGCCGGCGCCATCGAGCTGCAGGTCGCCGGCAAGCCGCTCGACCTCACGAGGCTGCCCGCGCGCGCCGTGCAGGAGCTGCGCGGCCGGCGCATCGCGCTCGTGCCGCAGGATCCCGGCACCTCGCTCAACCCCGTGCAGACGATCGGGGCGTCGGTCGCCGCCCCGCTCAGGATCCACCGCTGGGGCACACAGGAGGCCATCCGCCGCCGCGTGATCGAGCTGCTCGACCGCGTCGGCCTCGACGACCCCGAGCGCCGCGCCCGCCAGCACCCGCACGAGCTCTCGGGCGGCATGCGGCAGCGCGCGCTCATCGCCGCCGCGATCGCGCTCGAGCCCGACCTCATCGTCGCCGACGAGCCCACGAGCGCCCTCGACGTCACCGTGCAGCGTCGCATCCTCGACCTGCTCGACGAGCTGCGCGCGGAACTGGGCTCCAGCGTCCTGCTCATCACGCACGATCTCGCCGTCGCGGCCGAGCGCGCCGATCGCATCGCGGTGCTGCGCCAGGGCGCGCTCGAGGAGGCCGGTCCCGCCCGCGAAGTGCTGCGCACCCCCGCCGCCGCGTACACGCGCGAGCTGCTCGCCGACGCGCCCGCGCTGCAGGACGTCGCGCCGCGGCCAGCGCGGCCGGAGGCAGCGCCGCTCGTCGTCGTCGACGGCCTCGTGCACGAGTACGGCCGCGGCCGCACGGCCTTCCGCGCCGTGGACGAGGTCGGATTCCGGATCGAGGCGGGCACGACGCACGCGCTCGTGGGCGAGTCGGGCTCCGGCAAGACCACGATCGGCCGCGCCGTCGCGGCGCTCCACGCGCCCGCCGCGGGCACGATCCGGATCGGTGGGCGCGACGTGCTCGCCGCGGGGCGGGACCGCAGCATCCGCCGCGTCGTGCAGCTCGTCTCGCAGGACCCCTACGCCTCGCTCGACCCGCGCCGCACGATCGCGCAGACGATCGGCGAGCCGCTGCGCAACTGGCGACCCTCGGAGGGCGGCGTGCGGGACCGCCGCGAGGCTCGCCCGCCGCGTCGGCGTCGCGCTCGACCAGGTGGCGCTGCCCGCCGAGCTCGCCGACCGGCTCCCCTGCGAGCTCTCGGGCGGCCAGCGGCAGCGCGTCGCCATCGCCCGGGCGCTCATCATCGAGCCGCAGGTGGTGGTGCTCGATGAGGCCGTCTCGGCGCTCGACGTCACCGTGCAGTCGCAGATCCTCGACCTGCTCGAGTCGCTGCAGCGCGACCTCGGCCTCACCTACCTCTTCATCACCCACGACCTCGCGGTCGTACGACGAATCGCCGACGCCGTCACGGTGCTCCGCCGCGGCGAGGCCGTGGAGTCCGGCTCGGCCGAGCAGGTGCTCACGGCGCCCACCCACCCCTACACCCGCGCGCTGCTCGACGCCGTGCCCGCGCCGCAGTGGCTCCGGGAGGCCCTCGACCGGCCGGAGGCCCTGCGCCAGCCGGATCCCCCACGACCCGCCCGCCCCCTCGACCTGCCCATCCGTCCCGCGAACCTGGAGGTGGCCTGATGGCCCCCACGATCGGCTTCTTCACACGCCTGCTCGACGACGCCTCGGCGCCCGAGCGCTACCGCGCGGCACTCGACCACATCGCGCTCGCCGAGCGGCTCGGCTTCCGCTCCGCGTGGGTCGCGCAGCATCACCTCGACGGCCGCGAGGGCGGTCTGCCCTCGCCGTTCGTGCTGCTCGCCGCCGCCGCGGCCCGCACGAGCAGCATCCGCCTCGGCACCGCCATCCTCACGCTCGCGCACGAGCAGGCGGCCAGGGCGGCGGAGGACGCGGCGGTGCTCGACGCGATCGCCGGCGGCCGGGTGGAGCTCGGCCTCGGCACCGGCGGCAGCCCGCGCACGCTGAGCGCGTTCGGCGAGGACCCGGGCCAGCGCCGCGCGATCTACGACGCGAAGCTGCACCGCCTCCGCACGCTCCTCGACGGCTCGGCCGACGAGGTGCTCTACCCGCCCGCGACGGGGCTCGCCGACCGGCTCTGGCAGGCGACGTTCTCGCCCGAGGGCGCCGGTCTCATCGGCGCCGCGGGCGACGGCCTCATGCTCTCGCGCATCCAGCCGCCGTTCCCGGCGCTCGCCGAGGGCGAGCGGCCGCGGCGCGTGTGGGAGGTGCAGCGGGCGCTCGTCGACGAGTACCGGGCGGCGCTGCCCGAGGGGGTCGCGCCGCGCATCCTCGCCTCCCGCACCGTGGTCGTCGTCGACGACGAGGCCACCGCGCGGCGCGTGGCCGCCGCGGCGGCCCACGCCCTCGAGGCACAGGTCGCGGGCCTCGGGATCGCCCTGCCCGAGGAGCTGCCGCTCGAGCGGCTCCTGGAGCTCGCCGAGACCGTCGTCGGCACGCCCAGCCAGGTGATCGCCGCCCTCGAGCGCGATCGCGTCGCCCACGAGGCGAGCGAGGTCAGCATCCAGGCGCACTCCATCGACCCGCCCGCCCACGTCGTGGCGCGATCGCTCGAGCTCTTCGCGACCGAGGTCGCGCCCGCGCTCGGCTGGCGCGTCGAGCGCGCCGACGAGGAGGCCCGCCGTGCCGCGTGACGTCATCGACCACCTCGCGGGCGTCGAGCCCGGCGCGGCGCTCGACCGTGCACGCAGGGCACGCTCGGATGCGCGGGAGCACGCCCAGCAGAGCTTCCTGGCGCTGCTCGAGCCCGCCGAGCCCGGTGGGCTGGCGCTCGCCGACCGGTACGCCGTCGCGGCCTACGTCGCGCTGCTGCACGACGAGGAGGGCGCGCCGTCGCGTGCCGCCGCGTTCTACGTCGAGCTGCTGGAGGACGAGGCCGAGGCGCCGCTCGTCGCCGCGGTGCGGGAGTCCGCGGAGGCCGGCCGCGCCCGCGGGCCGTACGGCACCTACCGCGAGCCGCTGCTCGCCGCCGAGTCGGAGCCGGGGCCCGTGGCGCGCATCGAGCGCGGCGTCATCCCCGAGCGCCTCGCCGCGGCGCTCGAGCATGCCCACCTGCTCGTGCTGCACCCGCGCGACGCGCGGCCCGAGTCGCTCCGCGCGCTCGTCGACGCGGGCTGGGAGGCCGACGCGATCGTCTCGCTCAGCCAGCTCGTGGCCTTCCTCGCCTTCCAGCTGCGGCTCGTGCACGGGCTGCGCGTGCTGGGGGCGACACCCGCCGCATCCGATGCCGAGCTCGAGGAGGCCCGAGCATGACCGCGATCACCGACCACCCGCACCTCCGCCGCCCCGAGGCGTTCACGCAGGAGGGCCTCGGCTGGGTGCCCTGGGTGCCGCCGGTGCCGGAGGCCGAGCTCACGGACGTGCAGCGCGAGGCGCTCGTGGAGCCCGCGCGCGCCGCGAACCCCTACTTCCGGCTGCTCGCGCGCGACCCGGAGGCGCTGCGCGCCCGCACGCGCACCGACCTCGACATCTTCGGCAACGAGGACGGCGGCCTGCCGCGCTGGGAGCGCGAGCTCGCGGCCGCGGCGTCGTCGCGCCGCACGGGCTGCGTGTTCTGCGCCTCGGTGCACGCCCGTGCCGCATCGCGGCTCTCGGGTCGGCGGGGCGATGTGCAGCGGCTGCTCGACGAGGGCGTCGGCGCGCGCGTCGACGAGCGCTTCGACGCGATCGTCGACGCCTCGGCCGCTCTGGCCGAGGCTCCCGCAGCCTTCACGGCGGAGCACGTGGTGCGGCTGCGCACCGCGGGGCTCGACGACGCCGCGATCCTCGACGCGATCAGCGGTGCCGCGTTCTTCACCTGGGCCAACCGCCTCATGCTCTCGCTCGGCGAGCCGGAGGTCGTGCGATGAGCGTCGAGGTGCCGCTGCGGTCGACGGTCGTCTCGGGCCTCGACCACGTGGTCCTCGCGGGGCCCGACCTCGCGGCCGCGATCGACCACGTGGAGGCGCTCACGGGCGTGCGGGCCGCTCCCGGCGGCCGCCACCCGCGGGGCACGGCGAACGCGCTCATCGCGTTCACGCGCGGCGGCCGTCGCGTGCGGCAGTACCTCGAGGTCATCGGGCCGGATGCGGAGGCGGGCTGGACCGCCGACCGCGTCGACACGTTCGGCATCGACCGTCTTGAGGGCCCGCGCGTCGTGACCTTCTCGGCGCGGCCGACCGACATCGAGGCCGCCGTCGCGGCGGCGCGTGCCGCGGGCGTGCCGTTCCAAGACGTCGAGCCGCTCTCGCGCCGGACGCCCGACGGGCGCGAGCTCGCCTGGCGGCTCGCGCGGCCGGAGGACGGCGAGACGCATCCGCCGTTCCTCATCGACTGGGGCGCGACGCCGCATCCGGGCCTCGAGCGCCTGCCGACGCTCGAGCTCGTGTCCCTGCGCCGCCTCGTGCCGGACGTCGAGGCCGAGTCCGCGCGGCTGCGCGCGCTCGGCGTGGCGGTGGGCACAGGCGACGAGGCCGTGGAGGTCGTCGCGGCCGAGGAAGCCGGCTTCGAGCTCGACGTGCGGGTGGGCGACTGCCGGATCCGCCTGCGCTGAGCCGCGCGGCGCGCGCTCTGTCGCCGGACGCGGCCGCGCCGCGGCGAATCGACCTCCGTCGGCCACGCCACGAGCGCGGCGCGCGGCGGCAGCGCTCACACCGCGAGCGGCTCGCGCGCCAGATGCCGTCGAGGTGGTGGCGCGAGGGCACGGTGCACGCGCCAGCCGCTCCCCTGCCGACTGACCCGCAATCGTCCGCTGTGGACCTCGTGATGGCAGCGGGTGCAGAGCAGCAGGCCGTTCGCCACGTCGGTCGCACCGCCTGCCTGCCACGACTGCACGTGGTGCGCCTCGCACCAGGCGGGCGGCGCCGAGCATCCGGGACCGCGGCAGGCGCCGTCGCGCAGGGCGATCGCGCGCCGCTGAGCGGCGGAGAACAGCCGCGCGGCGCGGCCGAGCTCGAGCACGTGGCCGTCGGGATCGAGCGCCGCGACCTGCACGTGGCCGTCGCAGAGGATGCGGGCGGCGACGGCGGCGGGCACCACGTCGCCGGTGCCCTCGAGCCGCGCCCAGGCTCCGGGATCGCCCGCGGCGGCGCGCTCCAGCCTGCGCGGCGGGCACGGTGATGACAAGGGTGGGCGCGGCGCCGCCGATGCGGGGCGCGTCGCCGGAGCGGGCGTGGGCCTCGACGATGGCGAGCAGCACGTCGGCCTGCACCTGGACGCGCGTGCGGTCGTCGCTCTCGTCCGGATCGTCGGGGTCGTGCGCGAAGGAGGGCGTGCGGGGCGCGGTGTGGGCATCGAGCACGGCCTGCAGCGCGGCGCCCTGCTCGGGCGTGCAGACGAGGCGGCCGATCGCCATGCCGTCGGCGCGGCGGCCGAGCCGGAACGAGCGCTCGGCCCGCTGCTCCTCGTGGCGGGGCTCCACTCCATCGGGGTCGAGCGCCGCGAGCCACGCACGTGCCTGCACGCCGAGCTCCTCGGGCGGGAGCGGCGGGGCGTCCTCGGCAGCGACACCGACCTCCGGATCGACGCCCGTCGCCGCGTCGACGAGATGGCGCTCGGCGGCCGCGCGCCCCTCAGGCGCGACGCGGTCGCCGCCCTGCTCGAGCGGCACGGCGATGGCGCGCGCCTGCGCGAGCGAGACGAGCGCGCCGTCGAGCGCGGCGCCCAGCATCGGCAGCCGAGCGGGCACCGGTGCACCGCTCAGCGCGACGCGCCCTCGCGTGGCCTCCGACACCGCGAGCAGGTCGCGCGCCTGGCGCGCGGTGACGCCGAGCTCGTGCCGCAGCGCCTCAGCGGTGGAGCGGTAGCCGATCGAGCGCGCGAGCGAGGTGCCCGCTGCACGCGGCGGCGTGGCCTCGAGCGCTCCCGCCACGCGGATGGCGGCCGCATCCGCCGCTCGCACGAGCTCGCCCACGGCCGCGACCGCGGCCCAGCGCTCCGCATCCGCAGCGCTGCCGAAGCCTTCGAGCAGCGCATCGACCGCCTCGCGCACGGCGCCGATCCGGTCGCGCAGCACGGAGGCCGAGCCGCTGGTAGGAGGGGCCGATGCGGCGGGCATCACGGACGTGCGCGCGGCATCCTCCGCCGCTCCCACCACCTGCGTCCCGACCACTCGATCCCCCTTCGGATGCCCCGAACCTATGCCCGGCCACTGACATCGAAGACGCGCTCCGAAGTCCGCTCCACAGCACCGATCCAGCGCAGTCGGCGCGCCCGATCCGGTGCGCGCCGCATGCCACGACGGAGCACGGATCGTGGTCGGAGCGGGAGCGGAGCGCAGCATGCCGGAGTCGGACGTCGTCATCGTCCGAGGCGGCCTGCACGGCGCCGCGCTCGCCTTCGAGCTCGCGAGCAGCGGGCGGGCCGTGACGCTCCTCGCGCGCCGCGAGCTGGCCTCCGGCGCCTCCGGCGGCCTCGGCCTCCGCGGCGTGCGGACCACCGACCGCGACGTGCGCGAGCTGCCGCTCATGCGCCTCGCCCACGACATCTGGCCCACGCTCGACGCGGTGCTCGGCGCGCCCGGCAGCCCCGTCGACGCAGGCTTCCGCCGCACGGGCAGCGTCTGCCTCTTCGACCGCGACGAGGCCGCCGACCCGCGCACGATGGCGCGCATCCGGACGATGGCCGCGGTGCAGACCGCCCACAGCATCCCCGCCGAGGTCATCGACGCCGAGGCGCTGCGCGCGATCGAACCGGGCCTCGCCGACGTCGTGGCCGGCGCCATCGCCACGCCGCTCGACGACACCGGCGACCACACCCGCGCCACCCTCGCCTACGCTGCGGCCGCCCGCCGCGCGGGCGCGACGATCCTCGAGGGCACCGAGGTCACCTCCCTCGCCGACCGCGCCGCCACCACGTCCGACGAGGTGGTGCACCGCGCCCGCATCGCGGTCGTCGTGCTCGCCAACGCCTATGCACCCGCGCTGCTCGAGGCCGCGTTCGGCCTCCGCCTGCCGGTGTGGCGCATCTACCCGCAGATGACGCCGGTGCGCGCCGCCGACGGCTTCGCGTTCCGCGGCCTCGTCAACCACGTGAGCCGCATCTTCTCGGCCAAGACCATCGACGGCGGCCTCGTGATGCTGAGCGGCGGCCGCTCCGGCGAGTGGGACGAGGCTGCGGATGCCGGCACCGCCCCGGCCTCGGTGGCTGCCGCGAGCGTGGCCGGCGCGGCCGAGCTCGCGCCCTCGCTGCATGGGGCGGAGGCCGTGGTGACGGATGCGAGCCGCCCGGAGTCGGTGTCGGTCGACGGCATCCCGATCATCGACCGCGTGCTCGGCACCGAGGGCGTGCTCTTCGCCACCGGCTGGTCCGGGCACGGCTTCGCGATCACCCCGGCCGTGGCGCGGCTGCTCGCCGAGTGGGTGCGCTCGAGCGCGCGCCCGCCGCTCCTCGCGCCGTTCGCGCTCGCGCGGCTGAGTGCGCCAGCGGGCTGAGCGTGCTCGCCGCGCTCGGCATCGTCCAGAGCAGCGGGATCACCCGTGTACGGTCATGCCACTGGATGGGTGCTGGCGATCGATCTCGCTCAGATCGAGAGCCTGCCGAGTCGCCAGAACGAAGAAGAGGGGCATGCTCGGTACGCAAACGTTCGATGGCCGAGAATGGTTCGAGATCCCGGGCTCGCGTCTTCAGTCGTCCAATTGGACGCAGGTCTTCATGGTGATGCCGATCGCATTGCTGAGCGTCCTCGCCGTGGTCTTCACGATGGGGTCGGGCTCCTGGTTGCCCTTCCTGGCGATCATGTCGGTCGTCACGCCCGCGGCCATCGTGATGCTCGTCCTGAACTGGCGATGCAGGCTGCTCGCGCGCAGCGACGCGCTGTTGGTGGTGGGCCGCCTGCGCAGCTTCGTGGTGGAGCGGGAGGAGATCCAGCGGTTCGCGGCGCATCGCGGCTTGGATTGGCCCAATCTGCTGTTCGCAGGCGCCTGGATGGGATGGGCTCCGACCTTCACGTCGCTCTCCGTCGAGCTGAAGTCTGGCGACGTCATCCGGTTGCGCTCGCATGCGGGGCTGGCCAGGCCCGCTACTCGACTCGTCGAGAACTTGAACGACTGGCTCAGCGCGCCCGCGCCTTGACTCGGCAGCTCGCACGGCACGAGCCCGCTCCCAGCCGTCGGCCGCACACTGAGCGCATGCCCCGCTTCCGCACAGCCGCCCTCGCCGCCGCGGCGCTCCTGCTGAGCGGATGCGCAGCAGCCTCCGGAGGCTCGATCTCGGCCGCGTGCGCGGCACCGATCCTCCACCTGACGAGCGAGGAGCCGCCGCTCGTCGTGGCGGGCGATGCCGTCGCGCTGCGCATCGACAACCTCTCGACCGAGTGCCGCGACACGGGCACGTACGGCGTCACGCCCGCCCCCGCGCCGACGCGCGTCGAGCCGGTGCGCTGGCTCCAGGACGACATCGACGTCGAGATCGGCGGCGTCGAGACGAACGACCACGGGGCACCGATCGCCTTCGACGTGGTCGTGCCGGCCGAGGCGCGCCCCGGGTTCGCCACGATCGACCTCGACCACGCGCAGGTGGCCGTGATCGTCGGCGACCCGCAGACGGGCTGGGACCGCTCGTTCTGGCCCGAGCCCTCGATCTCGCTCGCCTCTCCGCACCTGGAGGAGCCGATGATCCCGGGGGTCACGGTCGACTTCCTCGTCCACCACCTGCCCGTGCACGCGCCCGACGATTCGGTGCCCTGGGACCCCATGGACCCACCCCTGGTGCTCGCCGAGCCGGTCCCGATCCTGTGGATGCAGGACGGCGTCGAGGTGCCGCTGCGAGACGTGCCGCCGTGGCCTGAGCCGGACAGCTGGTGGACCGTCGCCGTGCCGCCCGAGGCGATCCCCGGCGAGGCCCGCATCGTCCTCGGTGACAGCGAGATCCGGATCGTCGTCGACGAGCCATGACCGCTCGACGCCGCGCGCCTCACCCCAGCCGCTGCGCGAGCTCGACGAGGATCCCGCCCGGCCCGCGCACGTAGCAGAGCCGCCACACATCCTCGTGCTGCCGCACCTCGCCGTGCAGCGCTCCGACGGCGGCGAGCGTCTCGTCGAGGTCGTCGACGACGAGCGCGAGGTGCCGGATGCCGCGCTCGGTCGCCGGAAGGCCCTCCGCCGAGCCGGTCGCGTCGGGCGCGAGGTACCGGCTCAGCTCCACCTGGCTGCCGTCGGGCGCGGCGAGCATCGCGATCTCGGCGCGCATGCCCGGCACCGCGATCACCGAGGAGGCCCACTCCCCCTCGACCTCCTGCCTGCCGACGAGCTCGAGGCCGACCGCTTCGAAGAACGCGATGCCCGCGTCGAGGTCGTCGAGGACGATGCCGGTGCGGTCGATCCGCTGCACTCCCATGCGGCCAGCAGGCTCGCCCCGCCGGCGGATCGGTACCCCGGTCAGCGCCCGCGCGGCCCGAGCAGCCCTGCGAGCACCGCGTGCGCGAGCGGCAGCGCCGAGGCCGCGAGCAGCCAGCCGCCGAGCACGGGATCGGTGCCGCGCAGCACGGCGCCCGCCACGAGCAGCCCCGCGAAGAGCACGGCCGACACGACGCGGCCCGATGCTCGCTCGAGCCGCGCGACGCGACGCTCGAGCGCGGGGCTCTGCACCTGCAGCCGCCCCTGCTCGAGGCGGGTGAGCGCCGAGTCGAGCCGGCGCGGCAGCCGCGCGAGCACGCTCGCGGTCGCGACGACCTCGTCGACGGCGGCGCGCGCGATGCCGCTGCGCTCGTCGCGCAGCAGGCGCCCCGCGTAGGGCTCCACCGCATCCCACAGGTTGAACTGCGGATCGAGCGCGCTGCACACGCCCGAGGTGAGGCTCATCGCCCGGATGACGAGCAGGAAGTCCTCGGGCAGCTGGAACGGCATCGAGCGCATGAGGTCGCCGAACTCGGACGCGAACTGTCGGAACTCGCGCGGGTCGACCTCGCGCAGCTCGGCGAAGCCCATGCCGCCGAAGCGCGCGAAGGCCTGCGTCATGGCCCGCTCGAGCTCGGTCGTGTCGGCCGTGGGCAGCAGCGCGCCCACCTCCTGGATGGCGGCGACGAGCCCCGAGCCGTCGCGCGCCGCAGCCGCGACGAGCAGCGAGCGCAGGCCCGAGCGGGTGCTCGGCGGCACGTCGCCCATCATCCCGAAGTCGATGAAGGTCAGCCGCCACGGGCGCTCGTCGCCCGTCTCGGAGGGCGTCACGAAGAGGTTGCCGGGGTGCGGATCGGCGTGGAACGTGCCGTGCACGAAGACCTGGTCGAACATGACGGCCGCGAAGGCGTGGGCGACCTCGGAGGGATCGATGCCCGCTGCGCGCAGGGCCTCGAGGTCGGTGATCTTGATGGCCGCGACGTCCGCGAGCGTCAGCACGCGGCGCGTCGTGCGCTCCCACACCACTTCGGGCGCGAGCACGCGGTCGTCGCGCGCGAAGTCGGCGGCGAAGCGCTCGGCGCTCGCGGCCTCGTGCAGGTAGTCGATCTCCTCGAGGCTCGTCGCCGCGAACTCCTCGACGAGGGCGGGCGCGTCGACGCGGTCGGCGACGAGGCGCACGCGGCGCAGCCAGCCGCCCACGCGGCGGAGCGCCGCGAGGTCGACGGCGACGATGCGGTCGATGCCGGGCCGCTGCACCTTCACGACGGCATCGGCGATGCCCGTCTCGGCCGCGTCGCGCTCCAGCAGGCGGGCCCGATGCGCCTGCCCCAGCGAGGCCGCAGCGATGGGCTCCTCCTCGATCCACGCGTAGGCGCGCTCGAGCGGCATGCCGAGCTCGGCCTCGGCGAGCGCGCGCACCTGGTCGAACGGCACGGGCGGCACCTCGTCCTGCAAGCCTTCGAGCTCCTTGGTGATCTCCGGCGGCAGCACGTCGAGCCGCGAGGAGAGGAACTGCCCCACCTTGATCATGAGGCCGCCGAGGTCGGCGGCGAGCGCATGGAAGCGGCGGGCCAGGCGCGTGAGCCTCGCGCTGCGGCCCCGCGCCCCGAGGGCGGCGAGGCCGAGGCGCGGCAGCGCGACCTCGAACCACCAGAGCACCGCGAGGTGCCGCGCGGCGAAGCGGATAATGCGTCGGTAGCGGGCGCGGTCGAGCCGCTCGTGCTCGTTCATGCCCACCACCTCCGCCTCCGCCGCGCGGCGGCGGGCGTCGGCGGCACCCGGTCAGTCCTGCGCGAGGATCGCGTAGAGCCTACGGCGCGCGGCTTCGAGCACCTCGACCGCCTCCTGCACCTGCGCCTGGGTGCCGGTGCGGCCCACCTGCGCGGCCGCCTGGGCGAGGTCGATGCCGGCCTTGGGCAGCGCGCCCAGGGGCGACGGACGGCGCTGCTCGCCCTGCGAGAGCCACGGCGCGTGCCGGTCGGCGGCATCGGCCGCCTCGGCGCGGCCGCCCTCGGTGAGCGCGTAGGTCTTGCGGCCGTCGGCCTCGCTCGCGGTGATGAGCCCCTCGTCGGCGAGCAGCTGGAGCGTGGGGTAGACCGAGCCGGGGCTCGGCTTCCAGGCGCCGCCGCTGCGCTCCTCGATCTGCTGGATGATCTGGTAGCCGTGCATGGGACGCTCGGCGAGGAGCGCAAGCACCGCGGCGCGCACGTCGCCGCGCCCCATGCGGCCGCCGCCGCGGCGCTGGTCGGAGCGCGGGTCGAAGGCGGAGCGGAGGTGCTCCATCGCCTCCCACATGTGGCCGCCGGGGCCGCCCGGCCCGCCGAAGCCGCGACCGAAGTCGCCGCCGAAGCCGTTCCCCGTCTCGTGCCCGGTGCTGCCCTGCATGATCGACCTCCTCGTTCGCCGACTGTCGGCGATGCTCGACGATATATCGCCCACCCTCGGCGCGACAGCGGTGCGGGCTGTGGATCCGCCGAGCGTCGGTCGCGTCGCCGCGTCCCGGGCCGGTGCGCGGCGATGCTCGGGCGTCGGCCGGCCAGGGCGCCCGCCCGGCAGGATGGAGCCCGTGCCCACCCGACTGCTGCTGCTCAGCGACACCCACCTGCCCGTGCGCGCGAAGGCGCTCCAGGAGCAGGTCTGGCGGCTCGTCGACGAGGCGGACGTCGTGGTCCACGCGGGCGACTGGGTCGACGAGGCCACCCTCGACGCGCTCGAGGCGCGCGCGGCCCGGCTCGTGGGCGTCGCCGGCAACAACGACGGCCCGGCCCTGCACGCGCGCCTCGGCGACGTCGCGCGCGTCGAGCTCGAGGGCCTGCGGATCGCGGTCGTGCACGAGACCGGCGCCGCCGCGGGCCGCGAGGGGCGCTGCGACGCGCGCTTCGGGCCCGGCGCCGCGGCGCCCGTCGACGTGCTCGTCTTCGGCCACTCCCACATCCCGTGGGACTCGACGACGCCGCAGGGCCTCCGGCTGCTGAACCCGGGCTCCCCCACCGACCGGCGCCGCCAGCCGGTCGGCACGGTCATGACCGCCCTGGTCGACGACGAGACGCTGCGCGACGTGGCGCTCGTGCCGACGCCGCGGGACGCCGCGCGGCGCTAGTCGCGGGCGCCCGGCTCGTCGCCGTCGGGCGCGAGCGCGGCGAGGATCGCGGCGACCGGGGCGGCGCGCGACTCGCGCCAGCCCTCCCCCGCCCACAGGTGCAGGCGCTCGAGGTCGCCGGCCGCGGCGGCGGCCTGCCGCATCGGCCGCGTGAGGTGATGGAGCGCCGGGTAGCCCGAGGGCGCGGCGGCGTCGTGGCGGGCCACGAAGCCGTTCACGAGGGCGCGCGCCGGCCTGCCCGTGAACGCGCGCGTGAGCGCCGTGCGGTCGAAGGAGGGGTCGACGAGCGCGGCGCGGTGGGCTGCGGCCGTGCCCGCCTCGTCGGCGAGCAGCACCGCCGTGCCCACCTGCACCGCCTCGGCGCCCGCCGCGAGCAGCGCCCGCACCTGCTCGCGGCGCACGACGCCGCCGGCGGCGACGATCGGCAGCCGCGTCGCCGCGCGCACCTCGGCCACGAGCTCGCCGAGCGGCACCGCGGGCGGCAGCGCGCCCTGCGCCCAGACGCCCGAGTGGCCGCCCGCCGCCGCGCCCTGCACGACGAGCGCGTCGACGCCCGCCGCCTCGGCAACGATCGCCTCGTCGACCCCGGTGACGGTCTGCAGCACCGCGATGCCCGCACCGCGCAGCAGCCCGAGGTCGTGCGGATCGGGCAGCCCGAAGGTGCAGGACACCACGGGCACCTGCTCCGCGACGACGAGCGCGAGCTTGTCGTCCCACGCGTCGTCGTCCTCGCGCAGCGGCGGCGGCGCGGCATCGGTCGCGGCGCGCGCATCGTCGGCGATGCGCGCCGCGTAGGCGTCGTAGGCCGCTCGCGAGATCGGATGCGGCTGCGGCACGAACAGGTTGACGCCGAACGCTCGAGCGCCCTCGGCGCGCACCGCGGCGATCTGCCGGGCGAGCGCCTCCGGCGCCAGGTACCCGCCTGCGAGCTGCGCGAAGGCGCCCGCGCGGGCGGCGCCGGCCACGAGGCGCGGCGTCGAGGGGCCGCCCGCCATCGGTGCGACGAGCACGGGGCCCAGCCGGTCGAGCGGTGCGGGCAGCGCCACGGAGATCCCTCCTGCGCCCGGGCAGGGCCGAGCGTCCTCCGCCACGCTAGCCGCGGCGCGACCTCCCCGACCCCGCTCAGGGATCCTCCGGATGCTCATGGTCGGGCGTCCGTGCAGACTGGGCCCGAGGCCCGCAGCACCGGGGCTCCGGAGTCCGCGGATCCGGCCGACGCGGCATCCAGCACCGTGAGGCCGACCGGAGGACCTCATGGTGGACTGCCTCGACACGCTCGGCAGCTCGCTGCTCACCCAGGCTCAGCGCGCGCCCGGCCCCACGCACACCGTCGTGCGCGGCGGCGGCGAGCGCAGCCTGCAGCAGTCGGTCGTCGCGCTCGCGGACGGCCAGTCGATGTCGTGCGACCGCGCCGTCTGCGAGGCGACGCTCGTCGTGCTGCGCGGCGCCGTGGAGCTGCGCGGCGCGGATCGGATGTGGGACGCCGGCGAGGGCGACCTCGTCGACCTGCCCGGCGAGGGCTGGCGCGCGACCGCCTGCACCGACTCCGTCGTGCTCGTCACCTGGCTCGAGGCCACGGCCGCCTGAAGGCGGTCGGACGTTCCAGCGCCGAGAGCTCGGGAGCGTCAGAGCGCGCGCAGCGATGCTGCGGCGGCATCGAGCGCGGGGCGGACGACCGAGTAGTAGGCCCAGCGGCCGCGCTGCTCGCGCTCGACGAGGCCCGCCTCGGCGAGGATGCGCATGTGGTGCGAGACCGTGCCCTGGCTGAGGCCCACGGGTCCGGTGAGGTCGCAGACGCACGCCTCGCCGCCCTCGCCCGCGGCGATGAGCGAGAGCAGGCGCACGCGGGTCGCGTCGCCGAGCGCCTTCCAGGTGCGCGCGAGGGCCTCCGCGGCCTCGGCGGGGAGGCCCTCGGCCTGGCCGCTCGTGCAGCACGCGCCAGCAGGATCAGCGCACGCGGCCGCGGCGAGGGAAGCGGTGGCGGTCTCCATGCTGCCAGTCTGCCAGACGCATTGACAGATGTCGATGCATCGAACATGATCGATGCATCGAGCGCCGTCGATGCATCGGGGCGCCGATGCATCCGACCCTCCCACCGCCAGGAGCATCCGTGACCGCTCTCCCCGTCATCGTCATCGGCGCAGGCCCGCAGGGGCTCGCCGCGGCAGCCCACCTGCTCGAGCGCGGCATCGAGCCGCTCGTGCTGGAGCGCGGTGCCGCCGCGGGCGCTGCCGTGGCCGAGTGGGGCCACGTGCGGCTGTTCTCGGCCTGGGACGAGCTCGTCGACCCCGCGAGCCGGCGCCTGCTGGCGGCCGCGGGCGTCGCGGTGCCGACCTCCGGCTACCCGAAGGGCGCCGCCTGGGTGCGCGACTACCTCGAGCCGCTCGCCGCAGCGCTCGGCGACCGGGTGCGCCTGCGCCACGAGGCGATCGCGGTGACGCGCGCCGGCCGCGACAAGGTCGTCGACGCCGGCAGGGCCGAGGCGCCCTTCGTCGTCCACGCCGTCGACGGGGAGGGCCGCGAGCACCGCCTGCTCGCGCGCGCAGTGCTCGACGCCTCCGGCACGTGGGCGCAGCCCGGCCCCGCGGGCGCCGACGGCGCGCCCGCGCTCGGCGAGCGCGCCGCCGCCGCCGCAGGGCTCGTGGGCTGCCGCATCCCCGCCGACGTCGAGCACCTCGCGGGCCGCCACGTGGCCGTCGTGGGCGCCGGCCACTCCGCGGTGCACGCGGTGCTGCGCCTCGCCGAGCTCGCGGAGCGCGCGCCGGGCACCCGCGTCTCGTGGCTCCTGCGTCGCGCCTCGGCCGAGGGCGCGCTCGGCGGGGGCGAGGCAGATGCTCTGCCGCAGCGCGCCGCGCTCGGCACCCGCACGCGCCGCGCGATCGAGCGGGGGCTCGTCGAGGTCGTCACCGGCTTCCGCACCGCCGAAGTCGCGATCGTCGGCGACCAGGCGGAGGTCGTCGCCGACGACGGCCGCCGGATCGGGCCCGTCGCCCACGTGCTGGCCCTCACGGGCTTCCGCCCCGACACGGCGCTGCTCGCCGGCGTCCGCGTGGCGCTCGACCCCTCGCTCGACGCGGTCGCGGGCCTCGCGGCCGAGATCGACCCGAACGTGCACTCCTGCGGCACCGTCGCCGCGACGGGCGTCGCCGAGCTCGCGCTCCCCGAGCCCGATCTCTTCGTGCTCGGCGCCAAGAGCTACGGCCGCGCGCCGACCTTCCTGGCGCTCACCGGCTACGAGCAGGTGCGGAGCGTCGTCGCGCATCTCGCGGGCGACCACGAGGCCGCCGCCCGGAACGAGCTCGTGCTGCCGGAGACGGGCGTCTGCGGCGGCGCGGGCGACTTCGGCGGCGGCTGCTGCGCGGCGCCCGCGGGCGCGCCGCAGGCGACGGCGACCGCCGCGCCGTAGCCCTCGGTCACCCGCGCACCGGCTTGGCCATTGCATCGACTTCTGTCAATATAGATACATGTCGAAGCAGAGCGAGCAGCTCCTCATCCTCGGTTCCGGCCCCGCCGGCTGGACCGCGGCGATCTACGCGGCGCGCGCGGGCCTCAGCCCCATCGTGATCGCCGGTTCGGTCACCGCGGGCGGATCCCTCATGACGACCACGGAGGTCGAGAACTTCCCCGGCTTCGTCGACGGCGTGCAGGGCCCCGAGCTCATGGCGTCCATGCGCGCGCAGGCCGAGCGCTTCGGCGCGCAGATCCTCCTCGACGACGCGGTCGAGGTCGCCCTCGCCGAGCACGTGAAGCGCGTCCGCACGGGGAACGGCCTCGAGCTCGAGGCTCCCGCGGTGATCCTCGCCACCGGCTCCGCCTATCGTCGCCTCGGCGCGCCCGGGGAGGAGCGGCTGAGCGGCCACGGCGTCTCCTGGTGCGCCACGTGCGATGGCTTCTTCTTCCGCGAGCGCGAGGTCGTGGTCGTGGGCGGCGGCGACTCCGCCATGGAGGAGGCGCTCTTCCTGACGCGCTTCGCTTCGAAGGTGACGGTGGTGCACCGCCGCGACGAGTTCCGCGCCTCCCGCATCATGGCGCAGCGCGTGCTGGAGCACCCCTCGATCGAGGTGGTGTGGAGCAGCGAGGTCCTGGAGTTCGTGGGCGAGGCGAAGCTCCGAGCAGTGCGGGTGCGCGACACGACGAACGGCGACGAGCGGGAGATCCCCGCCGACGGGGCGTTCATCGCCATCGGCCACGACCCTCGGTCGGAGCTCGTCCGCGGACAGGTGGCGCTCGATGCCGAGGGCTACGTGCTCGTCGAGCACCCGTCAACCCGCACGAGCCTGCCCGGCGTCTTCGCGGCGGGCGACCTGGTCGATCGCACCTATCGGCAGGCCATCACCGCGGCGGGCACCGGATGCGCCGCCGCGCAGGACGCCCAGCACCACCTCGCGAGCCTGCCCGAGCGCAGCGTCGAGCACCGCGCCGAGCCGGTCGGAGCGGCGGCATGAGCGCCGATCCGGCACGCCTGTCGGCGCTCGATCGATGGCTGCCGCTGTCGATCGCCGCAGCGATGGCCGCGGGCCTCGCGCTCGGCGCCCTCGTGCCCGCGCTCGGACCGCTGCTCACCGGCCTCGAGGTCGGCGGCATCTCGCTGCCCATCGCCGTGGGCCTCCTGGTGATGATGTACCCCGTGCTCGCGAAGGTGCGCTACGACCGCGTCGCGGCCGTCGCAGGCGACCGCAGGCTGCTGCTGGCCTCGCTGGTGCTGAACTGGGTCGTGGGCCCCGCGCTCATGTTCGCGCTCGCCTGGCTGCTGCTGCCCGACCTGCCCGAGTACCGCACGGGCCTCATCGTCGTCGGACTCGCGCGCTGCATCGCGATGGTCGTGATCTGGAACGACCTCGCCTGCGGCGACCGCGAGGCCGCAGCCGTGCTCGTCGCGCTCAACTCCGCGTTCCAGGTCGTCGCGTTCGCGCTGCTGGGGTGGTTCTACCTCGCGGTGCTGCCGGGCTGGCTGGGGCTCGCGGAGCAGTCGCTCGACGTGTCGATGGGCGAGATCGCGGGCAACGTGCTCGTCTTCCTCGGCATCCCGCTCGTTGCGGGCCTCGCCTCGCGCTGGGTCGGGGAACGTGCTCGCGGGCGCGAGTGGTACGAGTCGCGCTTCCTGCCCGCCGTCGGCCCATGGGCGCTGTACGGTCTGCTCGCCACCATCGTGCTGCTCTTCGCGCTGCAGGGCGAGCGCGTGCTCGCCCAGCCGCTCGACGTCGCCCGCATCGCGCTGCCGCTGCTCCTCTACTTCGCCATCATGTGGCTCGCGGGGCTCGCGCTCGGGCGCTGGCTCCGCATGGGCTACGCCCGCTCGGCGACCCTCGCCTTCACGGCGGCGGGCAACAACTTCGAGCTCGCGATCGCAGTCGCCATCGGCACGTTCGGCGTCGCCTCCGGCGAGGCGCTCGCGGGCGTCGTGGGCCCGCTCATCGAGGTGCCCGTGCTCGTCGGCCTGGTCTGGGTCTCGCTGCGGCTCGGCCGCGCCTGGTTCGCGGACGCGCCGCCGACCGCCGCGCGCGAGCTCCGGGGGGCGGATCGATGAGCGTCGAGCCCGAGGCCTGCGCCCCGACCGCATCGCACGCGATCGGCGAGCGCGCCGCGACCGCGATCGCCGCCACCCTCAAGGCGCTCGCCGATCCGCTGCGGCTGCGGATGCTCTCGGCGATCGCGACCGATCCTCGTGGTGAATCGTGCGTGTGCGACCTGGCGGCGCTCGCCGAGGTCTCGCAGCCCACCGTCTCGCACCACCTGAAGGTGCTGCGCTCCGCCGGGGTGCTGGATGCCGAGCGTCGCGGGACCTGGGTCTGGTACTCCGTCGCCCCGGCCCTCCTCCCGGCCGTCCGCACGCTGCTCGAATCCTTCGGCCCCGCCGCCGCGGCCCCTCGGGCGCGCGCCTACGGCGGCCTCGAGGACGTCGACGGCGCCCTCACGCAGCTCGCCGATGCCCTCGCGCTCCGGAACCCGGCCCTGCGGCCGGAGCTCGTCGCCTCGATCGTCCGGGAGTCGTATGCCGGGCTCGCGCGAGGGGCCCGCGTCACCGCGCACCTGGTGCCGCTCACGGAGCGCTTCGCGCGCCAGCGGCTCGCCGACCTGCAGCGCGAGCGCAGCGGTGCCCGCCCGCAGGTGCTCTTCGTCTGCGTCGCGAACGCCGGGCGCTCCCAGCTCGCCGCCGCGCTCGTGCAGCAGCGCTCGGGAGGCCGGATCGTCGCGCGCTCCGCGGGCTCGAACCCTGGCGACGCCGTGCACGAGGGCGTCCTGCCCCTGCTGGAGGCGATCGATTCCGACGCAGCTGCCGCCGCGTACCCGAAGCCGATCACCGACGACGCCGTGCGCGCTGCCGACGTCGTCGTCACGATGGGGTGCGGCGACGTCTGCCCCGTGCTCCCCGGCGTCCGCTACGAGGACTGGGCGGTCGGCGACCCGGCCCTGGCCTCCCCGGAGGGCCTCGCAGCGATCCGCGACGACATCGAGGCGCGCGTCGAGCGACTCGTCGCCTCCCTCACCTGACCCCTCCACACGATCGGAGCCCACCATGCCCACCACCCCCACCGTCCTGTTCGTCTGCGTGCACAACGCGGGCCGCTCGCAGATGGCCGCCGGCTTCGCCCAGGCGCTCTCGGGCGGCGCCGTCGAGGTGCTCTCGGCGGGCAGCGCCCCCAAGGACGCCATCAACCCCGTCGCGATCGAGGCGATGGCGGAGCTCGGCATCGACATCGCCGGCAACCAGCCCAAGGTGCTCACGGTCGAGGCCGTGCGCGAGTCGGATGCGGTCATCACCATGGGCTGCGGCGACGCGTGCCCGATCTTCCCCGGCAAGCGCTACGAGGACTGGGAGCTCGAGGACCCGGCCGGCAAGGACATCGAGACCGTGCGCCGCGTGCGCGACGAGATCAAGGGCCGCGTCGAGGCGCTGCTCGCCGAGCTGCTGCCGGAGCGCGGCTAGGCACGGCGGAGGGCGGGCGGCCGGTCGGTCGCCCGCCCTCGTGCGTGCGGCGCGTCGTGGATCGCGGCGTCAGTGCCCCGCGCCGAGGTTGCCGGCGAGGCGCTCGCGCATGCGCACGCTCGCGTCGTTGAGGCCGCGCAGCTCGACCCGCGTGCCGAGGCGGGCGTACTTCGTCTCGATGGCGTCGAGCGCCGCCACGGTCGACGCGTCCCAGATGTGCGAGCGGCCGAGGTCGATCACGACGCGGTCGGGGTCGTCGGCGTACGCGAACTGCGTCGTGAGGTCGTTCGACGAGGCGAAGAAGAGCTCGCCCTCCACGGTGTAGCGGGCGGTCGCGGCGCCGTCCTCCTCGACCAGCTCGCGGGCGACGGTCGCGAAGCGCGCGACGCGGCGCGCGAAGAGCACCATCGCGGTCACGACCCCGACGCCCACGCCGATCGCGAGGTTGTGGGTCGCGACGACCACGACGACGGTGACGACCATGACGACCGTCTCGCCGAGCGGCATGCGACGGAGCGTCGCGGGCGCGACGCTGTGCCAGTCGAAGGTGCCGACCGAGACCATGATCATGACCGCCACGAGCGCAGCCATGGGGATGAGGGCCACGACGTCGCCGAGCACGACGACGAGCAGCAGCAGGCAGACGCCCGCGAGGAAGGTCGAGACGCGCGATCGTGCGCCCGAGGCCTTCACGTTGATCATCGTCTGGCCGATCATGGCGCAGCCGCCCATGCCCCCGAAGAGGCCCGAGAGCACGTTGGCGACGCCCTGCCCCCACGACTCGCGGGTCTTGCTGGAGCGCGTGTCGGTGACGTCGTCGACGAGCTTCGCGGTCATGAGCGACTCGAGGAGGCCCACGAGCGCCATGGCGAGCGCCGTGGGGCCGATGATGCCGAGCGTCTCGAGCGTGAGCGGCACGGCCGGCACGAAGAGCTCGGGGAGGCTGCGGGGCAGCTCGCCCTCGTCGCCGACGTTCGGCACGGCGGCGAGGCCGAACGCGAGCACCACGCCCGTGAGCACGACGATGGCGACGAGCGGAGCCGGCACGACGCGGGTGAGGCGCGGGAGCAGCACGAGGATCGCGAGCCCCGCAGCGACGAGCGGGTAGACGAGCCAGGGCACGCCCAGGAGGTGCGGCACCTGCGCCATGAAGATGAGGATCGCGAGCGCGTTCACGAAGCCGACCATGACGCTGCGCGGGATGAAGCGCATGAGCTTGGCCACGCCGAGCAGGCCGAGCACCACCTGCAGCACGCCCGCGAGCAGGACGGTGGCGATGAAGTAGTCGAAGCCGTGGTCGCGCATGACGGGCGCGATCACGAGCGCGACGGCGCCCGTCGCGGCGGAGATCATGGCGGGGCGGCCGCCCAGGAACGCGATCGAGACGGCCATGACGAACGACGAGAAGAGGCCGACGCGCGGGTCGACCCCGGCGATGATCGAGAACGAGATGGCCTCGGGGATGAGCGCGAGCGCGACGACGAGCCCGGCGAGGGCCTCGCGCGTGAGCAGCCGCGGGCTGCGCAGGACGGCGCGCACCGAGGACTCGTCGATCGTGCGCCGCACGGGCGCGGCGGTGTGCTGGGACATGGGTCTCCTGTCGGGAGGGCGGGCCGCGCGGACGCACCGAGGCGGCAGAGGAGGCGAGCGCGTCGTCGCGCGGGGTCGGTCGCGCCTCGGCCAGGATGGTCGGCGGGCGCGAGCCCGATGCAGCGATACTACCCTGACGTGAGGGGAGAGTTGACGAGGATGGCCATGACCGACCGCACGATGCACATCGGCGAGCTCGCCGAACGGGTGGGGCTCTCGCTGCGGAGCCTGCGCCACTGGGACGAGGTGGGCCTCGTGCCGCCCTCCGGCCGCACCGACGGCGGCTTCCGCCTCTACACGGAGGCCGACGAGGCGCGCGTGCGCGTGCTCATGCGGATGAAGCCGCTGCGCTTCACCCTCGAGGAGATGAGCGAGCTCGCGCGGGCGCTCGACGCCTCCCCCGCCGATCCCCTCGCGGCGATGCCCGCCGATCGCGCCGCCTGGTTCCGCGTCGAGGCGCTCGCGCGTCGCGAGCGCGTGGCCCGCGACCTCGCCGACGCGGATGCGACCGTCGCGCTCCTCGGGGGCGGCTCCTAGCGGAGCACGGCCGGCTCGTCGCGCTCGGCGAGCGCCGCCCGCGCCGCGAGCCCCACGATCGCGGTGTAGCTGGGGTAGGCGAAGCGCACCCGCGCGAGCGTCGCGACGTCGATGCCCGCCGCCATGGCGGTCGTGACCGACTGGATCACCTCGATCGCGTTCTCCCCCACCGCGTGGGCGCCGAGGACGAGCGCGCGCCTGCCGTCGACGACAAGCTTCAGGAAGCCGCGCGCGCGGTCGTCGATGACGGCGCGGTCGAGCTGCGCGTAGTCGACGGTCGCGACGACGCAGCGCGGGTCGCGCTCGCGCGCCTCGGCCTCGGTGAGCCCGACGCCCGCGTAGTCGGGGTCGGTGAAGCCGCCCGCGGGCAGCAGCAGGTGGCCGGTGCGGCGCGCCTGGCCGAGCACCGCGTGCTCCGCCGCCGCCTCGCCCTCCGACTGCGCCGCCTGCACGAGCATGTCGCGGCCGTTCGCGTCGCCGACCGCGTAGATGTGCGGCACGGCGCTGCGGAGGTCGCCATCGACCGGGATCGCAGAGCGCTCGAGCGCGATGCCCGCGCGGTCGAGGCCCAGGTCGACGACGTCCGGCGGCCAGCCGGTCGCCATGATGACGGCATCGAAGCGCTCGGCGACGGGCGCGCCGCCGGCGTCCCGCCACGCGAGCTCGATGCCGTCGCCCGCGCGCTCGAGGCGGTCGACGCCCGCGATCCCCGTGCGCACCGTCACGCCGGCGTCGCGGAACGCGGCCGTCACGGCCTCCGAGATCGCGGCGTCGGAGGGCATGAGGATGCGCGGCGCGACGTCGAGCAGCGTGACGCGGGAGCCGAACGCGTCGAGCACCGTCGCGAGCTGCGCGCCCGTGTTGCCGCCGCCGATGATGGCCGCGCGCGCGGGCAGGGACGGCAGGTGCAGCACCTCGTCGGGCATGGTGGCGAGCTCGGCGCCCGGCACCGGCAGGCGCCTGGCCCGCCCACCCACGCAGACGAGGATCGCCTCGGCGCGGATGCGCCGGCCGCTGTCGAGCACGAGCGTGCGCGCGTCCTCGAAGCGCGCCCTGCCCTCCTCGACGAGCGCGACGCCCGCCGCGGCGAAGCGCTCCGCCTCCCGCTTCACGGCCCGCACCCGGTCGACCCGGCCGTGCACGCGCTCGACGACCGTCGGCCAGTCGACCGCGACGCCCTCGACGGCCACGCCGTGCTCGCCCGCGGTGCGCGCGTCGCGCACGAGGCGCGCGGCCTTCGCGAGCACGCGCGTGGGCACGCAGCCGCTGTTGACGCACGTGCCGCCGAGGTGCGCGGCCTCGAGCACCACGACCGAGGCGCCGAGCTCCGCGGCGCGGAGCGCCGCGGCCGTGCCCGCGGGCCCCGCGCCGATCACGGCGACGTCGAAGGCCTCGGGCTCCGCGGACGCGTCCGGCGCCCGCCCGCCGCGGCCTCCTCCAGCATCCGTCGCGTCCACGATCGCTCCTGCCCGCGACCGCGCCTCGGCCGCCCTGGTCGCATCGAACACGGCGGAGGTCGGCGGCGGCTCGGAGGCGGCTGAGGGCTCACTTGCGCGCGGATACCCCCGGGGGTATCTTGAAGGCTTACGACGAGAGGATCCCCACCATGTGCCGTGCCGTCCGCTGCTCCACCTGCGGCAAGACCACCTGGGCCGGCTGCGGCCAGCACGTCGCCGACGTGCGGCGCACCGTGCCCGCGGGTCAGTGGTGCTCGGGCCACGAGGCGGAGCCCAAGCAGGGCTTCCTCGCGCGCCTCCTGGGCCGCTGATGCGCGTCGTCATCGTGGGCGGCGTCGCCGCCGGCATGTCGGCCGCCACGCGCCTGCGGCGCCTCGACGAGCGCGCCGAGATCGTCGTGGTCGAGCGGGGCGAGCACGTCTCCTTCGCCAACTGCGGGCTGCCGTACCACCTGGGCGGCGTGATCGAGCACCGCGACGCACTGCTGCTGCAGACGCCGGAGTCGCTCGCGGCGCGCTTCCGCATCGACGTGCGCGTGCGCACGGAGGCCGTGGCCATCGACCGGGAGGCCCGCGCGCTCGCCGTCGTCGACCTCGCCACGGGCGAGCGCTCCTGGCTCCCCTACGACCGGCTCGTGCTCGCCACGGGCGCCGACGCCATGCCCCCGCTCCCGGGCGGCGGCACCCCCGTGCACCAGCTGCGCACGATCGCCGACATGGACGCCGTCCTCGCGGTGCTCGAGGCGGCGCCCGAGGGCGCGCCCGTGCTCGTGGTCGGCGCCGGCTTCATCGGCCTCGAGGCGGTCGAGAACCTCGTGGCCCGCGGCCAGCGGGTGACCCTCGTCTCGCGCGGCGACCGGCCGCTCTCTCGCCTCGACCTCGCGCTCTCCGAGGCCGTCTCGGACGCCCTCGAGCGCCACGGCGTCGAGCTGCTGCTCGGCACCGTCGTCGACGAGGTCGTCGCGGGCGGCGCCCGGCTGTCCGACGGCCGCACCCTCGACGCGGCGCTCGTGCTCGACGCCCGGGGCGTGCGCCCCGCCGCGCGGCTCGCCGCGGACGCCGGTCTCGCGCTGGGGCCTCGCGGCGGCATCGCGGTGGACGCCTCCCATGCCACGAGCGACCCCGCGATCCTCGCGGTCGGCGACGCCGTCGAGCAGCGCGACGCCGTCGACGGCGCACCCGCGCTCGTCGCGATGGCGGGCCTCGCCAACCGGGGCGGCCGCGAGGCGGCCGACGCCATCGCGGGCCTGCCCGTGGCGGCGGCGCCCGCGCTCGGCACCGCGATCGTGCAGGTCTTCGACCGCACGGTCGCCATGACGGGCTGGAGCCCCGAGCACGCTGCCGCCCAGGGCCGCCCGCACCGCGTCGTGCGCACCCACCCCGCGCACCACGCCGGCTACTACCCGGGCGCCGAGCAGATGTCGATCGTGCTCGTCGTCGACGAGGCCGACGACCGCATCCTCGGCGCGCAGATCGTCGGCGGCGCGGGCGTCGACCGTCGCATCGACGTGCTCGCGGTCGCGATGCGCGCCGGCCTCACCGCCTCGTCGCTCGTCGACCTCGAGCTCGCCTACGCGCCGCAGTTCGGCTCGGCGAAGGATCCCGTGAACCTGCTCGGCATGGTCGCGCAGAACCGCGCCTCCGGCGTCGCCGCGGCGATCGCCTGGCACGACGTCGAGGCCGCCGTCGCGGCGGGCGCCGTCGTCGTCGACGTGCGCACCGAGGCGGAGCACGACCGGGGCGCGATCCCCGGCTCCACGAGCATCCCCGTCGACGCGCTGCGCGAGCGGCTCGACGAGCTGCGGGGCCGCGAGGTGATCGTCCACTGCCAGGTGGGCCAGCGCGCCCACGTGGCGCAGCGCATCCTCGCCCAGCACGGCGTGGCGGCGCGGAACCTCGACGGCGGCTGGCTCACCTGGCGGGCCGGCGACCGCGCGCGCAGGCGCGCCCGAGCACTGGAGCACGCATGATCCCCACCGCCGCCACCCCGGATGCGCAGCGGCGCATCGCCAACCGCCTGAAGCGCGCCCGCGGGCAGCTCGACGCCGTGATCGCCGCCGTGGAGGCGGGCGGCGAGTGCCGCGACGTCGTCACGCAGCTCGCGGCGACGTCCAAGGCGCTCGACCGGGCGGGGTTCGCGATCGTCGCGAGCGCGATGGAGCACTGCGTCGCCGACGACGACGAGCGCACCCGCGACGAGCAGCTCGCCGAGCTCGAGAAGCTCTTCCTCTCCCTCAGCTAGGAGCATCCCCATGCATGCACGCGCCCGATCCCGCGCCGCCCTCGTCCGCCTCGCCGCCGTCGCGGTGCTCGCACTCGCCCTCGCGGGCTGCACGAGCGCGCCGGAGCCCGTGGAGGTGCCCGCCGACGCCGTCGTCATCGACGTCCGGACCGCCGCCGAGCACGCGCAGGGCCACCTGGCAGGCGCGACGCTGCTCGACGTCTCGAACGGCGACCTCGAGGCGGCCATCCCGAGCCTCGACCCCGACGCTGCGACCTTCGTCTACTGCCGCTCCGGCAGCCGCTCGGCCAGCGCCGCAGCGATGCTGCGCGAGGCCGGCTTCACCGACGTGACCGACCTCGGCTCCCTCGACGAGGCCGCCGCCGCGACCGGCATCGCGATCGAGCGATGACGGATCCCGTCGTCGGGAGCGGCCATCGCAGGCACCGGCCCCGGATCCGCTGCGCGGCGGGCACGGGCGAGCGGATCGCGCAGGCGGCCGTAGGCGTGCTCGTCGCGGCGTTCGCCCTCAGCCCCTCCACGGCTCCGACTGCGGCCGTCGTCGCAGGCATCGCGGCCGCCGTGCTGCTCGTCGGCGCCTGGCGGGGCTGGTGCCCCGGCTCGCTCGCGGCGCGCTGGGCGGGCCGAGCGCGCTGATCGTGCTGCCTGACCCGACGGCCTGACCGGACGGCCTCAGCCCAGGCGCACGCGGAGGCCCCCGTCGTCCGGCAGGGCGCGGAGCCCGCGGAGGTCCGGGAGCACCGCGTGGGCGCGGCCGAGCGCCTCCGCGGGGTGCGAGGTGGCCACCCCGAGCGTCGTCGCGCCCGCCGCGAGGCCCGCGTCGACACCGGCGGGCGCGTCCTCCACGACGAGGCACCGCGCGGCGTCCACGCCGAGCCTCGCCGCCGCCAGCAGGTAGCCCTGCGGATCGGGCTTGCCGCGGTCGACGTCCTCCGCCGCTACCAGGACGCGCGGCACCGGCAGGCCCGCCGCCGCGAGCCGCGCCTCCATGACCGCGCGTCGCCCGGAGGTCACGGCCGCCCACGCGTCCTCAGGCAGGCCGTGGAGCAGCGCGGCGACGCCGGGGAGCGCCGCAGCGTCGCCCGCCTCGGCGTCCTCGATCGCCTCGACGTCGCGGAGCGCCGCCCCGCGCCGCTCCGGGGGCACGAGCTCGGCGATCGTGTCGTCGCTGCGGCGGCCGTGCGAGACCGCGAGGATGCTGGCGGGGTCGATCCCCCACTGCCCGCCCCAGGCGCGCCAGATGCGCTCCACGGCCGCCGTCGAGTCGACGAGCGTGCCGTCGATGTCGAACAGGATCGCCGCGACCTCGATCGTGCCCGTGCCGTGCTCCGTGCGCTCCGCCATGGCACCACCGTGGCACAGGGCGAATCGTGCGCGCAGCGCGCGGCGCGGATCGTGCGCGCAGCGCAGAGCGTGGACCCGGAGCGCGTCAGCGGTCGCTCCTACGGTGGCCGCATGACGATCCGCCCCGCCGAGTGGGATGTGCTGCACCCGCTCGACGGGCACCGCATCGCGATCGTCCGCCTCGTCGCGCTCGGTCCGCGGCGCGAGCCCTACTACCGCGCCGTGACGCCCGAGGCCGACCGGGCCGAGCGTCGGCTCATCGGGTACTGGGCGAGCGTCGACCACGCGCACGACGGCGTGCTCGCGCTCTACGAGCGCGCGTCGGGCCGCTCGACCTCCGGGGGCGGCCGTGCCCCCGCGCGCCCGCTCGTGCCGCAGAAGCCCCCGCCGTGCGCGGGCCCGGCCGTCGCCCAGCGACCGACAGGGGCAGCCCCGCCCGAGCAGCGGCACGGCTACGCCGCACGGCCGCTGCGGCACGCCGCGCGGGCGTGAGCGCCCTCAGCCGCGCTTCAGGCGACGCTTCGTCGCGCGCTCGGTGAGCACGAGCAGGAAGTCCTGCACGGGGCTCTCGGCGATCGCCGCGAGCTCCTCGCGCGCGATCCGCTCCACCTCGGCCGGCGATGCCTCGGGCTTCGCGGCCGTCAGCTTCGCGACCACCTGCGACACGATCTCCTCGTGGTCCGCGATGCCGCTCATGGCGCGATCATCGCACGCCATCGCCCCGACGCGCCCACGGGCGTCCGGCGCCAAGCCGCGCGCCGTGCTCGCGCCGCGCGTCCGGCGCGCCAGGCTGGGCCCGTGATGGACGCGGTGCTCGACCTCGACGGCGTGCTCTCGACGCGCGACACGGTCGCGACCCTCCTGGTGGAGGCCGCGCGCCGGCAGCCGCGGCGGGCGACCGGCAGCCTGCCGCAGGCTCGTGCGCTGGGTGCTCGCGGGCGGCGACGTCGCGCGGCACGCTGCGGCCTCCCGCGCGGTCGCCGCGGCGATGCTGCGCGGCATGTCCGAGGCGGAGTACGAGGCGCTCGCACGCGAGGTCGGCACCCGGATGGGGCGCACGGCGGCGCGCGCATCGATGGTGAAGATCGCGCGGGAGCTCGCGGCCGAGGGCGCCCACGTCGTGGTCGCGACGGGGTCCGAGCACCGGCTCGCCCGCGCGTTCCTCGACTCGGCGGGCGTGCCCCGCGACCTGCTGCTCGCCTCCACGCTCGCGTGGGGTCCCGGCGGCCCCGCCTTCGACCGCCACATCCGCGGCGCGAGCAAGCTCGAGGCGCTGGTGCGGGCCGGGATCGACGTGGGCGCGCGCCGCTTCTGGACGGACTCCGCCGACGACCTGCCCACGGCCGGAGCGGCGGCCGGGCTGGTGCTCGTCGCCCCCTCGCGCCGCTCCGAGGCGGCCTACCTCGCCGCCGGCCTGCCCCACGAGCTCCTCGAGGGCCGAGGCTGACCGCGCGGCCCCGCCAGGCGCGTGGCGCCGCTCAGAGCACCGCGTCGAGCCCGGCCAGGAGGCGGTCGACCTCGGCGTCGTCGGTGTAGGCGGCGAGGCCGATGCGCAGACCGCCCGGCGCGCCCGTGGCGAGCGCCCGGAAGGGCTCCTGCGCGTAGAACGAGCCGGCCGGCACGAGCAGGTCGTGCGCGAGGAGCGCCCGGTAGGCGTCCGCGGCGTCGACGCGGGTCGGCGTGAGGAACAGGGTGGGCGTGCGCCTGGCGGCGATCGAGTGCAGCACGAGGCGGTCGCCCAGTGCGCGGAGGCCCTCCTCGACGCGGCCGCGGAGTCGCAGCTCGTGCGCGTGGATGCGCGCGTGCGCGTCGAGGATGCGCTCGCGCCGCGAGCCTCCCCGCGCGCCGAGCCCCGCGAGGAAGTCGACCGCCGCGGTGACGCCCGCGAGCAGCTCGTACGGCAGCGTGCCGAGCTCGAAGCGCTCCGGCACCGCGTCGGTGGAGGGCGCGAGCTTGTCGGGGCGGATCGTCTCGAGCAGGGCCGGGTCGGCGACGAGCGCGGCGCAGTGCGGGCCGAAGAGCTTGTACGGCGAGAGCACGAGGAGGTCGGCGCCGAGCGCCGCGAGGTCGATCGCGGCGTGCGCGGCCAGGTGCACGGCGTCGACGTGGACGAGCGCCCCCACCGCGTGCGCGCGGGCCGCGATGCGCGCGACGTCCGGCATCGTGCCCAGCAGGTTCGATGCGCCCGCGACCGCCACGAGCCGCGTGCGCTCGGTGACGACGTCGTCGAGCGCCGTCAGGTCGAGGTCGGCGGTCGCCGGGTCGAGCCGGAGCCAGCGCACCGTCGCCCCCGAGGCCTCGGCCGCCTGGATCCACGGCCGCACGTTGGCGTCGTGGTCGAGCTCGGTGACGACGACCTCGTCGCCCGGCCCCCAGGGCCGGCCGCCCGTGCCCTTCGCGAGCGCCCGCGAGAGGTCGTAGGTGAGCTGCGTGGCCGAGCGGCCGTGCACGACGCCCCGCGGATCGCCGCCCACGAGGTCGGCGACGGCGGCCCGGTAGGCCGCGACCGCCTCGTCGGCGTTCCGCTCGCTGCGCGCCCCGTGCCGCGGTTCGAGAGCGGGGCGGTGAGCGTGCGGGCGATCGCCTCGGCGACGACCGCGGGCGTCTGCGTGCCGCCCGGGCCGTCGAAGTGCGCGATGCCGGAGGCGAGCGAGGGGAAGGCCGCGCGGACGGCGGCGACGTCGTAGGCGGCGGTCGCGTGGGCGGCGCTCTCGGGGGCGGCGGTGTCGTGGGGCATGGGGGTCCTCTCGGCTCGCGGGCGGGCTCTCCGGACGCTACTGCGCTGCGCGCCGCTCCGCGATCGCGGCGCGCAGCAGGGCGAAGGGCGCGGCCCGGCGCGCGTCGCGACCGTCGTCGGCGCTCGCGGGGCGGGAGACCTCCGGGTGCCACTGCACGCCCAGCAGCCAGCCGCCGCGCTCGGCGCGCACGGCCTCCACGAGCCCGTCGTCGCCGGTCGCGACGGGCACGAGGCCCTCGGCGAGGTCGCGGATGCCCTGGTGGTGGGCGGAGGCGACCACGGGCCGACCGGTGCCGTACGCGTCGGCGAGCGCGTCGCCCTCGGCGACCGCGACCTCGTGCCAGGAGAAGAGGCCCTCCTCCCCCGCGTCGTCGCCCGGAGCACGCTTGTGGGCGACCTCGGTGGGCGCGAGGTCCTCGTGCAGCGTGCCGCCGAGGCCGACGTTGACGACCTGCAGGCCGCGGCACACCGCGAGCAGGGGCGTCGCCGTCGCGCGGGCGTGCTCGAGCACCCGGAGGTCGAGGTCGTCCTGCTCGGGGTTCACGTCGTAGACGGGCGCCGCGGCGTCGCCGCCGTAGCGCGCGGGATCGACGTCGCCGCCGCCGGGCAGCACGAAGCCGTCGAAGCGACCGAGGTCGGCGTCGTCGGCGCCGATGACCTCGACCCGCACGCCGGGCGCCTCGGTGAGCGCGACGATCGCCTGCAGCAGGCCGTCCGCGAGCGCGACGCGGGGATCGGCGCCCTCGAGCGGCGAGAGGCGGGCGGGGATGCCGATGACGGCGTGCTGCTGCATGGTGCTCCTCGGTGACGGCGGACGCGGCGACCGCGCTCCGAGCATCCCGCATCGCGCGCGTCGCGCGGCGCACGCGCCGGCGCGGCGAGGACCGGCGTCGGCGGCCTACGGCAGCGGCACCCGAAGGATGCGGTCGTCGCCCTCGCGCGGCTGCCCGCGGCCGTCGGTGTTGTTCGTGAGCGCCCAGAGCGCGCCGTCGGGGGCGACGACGACGTCGCGCATCCGCCCCTGCCCCGTCAGCAGGTCGGAGGCGGCGCCCAGGTCGGCGAGCGGCACCGACCGCAATCGCGCGCCGCGCAGGTTGGCGATGACGACCGCGTCGCCCGCGACCGCGATGCCGCTGGGGCTCGCCTCCGCGGGCGACCACTGCTGCACGGGGTCGACGAAGCCCTCCTCGCCGGCGATCCCCTCGACGACCGGCCAGCCGTAGTTCGCGCCCGGCTCGATGACGTTGAGCTCGTCCCAGGTGTCCTGCCCGAACTCGCTCGCGAGCATCGTGCCGTCCGCCGTCCACGCGATGCCCTGGGGGTTCCGGTGGCCGAGGCTCCACACGGGCGAGCCTGCGAACGGGTTGTCGGCGGGCACCGAGCCGTCGGGCGCGATGCGGAGGATCTTGCCCGCGAGCGAGGCCGGATCCTGCGCGAGCGCCGGGTCGGCGGCGTCGCCCGTGGTCGCGTAGAGCATGCCGTCCGGCCCGATGGCGATGCGGCCGCCGTCATGGTTGCCGGCGGCGGGGATGCCGTCGAGGATCGTCGTCGCGCCGCCGAGCGCGAGGCCGCCCGTCGAGCCCTCGAGCGCGTAGCGGTCGATGCGGTTGCCGGCGTCGGTCGTGAGGTAGGCCAGCAGCGCGCCGTCGGCGACCGCGATGCCGAGGAGGCCGCCCTCGCCCCGCGCGGCGACGTCGGCGACGACGCCGACCTCGCGGATCGCGCCGTCGTCGGCCACCTCGAGGATCCGCGCCGAGTCGCGCTCGCTCACGAGCGCGACGCCGTCGACGAAGGCGATCGACCAGGGGGCGTCGAGGCCCTCGGCGATCGTCGCGACCGCCTCCGGTCCGTCGCCGGGCGTCGCCGCGGCCGTCTGGCGGGCCGGGGGCGGCGCGGAGGGGGTGCCCGCCGAGCAGCCGACGAGCAGCGCGGCGGTGGCGAGCGACGCGACGAGCGGCGCCGCGACGGCGGGAGGGCGACGGGAGGGCATGTGCCGAGCATCCCAGTGCCTGCCGAGCGGCGGCCGAGCGCGCGGCCGAACCGCCCCCGAGCGCGGCCGAGCGCGCGGGAGGGCGCGGAGCCGCAGCCCCGCGCCCTCCCGCGCGCCCCGCCGGCTACTGGTGCTCGGCGCGTCCGGCCGCGCCGGCCCCCTCCTCGGCGCGCGCCGGATCGGCGGCGTCGCCGCCCCGGATGCCTGCGGCGGCGAGGTTGCGGCGCACGATGGGCCAGAACAGCACGAGCGCGCCCGCGGCGATGCAGCTCGTGAGCACCTGCGTGCGGCCGCTCTCGGTCGTGAGCATGATGCCGACGATGCCGATCGCGCCGAGGATCACGACGATGTTGAGCCACGGGAAGAGCCACACCTTCAGCGTGAGCGCCTCGCGCTCCTCGGGGGTCATGCGCAGGCGCAGGCGCCACTGGGTCACGGCGATGAACACGTAGACGAACAGCGCCACGAGGCCCGTGGAGTTCATGATGAACTCGTAGATGCCCGAGCCCGGCGCCAGGAAGTTCACGACGGTGGCGACGAGGCCGCCGACGGTGGAGGCGACGACCGCGAGCACGGGCACGCCGCGGCTGCTGCGCTTCGCGACCGCCCTGGGGGCGAGCCGCTGCTCGGCGAGCGCCGCGAACATGCGCGAGGCCGAGTACGTGCCCGAGTTCAGCACCGAGATGACCGCGGTGAAGATGACGAGCGACATGATCGTCTCGGCGCCAGGCACGCCGAAGAGGTCGAAGACGTAGCTGAAGGGCGCGATAACGTCCGGCGAGGGCAGCTCGTCCCACGGCACGATCGTCACGATGATGAGCACCGCGCCGACGTAGAAGAGCATGACGCGCCAGATGACGGTGTGCGCCGCCTGCTTGACGCCCTTGGCGGGGTCCTCCGACTCGGCCGCGGCCATGACGGCGATCTCGGTGCCGAAGTAGGAGAAGAGCACGAGCGCGACGCTCGAGAGGACGACGCCGAAGCCGTTCGGCATGAAGCCGCCGTGCGACCAGAGGTTGTCGACCGAGAGCGTCGCGTCGGGCCACAGGCCCAGCACGAAGAGCACGCCGGCGGCGAGGAAGACGACGATCGCGACGACCTTGATGCTCGCGAGCCAGAACTCCGTCTCGCCGAACGAGCGCAGCGAGATGAGGTTCGTGGTGACGAAGATGGCGAGCAGGATGAGCGAACCCGCCCAGGCGGGCAGCGCCGGGAACCAGCTGTTCAGCATCCCGCCGCCGACGACCGCCTCGTAGGCGATGACGCCCACCCAGAAGTACCAGTAGAGCCAGCCGACGACGTACGCGGCCCAGTTGCCGAGGCCGACGCGGGCGTACTCCATGAACGAGCCCACGGCGGGGCGCGCAGCCGCCATCTCGCCCAGCATGCGCATGGCGAGGAAGACCAGCAGGCCGCCGATGAGGTACGAGAGCGTCGCCGCGGGGCCCGTCGTCGCGATGATGTTGGCCGAGCCGACGAAGAGGCTCGCGCCGATGATGCCGCCGAGCGTGATCATCGTCACGTGGCGGGAGCGCAGCTTCTTGCCCGCGCCCGCCTCGGCGGCTGCGCCCTCGGCGGCCGCCCCCTGGGGCGGCTCGGTCGTGGCGGGGCGGTCGGCGCGGGCGCGGCGCCCGCCGATGCCGGGGATGCGTGCCATGGCAGCGCTCCTTCGTCCGTGGGTGCTGCCGCGCGGGCGTCGCGCGACGCCTGCCGACACTACGCGCCGGGCCATGCGCCCGCGCGCGGCGCCCGGGCGGCGCCCGCGACCGGTGGTCGTCGGGGATCGTGACGGATCGCGCCCCCGCCTACTGTGGTGCTGACGGATCCGCGCGGCCGCCGCGCCGCGCGTCAGGGCGCAGCCCGGATGGCCACGAGACGGAGGCGCGATGCTCGACCTGCACCGGCTGACGCTGCTGCGCGAGGTGTGGCTGCACGGCGGCATCACGGCCGCGGCGCGTGCGCTCTCCTACAGCCACTCGGCCATCTCGCAGCAGCTCGCGCAGCTCGAGCGCGAGACCGGCACGCAGCTGCTCGAGCGCGTCGGGCGCACCGCGCGCCTCACGCCCGTCGGGGTCGAGCTCGTGCGCAACACCGAGGCGATCCTCGCCGCGGTCGAGCGGGCGGAGGCCGACCTCGCGACCGCGCACGAGCGCGCGCAGGGCGTCGTGACGCTCGCGGCCTTCGCGTCGATCAGCCGCATCGCCCTGCCGGGGGTGCTCGCGCGCCTGCGCGAGGAGTACCCGGGCCTCGACGTGCGCATCCGCCTGTCGACGCCCGAGGAGGCCGCGGCGCAGCTCGTGAGCCACCAGGTCGACGCGGTGCTCACCGACGCCTTCCCCGGCACCGCCGACAGCCTGGGCTCGGGGGTGCGGTCGTGGCTGCTCGCCCGCGACCCCATCCGCTGCTACCTGCCCGAGGGCGTCGACCCGGGCGACCTCGAGCAGCTGCGCGCGGTGCCGTGGGTCATGGAGCCCGCCTCGGCCGCGTCGACCCAGTGGGCGCTGCGCGTGTGCCGCGAGCTGGGCGTCGAGCCGCGGATCGCGCACGAGTCGTCGGACGTGCTGTTCCACCTGCGGATGGTCGAGGGCGGCCTCGCCGCCGCCTTCCTGCCGGACACCGTCGTGCGGGAGGCCGGCGCCTCGCTGCGGCCGAGCGACGTGCTGCCCGCCGATCAGCACCGCAGCATCCTGTTCGTCGCGCGGGCGGGCGCCCATCGGCACCCCGCGCTCGAGGCGCTGCGGCACGCGGTGGAGCGCGAGCTCTAGCGTCAGGGAGCCTCCCGCTGATGCGTCAGCAGAAGCGACGAGCAACGGTCAGGAAGCGTCGCTTCCTCTGACGCGACGCGCGGCCTAGCGTGGCAGCCAGCGGTGCCTGGGCACCGCGACGCATCGTCACGAAGGAGTCTCCGATGACCGTCACCGACGCCACGCGCGCCGCCGCCCCCGGCCGCCTGCTCGACGCGCCCGCCCTGTGGCCCGCGCAGGCGCACACCCCGACGGTCATCGGCCGCCAGCTCGTCATCGAGCGCGGCGAGGGCGCCTACGTCGTCACCGCCGACGGCCGCCGCCTCTTCGACGGCACCGCGGGCCTCTGGCACGCCAACGTCGGCCACGCGCACCCCGAGCTCGCGCGCGCCGCGTTCGAGCAGATGCAGCGGCTCGAGACCTACCACCAGTTCGCGCGCTACACGAACGATCGCGCCCTCGCGCTCGGCGAGCGCCTCGCGGGCATCTCGCCCATCGCGCGGCCCAAGGTGCTGCTGAGCTCGGGCGGCTCGGACGCCGTCGACCTCGCGTGCAAGATCGCGCGCCGCCACTGGCAGCGCGAGGGACGCTCCGAGAAGACCGTCATCCTCAGCCGCGAGTTCTCGTACCACGGCCTCCACGCCTACGGCACGAGCATCGCCGGCCTCGACTTCAACCGCGAGGGCTACGGCACCGACTCCCTCGTGCCCGAGACCGCGCGCGTGCCGCTGCACGACCTCGACGCGCTCGAGGCGACGATCGCCGAGATCGGCGCCGAGCGCATCGCCGCCTTCGTCACCGAGCCCGTGCAGGGCACGGGCGGCGTCAACCCGCCGCGACCGGGCTACTTCGAGCGCCTCCAGCGCATCCTCCGCGAGCACGACATCCTGCTCGTGCTCGACGAGGTCATCACGGGCTTCGGCCGCACCGGCACGATGTTCGCCGCCGAGCGCTACGGCATCGAGCCCGACCTGCTCACCTTCGCGAAGGGCGTCACCTCCGGCTACGCGCCGCTCGGCGGCGTGCTCGCCGCGCCCCGCATCTGGGAGCCCTTCTTCATCGACGCGGCCGAGACGCCCGTGCTGCGCTGGGGCGCCACGTACTCCGGGCACGCGACGGCCTCGGCGGTCGCGCTCGCGCACCTCGACATCCTCGAGCGCGACGCGCTCGTGCCGCGCGTCGCCGCGCTCGAGCGCGTGCTCGAGCTCGAGCTCGCGGGCCTCGCCGCGCGCCGCCCCGAGGTCGTGGAGGTGCGCTCGGCCGGGCTCCTCGGCGGCGTCTCGCTCGTCGACGGGCTGCCCGCCGAGCGCGTGACCGACGCGCTCGTCGAGCTGGGCTTCATCTCGCGGCCGCTGCGAGGCAACACGCTGCAGCTCAGCCCGCCCTTCATCGTCGACGACGCCGAGATCGTCTCGTTCGTCGCCGCCATCGAGCACGCGATCGCCGAGGAGGCCGCACGATGACCACGACCGCCCCGCAGCAGGCGCTCGTCGCCGCCGATCCCGAGCGCGTCGCGAACGCCGATCGCACGATCGCACGCATGGCGCTCCCCGCCGAGGGCCTCGCCGTCGAGGACCCCTCGACGGGCGAGCGGATCGCGACGATCGTCGACGTCGACGTCGACGGAGCGCTCGAGGCCGTCGCCGTCGCCGACGCCGCTGGCCGCGCCTGGGCCCGCACGACCCCGCGGCAGCGCGCCGACGTGCTCCACGCCTGGTACGCGATGCTCATCGACCGCGCCGACGAGCTCGCGCACCTCATCGTGCGCGAGATGGGCAAGCCGCTCGCCGAGGCGCGCGCCGAGGTGCAGTACGCCGCCGACTTCGTGCGCTGGTACGCCGAGGAGGCCGTGCGGCCCCGGGGCGACTACCGCGACGCCCCCGGCGGCGGCGCCCAGATCGTGACCCGCCGCTCCCCCGTCGGCCTCTCGGTGCTCATCACGCCCTGGAACTTCCCGCTCGCGATGGCCACGCGCAAGATCGCCCCGGCGATCGCGGCCGGCAACGCCGCGATCGTGAAGCCCGCGACGCTGACGCCGCTCACGACGCTGCTCGCGGTCGAGCTCGGCCGCCGCGCAGGCATCCCGGAGGAGCTCGTGCACGTCGTCACGACCTCCCGCTCCTCCGCCTTCAGCGAGGCGGTGCTGCGGGATCCGCGCGTGCGCAAGGTGTCGTTCACGGGCTCGACGCCCGTGGGCCGCACGCTGCTCGCGCTCGCCTCCGAGCAGGTGCTGCGCGCCTCGATGGAGCTGGGCGGCAACGCGCCGCTGCTCGTCTTCGACGACGCCGACCTCGAGCGCGCCGTCGAGGGCACGCTCGCGGCGAAGCTGCGCAACGGCGGCCAGTCGTGCGTGGGCGCCAACCGCATCTACGTGCAGGACGGGATCGCCGACGCCTTCGTCGAAGCGCTCGCCGAGCGGCTCGCCGGCATCCGCGTGGGCTCCGGCTTCGGGGAGGGCGTGCAGCTCGGACCGCTCATCGACGACCGCGCCGTGCGCTCGATGGCGGCGCTCACCGAGGACGCCGTCGCGCGCGGCGCCGAGCTGCGCACGGGCGGCTCGGCGATCGCCGGCGCGGGCCACTGGTTCCAGCCGACGCTGCTCGACCGCGTGCCGTCGGACTCGCGGATCGCGCAGACCGAGATCTTCGGCCCCATCGCGGCGGTGCAGCGCTTCTCGACCCAGGCCGAGGCGATCGCCCGCGCGAACGACACCGAGCTCGGGCTCGCGGGCTACGTCTTCACCGAGTCGCTCGACCGCGCGCTCGACGTCGCCGACCGCCTCGAGACCGGCATCGTCGGCATCAACCAGGGTGTGCCCTCGAACGCCGCGGCGCCCTTCGGCGGCATCAAGGCCTCCGGCATGGGCCGTGAGGGCGGCGCCGAGGGGCTCGAGGAGTACGAGAGCATCCGCTACTACAGCATCGCCCGCCGCCGCACGCGCTGAGGACGGCGTCGCTCGGGTCGCGCGTCCGGCGCGCGCCCGGCGACGTCTCGGGCGCGCCCTGCGCGCGCCCGGCCCGCGCGCGCCACAATCGGAGCATGCACCCGGGAGCCGCACCGTGACGAGCCCCTCGCGCGCGCCGAGACTGCTCTACGTCGAGGACGACGCCGAGATCGCGGCGATGACCTGCGAGGTGCTCGGCGAGCACTACGCGGTCGACCACGTGGTCGACGTGCGCGGCGCGCGCGAGCGGATCGCCGCCGACCGCTACGACCTCGTGCTCGCCGACCGCCGGCTGCCCGACGGCGACGGCCTCGACGTCGTCGCCGCGCTCCGGCGCGCCCGCATCACGACGCCGGTGCTGCTGCTCACGGCGCTCGACGCCGTGCGCGACCGCGTCGCGGGCCTCGACGCCGGCGCGAACGACTACCTCGCCAAGCCCTTCGACTTCGACGAGCTGCTCGCGCGGCTGCGCGCGCTGCGGCGCGGGTTCGCCGCGGGCGCCGAGCGCCGCGAGCTCGGCAGCTGGACCTTCGTGGCCGACCCCGCGGCGCTCTACGGCCCCGACGGCAGCCGGGTGCCGCTCACGGCGACCGAGGCCGCGCTGCTCTCGCTGCTCGCCGAGAGCCCCGACCACGTCTTCTCGCGCGACGAGATCCTCGCCTCGGTGCTGCGCGGCCAGTCGACCGGCTCGGTCGACGCGCTCGTGCACTACGTGCGGCGGAAGGCCGATCCCGGCATCGTCGACACCGTGCGCGGCCGCGGCTACCGGATCGGGGCGCCGTGAGCGCCGCGCCCGACCCCGACGAGCGTCGCGTGCGGCAGGCGGCGCTGCGCGTCGGCCTCTGGATCGCCGCGGCCTCCGCGGCCGCGATCGCCGTCGGCGTCGCCGTGCTGCTCGCCGCGGTGCTGGGGCGCTCGCGGCCCGAGCGGCACGAGGGCGGGCCCGTGCCCGACGGCGACCGCGTCGTCGTCGACGTCGACGACCTCGTGCCCGTCGTGCTGCTGCTGGCGCTCGCGGGCGTCGTCCTGCTCGCAGGCATCGCGGTGCTCGCCGCGCGGCGCGCCGTGCGCCCGCTCGCGGAGGCGCTGCGAGGGCAGCGCGCGTTCGTCTCCGATGCGAGCCACGAGCTGCGCACGCCGCTCACCGCGCTCTCGAGCCGCATCCAGATCGTCGAGCGCCGGCACGCGCGCGGCGAGCCGATCGACGAGCCGCTCGGGCGGCTGCGGCACGACGCCGCCGTCATGGACGACGTGCTCACCGACCTGCTGCTCGCGGCCGAGGGCGCCGGGGCTGCCGAGCGCAGCGCGGCCGTCGGCGCGGCGATGCGGGAGGCCGCGGCGCTGCTCGAGCCGCTCGGCGAGCCGCGCGGCGTCGCGATCGCGCTGCGCGACGAGGCCGGCGGGGCCGAGGTGCCGCTCGCGCCCGCGACCCTCTCGCGCGTGCTCGTCGCGCTCCTCGACAACGCCATCCAGCACGCACCCGACGGCTCGACCGTGACGCTCGCGGCGGCGATCGAGCACGACGGGATCGTGCTCCGCGTCGTCGATCGCGGCCGGGGGATCCCCGAGGCCGACCGGGAGCGGATCTTCGAGCGCTTCGCGCGCAGCGGCGAGCACGGCCGACGGCGCGGCTTCGGCATCGGGCTCGCGCTCGTGCGCCAGGCCGTGGAGCGCGCGGGCGGCGACGTGCGCGTCGAGGCGAGCTCGGCGGACGGCACGACCTTCCGCGTCGTCCTGCCCGCGGCGCACGCGCGCCGCTAGGCCGCCGCGGCCCCGACGACCTCGGCGGGCCCGCTCCACCGCCGCACGCGGCCCTCGGGCGCGACGACCAGGCCGCAGCGCGTGCTCGCCTCGGCGATCCAGCCCAGGTCGTCGGCACCCGCGACGACGGCCGCGGTCGCCCAGGCGTCCGCCTCGGTCAGCCCGTCGGCGACGACCGTCGCGGCGAGCGCTCCCCGGGCTGCCAGGCCCGTGCGGGGATCGATGATGTGCGCGCCGCGCTCGGCGGTGCCCGAGGTCGCGACGGCGCCGTCGACGACGTCGACGACGGCGAGGAGGCCGGCCCCGGCAGGTGCGCCGCCGCCCTGCCCCTCGGGGCGCCGCGGGTCGGCGATCCCGATGCGCCACGACCAGTCGGCCCCGGCCGCGGTCGCGAGCTGCAGGTCGCCGCCCGCGCCCATCCCCGCGGCGATCGCGCCGGGCGCCTCCAGCAGCGGCACGAGGCGCTCGCGCACGGCGCGCTCCACGGCCCAGCCCTTCGCGATGCCGGTCGGGTCGAAGGCGAGCGGATCACCGGGGCCGCGCCAGCCGGCGCTCACGAGGCCGCCCGTCGCGCGCTCGAGGGCGGCGCTCCGGGTCGCGAGCTCCCTCACGAGCGGGTGCGCGTCCTCGAGCCGCAGGCGACCGTCCGCGATCCGCCGCACCTCGGAGTCGTCGCGGTAGGTCGACGCGAGCCGGTCGATGAGGCGCATCTCCTCGACGGCGGCGTCGATCGCGCGCTCGACCGCGGGCACGAGCCGCGGCGCGGCCTCGGGCTCGAGGTGCACGTGGACGCTCAGCACCGTGCCCATCACCTGCTCGACGCGCACCACCCGGTGCGTCGGCAGGGTCATGCCCGGGCCTCGTCGAGCGCGCTCTGGAGCGACTGCTCGTAGCCGCGGCTCGTGAAGGTGGCGCCCGAGACCATCTGGACGTCGTCGCCCTGCGCCTCGAGCGTCGCGGCGACGAGCCGCGGCACCGCGAACTCGTTGATCTGACGATCGCGCGAGTTCGCGTCGGGGTAGGTCGGCACGTCGACGGCCGTGATGGTGCCGCCGCAGACGGTGATCGCCACCTGCACGGGGCCGTAGCGCGTCTGCACCGCGTCGCCCGTGTAGGTGCCGTCGGCGAGGCCTGATCCGGCTGCCGCGCCCGACGCGTCGCTCGAGGGTGCCGCCTGGCCTGTGCCGTCCTGGGCGGTGCCGGAGGCCGAGCCGGAGCCCGTGCCCGAGCTCGTGCCGGTGCCCGACGACGCGCTCGCGTCCGCCGCGCCGCCCTGGTCTGCGAGCACCTGCACCGCCTCGCCGGTGGAGGTGCGGTACCCCAGCAGCAGGACGAGCCCGGTCGCGGTGGCCAGCAGGCTGTAGATGATGCGCTTCATGGCGTGCTCCTCGGTCTCAGCTCGTGAAGGACTCGGCGTGGATGCGGGCGGGCGCGGCGCCCGCGCGCAGCAGGTCGGCGCGCAGTGCCGCGGACCAGTCGTCGGGGCCGCAGAGGAAGACGTCGACGTCGGCGAGGTCGCCCGCGATCGCGCGCAGCAGCGCCGCGCCGTCCCAGGCGCCCCAGTCGCTCGCGACCCACGACGAGCCGGCGCGGCTGCGCGGCCCGTCGAGCGGCACGTGGCGGAGGCCCCGGCGCTCGACGAGCTCGCGCACGTGCTCGGCGCCCACGGCCTCCTCGGGCGTGCGATCGCGCGTGACGAGCACCGCCTCGCCGGGCTCGAAGGCCTCGTCGTCGAGGATCGAGAGCAGCGGCGCGACGCCCGCACCCGCCCCGACCAGCAGCATGCGGCGGCCCTGCCGCGCATCCCCCGTCATGCGGCCCATCGGACCCTCGACGAGCACGCGCGTGCCGGGGCGGAGCGAGCGCAGCCGGCGGCTGCCGTCGCCCACGACGCGCGCGGCGATGACGAGCTCGCCCCTGCGGGGCGAGACCGCGAGCGAATAGGGGTTGCCGCGGGTCCATCCCGGGCCGTCGAGGAAGCGCCACACCAGGAACTGGCCCGCCCGCGCCCCGAGCCGCTCGATGGCGCGGCCGCCGATGCGCACGCGCACGCCGCGAGCGCCGTCGTCCTCGACCGCGACGACGCGCAGGTCGTGGCGCAGCGAGCGCCCGATGGGCAGCGCGATCCGCCACACGAGCACCGCGGCTGCGGTCGCGAGCCACAGCGCCCACCAGTAGCCGGCGGCGAGCGGCGTCGCGAGGTCGGTGCCCGTCCAGAGCATGTGCGGGATGGCGAGGGCCACGCCGAGGTAGCCGTAGAGGTGCAGCAGGTGCCAGGACTCGTAGCGCAGCCGCCGCCGGGCGCGGCGGGCCGAGGTCACCATGACGAGCACGAGCAGCAGCGTGCCCGCGGTCGCGAGCAGCATGCCGGGGTAGCCCCACACGAGCTCCCACAGCTGCACGAGGGGCTGGAGGCCGCTGTCGGCGGCGTAGCCGAGCACGAGGAGCACGATGTGCGCGACGAGCAGCCAGAACGACCACATGCCGACGACGCGGTGCATCCGCACCATGCCGGCGTGGCCGAGGCCGCGCTCGAAGAGCGGCACCCGCGCCATGAGGAGCACCTGGAGCAGCAGCAGGTTGGCCGAGACCAGTCCCGTGAGCCGACCGAGCGAGTCGAGGGTGCCCGCGGGGGCGCGCAGCAGCTCCTGCACGCCGCCGCCCGCGGACCAGAGCGTGGCGACGAGCGTGCTCGTGACCCAGATGACCGCGATCGCCGCGAGCCGCCACGCCTCGCGACGGCGGTCGGGGGCGGTGCGGACGACGGGGGCGGGCGCCGCGGTCGGGGCCGCGCCGACGGCGCCGACGGCGGGCGCCGGGCCCGTGCGCTGCTGGCTGAGGATGTCCATGCCGCCGAGGCTCGGGCATCGCCGCCAAGACGATCCCAAGATTCCGGATGCCTGGGCGAGCGCTTGGCAGACGCATAGGCGCGCACCGCTCGCCCGGCTGACGGGCCGCGTGCTTGGATCGCCCCATGGACGCTCCCACCCAGGCGATGGAGCCGCACGACGGCGCGGTGCTCGGCAGGCTCAACTGGCTGCGGGCGGGGGTGCTCGGCGCCAACGACGGCATCGTCTCGGTGGCGGCGGTGCTCGTGGGCGTCGCGGGCGTCACGGTCGAGACGGGGCCGCTGCTGACGGCCGGCGCGGCGGCGCTCGCGGGCGGCGCGATCTCGATGGCGCTCGGCGAGTACGTCTCGGTGAGCTCGCAGCGCGACAGCGAGCGCGCGCTCATCGCGCTCGAGCGTCGCGAGCTCGAGGAGGATCCGGAGGGCGAGCTCGCGGAGCTCGAGGGACTATGGCGCGAGCGCGGCCTCGACGCCGACGCGGCCGCGCTCGTGGCCCGTCAGATGACGGAGCACGATGCGCTCGCCGCGCACCTCTCGCTCGAGCTCGGCATCGACGAGCAGACGGTCACGAGCCCCTGGCAGGCGGCGTGGGCCTCGTTCCTCGCGTTCCTGACGGGCGGCGCCCTGCCGTTCGCGACCATCCTGCTGAGCCCGCACGACCTCCGCGTGGTCGTCGGCGTCGCGGTCGTGCTGCTCGCGCTCGCGCTCACGGGTGCGCTCGGGGCGCGGCTGGGCCGGGCGCCGTGGCGCAGGCCCACGGTGCGGGTCGTCATCGGCGGCGCCATCGCCCTCGCCGTCACCTACGGGCTGGGCGCCGCGCTCGGCGTCTCGGGGCTCGGCTAGCCCGCCGCGTCCGGCTCGTCGCCCGCGGGCAGCAGCACGGTCGCGGCCGTGCCGATGTCGACCTCCGACGTCAGCTCGATCGAGCCGCCGTGCGCGCGCGCCGCCGCGAGCGCCACCGAGAGACCCAGCCCGAGGCCCTCGATCTCCTGCCGGCGCGCGTTCGAGGCCCGGTAGGCCCGCTCGAAGACGAGCTCGAGCTCGTCGGCGGGGATGCCCATGCCCTGGTCCTCCACCCGCAGCACCGCCGCGGCCTCGTCGGCGCACGCCGAGACGCGGACGGGGGCCACGCCGCTGCACGCGAGCGCGTTGCGCAGCAGCGCCTCGAGGATCCTGGTGGCGAGCCGCGGGTCGAGGTCGGCCTCCGCGCCCTCGTGCACCGCGACGCGCACGCGCTCCTCGGCGCGCAGCCGCGCGGGCAGCCGCTCGACCGCGCCGGCCACCACGGCCCGGAGCCGCACGCGCTCGCGCCGCGCCTCCGGCACAGGGCCGGCCGCGGCGAGGAAGCGCTCGGCGAGGTCCTCGAGCCGCTCGCCGCTGCGGGTCATCGCACCGAGAGCGCGCTCGACGGCCGGCGGCAGCGCCTCGTCCTGCAGCAGCTCGAGGTTGCCGATGAGCGCCGTGAGCGGCGTCCGCAGCTCGTGGCTGAGCGTCGTGAGGGAGGCCTCGCGCGCACGGGCCTCGCGCACCAGCTCGGTCACGTCGTGGCCGACGAGCAGCGCGCCGAGCGGCTCGCCGTCGTCGTCGTGCACGGGCCTGCCGTTCGTGAGGATCGCCCGCCGCTCCCCCGGCGGGCCGATCCAGACGAGCGCGTCGCGCACGGCCTCGCCCGCCACGACGCGGAAGAGGGGCTGCTCGGACTGCGGCAGCGGCCGGAGGTCGGGATCCCGGAACAGCTCCGCAGATGCCTCTGGCCCGCCCTGCAGGCGGGCGATCGCAGCCTGCTCGAGCGCGGCGGCGTTGGTGACGATGGGGCGCAGCTCGTCGTCGACGAGCGCGATGGCGCTCGGCGCCTCCTCGACGATGGAGCGCAGGATGGTGGCGGTGCGGCGCCCCTCTCGCCCGGCGGCCGCCACGGCGGCCTCGGCGGCGCGCAGCCGTCGCTCGCGGAGCGCGAGCATCCCCACACCGCCGACGAGCACGGCGGAGACGGCCACGAGGTCGACCCACGCACCGAGCGTCGCGGGCATGCGGTCGAGCAGCGCCGGCGGCAGCCAGAGCGTGAGGAGGCCGCCCGCCGCCGCGGCGACGGCGCCGACGGGGCCGAGTCGCAGCACGAGCATCGCCGCCGGGAAGACGAGCAGCGCGAGCGCGGCGGTGATCCCGCCGTCGTGCACGAGCACGCCCGCGGCGGCGAGGTCGAGGGCGCCGATCGCGACGACCCACAGCGGGTGGATGCGGCGCCAGGGCAGCAGCGCGGCGCCGAGCAGCGCCGCGACGGCCAGGCCCCCGCCCAGATCGCCCCGGCGTCGAGGCCGCCGTCGACGAGCGCGATCGCCACGACGACGAGCGCGGCGCACAGCATGAAGGGCCCCTGCCAGGCGAGCACGCCGATGCGCTGCACGCGCGCGTCGGCCAGCGGATCCACGTTCCACACGCTAGCGGCGCGGCCGCGGATCGCGGCGAGGCCACAGCGGCTTCCCGGAAACCGCGCACCCAGCGGCGCGGGCAGCTAGCGCACGCGCCGCCCGGACTCCGGGTCGAAGGCGATGACCGAACCGGGCCGGATCGCGAAGGCGAGCGCGTCGCCGCGCGCCGGGCGGGCGCCCTTGGGCAGGCGCGCGGTCCAGCGGCCGCCGGGGCCGGGCCCGTAGACGTAGGTGTCGGAGCCCAGCTCCTCCACGAGCTCGACCTCGATGCGCACGAGGTGCGGATCCTCGGGGGCTCCGGGCACGACGTCGAGGTCCTCGGGGCGCACGCCGAAGGTGAGGCGCTCCCCCTCGTGGCCCTCGGCGCGGAACGGCAGCAGCACCTCCGCCGCCCTCGCGCCCTCGGCGTCCGACCAGGTGCCCTCGACGAGGTTCATCTGCGGGGAGCCGATGAAGCCGGCGACGAAGAGCGTCTCGGGCTCGTCGTAGAGCTCGCGCGGCGTGCCCACCTGCTCGATGCGGCCCTGGTGCATGACGACCACGCGGTCGCCCATCGTCATCGCCTCCGTCTGGTCGTGCGTGACGTAGACGGTCGTGACGTCGAGCTGACGCTGCAGCGCCGCGATCTGGCCGCGGGTCTGCACCCGGAGCTTCGCGTCGAGGTTCGAGAGCGGCTCGTCCATGAGGAAGACCGAGGGGCGGCGCACGATCGCGCGCCCCATGGCCACGCGCTGGCGCTGGCCGCCGGAGAGCTCGCGGGGCTTCCGGTCGAGGAGGCCGTCGAGCTCGAGCAGCTCGGCGGCCTCCGCGACGCGACGCCGCCGCTCCGGGGCCGGCACCTTCGCGTTCCGCAGCGAGAACTCGATGTTGCCGGCCACCGTCATGTGCGGGTACAGCGCGTAGGACTGGAACACCATGGCCACGTCGCGCTCGCCGCCGTCGACGCCGGTCACGTCGCGGCCGCCGAACTCGATCGTCCCGGACTCTGGGAACTCGAGGCCCGCGAGCGCGCGCAGCGTCGTCGACTTGCCGCACCCGGAGGGCCCGACGAGCACGAGCAGCTCGCCGTGGCGGATCTCGAGGTCGATCGCGTCGATCGACGGCTTCGAGGCCCCGGGGTAGGTGAGCGTGACGCCCTGGAGTGCGACGTCGACCATGGTCGTCCTGCTTCCTGCTTCGGTGGTGTCGGGTCCGGATCAGCCCTCGAGCTGTGCGCGGAGCCCGTTCTCGTAGAGGCCCTCGAGCTCGGTCTGGAGCTCGGCGAGCGCGGCGGGCACGTCGGCATCCGTCGTGAGGATGCGCTGGAGCGCCGTGGCGAGGGCGAGGTCGCCGCCGGGGAGGAAGACGCGCATCCAGTCCTGCGTGCGCGTGCGGGTCTCGAGCTGCTCGACCGCGACCTGGAAGTTCGCGTCCTCGGCGTAGAGCGCCGACGCATCGGCGTCGGAGCGCACCGGCATGTAGCCGGTCTGCGACGAGAAGGTCACCGTGCTCTCGGCGCTCGTGAGGAAGTCGGCGAGCATGGCCGCGGCGAGCTGCTCCTCGGGGCTCGACGTGGCCGAGATGGCGACGCCGGCGCCGCCCGTGGGCACGACGAGCTCCTGCTCGACCGGGCCGCCGGGCAGCATCGCGACGCCCACCTCGAAGCCGGCCGTCTCGGTGATGCCGCCGAGCGAGCCGGTGGAGCCGATGAACTGGCTCGTGGCGCCCGCGGCGAAGTCGTCGGCGGGCGAGCCGCTCGAGACGTTCGCCCAGCCCTCCTGCACGGCGTCCTGCGCGAACTGCACGGCCGCGACGGTCTCGTCGCTCGTCACCGCGCTCGCGTCCCACTCGTCCGACCAGCCGCCGCCGTAGCCCCAGACGAGGTTGTTGAGCACCCACGCCGGGTAGTCCTCGGCGGGCGGGAACGAGAACGCGGTGTCGGTGACGCCCGCGTCGATGAGCGCCTGCGAGCTCGCCGCGACCTCCGCCCACGTGGTCGGCGCCTCCGTGATGCCTGCCTCGGCGTACTGGTCGGCGTTGTAGTAGAAGATCGTCGTCGAGCGCGCGTACGGCACGGCGTAGTGGGCGTCCTCGTACAGGTAGTCGTCGAAGAGCGTCGCGTTGTAGGTCGAGGCGTCGCCGCCCGCGGCCGCGAAGGCCTCGTCGAGCGGCAGCAGCGAGCCGTTCACGTGGTTCGTGAACCACGTGGCGTCCGACATGACGACGAGGTCGCCCACGTCGCCGGAGGTCTGCGCGGTCTGGAAGCGCTGCGAGACCTCCTCGTAGTTGGCACCCGCGGTCACGATCTCGACCTCGATGCCGGTCTCGGCGGTGAACGCGTCGACGAGCTCCTGCTCGATCTCCTGCGAGCCGCCGGGGTGGTTCGTCCAGAAGGTGATCGACTCGGCCGGCTCGACGGCGGCCCAGTCGGTCTCGGCGGCGGCCTCGGGGCCGGAGGCGCCGACGGCCGGGCCGCAGGCCGTCAGGCCGAGCGCGACCGCGCCGAGCGCGGCGAGGGTGGTCGTGGCGCGCGTGGTGCGCGCGCCGGCGGTGGGCTGGGACATGGTGCTCCTCGAGGGTGCGGGGTGGGTGGACGTGCGGGTCGGTGGGTCTGCGGAGGGCGCGGCCGTCACTTGACAGCGCCCTGGGTGAGGCCGCTCACGATGAAGCGCTGCAGCGCGGCGAACACGATGAGCACGGGCAGGATCACGAGCACGGCGCCGGCCATGAGGTAGCCGTAGCTGCCGGTCTGGCCCTCGATCGACTGCAGCAGGTTGAGGCCCACGGGGAGCGTCATCGTCTCGACGGAGTCGGTGATGATGAGCGGCCACATGAAGCTGTTCCACTCCCCCACGATCGTCACGAGCGCGACGGTCGCGATCGTCGGCGCCGAGACCGGCACGACGATCCGCCAGAGCCGCTTCGCGTGCCCGGCGTGGTCGAGCGCGGCGGCCTCGAGCAGGTCCTTCGGCAGCGTCTTGAACTGCTGCCGCAGCAGGAACGTGCCGAAGGCCGTGCCGAGGCCCGGGAGGATGATCCCCCAGAGCGTGTTGCGGCCTCCGAGCGCCGAGATCGTCAGGTAGTTCGGCAGCAGCGCGGCCTCCGGCGGCACCATGAGCGCCACGAGGATCGCGAGGAACACGACGTGCTTGCCGCGGAAGTCGACGAAGACGAGCGCGTACGCGGTGGTGATCGCGAGCGCGACCTTGATGGCCGAGGCCACGATCGTGACGATGAGGCTGTTGCGCAGCACGGTGAGCAGGGGCACGGTGTCGGCGACCTGCGCGTAGTTGTCGGTCGTGGGCGCCTGCGGCAGCAGCGTGGGCGTCATCGTGATGATCTCGCCCGGCGGCTTGAACGACGCGATCGCCATCCAGACGAGCGGCAGCACGATGATCGCCGTCGCGAGGAGGATCGGCAGGTAGCCGCCGAGGACCGTGGCGAGGAGGTTGCGACGGCTGAAGGCCTGCCGCCACTCGGAGACGTGGGTCGCGCTCATGCGTAGTGCACCCGCTTCTCGACGTACCGCATCTGGAACGCGGTGATGGCGAAGAGCACGACGAAGAGCACGACCGAGATCGCGGCGGCGTAGCCGGCGTCCTGGTACGGCCCGAAGCCCTGCAGGTACAGCTCGAACACGATCGTGTTCGTGCCGTTCCCCGACGGCGTCATGATCTTGAGGATGTCGAAGGCCTGCATCGAGCTGAGGATCGTCGTGACGGTGAGGAAGAACACCGTGGGCGACAGCAGCGGCAGGGTCAGCCGGAAGAAGCGCGTGAGCGTGCCGGCGCGGTCGATGCGCGCCGCCTCGATGAGGTCGCTCGGGATCGACTGGAGGCCCGCGAGGAAGACGACGGCGCAGAAGCCGAGGTGCTTCCAGACGTAGACCACGATCACCATGACGAGCGCGAGGTCGGCATCGAGGTACCACTCGGGCGAGCGCGCGCCGAGCGCGCGGAGCACGTGGCCGAGCACGCCCAGCTGCGGGTCGAAGATGAAGTTCCACACCATCCCGACCCCGACGCCCGAGAGCACGTAGGGCGCGAAGATCGCCGTGCGGCCGGCGGTGACCCCGGGGATGCGGTGGTTGAGCGCGAGCGCCACCAGGAGGCCCAGCACCATCGAGGCGACGACCGTGATGACGGTGAACGTGATCGTCACGCGCCACATCTCGGCACCCTGCGGCGAGGTGAACAGCCGCGCGTAGTTGTCGATGCCGGCGCTCGTGGCGGTCGTCGCCCCCATGCGCCAGTCGAGCGTCGAGTAGAAGGCGTTGCTCAGCAGCGGGTAGTAGACGAACGCGGCGATGAGCAGGAGGTTCGGCCCCGCGAAGGCGAGGAAGACCAGCGCGTCGCGGCGCAGCGTGCGTCGTCGGTGCGGGTTGGCGGTGGGCACCCGCCGAGGCTGTCGGGCCGGCCTGAACCGGACTTGGCCCCTCGGGGGCACCGGGGTGTGCGGGAGGTGAACCGGAGGTGCTCGGGTGGGCCAGGGGGCGCTCGGGCGCGATCAGGCACGGTGTCCTCACCCGTCGAGATCGGCGCTCGATCCTCATCCATCGCCTCGGCGGAGCGGGGCGCGCGCTCGGGCGACGTCCCGGTCGGATGGACGATGATGGCGGCATGAGCGCGACCGAGCAGGACCAGCACGACTTCGACCTCATCGTCATCGGCGGCGGCGCCGTGGGCGAGAACGTGGCCGACTACGCGACGAAGCGCGGCCTCCGCGTCGCGATCGTCGAGGAGGCGCTCGTCGGCGGCGAGTGCTCGTACTGGGCGTGCATGCCGTCGAAGGCGCTGCTGCGCTCCGGCCACGCGCTGCGCGCCGCGCAGCGGCTCCCCGGCGCGCGCGAGGCGATCACCGGCTCCCTCGACGCCACCGCCGTGCTCCGGCGCCGCGACGGCTTCACGAGCAGCTGGGACGACAGCGGCCAGGTCGAGTGGGTGCGCTCCGCGGGCATCGAGCTCATCCGCGGCCGCGCGCGCATCGTCGGCCGCGGCCGCGTGGAGGTCGACGGCCGCACGTGGACGGCGCGCGCCGTCGCGATCGCCACGGGCTCCGTGCCGCAGCCTGCCCGACGTGCCGGGGCTCGCGGATGCCTCGCCGTGGGGCACGCGCGAGGCGACCGCCGCCGAGGAGGTGCCGGCGCGCCTCGTCGTGCTCGGCGGCGGCGTCGCGGGTGTCGAGCTCGCCACCGCCTACGCCTCGCTCGGCGCGCAGGTGACGCTGCTGGCCCGCAGCGGCCTGCTCGGCCGCGAGGAGGCCTTCGCGGGCGAGCTAGTCGCCGCGGCCCTCGCCGACGAGGGCGTCGACGTGCGCCTCGGCACCTCCCCCGCCCGCGTCGACCGCGGCGACGACGGCATCGTCTCGGTCGAGCTCGAGGACGGCTCGCGCATCGAGGCCGAGGAGCTGCTCGTCGCCGCCGGCCGCACGCCCGCGCTCCACGACCTCGGGCTCGAGACCGTCGACCTCGACCCCGACGCGCTCGAGGTCGACGACACCATGCTCGTCGCCGGCACCGACTGGCTCTCCGCCGTCGGCGACGCGAGCGGGCGCATCCAGCTCACCCACCAGGGCAAGTACCAGGCGCGCGCGGCGGGCGAGGCGATCGCCGCGCGGCTCCAGGGGCTGCCCGTGCGCGACGAGCCGTGGGGCGACCACGTGGCGACCGCCGACCACGGAGCCGTGCCGCGCGTGGTGTTCACGGACCCGGAGGTCGCGGCCGTCGGCCGCACGGAGGCGGAGGCGCGGAAGGCCGGCCTCGCCGTGCGCACCGTCGAGCACGACCTCGGCGCCGTGGCGGGCTCGAGCCTGCAGGCCGACGGCTACGAGGGCCGCGCGAAGCTCGTCGTCGACGAGGCGCGCGGCGTGCTCGTGGGCGCGACCTTCGTCGGCCAGGACGTCGCCGAGCTCGTGCACGCCGCGACGATCGCGATCGTCGGCGAGGTGGCGATCGCCCGCCTGTGGCACGCGGTGCCCGCCTACCCGACGATGAGCGAGGTCTGGCTGCGCCTGCTCGAGGCGTACGGCCGCCCCGACTGAGCCGCGGCCCGGCTACGCGCCCGTCGCCTCCCGCTCCCCGCGTGCCTCGACCCCGCCGTCCGGGCCGAAGCGCAGCCAGCGGCCGGCCGAGACGACGACCGGCTCGGCATCGGGATCCCGGATCACGAGCGCCGACGCGTCGTCGAGGAACCACGTCGTGGCGCCACTGCGCGCCGCGCCGCGCGCCGCCCGCTCCTCGGCGCCCTCCGGCATCCAGTCGGCGCCGAGGTGCCCGAGGAAGACCCAGTCGAACAGCGGCGCCGCCGGCTCGACCGGATCGAGGCCGAACATGTCGAGCTCCTCCTGGTCGTCGAAGCTCTCGCCCCAGCCGGGCAGGGCGCGCGTGAAGATCATCGAGCCGGCGCTCCAGCCCACGTAGACCTTCTCGTCGAGCAGCTCCTGCAGGAGCGGCGCGAGGCCGGTCGCCGCCCAGGCGTGCGCGAGCCACACGTTGCTGCCGCCGTAGCCGAGGATCACGTCGGCCGAGCGCAGCCGCGACGCGACGAGCTCCTGCGGTCCGGCGTAGAGCGATGCGACGTCGAACTCGGCCCAGCCGAGCGCGCGCAGCGACTCGAGGTGCTCGACGAGCGTCGAGCTGTCGCCGGGGAACCCGAGGATCGCGTCGATCACCACGACGATGCGGGATTCGGCGATCGGCCGGCCGAGGAGGTCGACGAGGGCGTCCAGCACGACCGGCTCCGACAGGCCGTTCGAGGTCAGGAGCATCCGCATGCGCGCAGGCTAGCGGCAGCGCTCGTGGCACGCCCTCGACCGCGCGGCTGCAGCGGGCTGGACCGCTAGTCGTCGGCGAGGTGCCGGTCGTAGGTGCGCAGCACCGCGCGGAGGTAGCGCGCGATCGCGGCGCGCTCCCCCGGCTCGAAGTCGTCGAGCGCGCGGTCGATCTCGAGCACGAGCGGCATGAGCTTGCTCGCGGCGCGTGCGATCGAGGCGGGCGCGGCCACCACGAGCACGCTGCGCCGATCGCGCGGGTTGGGCTCGCGGTGCGCGTGCCCGGCGTCGACGAGCCGGTCGATCACGACGGTCGTCGACGCGGTCGAGATCGCGAGCCGCCGGCTCAGCTCGCCCGGCGGCAGCGGCCCGTCGGCGATGAGGTGCTCCATGGCCGCGAGGTCGGTGGCGTTGACGCCCAGCTCGGCGCGCATCGCGTGCTCGAAGGCGGTGCCCGACTGCAGCAGCTCGCGCAGCAGCCGGGTCGGCTCGGCGACCGCGTCGGCGACGTCGAAGCCGCCCGCGTGGTCCCCCGATCCGTCCATGCCGCCACCCTACCGCGCGAAGTGTCGACTGTGTAGTATCTCGTCTATCTAGTTACTTGGCCATCGAGCAGAGGAGTCGCGATGCGCGCGATCATCGGATGGATCACCGGGGCCCGCACCTCCTGGACGGTGCTCGTCGCCTTCGTCCTCGCCGCTGGCGCGCTCTTCGCGCTCGGCTCGGGCAGCGAGACCGAGTCGGCCCCCGCGGCGGGACTGCCCGCGAGCGCGGAGTCGGAGCAGGTGGCGGCGCTGCTCGACGAGTTCCCGGACGCCGACGCCACCTCGGCGCTCCTCGTCTTCGACCGCGAGGGCGCCGAGCTCAGCGAGGCCGACCTCGCCACCATCCAGGCCAACGCCTTCGGCCCGCTCGCCGAGCTCTCGCGCGACGGCCAGGTGCCGCCGCCCCAGGTCTCCGAGGACGGCACCGTGGCGCTCGTCGTCGTGCCGCTGGACCCCGAGCCCGACGTCGAGGCGCAGTCGGCGCGCGCCGAGGAGCTGCGCGAGGCCGCGCGCACCGACCTCGACGGCGTGCGCGCCTCCCTCACGGGCCCCGAGGGCTTCGAGACCGACATCGCCGCGGTCTTCGAGGGCGCCGACGTCTCGCTGCTGCTGACGACCGTCGCGGTCGTCGCGGTGCTGCTGCTCATCACCTACCGCAGCCCGTTCCTGTGGCTCGTGCCCCTCGTCGTCATCGGCGTCGCCGACGCGCTCGCGGGCATCGTCGCGCGCCGCGTGGCCGAGGCGGCGGGCGTCGTGCTCGACGCCTCCGTCACGGGCATCCTCTCGGTGCTGGTCTTCGGCGCCGGCACCAACTACGCGCTGCTGCTCATCGCCCGCTACCGCGACGAGCTGCGGGTGCACGAGGACCGCAGGGAGGCGATGCGCGTCGCGCTGCGCGGCTCCGGCCCCGCGATCATCGCCAGCGGCTCGACCGTCGCGCTCGCCCTCGCCACGCTGCTGCTCGCCGAGCTCGGCGGCAACCGCGCGCTCGGCCTCGCCTGCGCCGTCGGCGTCGTGCTCGCCATGGTCATCGCGCTCACGGTGCTGCCCGCGGCGCTCCTGCTGTTCGGCCGCGGGCTCTTCTGGCCCTACGTGCCGAAGGTGGGCAGCGAGGGCACCGTGCAGCGCAGCGCGTGGGGCAGGCTCGGCCGCGCCGTCGCGCGCCGCCCCTCGTGGTGGTCGGCGCGGGCGTGCTCGCGCTCGCGGCCATGGCGAGCGGCGCGCTCTTCCTGCAGACGGGCCTCTCGCAGAACGACCGCTTCCTCGAGAAGCCGGAGGCCGTGGTGGGCCAGGAGGTGCTCGCCGAGGCCTTCTCCGCCGGCGCCACCTCGCCCACGACCGTCGTCGTCCCCGCCGACGAGGCGCAGGAGGCGGCGGAGGCGATCGCCGACGTCGAGGGCGTCGACGCCGTGCAGCCCGGGCCCACCACCGACGACCTCGCCCAGCTGCAGGTCACGCTCGACGCCGAGGCCGAGAGCAGCGCCGCGTTCACGACCATCGAGCGGCTGCGCGCTGCGCTCGACGACGTCGGCTCCGGCGAGGGGCTCGTGGGCGGGCTCGACGCCCGCTCGCTCGACACCGCGCAGGCGCAGGCGCGCGACCAGGCGCTCATCATCCCGCTCATCCTCGTGCTCGTGCTGCTCGTGCTCGTCGTGCTGCTGCGGGCGATCGTGGCACCGCTGCTGCTGCTCGTGGCGGTCGTGGCGAGCTTCTTCTCGGCGATCGGTGCGAGCTGGTGGCTCTTCCAGACGCCGTGGTTCGACTTTCCGGCGATCGACACGAACGTGCTGCTGTTCAGCTTCCTGTTCCTCGTCGCGCTCGGCGTCGACTACTCGATCTTCCTCGTGACGCGGGCGAACGAGGAGTCGGCAGCGCACGGCACGCGCGAGGGCATGGTGCGCGCGCTCTCGGCCACGGGCGCCGTGATCACGAGCGCCGGCATCCTGCTCGCCGCGGTCTTCGCGGTGCTCGGCGTGCTCCCGCTCATCACGCTCACCCAGATCGGCATCATCGTCTGCGTCGGCGTCCTCATCGACACGCTGCTCGTGCGCACCGTGATCGTGCCGGCCTCGGCCTTCCTCACCGGCGACGCGTTCTGGTGGCCGCGGCGCCTGCCCGCCCGCGGCGACGCGGCGGACGGCGGATCGGGCGAGCACGATGGCGGAGCCGAGGAGGCGCCGGCCGTCGCGACGACGCGGCGCCAGCTGCGCGCCGCGCGACGATCCGGCTAGGCGATCGGCGGCGAGGGTCGCGACGGCGGCCCTCGCCGCGCCTCACAGCAGCGGCGAGCGCATGGCGCTGAGCGCGGCGAGCGGGCGGGCGGCGCCGCGCGCCGCCGCCTCGTGCTCTGCGAGCCTGCAGGGCCGAGGCCATCGCGGCGATGCCCGCGGCGGCGGCCGCGGCTCGCTCCCCCAGCGCGGGCTCCGCGCGTCGCAGCCGGCGCTCGACGAGTGCGGCGACGTCGGCGACGAGCGGCTCGAGCCTCGCCCGGGCGGCGGCGGCGAGCGCGGGGTCGTCCGCCGCGATCCGCCGCCGGCGTGCGGCGAGCGCCTCCGCCGTCGGGTCGAGGGCAGGCATCGAGACCAGCGCGAGCACGGCGGGCAGCAGGGGCTCATGGCCCTCGACGAGGCGCTGCGCAGCGTCGGCGTCGAGGCTCGGCAGCGCGCTGCCGAGCAGCGCCTCGTCGCGCCCGCGAAAGTGGTGGAAGAAGGTGCGACGACTCACGCCCGCGCACTCGCAGACGGCGGCGACCGTGACCGCGGCGGCGCCGCGCTCCTCGGCGAGCCTCGAGGGCCGCGACCTCGAGCGCCGCGCGCGTCGCCCGACCGCGGGCGTTCGGGGCCGGTCGGCGGTCGGAGGCCGAGGGCGCGCTCACTGCGCGCCCTCGAGGCGACGCTCGAGCCAGCGCGCGGCCGCGCCCGTGCCGTCCTCCGCCCGGATGCGACGGCCGAGCGCCGCGGCGCGCTCGCGCATCCCCACGTCGCGCAGCGCTGCCGCCATGGCCTCCCCGAGGCCCTCGGCGGTGAGCGCAGACGCCCGCGGCGCGGGCGGGGCCACGCCGAGGCTCGCTCGCCCGCCTCGCCCAGAACGGCTGCTCGGCGCCGAAGGGCACGATGACCGCCGGCACCCCGGCCGCGAGCGCCGCGGCCGTCGTGCCCGCGCCGCCGTGGTGCACGGAGGCCGCGGCCCGCGGCAGCACGAGGCCGTGTGGCGCCGCGTCGACGGCGAGCACCGCCCGGCCGTCGCCGGGCTCGTGCGCCGTGGCCGGGTCGATGAGCAGCAGCCGCGCGCCAGCCGCCGCGGCGGCCCGCTCCACCGTGCGCCGCAGCGCCCAGGGATCGCCGGCGGCCATGCTGCCGAAGCCGGCGACGACGGTCGGGCCCTCGTCGAGGAACGCGGCGACCGGCTCGGGCAGGGAGCCCTCGGGCTCCGGCAGGAACCAGTAGCCGGTCGCGACGCGCTCACCGCCGGCGCCCGAGCGCAGCGGCACGACGTGCGGGCTGAGGCCGTAGAGCGCGCCGCGATCGGCCGGCGCGACCCTCCGCACCCCGAGCGCCCGCATCGCCGCCGCGCGCGGGGCGCGCAGGAGCGCGGCGATCGCGACGTCGCCGATGGCCCCGCCGACCAGGTTCAGGACGCCGCCCGGCCCTGCGGGCAGCGCGGCGAGCAGCGGTGCCGGGTAGGCGCGGGAGGGCGCGGCGATCGGCTGCAGCTCGGCGGCGATCCAGGGCACGCCGAGGGCGGTCGCGACGGGCCGGCCGATCGAGGAGCCCCCGATGCCGCCGAGCACCGCGTCGACGCCCGCGAGGTGCTGCCGCGCCTGCGCCGCCCAGCCGGGCACGCGCTCCAGCACGGCCCGGCCCGCCTCGCGGAGGCCACCCATCCGCGCCCCCTGCGCCTCGAGCGCGATGGCGCGCACGGTCGCCGCATCCGGGCCGGCGAGCGGCAGCGTCGCCGCGCCGACGCGTTCGAAGAGCCACGCGAGGTCATGCGGCGCGACGGCCCGCACCTCGTGGCCGCGGGCGATGAGCGCCGAGGCGAGCGCGGCGTAGGGCTGCACCCCGCCCCGGGTGTCCTGGGTGACCATGCCGAGCCGCATCCGGATCCTCTCTTTGCACTGTGTGCAATATCGTACCGCGGGACGTCGCGCCGCTCCCCCGTGTCGTTGACGAGCGGCGGCGGCGTTCCGTACCCTGGATGCAAGGAGGGGAGTAGTCCCCCGGCATCCGTCGTCACTCCGTGCCCGCCATCGGGCTCCGGCGGGTGCGGGACCGCCACGGCGGCCCCCGGTCGAGACCTCCAGTTGCAGCAGCCGACTGGAGGCTTCCCATGGACGTACCCGTCTACGCCTGGCTCGCGGTGCTCGCCGTCATCGTGGCGATGCTCGCGATCGATCTCTTCGCCCACCGCAGGGCGCACGTCATCGGCGTGCGCGAGGCCCTCGTGTGGTCGATCGTCTGGGTGCTCTCGGGCATCAGCTTCGGCCTCGTCGTCTGGTCGACGTGGGGCGCCGAGGCGGGCCAGCAGTACTTCGCCGGCTACGTCATCGAGAAGTCGCTCGCGGTCGACAACGTGTTCGTCTGGGCCATCATCTTCGCGGCCTTCGCGGTGCCCCGCGAGTACCAGCACCGCGTGCTCTTCCTCGGCGTGCTGGGCGCGCTCGTGTTCCGCGGCATCTTCATCGCGGCGGGCGCGGCGCTCATCGAGAGCTACTCGTGGATCCTCTACGTCTTCGCCGCGTTCCTCATCCTCACGGGCATCCAGATGCTGCGCACGAGGAACGAGCACGCGCACCCCGAGCGCTCGCGCGTGCTGCGCCTGTTCAAGCGCTTCGTGCCCATGACGGACGCCTACTTCGGGCAGCGCTTCCTCGTGCGGCGGGCGGGCGTCGTCCTGGCGACGCCGCTGCTCGCGGTGCTCGTGCTCGTCGAGGTGACCGACATCGTCTTCGCGGTCGACTCGATCCCGGCGATCTTCGCGGTCACGTCGGAGCCGTTCCTCGTGTTCACGGCCAACGCGTTCGCGATCCTGGGCCTGCGCGCGATGTACTTCCTGCTCGCCGACCTCATCCACCGCTTCGTCTACCTGAAGGTGGGGCTCGCGATCGTGCTCGTGTGGGTGGGCGTGAAGATGGCCCTGCTCGACGTGCTCTACATCCCCACGCTCGTCTCGCTCGCGGTGGTCGCGACGGTCATCGCGGCCTCGATCGCCGCCTCCCTCCTCCGCACCCGCGGCCAGGGGCGGCGCGAGGTGGTCGCGGAGCCGGCGGGCGCCTACCGCGTGGCATCCGACGAGGAGGTGGCTGAGCTCGAGCCGCTCCTGCGGCGCGGGCGGGCGCTCGCGCGGCGCTGACGGCCGTCTCTCGGCCGCCGGGCGCCTCAGCCGGCGGCGCCCTCGAGCGACCGGGCGATGCGTCGGATGGCGTCCGGGCCCACGCGGCAGCAGCCGCCCACGAAGCGCGCCCCGGCCGCGACCCACGCGGCCGGGAGCGCCTCGTCGAACCCGGGCGCGCCCACCCAGCGGCGCGCCCGGGCGTCCCACGCCTCACCGGCGTTGGGGTACGCGACGGCGGGCGCGCCGCTCGCGGCGACGACGGCGCGCACGGCCGGCAGCGCATCCGCGGGCGCGCAGCAGTTCACGCCCGTCGCGACGATGGCGCGGGAGCCTGCCGCGAGCGCGAACGCCTCGGCGGCGGGCCGGCCGTCGCGCAGCCGGTCGCCGTCGACGGTGCACGAGAGCCAGGCGGGGAGGCCGAGCTCCTCGGCCAGGTCCACGAGCACCGCCGCCTCGTCGAGGTCGGGGATCGTCTCGATCGCGAGGAGGTCGGGCCCCGCGGAGGCGAGCAGGCTCCATGCGCGGGCCGTGGAAGTCGCGCAGCGCTCCCCTGCTGAGGCCGTACCGGCCGCGGTACTCGGCGCCGTCGGCGAGCACTGCGCCGTAGGGGCCGACCGAGGCGGCGACGAGGCGCGGCACGGGCTCGCGCTCGGCGGCCGCGAGCTCGTCGCGCACCTCGCGCGCGAGCGCGACGCTGCGGCGGATGAGCCGCTCGGCCTCGGCTCGGGCCATGCCCGCGCGCGCGAAGCCCTCGACGCTCGCCTGGTAGCTCGCGGCCGTGGCGACGTGCGCGCCCGCCGCGAAGTAGGCGCGGTGCACCGCGGCGATCTCGTCGGGCGCATCGCGGAGCAGCCGCGCCGTCCAGAGCGCATCGGTGAGGGCGTGGCCGCGGTCGGCGAGGGCGTTCGAGAGCCCGCCGTCGAGCACGACGACCTGCGACTTCCCGGGAGGCAGCATCCGCCCATCCTCGCGGATCCGGCATGGCGGCAGCGGCGAGCGCGCGCCGACCGCGCGGTGCTCGCGCGAGGCGCGGTGCGCTCCCGGTGCGCGGCGCCACCGCGAAGCGCGGCTCGCGGCGCCGCCGCGTCAGGGCGCGGGCGCGACGATCGCGCCCTGGCAGCTCCGCCGCACCTCGGCGGCCGCGGCCCGGCTCGGGCTCCCCCACTCCTCCACGCGGGCATCCCAGTACTCGTCGTAGGCGGCGACCTCGAGGGTGTACGACTGCGGCAGCTCGCCCACGAGCTCGAGGTGCTCGAGCGCGATGGCGACGGAGGCGTCGTCGTCGCTGCGGCCGAGGAAGTGGTACCAGCTGCACTGCCAGGACTGCAGCGCGAGCGCATCCGGGTAGGACGACTCGAACATGCCGGCGGGCTCGGCGACGTGCGCGGCCGGCACCTCGGGCGGACAGGCGTAGCCGACGGGCAGCGGATCGGGGATGCCCTCGACGGCGATCGGGAAGTACGCCTGCAGCTCTGCCGCCGTGATCGCGCGCGGCAGGGCCTCGCCGCGGGCGGCGAGCACCGATCCTGGCATCGCGGGCCTCCGCCGTCAACGAAGCGGAACGCCCTTCAGCGTCACGCTGCTCGGCTGCTGGGGCGCGCGGCTCCGCCGCCCGCGTCAGCGCACGCTGCCTGCGACGACCACGATGTGGCTGCCGCGCAGCTCGCGCCGCCGCACGTCGACGGCATCCCGCTCGAGCAGCCGCCAGGGGCGGGCGGCGAGGTCGGCGCCGCCGATCGCGCACGCGAGGCGCGCGAGCGGCGAGAGCAGCCGCGCGGCGCCCGTCGGCGGCTGCATGTCGACGATGCACGCGCGGGCGCCGGGGCGCAGCACCGCGCACGCCGCGCGCCACGCCGCGTCCGGATCGTCGACGACGCTCATGGCGTAGGTCGCGATGACCGCGTCGAAGCCTCGCTCCTCCGGTGCCGAGGCGGCCGAGTCCCCGCCGTGCGCAGCCCGGTCCGCAGCAGGCGCGAGCGCGCGGGCGTCGAGGGCCGTGACGTCGGCCTGCACGAGCGTCACCGAGCGCCAGCCGTGGCGCGCGACGCGGCGCCGCGCGACCGCGAGCATGCTCGCGCTGCGGTCGACGGCCACGACCCGGCCGGTCGGCCCCACGCGCTCGACGAGCCCCGGCAGGTTGAGCCCGGTGCCGCAGCCGAGGTCGAGCACGGCGTCGCCCTCGCGCAGCCCGAGCATGTCGATGCCCGCCTCGCGTCCCGCGCGGTAGACGGGCTCGCCCGAGACCGCGTCGTACCAGGCGGCGCCCCACCCGTAGATGCCGCCGCGCGGCCGGGCGCGCCCGCTCATCGGCCGCGTCGGGCGGCGAGCCCGCGCAGCATCCGGATCGCCGCGGCCGGCGCGCCGCGGCCGAGGCGGTGGCGCACGTCGTCGATCGCCGCGTTCCACAGCGCATCGCTGTAGGTGGGGTAGGGATGCGTCGCGGCCGTGAGATCGCCGGTCGTGAGGCCCGCCTGCACCGCGAGCGCGAGCTCGCCCATCGTCTCCCCCGCCCGGGGCCCCACGATCGTGCCGCCGAGGATGCGCCCGCGGCGGTCGACGACGATGCGCGTGCTGCCGCTCGTCTCCCCGTCGGCGATCGCGCGGTCGGTGTCGGCGTGCAGCTGCTCGAGCACCCGATGGCGCCGCGGGTCGACGCCCTCGGGCTGCACGCCGATCGATGCGACCTCGGGGGCGGTGAACGTGACGCGCGGGGTGCGCGCGGCGTCGAACGCGCGCCGCAGGCCGAGCACCGCGTTCGTGGCGGCGACGCTGCCGCTGACGCCCGCGGTGTGCGTGTAGCGCGGCAGCCCGGCCACCTCGCCGGCCGCCCAGATGCCGGGCGCGCTCGTGCGCAGGGACGCGTCGACGACGATCGAGCCGGCGGCGTCCGTGCGCACGCCCGCCGCCTCGAGCGCGAGGGCGGCGGGCCGCGACGCCCGGCCGACGGCGGCGAGCAGCACGTCGAAGGGCACGGCCTCGCCGTCGTCGAGCACGAGCTCGCCCGCGGTGCCGTCGTGCGATCGCACCGCGGTCGCTGCGCGGCCGAGCCGGAGGTCGACGCCGTCGGCGCGGAGCGCGTCGGCCACGATGCCGCTCGCGACGGCGTCCTCCTTGGGCAGCAGCCGCTCGCCGCGGTGCACGATCGTCACCTGCGCGCCGAGCCGCGCCATCGCCTGGCCGAGCTCGCACCCCACCGGTCCCCCGCCGACGATCACGAGCCGCTCGGGCAGGCGCTCGAGCTCCCACAGGTCGTCGCTCGTGCGGATCCGCACGTCGTCGGCACCGTCGATCCGGAGCGGCGCGGGCGAGGCGCCGGTGGCGACGATCGCCCGGCGGAACCGCACCTCCTGGCCGCCGACGTCGAGGCTGCGGGCCGAGGTGAAGCGCGCCTCGCCCATGCGCACGGCCACGCCGGAGCGCTCGAGCGTCGGCGCCGCGTCGTGCGGCTCGATCGCGGCGATCGCGGCGCGCACCGCGGTCATCGCCGCGGCGAAGCGCGCGTCGCGTGACACCGCGCCCGACGCCGGATCGGCGGCATCGTGGGCCGCTGGCCGGTCCGCCGCCCGGCCGGCCGCGTCGTGCGCGCGCTCGCGCCGCGCGGCCGCGATGAGGGCCTTCGAGGGCACGCAGCCCGTCCACAGGCAGTCGCCGCCCAGCCGGTGCCGCTCCACGAGCAGCACGCTCGCGCCGAGCCCCGCCGCCGTCGTGGCGGCGATGAGCCCTGCGCTGCCGCCGCCGATCACGACGAGGTCCCACGTCTTCGGTGCGGACATCTGCGACTCCTCACGCCCCTGCAATGCTCGTCAGCCAGCGGCGGATGCGAGTGCCCCACGGGCCCGCGGCGCGCGCCGCGCGACGAGTGCGTCCAGCGTAGGCGGGGCATCCATGGGAACCGCCTCCGCGCGCGGTGCTCTCCGCCGAGGCCGACCTCCTCCTGCAGCGCCTCGGAGGCCGATGCGGCGGTCGTCGAGCTGGCGGTCGTGCGCGGAGAGGCCTTCCGGCGAGGTCCATCGCAGGGCACGAGCGATCGCCGCCCATGCCGCGCCGGATCGCCTGACAGGCTGGGCGCATGGCGAGGGATCGGGCGGCGAAGGATCGGGGCGTCGCGGCGCCCGTCATCGACGAGCTGCGCCTCGTCGACCTGACCGACCACGACGGCAGCCCGCTCGAGGCGCACGGCTTCCACGAGGCGCTGCGCTTCCGCGACCTCGACTCGACCGGCGCCGACCTCGCGGGCCTCGTGCTCAGCGAGTGCGAGGTGCGCGGCTGGCGCGCGCACGAGGCCGTGCTGCGCGGCGCGCGGCTCCAGGAGACGATCCTCGAGCGCGTCGACGCGCCCGCGCTCTCGGCGCCCCGCAGCACGTGGCGCGACGTGCGCGTGACCGGCTCGCGGTTCGGCTCGGCCGAGCTCTACGACGCCGACCTCGCGGAGGTCGTCGTGGCCGACAGCCGGCTCGGCTGGGTCAACCTGCGCGCCGCGCGGCTCGGCGACGTGCTCGTGCGCGACTGCACGATCGAGGAGCTCGACCTCACGGGCGCCGCGCTCGAGCGCGTGCGCTTCGAGGGCACGACCGTCGAGACGCTCACGGTGACGGATGCGCGCCTGCAGGACGTCGATCTGCGGGGCCTCGAGGTGCGCCGCATCGACGGGCTCGACGGCCTCCGCGGCGCCACCGTCGACGACCACCAGGTGACGCTGCTCGCGCCGCTGCTCGCGGCGCACCTGGGCTTGCGGATCGAGCAGTAGGCGCGGGTCGGGGCCTCAGCGGTCCGTGCGCTCGGCATCCTCCGCGAGCGCGGTCGCATCGGCCTCCGTCCGCGGGTGGCCCGGACGCAGCGAGAGGATCGCTGCAGCGATCGCCAGCAGCGCGAGCACCGGCATGATCGCGGTGGTTCGCTCGGATGCGCCGAGGTTCGTGTCGAGCAGGGTCGCGACGGCGAGGATGGCAGCGACGCCGCCGAGGACGAAGGCAAGGGAGCGCATGATTGAACGCTATCGGAATCGCGCTCCGGGAACCGGCTCCGAGAACGGCAGAAGCCCCGTCCTCTCGGACGGGGCTTCTCGTGGTGGATCTGGGGGGACTCGAACCCCCGACCCCCTGCATGCCATGCAGGTGCGCTACCAGCTGCGCCACAGACCCTTGCTCGTGCTCCTCGGAGCAACCTGAACAGCATACGACATCCCGCGGCCGGTTGTCACATCGAGCGCGCCGCGGCCTCCGGCTCGGGCTCCTCGGCCCCCTCGGGCCCCGGCACGACGAGCGCCGCGATCGCCGTGGTGGCGGGGATCGCGAGCACGAGGCCGACGGAGCCGACCAGCGTGCGCACGATCTCCTCCACCACCTCGCCGGTCGTCAGCTGGATGCCGAGCGGCGCATCCGTGAGCGAGAGCACCATGAGCAGCGGCAGCGCCGCGCCCACGTACGCGAAGGCGATCGTGTAGACGGTGGAGGCGATGTGGTCGCGGCCGATGCGCATCGCGCGCGCGAAGAGCTCGCGGCGCGTCGCGGCCGGCGCGACGGCGCGCAGCTCCCACACGGCCGAGGCCTGCGTGATCGTGACGTCGTTGAGCACGCCCATGCCCGCGAGCACGAGGCCGCAGATGAAGAGGTCCGAGAGGTCGACGCCCGTCTGCGACAGCAGCAGCCGCGACTCCTCCCCCGCCGTGCCGAGGATGCGCGCGCCGTCGGTCGCGACGACCGCGAGCGCCGCCGTGAGCGCGAGGCCGATGAGCGTGCCGAGGAGCGCCGTCGTGGTGCGGGCCGTGAGCCCGTGCGCCACGTAGAGCACGACGAACATGATGATCGAGGCGGTCACGAGCGCCACGGGGAGCGCCGGGCGCCCCGAGAGGATCGCCGGCAGCGCGAAGCCCCAGATCGTCGCGAAGGCGCCGGCGAGGCCCACGATCGCCGCGAGGCCGCGCCAGCGCGCCACGAGCAGCACTGCCAGCACGAAGCCCGCCGCGAGGAGGCCGAGCGGCAGCTCGCGCGCGAAGTCGACGAACACGTACGACGAGCCGTAGCCGGCGGCCTCGGGCACGTCGAACACCTGCAGGCGGTCGCCCGCGCCCACCTCCGCCAGCGCCTCGGGCGGGATGACGACCTCGACGAGGCTGCCGTCGTCGAGCGTCGCGGCCGCGAGGCCCGAGGCCTCGTCGGCGGGGCCGATCGCGGTGGCCTGCAGCACGCTCGCGCCCTCGCCGAGGAACGGCAGCCGATCCGGCATCGAGCCAGCCTGCGGCCACAGCGCCACGAGCCCGCCGAGCGTCGCGAGGAGCAGCGGCGCGAGCACGAACCAGAGGATGCGCCGGGTGCGGGCGCTCGCCCGCCCGTCGGCGACGACGCCGCCGGCGCCGTGCGCGTGCCCGCGCAGGTGCGCATGGGCCCGCCGCCGCCCGGGCGCGTGCGCGGGCCCGGGCCCGAGCGCGAGCTCGTCGTCGGAAGCCGCGGCGTCCCACGGCTCCACCTCGCGGGGCCGCCAGAGCCTGCGGCTCTCGCCTGCCTCGAGCGGCTCGTCGTCGTCGCTGTGGCGTGCCACGTGCTCCCCCGTCGCGTGCGGATCCGCGCCCCGGGCGGGCGCGGCGCGGCCAGGCTATCCGCGCCCCGGAGCAGCGCCGCGCGCCCCCGCCGCGGGTCGCGCGAGCCCGGGCAGGCGCTCCCGCCGCGGCGGCGTATGCTCGACGCTCGTGCAGGCGATGCGACGGCCCCGGGGCGACCTCCTCGCGCTCCTGCGGCGGCAGCATCCCGCGCGCCGCATCTTCGCGGGCTTCGTCGTGCTCAACCTCGTCGGCTGGGGCCTGCTCATGCTGCCGATCTCGCGCGTGGGCGAGGGCGCCGCCACCTGGATCGAGGCGCTCTTCACCGCCGTCTCGGCCGCGTGCGTGACCGGGCTCACGGTCGTCGACACCGAGACCTACTGGACGCCCTTCGGCCACGTCGTCATCGCCGGCCTCATCCAGCTCGGCGGCCTCGGCGTCATGGTCTTCGCGAGCCTCATCGGCCTGCTCGTGCTGCGGCGGCTCTCGGTGGGCGCGCGCATCGGCGCCGCGCAGGAGGCCCACACGGGCCTCGGCGACGTGCGCGTGGTCGTGCGCTCCATCCTCCGCATCGCCCTCATCGTCGAGGGCATCGTGGCCCTCGCGCTGACGCTGCGCTTCCTCGCCCGCGGCGAGGAGCTCGGCCACGCCCTCTGGCTCGGCGCGTTCCACGCGATCTCCAGCTACAACAACGCCGGCTTCGCGCTCTTCAGCGACAACATGATGGGCTTCGTCGACGACCCGTTCATCCTGCTGCCGCTCGCCTTCGCGACGATCGTCGGCGGCCTGGGCCTGCCCGTGATCGTGCAGCTGCTGCGCCACTGGCGCACGCCGCGGCGCTGGACGATGCACGTGTGGATCGTGCTCGTCGGCACGGGGCTGCTGCTCGTGGGCGGCACGCTCGCCATCGCGGTGCTCGAGTGGGCGAACCCCGGCACGCTCGGCCCGCAGTCCACGGGCACGCGCGTGCTCGAGGCCTTCTTCCACTCGGTGCAGACCCGCACCGCGGGCTTCAACGCGCTCGACATCGGGCAGATGCGGCCCGAGACGTGGCTCGTGATGGATGCGCTCATGCTCATCGGCGGCGGCCCCGCCGGCACCGCGGGCGGCATCAAGATCACGACCTTCGCGGTGCTCGGCGCCATCATCCTCGCGGAGGTGCGCGGCGACCCGACGGTCACGATGTTCGGCAAGCGCCTCTCGCGCGCCGTGCACCGCGAGGCGATCACCGTCTCGCTGCTCGCGGTGGGCGTCGTCGCGGTCGCGACGTTCTCGATCATGCTGCTCACGGAGCTCGACCTCGACCGGGTCGTCTTCGAGGTCGTCTCGGCCTTCGGCACCGTCGGGCTCTCCACCGGCATCACCGCGACCATCGGCACCCCGAGCCAGCTGATCCTCGTGGCGCTCATGTTCCTCGGCCGCGTCGGCACCGTCACGGTCGCCACCACGCTCGCCCTCCGCCCCCGCACGCTCGCGTACGAGCTGCCGAAGGAAAGGCCCATCATTGGCTAGGCTGCGCAACCCCTTCGACCCGGCCTCGCTCGCCGGCTCCGCCCGCTCCGTCGCCGTCATCGGCCTCGGCCGCTTCGGCACCTCGCTCGCGGTCGAGCTCATGGCCTACGGCACCGAGGTGCTCGGCATCGACGGCGAGGAGCGCGCGCAGGAGCTCAACGGGCAGCTCACGCACGTCGTCGCGGGCGATGCGACGCGGCCCGAGCTGCTCGAGCAGCTCGGCATCGGCGACTTCGACCGCGTCGTCGTGGCGATCGGCAGCGACGTGACGGCGAGCATCCTCGTCACGAGCCAGCTGCTGCGGCTGGGCGTGCGCGACATCTGGGCGAAGGCCGTCAGCGAGCAGCACGCGACGATCCTCGACCAGCTGGGCGTGCAGCACGTCGTGCGCCCGGAGGCCGACATGGGCCGCCGCGTCGCCCACATGGTGCAGGGCTCGCTCGAGGACTACATCGAGATCGAGACCGGCTACGCCGCGATGAAGATCCCCGCCCCGCTCGACCTGCTCGCCGTGCCGCTGCGCGAGCTCGGCATCCACCGCTACGGCGTCTCGATCGTCGCGATCAAGCGCGGCGGCGACTGGATCCAGGCCAACCAGGAGACCCGATTCGAGCGCGGCGACATCGTGCTCGTCGCGGGCCCCACGACGAAGCTCGAGGCGTTCGCCGCGCGCAAGGCCGCGAAGCAGCCGGAGGCCTAGCCGCCCGGGCCGCCGGGCGCACGGATCGGCCGCGACGATCCGTGCCCCGAGAGGCCGGCCCAGCAGGGCCGTCCCAGCAGGGCAGTCCCAGGAGGGCCGTCCGGATCGTCGCGGCCGATGCGCCGCGCGGTGCGCTACGCGCCGAACGACTTCTCGAAGCCGAGGCTGCGCGCGATGATCGCGAGCTGCACCTCGGTCGACCCCTCGCCGAGCGTGAGGATGCGGCAGTCGCGCAGGTGGCGCGCGACGACGTTCTCGTTCATGAAGCCGGCCCCGCCCCAGATCTGGGTGGCGTCGTTCGCGTTCGCGACCGCGGCCTCCGAGCCGATGAGCTTCGCGAGCGAGGCCTGCTCGGTGAACGGCATGCCGGCGTCGATGCGGCGGGCCGCGTCGTGCATGACGGCGCGGGCGGCGGCCACGCGCGAGCGCATGCGGGCGATCGTGAAGGCGATGTGCTGGTTGTCGCCGATCGGACGGCCGAAGACGACGCGCTCCTTGGCGCGCAGGATCGCCTGCTCGAGGCAGCCCTGCGCGGCGCCGACGCACAGCGCCGCGAACGCGACGCGACCCTCGTCGAGCACCGACAGGAAGTTCGAGAAGCCCTTGCCCCGCGCGCCGAGGAGGTTGCCCTCGGGCACCCGCACGCCGTCGAGCACGAGCGGGTGCGTGTCGGAGGTGTGCCAGCCGATCTTGTCGTAGGCGGGCAGCACCGTGAAGCCCTCGATGGGCGTCGGGACGATGATCGTCGACAGCTCGGGCTTCGTCGTGCCGTCGCGGCCCTCCTTGTGGCCCGTGACCGCCGTGACGGTGACGAGCGACGTGATGGGCGTGCCGGAGTTGGTGATGTACTGCTTCGTGCCGTCGATGCGCCACCAGCCGTCCTCGAGCACGGCGCGCGTCTGCGTCGCGCCCGCGTCGGAGCCGGCCTGCGCCTCGGTGAGGCCGAAGCCTGCGAGGGCCTCGCCGCGCGCGAGCGCCGGGAGGTAGGTGCGCTTCTGCTCCTCGGTGCCGAAGCGGAGGATCGGCATCGCGCCGAGTCCGAGGCCGGCCTCGAGCGTCACGGCGATCGACTGGTCGACGCGAGCGAGCTGCTCGACGGCGACGCACAGCGCCATGTAGTCCTTGCCCTGGCCGCCGTACTCGGTGGGGATCGGCAGGCCGAACAGGCCCATGCGGCCCATCTCGGCGATGATCTCCATCGGCAGCCGGCGCGCGGTGTCGTACTCGTAGCTCGCGGGCGCGACGACCTCGTCGGCGAAGCGGCGCACGGTGCGGGCGAGCTCCTGGTGCTCGGCGCTGAGCATCTCGGTGCCGTCGACGATGTCGTCGGCGCGCTCGGTGACGGGGGTGACCTCGGTGGCGGTCATGCGGTGCTCCCATTCGTGGTGGTGGCTTCGGTGGTGGCCGCCTCGTGGGCGGCGGTGCCGGGGGCGGCGCTCGCGACGACGCTCCTGGCGTGCCGGAGGATCGGTTCGTCGACCATGCGTCCCTCGAACGAGAAGACGCCGGGGGTCGCCTCGGCGGCGGCGAGGATGCGCCGCGCCTCGTCGAGCTGCGCCGCGGTGGGCGCGAACGCGCGCCGGTAGGGCGCGACGTGGCTGGGGTGGATGGCGGCCTTCGCGCCGAAGCCGCTCGCGGCCGCGTCGGCTGCCTCGGCCTCCGCGCCCTCGAGGTCGGCGATGTCGGCGCGGATCGCGTCGATCGCCGTGCGGTCGAAGGCGCCGGCGGCGAGCAGCACGCGGCTGCGGGCGTGCATCGCGACATCGCGGTAGGCGCCCGTCGCGTCCCGGCTCGCGGTGCCGCCGAGCGAGGCCACGAGGTCCTCGGCGCCCCACATGAGGCCGACGACGGCCGGATGCGCGGCGAGGGACTCCGCGGCGAGCACGCCGCGGGCGGTCTCGACGAGCGCGACGACCCGTGCACCGCGCACGGCCTGCGCGACCGCATCGACCTGCTCGGCCGACTCGGCCTTCGCGAGCATGACGGTGCGGAAGGGCGAGCGCGCGACCGCCTCGAGGTCGGCCTCGAAGTGCGCCGTGCCCGCGGCGTTCACGCGCACGATCGTGCGGGCGGGCGCGAGGCTCGGCGGCGGCGACCGCCTCGCGGGCGGCCTGCTTCGCGCCCTCGCCGACGGCGTCCTCGAGATCGAGGATCACGGCGTCGGCGCGGTCGGCGGCCTTGCCGAAGCGGTCGGGCCGGTCGCCGGGGCAGAACAGCAGGGCGGGGCCCATGCCGAGCGCCTCGCGGCCGGCGCTCATGCCCCGGCCTCCGACGCCTGCTCCGCGGCCGTCTCCGGGTTCGCGCGCATGAGCACCTGCCGCACGGCCTTCGCCACGACCTCGCCGTGCTGGTTGCGGGCGAGGTGCTCGAAGGTCGCGATGCCCTGGCCGGGCCGCGAGCGCGAGGCGCGCGCCTCGACGACGCGCGTCTCGGCGTAGATCGTGTCGCCGTGGCGCACGGGCGCGGGGAACGCCACCTCGCTGAAGCCGAGGTTCGCGACGATCGTGCCGAGCGTGAGCTGCGAGACCGAGAGCCCGATGAGGGTCGAGAGCGTGTGCATCGAGTTCACGAGCGGCTCGCCGAACTCGGTCGTCTCGCTCCAGGCGCGGTCGAGGTGCAGCGGCTGCGTGTTCATCGTGAGCGTCGTGAACAGCACGTTGTCGGCCTCGGTCATCGTGCGGCCCGGGCGGTGGTCGTAGACGACGCCCGTCTCGAGCTCGTCGAACCACAGGCCGCGCTGCACGATGCGCCGCTCGGCGCCTGCCGGACCCTGCGCGTCGCTCATGCCGCCTCCTCGGTCGGGGTCACCGTCGCGAGCTCCTGCCCGCGCTGCACCTGCTCGCCGGCGCCCGCGCGCACGTGCACGACGCCCGCGACGGGCGCGCGCAGCACGTGCTCCATCTTCATCGCCTCGACGCTCACGATCGCCTGGCCCTCGGCGACCTCCGCGCCGTCCTCGACGTGGAGGGCGACGACGGTGCCGGGCATCGGCGAGGCGAGGGTGGGCTCGGCGGGCCCGCGTCCGCGGCGCGCGCGGGCGGGCGGCTCGACGAGCACGTCGCCGTCGCGCGTCCACACCCACGTGCCCTCGAGGGCGACGAGCAGGGGGCGCTCGAGCTGGAGGCGCTCCCAGCGCTGCACCGCGCCGTCGGCGCGGCGCACCTCGATGTCGACGTCCTGGGCCTCGGCGTGCCGGTCGACCGGCGCGCCCGCGGCGCGCACCCGCACCGAGGCGACGCCGTCGCCGTCGGCGAAGCGCGCGACCCGGCCCACCGCGCCGCCGATCCGCCAGCCGTCGTCGTGCCACGGGCCGAGGCGCATCGGCAGGCGCCGCTGCGGCGCCGAGGCGGCGACGGCGAGCGCCTCGCCCATCGCGCCCGCGCCGCTGGCAGCGATGCGCGCGCCCTCGCGGTCGATGAAGCCCGTGTCGAGCTCGCCCACCCGCACCGTCGGCTCGGCGAGCAGCGCGCGCAGGAAGCCGCGATTCGTGGTGACGCCGAACAGGTGCGCGTCGCGGAGCGCGGCGCGCAGGCGGTCGATGGCCTGCTCGCGCGTCGCGCCGTGCGCGATGACCTTCGCGATCATGGGGTCGTAGCTGGAGCCGACGACCGTGCCCACCTCGACGCCCGCGTCGATGCGGACGCCCTCGCCCCAGCCCCAGCCGAGGTCGAGCACCGTGCCGCCCGTGGGCAGGAAGCCCGCGGCGGGGTCCTCGGCGTAGAGCCGCGCCTCGACCGCGTGGCCCGAGAGCACGACGTCCTCCTGCGCGATGGCGAGCGGCTCCCCCGCCGCGATGCGCAGCTGCTCGGCCACGAGGTCGACGCCCGTGACCATCTCGGTCACCGGGTGCTCCACCTGCAGGCGCGTGTTCATCTCCATGAAGAAGGGCTCGTCGGGGCGGTCGCCCGCGACGATGAACTCCACCGTGCCGGCGCCCACGTAGCCCACGGAGCGGGCGGTCTCGACGGCCGCCTGCCCGATCGCGGCGCGCTGCGCCTCGGTGAGCAGCGGACTCGGCGCCTCCTCGATGACCTTCTGGTGGCGGCGCTGCAGCGAGCACTCGCGCTCGCCCAGGTGGATGACGTGCCCGTGCGCGTCGGCGAGCACCTGCACCTCGATGTGGCGCGGGCTCGTGACGAAGCGCTCGATGAAGAGGGTGTCGTCGCCGAAGGCCGCGGCGGCCTCGCGGCGGGCCGCGGCGAGCGCGGCGGGCAGCTCGGCGGCGTCGTCGACGCGGTGCATGCCCTTGCCGCCGCCACCCGCGGCGGGCTTGATGAGCACGGGGAAGCCGACGCGCTCGGCGCCCGCGATGAGCGCCGCGTCGTCGAGGCCGGGCTCCGCGATGCCGGGCACGGTCGCGACGCCGCGCGACTCGACCGCGTGGCGGGCCGAGATCTTGTCGCCCATCGTCTCGATCGCGCTCGCGGGCGGGCCGACGAAGGCGATGCCGGCCTCCTCGCAGGCGCGCGCGAACGCGGCGTTCTCGCTGAGGAAGCCGTAGCCGGGGTGGATCGCCTCCGCGCCGGTCTCGCGGGCCGCGGCGATGATGCGCTCGATCGACAGGTAGGTGTCGCGGAGCGGCCCGGCGCCGAGGTCGACGACCTCGTCGCAGTGCGCGGGGTGCGGCGAGGGGTCGTCGGCGGCGCGCACGCCGACGACGCCGATGCCGAGCTCGCGCAGCGTCTGCGCGATCCGTATCGCGATCTCGCCGCGGTTGGCGATGAGCACCCGCGAGAAGGGGCGGGCGGGGGCGAGGGGCTCGTGCACGGCGCTCACATCCGGAAGACGCCGAGGCGCGGCTCGGGCATCGGCACGGCGGTGACGACGTCGAGCGCCATGCCGAGGATGCGCCGGGTGTCGGCGGGGTCGATGATGCCGTCGTCCCAGAGTCGGGCCGAGGCGTAGTAGGGGTTGCCCTTGCGCTCGTACTGCTCGCGCACGGGCGCCTCGAAGGCGTCCTGCTCCTCGGCCGACCAGGAGCGCCCCGCGGCCTCGAGCTGCTCGCGCTTCACGGTCGAGAGCACGGAGGCCGCCTGCGGCCCGCCCATGACGCTCACGCGCGCGTTGGGCCACAGCCACAGGAAGCGGGGGTCGTAGGCGCGCCCGCACATCGAGTAGGTGCCTGCGCCGAAGGAGCCGCCGACGACGACGGTGAGCTTGGGCACGCGCGTCGTGGCGACGGCCGTGACCATCTTCGCGCCGTGTTTGGCGATGCCGCCGCGCTCGGCCTCCGAGCCCACCATGAAGCCCGTGATGTTCTGCAGGAAGACGAGCGGCACGCCGCGCTGGTCGCACAGCTCGATGAAGTGCGCGCCCTTCATGGCCGACTCCGAGAAGAGCACGCCGTTGTTCGCGACGATGCCGACCGTGTGGCCGTGGATCTCGGCGAAGCCCGTGACGAGCGTGTCGCCGTAGCCGGCCTTGAACTCGTGGAAGCGGCTGCCGTCGACGACGCGGGCGATGATCTCGCGGGCGTCGTAGGGGGTCTGGAGGTCGGGCGGGATCGCGTCGTACAGCGTGCCGGGGTCGACGGCGGGCGCGCGCTCGTCGGCGGCCGGGTCCAGCAGCGGTGCGTACGCCGTCCAGCCGAAGGTGCCGAGCGCGACGGGCGCTGCCGCGACCCCGGGCTCGGGAGGCAGCGAGGCGACCATGTCGCGCACGATCTCGAGCGCGTGCGCGTCGTCGTCGGCCAGGTGGTCGACGACGCCCGAGACCTCGGCGTGGAGGGCCCCGCCGCCGAGCGACTCGGCGTCGATCACCTCGCCCGTGGCGGCCTTCACGAGCGGCGGGCCGCCGAGGAAGATGGTGCCCTGCTCGCGCACGATGACGGTCTCGTCGCTCATCGCCGGCACGTACGCGCCGCCCGCGGTCGACGAGCCCATGACGGCCGCGAGCTGCGGGATGCCGAGCGCCGACATCTGCGCCTGGTTGAAGAAGATGCGGCCGAAGTGCTCGCGGTCGGGGAAGACCTCGTCCTGCATCGGCAGGAACGCGCCACCCGAGTCGACGAGCGCGATGCAGGGCAGGCGGTTCTCGCGCGCCACCTGCTGCGCGCGCAGGTGCTTCTTGACCGTGAGCGGGTAGTAGGTGCCGCCCTTCACGGTCGCGTCGTTCGCGATGACGCACACGGGCCGGCCGTGGACGAGCCCGATGCCGGCGACGACGCCGGCGCTCGGCGCATCCTGGCCGTCGTCGCCGTAGACGCCCCACGCGGCGAGCGGCGCGAGCTCCAGGAACGGGCTCCCGGCGTCGAGCAGCGCATCGATGCGGTCGCGGGCGAGCAGTTTGCCGCGAGCGACGTGCCGTTCGCGGGCGGCCTCGGGCCCGCCGAGCGCGACGTGCGCGAGGCGATCCCGCAGCTCGCCGACGAGCGCCTCCATCGCCGCGCGGTTGGTGCGCGCCTGCTCGGAGGCCGGCTCGACGGCCGTGGTGAGGGTGTGGGAGGGCAGCGCCATGCGTCCTACCGCGCCAGGGCGAGGGACGGGCGCTCGAGCACGGCGGCGATGTCGGCGAGGAAGCCCGCCGCCTCGCGGCCGTCGAGCACGCGGTGGTCGAACGACACCGTGACGGTGCACACGTCGCGGAGCGCGATCTGCCCCTCGTGCTCCCACGGGAGGCGACGGATGGCGCCGAGCGCGATGATCGCCGACTCCCCCGGGTTCAGGATCGGGATGCCGCCGTCGACGCCGAAGACGCCCACGTTCGAGATCGTGATGTTCGAGGAGGTGAGCTCCGCCATCGACAGCGAGCCCTCGCGGGCGCGCACGGCGCGGTCGCGGATCTCGGCCGTGAGGCGCACGGCGTCCATCGTCTCCGCCTCGTCGATCGACGCGACGACGAGGCCGCGGTCGGTCGAGACGGCGATGCCGAGGTTGACGTGCGCGAAGCGCTCGAGCTCGTTCGTGTCGGCGTGGAAGGCTGCCGTGACGTCGGGCCAGCGCTTCGCGGCCAGCAGGATCGCACGGCTCGCGAGGGCGAGGAACGAGGCGTCGCCCGACTTCGCGAGCGCGAGCGTCTCGGTCACGTCGACCTGGTGGAAGGTGGCGGCGTGCGGCACGGTGAGCGCCGACTGCGTCATCGCGGCAGCCGTGTGCTTGCGGAGGCCCGTGACCTTCTCGCGCGTCGACGCGGGTGCGGCGGCCGGCGCGGCGGCGCCGTGGCCGTCGAGGTCCGCGCGCGTGACGAGGCCGCCGTCGCCGGAGGCGCGCACGGACTGCAGGTCGATGCCGCGGTCCTTCGCGAGCTTCCGCACCGGCGGCATCGCGCGGTTGGGGCCGCGGCGCTCTGCGCGCACGAAGGGCTCGACGTCCCAGCTGCGCGCGGCGCGCTGGGGCTTGCCGCCGTGCACCGTGATCGAGCCGACGAGCACCTGCACCTTCTCGGGCTCGGCCTCGGCGGGCGCAGGCTCGGCGGGCGCCTCGGGTGCGGGGGCCACCTCGTTCGCCTCCGGCGTCGCGACGGGCCCGGCCTCGGGCGAGGGCGCGGGCTCGTCGGCGGGCGCAGGCGAGGGCGCCGCACCCGCGCCGTCGACGTCGAACTCGATGAGCGGGGCGCCGACTGCGACGGTCTCGCCCTCGCCCGCGTGCAGCTTCGAGATGACGCCCGCGTAGGGGCTCGGCAGCTCGACGACGGCCTTCGCCGTCTCGATGTCGGCGAGCGGCTGGTTGAGCTCGACGGTGTCGCCCTCGGCGACGCGCCAGGCGACGACCTCGCTCTCGGTGAGGCCCTCGCCGAGGTCCGGCAGCAGGAACGTCTTCATCGTGCGCCCTCCAGGACGAGGCCGGTGCGCGAGCTCCGGCGGCCGAGCGTGCGGTCGACGGCGTCGAGCAGCCGGTCGAGGCTCGGCAGGTAGTCGTGCTCCACGGCCGACGGCGGGTAGGGGGTGTCGTAGCCCGTGACGCGCTCGGGCGCGGCCTCGAGGCTCGAGAAGGCGCGCTCGGCGACCGAGGCGATGAGCTCGGAGGAGACCGAGACCTCGCCGGGCGCCTCGTGCGCGACGACCAGGCGGCCCGTGCGGCGGACCGACTCGACGACGGTGTCGACGTCGAGCGGCGAGATCGAGCGCAGGTCGATGACCTCCACCTCGATGCCCTCGTCGGCGGCGGCGATCGCGGCGCGCATCGCGGTCTCGACCGTGGGGCCGTAGGCGGCGATCGTCACGTCGCGGCCCTGCGCCACGATGCTCGCGGTCTCGAGGTCGCGCACGATCGTGCGGTCGACCTCGCCCTTCGTGTAGTACTTGCCCTTCGGCTCGAAGAACAGCACGGGGTCGTCGCTCGCGATCGCGGCGCGGAGCGTCGAGTACGCCTCCTGCGGCGTCGAGGCGGTGACGACGCGGAGGCCGGCCGTGTGCGCGAAGTACGCCTCGGGCGACTCGGAGTGGTGCTCGACCGAGCCGATCGCGCCGCCGTAGGGCACGCGGATCGTGAGCGGCACCGAGACGCGGCCCTGCGAGCGGTAGCGCAGCTTGGCGACCTGCGCGACGATCTGGTCGAACGCGGGGTAGATGAAGCCGTCGAACTGGATCTCGGCGACCACCCGGAAGCCGCGGTAGCTCATGCCCACGGCCGTGCCGATGATGGCCGACTCTGCGAGCGGGGCGTCGATGACGCGCTGCGTGCCGAAGCGGTCCTGCAGGCCGTCGGTGACGCGGAAGACGCCGCCGAGCTGGCCGATGTCCTCGCCCATCAGCAGCACGCGGTCGTCGCCCTCGAGGGCGTCGGCGAGCGCGGCGTTGACGGCCTTCGCGAGCGTGAGGGTCTCGGTCATCGGTGGCCCTCCTGGGCGATGCTCGCGACGAACGCGGCGTGCTCGGCGCGCTGGCGCTCCACCCGCTTCGTCGGCTCGGCGTAGACGTGGTCGAAGATGCTGTCTGCGGTCGGCGGCTCGGCGTGCTCCGCCGCGTGGCGCAGCGCCTTCGCGAGCTCGTCGGCGCGGATCTTCGCCTCGGCGCGCACGGCCTCCATGTTGGCGCCCATGCGCTCGAGCGCGCGCTCGACGCGGTCGATCGGGTCCTTGGCGATCCACGCCTCGACCTCGGCCTCGTCGCGGTAGCGCTTGGGGTCGTCGGTCGTCGTGTGCGGGCCGCGGCGGTAGGTGACGGCCTCGATGAAGGTGGGGCCGCCGCCCGAGCGGGCGCGGTCGAAGGCGATGCGGGCGGCGGCGTGCATCGCGAGCACGTCGTTGCCGTCGACGCGCATCGAGGGGATGCCGAAGCCGGTGGGGCGCAGCGCCAGCGGCGTGCCCGACTGCACGGCGACGGGCTCCGAGATGGCGTACTGGTTGTTCTGGCAGAGGAAGACGACGGGCGCCTGGAAGGCCGCGGCCCACACGAGCGCCTCGTTCACGTCGCCCTCGCTCGTCGCGCCGTCGCCGAAGCAGGCGAGCGCCACGTCGTCCGAGCCGTCGAGCTTCGAGGCCATGGCGAAGCCCGTCGCGTGCAGCGACTGCGCGCCGATGATGATCTGGGCGGGCGCCATACGCATCGCCTGCGGGTCCCAGCCCGCGTGCGCGTAGGCCTTCCAGACCCGCGCGAACTCGGCGAGGTCGGCGCCCTTCAGCAGCGCGAAGCCGTGCTCGCGGTACGAGCCGAAGACCCAGTCGTCGTCGCGGAGCGCGCGGGCGGTGCCGACCTGCGCGGCCTCCTGGCCGAGCAGCGGCGGCCAGAGCACGAGGTGGCCCTGGCGCGTGAGGGCGAAGGCCTCGGTGTCGAGGCGGCGCACGCGCACCATGTCGACATAGAGGTTCGTGAGGGCCGTCTCGTCGACGTCGCCGAGGTGCGGGTCGAGGACCTCGCTGGTCAGCCTGGAGCCGTCCAGGTCGAGCACGCGCAGCGGCTCGTCGAGCCCCAGCGCGAGCTGCGGGTCGGGTGCGGGCATCGTGAGCGACACGGTCGAACCTCCTCGTTCGAAGCGCCTCGTGGGCGCCGGCCTGACCTCGGGCGCGGTCGCCCCCGGGGTCGTGGTGCGACGCTACCCCCGGTTCGCACCTCGCGCAATCTGCGACACTCCGGCTGAGCGGCGCGCGCATTCCCCACCGCCGCCACCTGCGCTAGATTGCGCAGCATGCGCATCGTCGATGACACCGACCGTCGGATCCTGCTCGACCTCACCGAGCGCCCGCGCGCGACCAACGCCGCGATCGCCGAGCGGCTCGGGCTCGCGCGCAACACGGTGCAGAACCGCGTCGCGGCGCTCGAGGCCTCGGAGGCCCTGCAGGGCTTCGACCGCCGCTTCCACGCGGCGGCGCTCGGCTACCCGCTCACGGTCTTCATGGCCACGCACGTCGACCAGCCGCGCATCGACCACGTCGTCGAGCAGCTGAAGCAGATCCCGGAGGTCGTGCAGGCCTTCGGCCTCTCCGGCCAGGCCGACGTGCTCGTGCGCGCCGTGTGCCGCGACGCCGAGGACCTCTACCGCATCAACAAGCTCGTGCTCGCGTGCGACGGCGTCGAGCGCACCGAGACCTGGCTCTCGATGGGCGAGCTCATCCCGTTCCGGCTCGCGCCCGTGCTCGAGCGCGACCTCGCCGAGAAGGGCCGCTAGCGGATCGCCGGCGGCCGCGCTAGGCCTCGCGGGTGGCCGCGAGCCGCACGAGGTTGCGCATCGCCATCGCGATCGTCAGCGGGCCGACGCGCGGCACGTAGACCGACGCGCGCTCGAGGATCGACTCGTCGAAGTTCTCGACCTCGGCGACGTTGACGCAGATCGCACCCTCGCGGATCTCATCCGCCCGCACCAGCTCGAAGCTGCTCGAGGGCACGCCCGTGATGACGACGTCCGCCTGCGCGAGCGCCTCCGCGCGCGTGACGCCGCTCTCGCGCACGTCGTGCGCGCGGCGGCCGATCGCGGGCTCGAAGACCACGGATCCCGTGAGGTCGAGCGAGTGCACGCGCGCGCCGTCGTTCGCGAGCATCGCCGAGAGCGGCCGGCCCACGATGTCGGAGCGGTTGATGACGCACGCGGTGACGCCCTGCAGGGGCGCCTCCTCCCCCGTGCCGCGCATGCCCGCCTCGTGGAGCAGCTTCAGGATCGCGAGGGGCGTGCACGGCAGGATCGCGCGCTGCGTCTGCTCGTCGTCGACGTAGCGCCGGTTCTCGTAGAGCAGGCGGCTCCAGTAGGAGTGCATGCCCTCGACGTCCTTCCGCGGGTCGACGAGCTCGCGCAGCCAGCGGTCCTCGGCGCGCGAGGCGAGCGGGTAGTAAAGGAAGATGCCGTCGACCTCGGGGTCGAGGTTGGCCTGCGCGATCGCCGCGACGACCTCGGCGGGCGCGACCTGCCGCACCGCCATGTCGATGCCCATGGCGCTCGCGCCGCGGGTCGCGTAGTGCGCATAGGTGGCGGCGGGGCCCTCCTCCTGGCTCAGCAGGCCCACCACCCGCGGGGCGCGGCCGCGCGCCTCGACGCTCGCGCGCACCTCCGCGCGGTACTGCTTCGCCACGGTCGACGGGTCGAGCACGGTCGCGGTCACGCTGCCTCCTCCAGTGCGGCGACGAGCGCGTCCCTGCGCGCCCGGAGCCCGGCGGCCGCCGGGGCGTCGCCGCGCTCGAGCGCGACGAGGTTGATGTCGGCGGTGCGCACCGCTGCGCGGGCGGCGCCCGCGACGAGGTCGGCGCCCGCGTGCACGTCGCTCACGATCGAGCGCTTCACGAGCGGCTCGACCTCGGCGGCGAGGCGCAGCGCGTCGACGAGCGCCTCGACGAGCGCGAGCGGTGTGCCCGTGGCGTCGACCGAGGCCGCCTGGATGGCCGCGGTGCGCGCAGCGCGCTCGGCCTCGTCGCCCCGCGGCAGCCCGTAGGCGGCCATGACGGCCCGGAAGTCGACGACGTCGGCGTCGGCGGCGGGCACGACGCGCTCGAGGATCGCCTCGCCGCGAGCTCGATGCGCGTCGAGCGCGGCGTCGTCGGTGACCGCGATCGCCATGAGCACGAGGCCCACGCCGAAGGCACCGGAGATGGCGGCGACGGAGCCGCCGCCGGGGGTCGGCGCCGCCGAGGCGGTGCGGCGCAGCAGCTCGTCGGCCGGGGCCGTCCACAGACTCTCGCTCACGTGATCCGATCCTACCGGCGGGCCGCGCCGCGGCAGGGCCTGCGGCGGAATGCGCCTGCGCCGCGCGCGTTGCACCGCGTGGAGGCACCCATGCACACGATCGACCAGCTGCCCGACGCGACCGCGATGGGTCCCGTCATGCTCCGCACGGCCGCGCTCTCGCGGCTCGTCCCCTGGTACACCGCGGGCGTGGGCCTCGAGGTCGTCGCCGAGCGCGGCGACGGCGGCCGGCGCCTCGTGGAGCCTCGGGGTCGGCGGCCGGGCGCTCGTCGTGCTCGAGGAGGCGCCGGAGCTCCGCGGCCCGGACCCGTCCCAGGCAGGCCTGTTCCACACCGCGATCCTCTACCCCACGCAGGCCGCGCTCGCCGCGGCGATCGTGCGGATGTCGCAGCAGCCGGGCCTGCGCTTCGCCGGCACGGGCGACCACGCCGTCTCGGAGGCCTTCTACTTCGCCGATCCCGACGGCAACGGCGTCGAGCTCTACGCCGACCGGCCGCGCGAGACCTGGACCTGGGCGGACGGCCACGTGCACATGACCACCGAGCACATCGACCCCAACGCCTTCGTGCAGCGACACCTCGAGCGCGGCGCCTTCGGCGTGCCGCAGACCGCGCCCGTCGGCGCGACCGTGGGCCACGTGCACCTCCAGGTGGGCGACGTCGCCACCGCCCGCGACTTCTACGTCGACGCGCTCGGCTTCGCCGAGACCGCGAGCCTCGGCGGCTCGGCGCTCTTCGTGAGCGCGGGCGGCTACCACCACCACATGGCGATGAACGTGTGGAACTCGCGCGGCGCGGGCCGCCGGGTCGACTCGCTCGGCCTCGGCCGCGTCGAGATCGCCGTGCCGGACGCCGAGGCGCTGGGCTCGGCGCGCGAGCGGCTCACCGCGCGCGGCGTCACCGTCGCGGACGACGGCAGGGCGCTGCGCTTCGAGGACCCTTGGGCGAACGTCATCACGCTCACACCCGCGATCGCGTAGGGCGCCGCGCGAGCACGCTGCCGCTCAGGCCTCCGCGGCCTCCTGGCCGTGCTCGGGCACCTGCAGGTCGACGACCGGCGCGTCGCGCCAGAGGCGCTCGAGCGAGTAGTACGTGCGCTCCTCCTCGTGGAAGACGTGCACGACGATGTCGCTGAAGTCGAGCAGCACCCAGCGGCCGTCGGCGCGGCCCTCGCGGCGCAGCGGCTTCGCGCCGTCGAGGATCAGCTGGTCCTCGATCTCGCGCGCGATCGCGCTCACCTGGCGCTCGTTGCGCCCCGTGGCGAGCACGAAGACGTCGGTCAGCGGCAGCTGGCCGGAGACGTCGAGGCCGACGAGCTCGGTGGCGAGCGCCTTGTCGGCGGCTCGGGCTGCGGCGCGCGCGAGCGCGATGGACCTCTCGTCGGCGCTCATGGGCCGACCTCCTTGGTGCTGGGCACGTGGATCAGAGCCAGCCCTGGGTCAGGGCGAGGGCGAGGAAGCCGCCCACGGCTGCGACGAAGGCGCCGGCGCCGACGCCGATGGCGATCGGCCAGGCGTTCGTGGAGCGCTTCGTCGGGGCGATCTGCACGCGTGCGTTGGCGTACGAGGACACCGCGCGCGATGCGCGCACGGGGGCGTTCTCGGAGCTGGCGACCTCGCCGTCGGCGACCTCGCCGTCGACGTCGTTGCCGTCGATCGTCGCGCGGCCGCGTCCGGAGGTCGCGAAGCCCTCGGGCACGTCGATCGAGCCGGTCACGAGCACGCCGTCGTCGCCCTCGAGCGCGAACTCGGGCGCGTCGGCGCCCGCGGGCAGCACGAGCGCGTTCGCGGTGAAGGCACCCGTCGAGGAGCCGCCGGAGCCGGCGACGCCCTGCTCGCGCAGGTCGGCGATGTGGTGCTCGGAGGTGTCGGGCACGACGTTGACGATGACGGGGAGGCGCTGCGACTGGCCGCGCGAGGGGCCCGTCGGCGTCGGCTCCTCGGCCGGCTCGGCCTCGGCCGCGCGGCGGTCCTCGAGCTGGGCGGGCGTCGACTCCGCGACGCGGAGCGCGGAGACGCGGGGACCCGCGACCTGGACCTCGTCGATCTCGAGGCTGTCGATCTCGAGGTCGTCGACGGTGTCGAGCCCCTGGACGTCGTCGATGGGGACGCTCGAGCGGCGGGCCGACGAGGGCGCGGGCACCGAGCGCTCGGGCTGCAGCTCGGCCTCGATGACCTCGACGCCGGCCGCGGGGGTGTCGTCGCTCGCGGACTCGAGCTCGACGGCGTCGATCGCCACGGTCTCCTCGACCGGCGCAGCGGGGGCGGCGGGCTCGGCGGCGCGGCCGCGGCGGCCGAAGAAGCGGCCGGCGGGCTTGGGCGCGGGAGGCTCCTCGACGACCGGCTCGGCCGCGGGCTCGGCGGCCGCCGCCGGCGCCTCGGGGGCGGTGTCGATCGCCTCGAGCAGCTCGGCCTCGGCCGCGGGCACGCTCGGGGTGGAGTGGCGGCCCTCGCGGGCGGGCTCGTCGGACAGCCGTCGCTGCGCCTCCTCGTCCGGGACGGGCGGCGTGCCGCCGGTCTGGGCGAGCTCGGCAGCGCGCTCGAGCTCACGGAGCTGCCGTCGCGTGAGCGGGCGGCCCTCGTTCGCATCGGTCATGCTGTCTGTCTCCGGTAGAGGTCGTGCTTGCTGATGTACTGCACCACGCCGTCGGGCACCAGGTACCAGACCGGGTAGCCCGCGCTGACGCGCGTTCGGCAATCGGTCGAGGATATCGCAAGTGCGGGGATCTCGAGGAGCGAGACGCGGTCCGAAGGGAACCCTGAGGCGGAGAGCTGGTGGCCAGGCCGCGTCACCGCGACGAAGTGCGCGAGGCTCCAGAGCTCGTCGGCGTCCTTCCACTCGACGATCGACGCGAAGGCGTCGGCGCCCGTGATGAAGAAGAGCTCCGCGTCGGGATGCGCGGCGCGCATGTCGCGGAGCGTGTCGATCGTGTAGGTCGGGCCGTCGCGCTCGACGTCGGCGCGACTCACGCGGAACCGCGGGTTCGAGGCGGTCGCGATCACCGTCATGAGGTAGCGGTGCTCGCTCGGCGAGGCGTCGCGCTTCTGGTACGGCTGGCCCGTCGGCACGAAGACGACCTCGTCGAGGCCGAAGTGCTGCGCGACCTCGCTGGCGGCCACGAGGTGGCCGTGGTGGATCGGGTCGAAGGTGCCGCCCATGATGCCCAGGCGGCGGGGGCGCTGCGCCACGCGCGTCAGACGTTGTCCGTGGAGCCCGTCTGGCCCCCGGCGCCGCGGTTGCTGACGTCGCGGTAGGCCCGCAGGACGATGGCCGAGACCAGGAACACGGCCACGGCGATGCCGCCGGCGATGAACGGCGCGGGGCCCGTCTCGTGGTGGCCAGCCTCGGCGGCGGCGAGGAGCAGCGTGAGCGTCATGGGTCCAGCCTATCGCGGCGCCGAGGGCGAGGGCCGCACCTGGCCCGTGCCGCGCACGATCCACTTCGTGCTCGTGAGCTCGGGCAGACCCATGGGGCCGCGCGCGTGCGCCTTCTGGGTCGAGATGCCCACCTCGGCGCCGAAGCCGAACTCGCCGCCGTCGGTGAAGCGGGTGGAGGCGTTGTGCATGACGACCGCGGAGTCGACCTCGGCGAGGAAGCGCTCGGCGGCGGCCGCGTCGCCCGTGATGATCGTGTCGGTGTGGTGGGTGCCGAAGCGGTTGATGTGCTCGATCGCCGCATCGAGGTCGTCGACGACGCCGATCGCCACGTCCATCGAGAGGTGCTCGGTCGACCACCCGGCCTCGCCGAGCGGCTCGGCGCGCTCGACGCCCGGCAGCGGTGCGTCGGCGTGGATCGTGACGCCCGCCGCCGCGAGCGCGCCCGCGAGCGCCGGCACGGCCTCCGCGGCGACGTCGCGGTGCACGAGGAGCGTCTCGAGCGAGTTGCACACGCTCGTGCGCTGCGTCTTGGCGTTGAGCGCGATCTCGACCGCCATCGCGAGGTCGGCGGCGCGGTCGACGAAGGCGTGGACGACGCCCGCGCCCGTCTCGATCACCGGCACCGTCGACTCCGTCACGACGCGGTCGATGAGCGCCGCGCTCCCCCGCGGCACGAGGAGGTCGACGAGGCCGCGGGCGCGCATGAGCCGGCCGGCGCCGTCGCGCCCGAAGGGGTCGATCGTCTGCACCGCGAGGCGCGGCAGGCCCGCGCCCTCCATCGCGTCCTGCATGGCGGCGACGAGCACGGCGTTCGTGCGCTCGGCCGCCGAGCCGCCGCGGAGCACCGCGGCGTTGCCGGAGCCGAGCGCGATGCACGCGAGGTCGACCGTGACGTTGGGGCGCGCCTCGTAGATGACGCCGATGACGCCGAAGGGCACGCGCACCTCGGTGAGCTCGAGGCCGTTGGGCAGCGTGCGCTCGCGCAGCACCTCGCCGATCGGGTCGGGCAGCGCCGCGAGGTCGCGGGCGGCTGCGGCGAGGCCCGCGATGCGGTCGCGGTCGAGCAGCAGGCGGTCGAGGAGGCCGCTCGCGAGGCCCGCCGCGCGGCCGCGCTCGAGGTCCTCGGCGTTCGCGGCGAGGATCGCGTCGGCCGCGCCCTCGATCGCCGTCGCGATGGCCTCGATCGCCGCGTGGCGCTGCGGCGCCGGGACCGTGCCGAGGGCGCGGGATGCGCGCTGCGCGTCGTGCAGGAGGTCGTCGAGGCGGTCACGGGCTTCGGCCATGCTCCGATCCTAGGCGCGCGCATGTGCACCGACCGCGACGCGGCGGCCCGTGCGGCTACCTGCCGGCGGTCGGGTTCGGCTCGAACTCGGTGCCGAGGCGCTCCCCCGCGAGCAGCCTGCCGAGCAGCGGGGTGGCCGTGAGCGTCACGCGCACGCCGGCGTCGGCCGCGAGGCGCGCGGCGTCGACCTTCGTCGCGGCGCCGCCCGAGCCCACGTGCGAGCCGGAGGCGCCCAGCCGCACCCCGTCGAGCGGGTCGCCGAACGCGACGCGCTCGATGGGCGCCGAGCCCGGCTCGTCCGGCGGCGCCGTGCGCAGCGAGGCGATGTCCGAGAGCAGGATCAGGCGATCGGCGCCCACGAGGCGCGCGACGAGCGCCGCGAGCCGGTCGTTGTCGCCGAAGCGGATCTCGTGGGTCGCGACCGTGTCGTTCTCGTTGACGATGGGCAGCATCCGCAGCTCGAGCAGCCGCTCGATCGCGTTGCGCGCGTTCGCGCGGTGCGCGTCCATCTCCATGTCGGAGGCGGTGAGCAGGATCTGCGCCGCGACCACCTCGTGCCGCGTGAGGCTGCGCTGGTAGCGGTTCATGAGGACGTTCTGCCCCACGGCAGCCGCCGCCTGCTGCAGCGGCAGATCGACCGGGCGCTCGTCGAGGCCGAGGAACGGCATGCCGGTCGCGATCGCGCCCGAGGAGACGAGGATGACCTGGCCGTGCGCGTGCAGGCGCGCCAGCGCGTCGACCAGGGGCTCGATCTGCGCGCGACGCTCGCCGGAGATCGACGAGGAGCCGACCTTGACGACGATCCGCTCGCCCGCCGCAGGGTCGACCGCGCTCACGAGGGCTGGCCCTCCTCGTAGCGCTGCACCTCGAAGCCCTCGTCGTCGGTCCACAGGCCCGCGTCGCGCTCGCTGCCGAGCTCGTCGCGCGCGGCCTGCTTCGCATCCATGCGCTCGTGGTACTGCTCGCGGCGCTCCGCGGTCGTGCGGCGCACGTTGCGGTCCAGGCGCGGGTCGGTGCCGCGGTTGCCGACGAGCTCGGCCGCCGAGGCGATGGTGGGCTCCCAGTCGAAGACGATGCCCGCGCCCGGGCCGATCACGACGGTCGCGCCCGCGACGGCGCCGGCCTTGAGCAGCGCCTCCTCGGTGCCGAGCTTCGCGAGGCGGTCGGCGAGGTAGCCGACGGCCTCGTCGTTGCGGAAGTCGGTCTGCGCCACCCAGCGCTCGGGCTTCGCGCCGAGGATGCGGTAGACGGGACCCTCGTGGCTGCCCTCGACCTTGACGGTGAAGCCGGCGTCGTCGATCGCGCGCGGTCGCAGCACGATGCGCTCGGGCTCGGCCTCGACGGCCTTCGCCGCGCGGTCCCGCTCGACGATGTCGGCGAGCGCGAAGGAGAGCTCCCGCAGGCCCCGGTGCGCGATCGTCGAGATCTCGAAGACGCGGAAGCCCATGCCCTCGATCTCCTCGCGCACGAACTCCGCGAGCTCGAGCGCCTCCGGCACGTCGACCTTGTTGAGCGCGACGAGCTGCTGGCGCTCGAGCAGCGGCGTCTGGCCCTCGGGCACGGGGTAGGCGGCGAGCTCGGCGAGGATGACCCTGAGGTCCGAGACCGGGTCGCGGTTCGGCTCGAGCGTCGCGCAGTCGATGACGTGCAGGAGCGCCGAGCACCGCTCGACGTGGCGCAGGAACTCGAGGCCGAGGCCCTTGCCCTCGCTCGCGCCCTCGATGAGGCCGGGCACGTCGGCGATCGTGTAGCGGGTCTGGCCCGACTCGACGACGCCGAGGTTGGGGTGGAGGGTCGTGAAGGGGTAGTCGGCGATCTTCGGCCGCGCGGCGCTCATCGCCGCGACGAGGCTCGACTTGCCGGCGCTCGGGAAGCCCACGAGCGCGACGTCGGCGACGGTCTTCAGCTCGAGCGTGACGTCGCCCTCGAAGCCGGGCGTGCCGAGCAGCGCGAAGCCGGGCGCGCGGCGCTTCTGGTTCGACAGCGCCGCGTTGCCGAGCCCGCCCTGGCCGCCCTCGGCGACCACGAGCCGCATGCCCGCGTGCGCGAGGTCGGCGAGCACCTCGCCGTCGGCCGCGGTCACGACCGTGCCGACCGGCACGGGCAGCTCGAGCGCGGCGCCCGTCGTGCCCGAGCGGTGGTCGCCCATGCCCGGCTGCCCGTTCTCGCTCGCGCGGTGCGGTGCGCGGTGGTAGCCGAGCAGCGTCGTGACCTGCGGGTCGGCGACGAGCACGATGTCGCCGCCGTCGCCGCCGTTGCCGCCGTCGGGGCCCGCCAGGGGCTTGAACTTCTCGCGGCGCACGGAGACGCAGCCGTGGCCGCCGTGCCCTGCGCGCAGGTGCAGGGTGACGCGGTCGACGAAGGTTGCCACGGATGTCTCCTCAGGGAATGCGAGAGCGGGGCGAGCCGAAGCCCGCCCCGCTCATCGGAAGTGCTGGATCGCCAGGCCTACTGGGCCGCGACGATGTTGACGACCTTGCGGCCGCCCTTCTGGCCGAACTCCACGGCGCCCGCCTCGAGGGCGAACAGCGTGTCGTCGCCGCCACGGCCGACGCCGGCGCCGGGGTGGAAGTGCGTGCCGCGCTGGCGGACGAGGATCTCGCCGGCCTTGACGACCTGGCCGCCGAAGCGCTTCACGCCGAGGCGCTGCGCGTTCGAGTCACGGCCGTTGCGGGTGGACGATGCGCCCTTCTTGTGTGCCATGTCTGGTCAGCCCCTTACTTGATCTCGGTGACCTTGAGGCGCGTGAGCTCCGAGCGGTGGCCCATGCGGCGCTTGTAGCCGGTCTTGTTGCGGTAGTGCTGGATGCGGATCTTCGGGCCGCGGAGGTCGGTCACGACCTCGGCGGTCACGGTCACCTTGGCGAGCGCGTCGGCGTCCGAGGTCACCTTGTCGCCGTCGACGAGCAGCACGGGGGCGAGCTCGACGTTGCCCTTGTCATCAGCTGCGATGCGGTCGACGACGAGCACCGAGCCGACCTCGACCTTCTCCTGCCGGCCGCCGGCGCGCACGATTGCGTACACCACGTCTGGATCCTCACTGTTGGAACGACTCCCGACCGAGGCCGGGACGAAGCTTGTGGCGCGCGCGGAATCGCGACTGGCGCCAACCGACAACATTACATGCGCCGCGCGCTCCCGGTCAACACGGCGCGTGCCGTGTCGCGGGTAGCGTCGGGGGCATGGCGATCCTCGTCGACGACCCCCTCTGGCCGAACCACGGCACGATGTGGGCGCACCTCGTGAGCGACGCCTCCCTCGCCGAGCTGCACGCCTTCGCGCGCCGCGCGGGCATCCCCGAGCGCGGCTTCGACCACGACCACTACGACGTGCCCGAGGCGCGCATCGACGAGCTCGTCGCCCTCGGGGCCGAGCGCGTGCCGCCGAAGGACCTCGTGCGACGGCTCATCGCGAGCGGACTGCGCGTGAAGGAGCGGGACCGGCCGTAGCCGATCCCGCTCCCCCGCTGCGGACGGACGGCGCCTAGGCCTCGTCGGGCTTGGCGGTGATGACGCCGGACGACGCGCGGCGCGAGCGGCGCGCGGCGCGGCCCGTGCCGGCCTCGGGAGCCTTGAGGGCGTCGAGCGCGCCGCCGAGCAGCCCGTCGAGCTCCTCGGGGGTGGCGCGGCGGTCCTCGGTCTCGCCGGAGGCGGCCACCGGGATGTCGAGGATCGTCACGACCGGCTCGGCCTTCGCCTCCTCGACCACCGCCTCGACGGCGGCGGGGCGCGGCTCCACGATGCCCGAGACGGGCGCAGGCTCGGCGCCCGCGTGGTCGGCCGCGGCGTGCTCGCCGTGCTCATCGGGAGCCTTGCCGCGACCCGCCGAGGCGATCTGCGACAGGCCCTTGCGCATGTCGTCGGTGATCGCGTGCGTGCCGCCGTGGCTCTGCTGCTGGTGGCTCTGCGCCTGCTGGCCGCCCTGCTGGCCCTGCTGCGCCTGCTGCTGCTGGTCGCCGCCCTTGCCGCGACCGCGGCGCCGGCCGCCGCCCGATCCCTGCTCGCCCTGCTGCTGCCGCTGCGGCTTCGAGATCGGCTCGTGGTGCACGATGATGCCGCGGCCCGCGCAGACCTCGCACGCCTCCGAGTACGACTCGAGGAGCCCAAGGCCCAGCTTCTTGCGGGTCATCTGCACGAGGCCGAGGCTCGTGACCTCCGCCACCTGGTGCTTCGTGCGGTCGCGCGAGAGGCACTCGACGAGGCGGCGCAGCACGAGGTCGCGGTTCGACTCGAGCACCATGTCGATGAAGTCGATGACGATGATGCCGCCGATGTCGCGCAGGCGCAGCTGCCGCACGATCTCCTCGGCCGCCTCGAGGTTGTTCTTGGTGACGGTCTCCTCGAGGTTGCCGCCGGCGCCGACGAAGCGGCCCGTGTTGACGTCGACGACCGTCATCGCCTCGGTGCGGTCGATGATGAGCGAGCCGCCGGAGGGCAGCCACACCTTGCGGTCGAGCGCCTTGTCGATCTGCTCCGCGATGCGGAAGTGCGAGAAGGGGTCGTCGGTGCCCTCGTAGGCCTCGACGCGGTCGAGCAGGTCGGGCGCGATGGCCTCGAGGTACTCGCGGATCGTCGTGAGGGCCTCGGAGCCCTGGATGACGAGCTTGTGGAAGTCCTCGTTGAAGACGTCGCGGACGATCTTCACGAGCAGGTCGGGCTCGGCGTGCAGGCGCTGCGGGGCGCTGCCCGACTGCCGCTGCTGCTGGATGCGCTCCCACTGGCGGGTGAGGCGCTCGACGTCGCGCGTGAGCTGCTCCTCGGTGGCGCCCTCGGCCGCGGTGCGCACGATGACGCCCACGCCCTCCGGCAGCACCTGCTTGAGGATCTTCTTCAGGCGCGCGCGCTCGGTGTCGGGGAGCTTGCGCGAGATGCCGTTCATCGAGCCGCCGGGCACCGACACGAGGTAGCGGCCGGGCAGCGAGATCTGGCTCGTGAGGCGCGCGCCCTTGTGGCCCACCGGGTCCTTCGTGACCTGCACGAGCACGGTGTCGCCGGGCTTCAGCGCGAGCTCGATCTTGCGGGGCTGGCCCTCGAGCTCGGCGGCGTCCCAGTCGACCTCGCCCGAGTAGAGCACCGCGTTGCGGCCCTTGCCGATGTCGACGAACGCCGCCTCCATGCTGGGCAGCACGTTCTGCACGCGGCCGAGGTAGACGTTGCCGATGAGGCTCGACTCCGACGACTTCGCGACGTAGTGCTCGACGAGCACGCCGTCCTCGAGCACGGCGAGCTGCACGCGGTCGTGCTTCGAGCGCACGATCATCTGGCGCTCGACGGCCTCGCGGCGGGCGAGGAACTCGGTCTCGGTGACGACGGTGCGACGGCGTCCGGCGTCGCGGCCCTCGCGGCGGCGCTGGCGCTTCGCCTCGAGGCGCGTGGAGCCCTTGATGCGCTGCGGCTCGGTGATGAGCGGCTTCTCGTCCTCGGCCTCGCGGCCGCGGCCCGTGCGCGAGGATCGCGAGCGCGAGCGGCGCGAGCGCCGGTTCGAGGGCTCGTCGTCCTCCTCCTCGTCCTCGTCGTCGCCGTCGATCGCGGGGAGCGACGGGAGCACCGAGAGGTCGGGCGCGTGGAAGAGCAGGCCGAAGGGGCCCGCGGGCGCCTCGGGCATGGCGAGCGCCGCCTGCAGCGCGGCGTCCGCGTCGGAGCGCGGCTCGGCGCCGGCGTCCTGGGGCTCGGCCTCGGTGGCGGACGCGGCGTCGGCGTGGCCGGGGTCGACGAGGCCGGGCTCGTGGCCCGGCTCGGCGTCGCCCGCGGGCAGCGCGGCCTCGCGCTCGGCCGGCCGCGCCTCGGCGGCCGCGTCGGCGACGGGCTGCGGCGCTGCTGCCGCCCCGTCCACGGCCAGCGGCGCGGCGGCCGCCTCGCCCGTCTCGCGCTGGGCGGGCTGCGCGTCGCCGGGGGCCTCGGAGGCCCGCCGGCGCGAGGCAGTGGCTCGCTTGCGGCGCGGCTTCGCGGGTGCCCCCGCCCCGGCGTCGTCGGCCGCGTCGGTCGTCGTCGCCTCGAGCTGGAGGTCCAGCTGGTCGGCCTGGTCTGCTGCGGTGCCCTCGGGGAGGGTCGAGTCGTTGTCCACCATCGCTGGCGTGCTCCTGTCGCGACCGGCGCCGCCGGTCGGAATCTCTCGTCGCGGCCCGGGACGCGCCCGGCGCGAAGCTTCCTGTCATCCCCTCTCGGGGATGGCCCGGGCGAGGCGTTCGCCGCCCGGAAAAACCTGTGCGTGCGCCCGTCGGGCGCGCTAGCGGGGAGTCTACCCCACGGGCGCTCCGTGCGCGCAGGAACGGACGCGGAGTCCGGGAGCGGGCACGCGCCGCGCACCGCTCGGGCCTGCGCTCAGGGGAGCACGACGCGCACGGCGAGCGCGACGAAGGCCGCCGCGGCGAGGAGCGTGCCCGCGATCGCGAGCCTGCCGTGCGGCTGCACCCGCCGCCCGATGCGCGAGCCGACGAGCACGAGGAGCGTGAGGTAGGCGGCCGAGACGACCTCGAGGATCAGCATGAGGGTCACGAGGTCGCCGAGCGGCGTCGGCGAGGCGGGGTCGATGAACTGCACGAAGAACGAGGCGAGGAACAGGATCGCCTTCGGGTTCAGGAGGCTCGTGACGAGCGCCGTGCGGTAGGGCGAGAGCCGCGGGCTCGCGATGATCGGGTTCGGCGTCGTCGGCGGCTGCAGCGGGCTCTCGGTCGGATCCGGCTCGGCGCGGCGGTCGCGCCGGGCGCGGATGCGCGCGAGCGCGCTGCGCACGAGCCCGAGCGCGAGCCACAGCAGGTAGAGCGCGCCCGCCGAGACGAGGACCGTGTAGACGACGGGGTTGGCCGCGAGCGCCTGCGCCGAGAGCACGGCGAGCACCATGAGCACGGCGTCGCCCGTGAAGACGCCGAGCATCGCGCGGAAGCCCGCCCGGGTGCCGGCGCGGAGCGCCGTCGTCGCCACGTACAGGCTGTTGGCCCCGGGCAGCAGCACGATCACGACGACCCCGGCGGTGAAGGCGGCGAGCGTCGCGAGGTCGAAGCTCATCGCCGTCCCCTCGGTCGTGCCCGGCGCGGCTCATGGCAGATCCAGGGCGCGCGCGCCCGTGCCCGCCGCCGGGCGCCTGGCAGGATGTGCGCAGGAGGTCCCATGAGCACCCGCACCGCATCCCGCGCCGACGCCCCGGCCGCACCTGAGCGCCCCGACCCCGCGGCGGCGCACATCGCAGCGCCGCGCTGGCTCGGCGCGGTGCTCGTCGTCACGGGCATCATCGGCCTCATCGGCGCCTTCGCGCTCTCGGTCGAGCGCATCCACCTGCTGCAGTTCCCGGAGGAGCAGCTCTCCTGCGACGTCAACCCGTTCCTCTCGTGCTCGGGCGCGATGGAGTCGGAGCAGGGCCGCATCTTCGGCTTCCCCAACCCGTTCATCGGCCTCATGGCCTTCCCTGCCTCCATCATCATGGGTGCGCTCGCCCTCGGCGGCACGCGCCTGCCGCGCTGGGTGTGGACGGCCTTCTCGGTCGGCGTGCTCGGCGGCATGGTGCTCGTGCTGTGGCTCTTCGCGCAGTCGGTCTTCGTGCTCGGCTTCGTGTGCCCGTGGTGCTTCCTCGTCTGGATGACGATGTACGCGATGTCGTTCCCGCTGTGGACCTGGGCGATCGGCGCAGGCGCGATCCCGGCGCCGGCCGGTCTGCGGCGCGCGGCGGCGCGGCTCTCGTCGTGGGGCTGGGTGCTCTCGCTCGGGCTCGCGGTCGCCGTGGTGCTGACGATCATGCTCGCGCTGCCGGGCATCCCCCGCTTCCTGCTCGGCGGGCTCTAGCCCCGAGCACGACGACGCCCCGGGCCGCTCGGCCCGGGGCGTCGTGCATGCGGTCGCGGCGGGCGCGACCCGGGATCAGGCGAACCAGAGCGCGAGCTCGCGCGCGGCGGACTCCTCGGAGTCGGAGCCGTGCACGAGGTTCTGCTGCACGGGCAGGCCCCAGTCGCGGCCGAGGTCGCCGCGGATCGTGCCGGGCGCCGCGGTCGTCGGGTCGGTGGTGCCGGCGAGCGAGCGGAAGCCCTCGATGACGCGGTCGCCCTCGAGGCGGATCGCGACGGAGGGCCCCGAGAGCATGAACTCGACGAGCGGCTCGAAGAAGGGCTTGCCGCGGTGCTCGGCGTAGTGCTCCTCGAGCAGCGCCCGCTCGGGCGTCACGAGCCGCAGGTCGGCGATCGCGTAGCCCTTGGCCTCGATGCGGGCGAGGATCTGGCCGGTCAGCTGGCGGCGGACGCCGTCGGGCTTGATGAGGACGAGGGTGCTCTGCATGGCTCCCAGCCTACCGACGGGCGAGGCCCCCGCCGTGCCCCGCGAGGGCTGGCGGGGGCCTCGTGCGGAGGTCACTCCCCCGGGGCTCCGCGGGGGTCGAGGCCGGCGGCGCGGCGCTGGCGCTCGATCTGCCGCGCCTTCGAGAAGCAGTAGATCCAGAGCGCGACGAGCGCGGCGGCGACGACGCCCCAGACGGGCTCGAAGACCGTGAGCGCCGCGACGAGCACCTGCACGCCGAGGCTCGGGATCCAGCCCCACGGGCGCGAGAGCAGGGGCATCGTGCCGATGAGCAGCACCATGACCGCGAGGAAGGCGACGGGAGCGGGCCAGTCGCGCGTCACGCCCCAGGTGGCGAGCGCGCCGAAGGCGAGCCCCGCGGCCTGGAGGCCGTGGGTGATGCGCAGCAGCGCCTCCATGGCGCCGCGCTTCGGACGCGCGCGGCGCGGGCGCGGAGCCTCGGTCATCGCTCCTCCTCGTCGGTGATGCGGATGGTGGCCGCCTGGCGGCGCGCGTCGGGCCGCTGCAGCCAGCCGGCCTCGCGCGCATGGGCGAGCACGTCGCCGAGCAGCGTGATGGAGCCCGTGACGACCACGGCGCCGCCGCGGTCGGAGGCCGCGTCGCGCGCCGCCTCGACGGCCGTGCCGAGGTCGGGCTCGACGAGCACGCGCTCGGCGCCCAGCACCTCGACGGCGACCGCCGCGAGCTCGTCGGCGTCGACGGCGCGCTCCGACGTCGACTGGGTCACGACGACCTCGTCGACGACGGGCTCGAGCGCGCGGAGCACGCCCGCGGCGTCCTTGCCCGCGAGCACGCCGAGCACGAGCGTCACGCGCTCGAGCCCGAAGAACTCGCCGAGCGCGACGCGCAGCGCCTCGGCTCCGTGCGGGTTGTGGGCGGCGTCGACGACGACGAGCGGGTGCGCGCCGATCGCCTCGAGGCGGCCGGGCGAGGTGGCCGCGCCGAGGCCCGCGGCGAGCACCTCGCCGGTCATCGGCTGGCGGCCGCCGCCGAGGAAGGCCTCGACGGCGACCATCGCGAGCGCGGCGTTCCTGCCCTGGTGGGCGCCCATGAGCGGCACGAGCTGGTCGATGTACTCGGCGGCGAGGCCGTGGACCGTCACCAGCTGGCCGCCGACGGCGACCGCGTGCGACTCCAGCGCGAAGTCGCGGCCCTCGACGAGCAGCGTCGCGCCGACCTCGTTGGCGCGCGCCTCGAGCACCGCGAGCGCCTCGGGGGCCTGCGCGGCGGAGACCGCGATCGCCTCGGGCTTGATGATGCCCGCCTTCTCGCGCGCGATCGCCTCGACGGTCGAGCCGAGGCGGTTCGTGTGGTCGAGCGCGATCGGCGTGATGACGGCGACGTCGCCGTCGGCGACGTTCGTGGAGTCCCAGGTGCCCCCCATGCCCACCTCGAGCACGGCCACGTCGACGGGGGCGTCCGCCATGACGGCGAGCGCGAGCACCGTGAAGGCCTCGAAGAACGTCAGCCGCCGCTCCCCCGCCGCCTCGAGCTCGGCGTCGACCATCGCGAGGAACGGCTCGATGTCCTCGTAGCCGCGAGCGAAGGCCTCGTCGGTCACGGGCTCGCCGTCGATCATGATGCGCTCGGTGACGCGCTCGAGGTGCGGGCTCGTCAGCAGGCCCGTGCGCAGGCCGTGGGCGCGCAGCAGCGCGTCGACCATGCGGGCCGTGGAGCCCTTGCCGTTCGTGCCCGTGAGGTGCACGACGCGGAACGAGCGCTGCGGGTCGCCGAGCAGCTCGACGGCGCGGCGCGTCGCGGCGATGCGCGGCTCGACGGCCTGCTCGCCCGCGCGCTCGAGCAGCGCCTCGTAGGCGGCCTGCGCGGCCTCGCGGTCCTCGAGCGAGTCGAGGATGCGGTCGTCGACGTCGCGCCCGGCGTCCTCGGGCAGCGCCGGGGGCAGCTGGTCGTCGCTCATGCCTGCACCTCCTCGGCCACGGCGCGCTCGAGGCGGATCGACAGCGGCGAGCCGTCGCCGACGCGGTGCGCGGTGCCGGCGTCGGCGAGCTCGCCCGCCGCGTCGTCCACCCGCTCCACCTGCACGTCGAGCGCGAGCGTCTCGCCGGCGACGAGCGCGGCGTTCGCCTCGATGGCGGCGACGCCGTGGGCGTCGGAGCCGAGCACGAGGCGGATGCGGTCGCTCACGTCGAGCCCCGCGTCCTTGCGCGCGGCCTGCACGGCGCGCACGACGTCGCGCGCGAGGCCCTCGGCCTCGAGCTCGGGCGTCGTGGCGGTGTCGAGCACCACGAACCCGCCGCCGGGCAGGAAGCCCACGGCCGCGGCCTCGTCGGCGACCTCGAGCGCGAGCTCGTACTCGCCGGGCTCGAGCGCGATGCCGCCTGCCACGACGACGTCGCCGTCGATCGACCAGTCGCCCGCGCGGGCGGCCTGGATGGCCGTCTGCACGCCCTTGCCGATGCGCGGGCCCGCGGCACGGGCGTTGACCTGCAGGCGCCGGCTGATGCCGTAGCGCTCGAGCGCGTCGGGCCCCGCGGCCTCGAGCACGGCCTCGCGCACGTTCAGCTCGTCCTGGAGCACGCCCGCGAAGGGTGCGACGTCGACCTCGCCGACGACCGTGAGGCGCGGCAGCGGCAGGCGCACGCGCTTGCGCGCCTGCTTGCGGAGCGCGTTGCCGACGCTCGCGATGGCGCGCACCGCGTCCATCTGCGCGACGAGCGCGGGGTCCTCCGGCAGCGCCGCGGCCTCGGGCCAGTCGGTGAGGTGCACCGAGCGCTCGCCCGTGAGGCCCTTCCACACCTCCTCGGCGACGAGCGGCGAGAGCGGCGCGGCGATGCGCGTCAGCGTCTCGAGCACCGTCCAGAGGGTGTCGAAGGCCTCGGAGCCGCTGCCGTCCTCGGCCACGCCCTCCCAGAAGCGGTCGCGCGAGCGGCGCACGTACCAGTTCGTGAGCACGTCGAGGAACTCGCGCACGGCGAGCGTCGCGCCCGTCGCGTCGAGGCGCTCGAGGCTCGCCCCGGCGGTCTCGACCGTGTCGCGGAGCTTCGCGAGGATGTAGCGGTCGAGCACGTCGGTCGACGCCGTCGAGCGCTTCGCGAGGTACGGCTGGCCGCCCTGCGCGCGGTTGGCGTAGGTGGCGAAGAAGTACCAGGTCGACCACAGCGGCAGGTGGAACTGGCGCAGCGCCTCGCGGATGCCCTCCTCCGAGACGACGAAGTTGCCGCCCCGCAGGATCGAGCCCTGCAGCAGGTTCCAGCGCACCGCATCCGAGCCGTAGGCGTCGAACGACTCGTTGACGTCGGGGTAGTTGCGGCGCGACTTGGAGGCCTTGAAGCCGTCGTCGCCCAGGATGATGCCGTGGCTGATGACGTTCCGGAACGCCGGGCGGCCGAAGAGCGCCACCGAGAGCACGTGCAGCACGTAGAACCAGCCGCGCGTCTGCCCGATGTACTCGACGATGTAGTCGGCGGGGCTGTGGGTCTCGAACCAGCGGGTCGCCTCGAACGGGTAGTGCACCTGCGCGAAGGGCATCGAGCCGGAGTCGAACCACACGTCGAGCACGTCGGGGATGCGGCGCATGGTGCTGCGCCCCGACGGGTCGTCGGGGTTCGGGCGGGTCAGCTCGTCGATCGCCGGCCGGTGCAGGTCGGTGGGGCGCACGCCGAAGTCGCGCTCGAGCTCGTCGAGCGAGCCGTACACGTCGGTGCGCGGGAACTCCGGGTCGTCCGAGACCCACACGGGGATGGGGCTGCCCCAGTAGCGGTTGCGGCTGATCGACCAGTCGCGCGCGCCCTCGAGCCACTTGCCGAACTGGCCGTGCTTGACGTTCTCGGGCACCCAGGTGATCTGCTCGTTCGCGGCGAGCAGGTCGTCCTTGATGGCGGTGACGCGCACGAACCAGCTCGAGACCGCCTTGTAGATGAGCGGGTTCCGGCAGCGCCAGCAGTGCGGGTAGGAGTGCACGTAGCTGGCCTGGCGGAGCACGCGGCCCGCCTCCTTGAGCATGCGCGAGAGCGGCTTGTTCGCCTCGAAGACCTGCTGGCCCGCGACGGGCGGCACCGAGGAGAGGAAGCGGCCGCCGTCGTCGACGGAGAGGATCGTGGGGATGCCCGCGGCGCTCGTGATGCGCTGGTCGTCCTCGCCGTAGGCGGGCGCCTGGTGCACGATGCCCGTGCCGTCGCCCGTGGAGACGTAGTCGTCGACGAGGATGCGGAAGGCGCGCTCGGTGCCCCACTGCTCCGCGTCGGCGAAGAAGTCGAAGATCGGCTCGTACTCGACGTCGGCGAGCTCGGCGCCGACGACCGTGCGCTCGATCGCCGCGGTCGCGGCCGCGGCGTCCTCGTAGCCGAGGTCCTTCGCGTGGGCGCCGACGAGCGGCTCGGCGAGCAGGAACGCGCCCTCGCCCGCGGTGGTGCCGGCGGGGCCGGCGGGCACGACCGCGTAGGGGATCTCGGACCCGACCGCGAGCGCCAGGTTCGTCGGCAGCGTCCAGGGCGTCGTCGTCCAGGCGAGCGCCTCGACGCCGACGAGCCCGAGCGCCTCCGCGCGCTCGCCGCGCATCGGGAAGGTGACGGTGAGCGTCGTGTCCTGGCGATCCTGGTAGACGTCGTCGTCCATGCGCAGCTCGTGGTTCGAGAGCGGCGTCTCGTCGCGCCAGCAGTACGGCAGCACGCGGTGGCCCTCGTAGGCGAGGCCCTTGTCGTGGAGCGTCTTGAACGCCCACATCACCGACTCCATGTAGTCGAGGTCGAGGGTCTTGTAGCCGCCCTCGAAGTCGACCCAGCGGGCCTGGCGGGTGACGTAGGCCTCCCACTCGTCCATGTAGCGCAGCACCGACTCGCGCGCCTTGCCGTTGAAGACGTCGACGCCCATGGCCTCGATCTCGGCCTTCTCGGTGATGCCGAGCTGCTGCATTGCCTCGAGCTCGGCGGGCAGGCCGTGGGTGTCCCAGCCGAACACGCGGGGCACCTGCTTGCCGCGCATGGTCTGGAAGCGCGGGAAGACGTCCTTGGCGTAGCCGGTGAGGAGGTGGCCGTAGTGCGGCAGGCCGTTGGCGAAGGGCGGGCCGTCGTAGAAGACCCACTCCTGGCAGCCCTCGCGGCGCTCGAGCGAGGCGCGGAAGGTGTCGTCGCCCTTCCAGAAGGCGAGGATGCCGCGCTCGATCGCGGGCAGGTCGGGGCTCGCGACGACGGGGGCGTCGCTCGAGAGGGGGTAGCGCCGGGGGGAATCGACGCTGCGCTGCTGGTCGGTCACGCGGGTCTCCTGCATCCATCTGCCTGCCCAGGGGCCTGGGCGTCTCGGATGCGGGGACGCTCTCGCGCGGTACCACCCCGCTTGCGTCCGCCCCGTCGGGGCGGACGCCGCTTCGTGCTCGGGCGATGACGGGCCTGAACCGTTCGGATCTAGTGAGCCGCAGCCCTCGCGGTGCTGCTGCCGTTCTGCCGACCGCTCCCCGGTGATGGCCGGATCGATGCGTGTGCCTCGATGCTACCGCGCCGGGCGGGCCCGGATCGAGCCCGCCCGGAAGGCTCAGCGACCGCGGAGCACGACGCTGCCCGCGCTCGCCTCGACGTCGATCGTCGAGGCGGCGGCGGGGTCCTCGTCGACGAGGATGCGGGCGCTCCCCGCCGAGACGTCCTCCGTGACCGCGTAGTCGCCGTCGGGCACGTCGAGCTCGATGCTGCCCGCGCTCGCGCTCGCGCGGATCGATGCGGGCTGCGCGCCGACGAGGGCGCCCGTCGTGCGGCCCGCGCTCACGTCGACGACCACGGCGCCCGCCACCTCGAGGTCCAGGCGCGCCTCGCCCGCCGCGACCGCGAGGTCGAGCGACGCGGCGGAGCCGGCGATGTCGAGCTGGCCGCCGTGCAGGTCGAGGGCCACGTCGCCCCAGGCGCCGTCGACGTCGAGGCTGCCGGCCCGCACCTCCGCCGCGAGGGCGGGCTGCGAGCGCTCGAGCGACGCGGGGAGCGTGAGCACCGCCTGCTGCTGCGCCGAGCGGCGCTCCCAGTCGCCCCAGCCCCAGCCGCGGCCGCCGAGCCCGAGGTCGCCGCCGAGCCAGCCGTCGCGCTCGTCCTCGACCACCAGGGCGGCGCCGTCGCGCTCGAGGCGCCACGGGGCGAGCGGCCCGCCGGAGCTCGTGACCTCCAGGGTCGCCTCGTCGACGTCGCCGAACACGACCTCGACGTCGGCGGCCGAGCCTCGCGATGCGCACCTCGTCGACGCCGTCGGCGCCCGCGCTCCACGAGCCGGCGGTCGAGCCGTGCGCGGCGATGCCGCGGAGCGCCCCGCCGCCGACGGCGAGCACGGCGCCGATCGCGCCGAGGACGATGAGCAGGATGCTGATCCAGCGTCCGGGTCGTGCGGTCATCGGATGCCTCCGTCGGTGCGCGGCGCCGGGGGCGCCGGGGGGTGGCTGCTGCGCGCGTCGGGCGCGTCGAGGTGGGCGAGCACGGCGAGCACGCGGCGGTTGCCGGCCTCGGGCTCGAGCTCGAGCTTCTGGAACACCGCCGAGATGTGCTTCTCGACGCTGCCCTCGCTGATGAAGAGCCGGCCCGCGATCGCCTGGTTGGCGGCGCCCTCGGCCATGAGCGCGAGCACCTGGCGCTCGCGGGGCGTCAGCCGCTCCATGCGGCCGTCGCGGCGGCGGCGCGTCAGCAGCTGGCTGACGACCTCCGGGTCGAGCACCGTGCCGCCCTCGGCGACCTGCCGCACCGCCTGCAGGAAGTCGGCGACGTCGGCCACGCGATCCTTGAGGAGGTAGCCGAAGCCGGCCGGTCCGCTCGCGATGAGGTCGGCGGCATAGCGCTCCTCGACGTACTGCGAGAGCACGAGCACGCGGGGGCGCTCGCCCCGCGCGCGGATGCCGATGGCGGCGAGGATGCCCTCGTCGGTGCGGGTGGGCGGCATGCGCACGTCGAGCACCGCGAGGTCGGGGTCGTGGGCGGCGATCGCGGCCTCGAGCGCCGTCGCGTCGGGCAGCTGGGCGACGACCTCGTGGCCGGCGTCGGCGAGCAGCCGCGCGAGCCCCTCGCGCAGCAGCACGGAGTCCTCGCAGATCAGGATGCGCACGGCAGCTCCACCTCGATCGCGGTCGGTCCCCCGGCGGGGCTCGTGAGGGTCAGCGTGCCGCCGGCGCCCGCGACGCGGTGCGCGAGGCCGTCGATGCCGCCGCCGCCCTGCCGGACGGCGCCGCCGATGCCGTCGTCCTCGACGCGCGCCCAGAGGACGGCGCGGCCGTCGGGGCCGGTGCGCGTGCGGATGGCGACGCGGATGCGCGAGGCGCGCGCGTGCTTCTGCGCGTTCGTGATCGACTCGGCGATCGCGAAGTAGGCGGCCGTCTCGGCCTCGCGGGCGCAGCGGCGGTCGATGCGGGCGTCGACCTCCACGGGCACGGTGCTGCGCGCGGCGAGCGCCGAGACGGCGGCGTCGAGGCCGCGGTCGTCGAGCACCGCGACGTGGATGCCGCGCGCGAGCTGGCGGAGCTCGGTGACGGCCGACTTCGAGGAGGCGTGGGCCTCGTCGATGAGGGCGCGCGCCGCGGCCGGGTCGGAGTCGATCTTGTCGCGCGCCATGCCCAGCTGCATCGCGATCGACACGAGCCGCGGCTGCACGCCGTCGTGGAGGTCGCGCTCGATGCGCGTGCGGTCGAGGTCCGCGGCGCGCACGGCGCCCTCGCGCTGCTCGCGGCTCTCGCGCGCCTCGCGCTCGAGGCGCTCGCGCTTGTCGGGCACGAGGAGCGAGGTGGTGATGCCGCGATGCGCGTAGGCGAGGCCGATGGTGCCGCCGACGCCGCCGAGCAGCGCGAGCGCGCCCACGAGCGGAGCCCACTCGACGGGCACCGAGAGGCCCACCCACGGCACGGCGATCGTGTCGGCCGCGCCGAGCGCCGCGAGGGCGAGCGGGCCGCCGAGGCCTGCGAGCCCGAGGAGCGAGAGCACGAAGGAGCCGAGCAGGCTCGCGAGCGCGAAGCTCAGCACGGCGCGCCAGTGCTGGCCGTCGGCGACGACGCGCAGCAGCGTGTGGGGCACGCGCAGCCAGTCGGTGCGCGGCGAGCGCCGCAGCACCGCCGGCGGCACGGGCTCGCCGTAGAGGCCCGCGACGCGCTCGCGCTCGAACCAGGCCACCGCGAAGACGCCGAGCACGGCGAGCCCGAGCAGCACGAGCCCGACGAGCACGACGAGGGTCCCGACGCCCGCCGCGACGAGCACCGCGAGGCCGATGAGGATCGGCAGGCCGACCGCGCCGAGCACGGCGAGGTGGGCGATCGTCGCCGCGATCGGGGCGAAGGAGCGGCGGCCGCGGGCGGCGGGCGGTGCCGCGACGGGCGGCGACGAGGCCGGCGCCGAGGACGCCTGCGCCGAGGGTGCGTGCGCCGCCGGGGGCCGCGCCGTGGAGGAGGTCATGCCTCCACGGTAGGCGCGCTGCGGCGCCCCGGCCCCGAGGGTCTCCGGAAGGCCTCCGGGGGCTATCCCCCACCGGCGCGGCCCGCGTCGGCGCCGGGCCCCGCCATAGGCGCCGGCGGTACCCTCCCGGCATGACCGACACGCGACTCCGCACCGCCGCCGCCGGCCTCGCCCTGGCCCTCGGGCTCACGCTCTCGGGCTGCGGCCTCCTCCCGCAGCCCGCCCCCGCCCCGACCGCCTCCGAGGCCGCGCCCGCCGAGTCCGGCGCGCCCGGCACGCAGGCCGAGCAGTGCGCGCGCGTGCTGGCGCAGGTGCAGGCGATCGGCGACGACGTCGGCCGCCTCGGCGAGATGGTCACGACCGACCCCCTCGGCGCGCTCGGCCTGCTCTCGAGCATCTCGGAGCGCGTCGGCGGCCTGCAGGCGCAGGTCACCGACCCGGCGCTGCTCGAGCGCATCGGCGAGATCCAGAGCGGCTGGGACGCCCTCGTCGCCGACGCGCAGGAGTCGCTCGGCTCCGGCGACACGGGCGGCCTCCAGCGGGCCGCCGACCAGGTGACGGCGCTCGGCCAGCAGATCGCCGACCTCCAGCAGTTCTGCGCGGGCTCGTGATGCCCGCTCCGCTCCTGGCGCTCCTCGACGGCACGCTCGCCGACATCGCGAGCCCCCTCGTGCGCGCCGACGACCTCGGCATCGTGCGCGGCGACGGCGTCTTCGATGCGACGCTCGTGCGCCGCGGCGTCGTCCGCGACCGCGAGGCGCACCTCGACCGCCTCGAGCGCTCCGCCGAGATCCTGCAGCTGCCCGCGCCCGACCGCGCGGGCTTCGGGCGGGCGATCGATGCGCTCGTCGCCGCGTGGGACTTCGGCGCGGCGCCGGAGGCGCTCATCCGCCTCGTGCTCACGCGCGGCCCCGAGGGCGGCGGCGAGCCGACGGCCTTCGCGATGATGCTGCCGCTCGCCGCCTCCGCGGTGCGCGAGCGCGAGACGGGCGTCGCGGTGACGCTGCTCGGGCGCGGGCACGACGGCGACGAGGTCGCCTCGATGCCGTGGCTGCTGCCGGGCGCGAAGAGCCTGTCGTACTCGATCAACATGGCGGCGAAGCGCCACGCGGTCGCGCACGGCTTCGACGACGTGGTGTTCGTCGCGCCGTCCGGCCAGCTGCTCGAGGGCCCCACGTCGACGCTCGTCGTCGATCGCGGCGGCCGGCTCGCGACGCCGCCGCAGGACGGCATCCTCGCCTCCATCACGCTCGACCACCTCATGCGCGAGGCTCCCGCGGCGGGCCTCGAGGTGGCGTTCGAGCCCATGGTGCCCGCCGACCTCCGCGCCGCCGACGGCGCGTGGCTGCTCTCGTCGGGGCGCCTCCTCGCCGCCGTCACCTCGGTCGACGGGGCGCCGCTGCCGCGCTCGCCGCTCGACGCCGCGCTGCGCCGCGTGCTCGACGTCTAGGCGGCCGACGGCCGGTCAGGCCGCCGCGAAGGGCCCGAGGGCGGCGCGCACCGCATCGTCGGCGAGCCCGCGATCCGGCGCGGCGGCCCAGGCGACGACCGCGGCGGCCGCGGCGGCCACGAGCGCCACGGGCGCCACGGCCGCGCCCGCCGACTCCGGCAGCGCGTCGCGCTCGAGCGCGAGCCGCAGCGCCGCGCGCGCGACGAGCGGCTGGAGCCTCGCGGGCGCCGCATCGCGGAGCGCCTCGGCGGCGCCCATCGCGACCGCGTCGCGCAGCGCGGCGGGCGGGGCGGCGCCCCAGGGCGCGACCGCGTCCGCGAGCGCCGCGGCGAGCGCGCGGACGGCGTCGCCGGGCGCCGCGTCGAGCGCCTCGCCCGCGCGCGCGATGGCCGCGTCGAGCTCGGCCCACAGCGCGTCGGCCTTCGAGCCGCAGTAGGCGAAGAAGGTGCCGCGCGAGACGCCGGCGCGGCGGGCGATCTCGTCGACGCTCACGGCCTCGAAGCCGCGCTCGAGGAAGAGCTCGAGGGCCGCCTCGTGGATCGTCGCGGCGCTCGACGCGCGCGGCCTGCCCGGCCCGCGGGCTCCCGCGGCCCTCGGGGCGCTCGACGATGCCATGGGAATCCTTCCTGCGGGGCTATTGTTGCACCCGGTATCGCAAACCCGGCCGCCGTGGGCGGCCCACTCCAGGAGCCTCCCGTGACCACCACCATGCCCGCGCAGCCGCGCACGAGCACCCGACGCGTCGCGGCAGCCGCCACCGTCGGCACCGCGCTCGAATCGTACGACTTCTACACGTACTCCTACTTCGCCGCGTTCTTCGCCGGCCCGTTCTTCTTCAGCGCCCTGGGCGAGACGGGCGCGCTCCTCGCGTCCTTCGCGACCATCGGCATCGCCTTCGTCGTGCGCCCTATCGGCGCCGTGCTCTTCGGCCACCTCGGCGACCGCATCGGCCGCCGCCGCACGCTCCTCATCACGATCGCGCTCATGGGCGTCGCGACAGGGCTCGTGGGCCTGCTGCCGACGGGCCAGGAGTGGGTCGCGCTCAGCGCCGTCGTGCTCGTGCTGCTGCGCATCGCGCAGGGCCTCTCGCTCGGCGGCGAGTGGGGCGGCGCCGTGCTGCTCGCGACCGAGCACGCCGACGCGCGCCGCCGGCCGTTCTTCGCCTCGCTGCCGCAGCTGGGCTCCCCCATCGGCTCGGTCGCCGCGGGCGGCCTGATGCTCGCGATGTTCTTCGGCCTCGGCCCGGAGGCGATGGCCGCGTGGGGCTGGCGCGTGCCGTTCCTGCTCGCCATCCCGCTCATCGCGGTCTCGCTGTACCTGCGCTGGTCGATCGACGAGACGCCCGTGTTCCGGGAGATCGCCGCCAAGGGCGAGCGCTCGCGCATGCCCGTGCTCGACGCGATCCGCTCGCAGCCGACCGCGTTCGGCGTGGCGATCCTCGTCGCGCTGCTCGGCATCGGCTCCTACTCGCTCATGAACACCTACACGATGGGCTACGGCGTCACGCGGCTCGGCTTCGACGAGATGCAGCTGCTCACCGCCGCCACGATCGGCGGCCTGCTGCAGTTCGTCGCCGTGCCCGCGTTCGGCTGGCTCGCCACGCGCATCGGCTCGGCGCGGGTCGTCGCGCTCGGCGCCGTCGGCACGCTGCTCATCGCGTTCCCCATCTACTGGCTGCTCGGCTCGGCGACCTTCGCGGTGCTCGTGGCGCTCATGGTCGTCGGAGGCATCCTGCCGACCGCGTCGTGGGCGGCGCTCGGCGGCACGATGCAGGAGCTCTTCCGCGGACGCCACGCCTACTCGGCGCTCTCGGTCGCGTACGCGATCGCCGCGGTCGTCTCGGGCTTCATCCCGACGGTCACCGAGGCGCTCGGCACCGCGACCGACGGCGCCTGGTGGCACCCCGGCCTCGTGCTCGCCGTGCTCTCGGCGCTCACCCTCGTGGGCGCGATCGCCGCGGGCCGGATGCGCCGCCTCGGCGACGAGGACGCCGACGCCGCACAGGCGGCCGAGCCCGAGACGGTCCCCCAGCCCGCCTGACCCCACCCTCCTCGTCTCCTGCATCGCAGGCTCAGCGGCGAGCGGGCGCGATGGTCGCGCCTGCTCGCCGCTGAGCCTGCGAAGGGGGAACGGGGTGCCGGGTTCGGTCGGGGGCCGGGCGCGGCAGGTACCGTGAGCGGCATGGCGCGACGACCGAACCCCATGCCGATCTGGCTGCCCGTCGTGGCGGCGCTCTGCTTCGGCGCCGCCGCGCTGCTGCAGGAGGACGCGCTCAGCCGCACGCTGCTCGGCATCGCCGCGGCGCTCTTCCTCGTCACCGCGGCGCTGCAGGCTCGCGATGCGCCGCTCGCGCGGCTCGCGCCGCTGACCGCGCGCGCGGCGGCGCCCGGCGGCGGCGCCCGAGCCCGTCGGGCCGGCGCCGATCGGCCTAGACTGGCCTGCACGACAACCAGGCATCAGCCGGACGGACCGGCGCAGACACGATGCCGCGCACACGGAGCAGGGAGCGAGACGCCATGAGCGCCATGCCGGAGAAGCCCGCCCTCGAGGGGCTCGAGGAGAAGTGGGGCACCCGCTGGGAGGAGACCGGCACCTACCGGTTCGACGCCGCAGGGCGCACCCGCGACGAGATCTACTCGATCGACACCCCGCCGCCCACCGCCTCCGGCTCCCTCCACGTCGGCCACGTGTTCTCCTACACGCACACCGACGTCGTCGCGCGCTTCCAGCGCATGCGCGGCAAGCACGTCTTCTACCCGATGGGCTGGGACGACAACGGCCTCCCCACCGAGCGCCGCGTGCAGAACTACTACGGCGTGCGCGTCGACCCGACGCTGCCCTACGACCCGGCCTTCACGCCCCCGCAGGAGGGCGGCGACGGCAAGAGCGCGAAGGCGGCCGACCAGCTGCCCATCTCGCGCCGCAACTTCATCGAGCTCTGCGAGCGCCTCACCGAGGAGGACGAGGAGAAGTTCGAGCACCTGTGGCGCACGCTCGGCCTCTCGGTCGACTGGTCGCAGACCTACCGCACGATCTCGGACGACGCGCGCCGCACCTCGCAGCTCGCGTTCCTGCGCAACCTCGAGCGCGGCGAGGCCTACCAGGCCGATGCCCCCACGCTCTGGGACGTCACCTTCCGCACCGCCGTCGCCCAGGCGGAGCTCGAGGACCGCGAGCAGCCGGGCGCCTACAGCACCCTGCTCTTCTCGAGCCAGGACGGCGACCTGCGCATCGACACGACGCGCCCGGAGCTCCTGCCCTCATGCGTCGCCGTGGTCGCGCACCCCGACGACGAGCGCTACCGCCACCTGTTCGGCACGACCGTGACGACGCCGGTCTTCGGCGTCGAGGTGCCCTTCGTGGCGCACGAGCTCGCCCAGCCCGACAAGGGCACGGGCGTCGCGATGATCTGCACCTTCGGCGACGTCACCGACGTCACCTGGTGGCGCGAGCTCGACCTGCCGAACCGCTCGGTGATCGGCTTCGACGGCCGCTTCCAGGCGGAGGCCCCCGAGGCGCTCGCGAGCGAGGCCGCGCAGGCCGCCTACGCCGAGCTCGCCGGCAAGACGGTGTTCAGCGCCAAGAAGGCCATGCTCGAGCTCCTGGAGGCCGCCGGACGCCTCGTGGGCGAGCAGCGCGCCATCACGCACCCCGTGAAGTTCTTCGAGAAGGGCGACAAGCCGCTCGAGATCGTCTCGACCCGCCAGTGGTACGTCCGCAACGGCGGCCGCGACCAGGCGCTCCGCGAGCGGCTCGTCGCGCTCGGCCGGCAGGTGGAGTGGCACCCCGAGCACATGCGCACGCGCTACGAGAACTGGGTGAACGGCCTCAACGGCGACTGGCTCATCTCACGCCAGCGCTTCTTCGGCGTGCCGATCCCCGTCTGGTACGCGCTCGACGAGGAGGGCCTGCCCGACCACTCCCGCGTGCTGCTGCCGCGCCACGAGCAGCTGCCGCTCGACCCCTCGAGCGACGTGCCCGACGGCTACGACGAGTCGCAGCGCGGCGCGCCGGGCGGCTTCGCGGGCGAGGTCGACGTCATGGACACCTGGGCGACCTCGTCGCTCACCCCGCAGCTGGCGGGCCGGTGGGCCGACGGCCAGGACCTGTGGTCGCTGCTGACGCCCTTCGACCTGCGCCCCCAGGGCCAGGACATCATCCGCACCTGGCTCTTCTCGACGATGCTGCGCTCGGCCTTCGAGGACGACCGCGCGCCGTGGGCGCACGCGGGCATCTCGGGCTGGATCCTCGACCCCGACCGCAAGAAGATGTCGAAGTCGAAGGGCAACGTCGTCACGCCGCAGGGCATGCTCGACGAGCACGGCTCGGACGGCGTGCGGTACTGGGCGGCCTCCTCGCGCCTCGGCGTCGATGCCACGCTCGACCCGCAGAACCCGAAGATGATCAAGATCGGGCGCCGCCTCGCGATGAAGGTGCTGAACGCAGCCCGCTTCGTGCTCTCGATGGAGGGCGCGCCGGGCGCGGTCACGCAGCGGCTCGACCAGGAGATGCTCGCCGAGCTCGCCGACGTCGTGCGCGTCGCGACCCGCTCCTTCGAGGCCTACGACCACGCGAAGGCGCTCGAGGCCACCGAGAGCTTCTTCTGGACCTTCTGCGACGACTACCTCGAGCTCGTCAAGGAGCGCGCCTACTCGGGCGAGCCCGAGGCGCGCGGCTCTGCGATCGCGGCGCTCCGCACGGCGATCGACGTGCAGCTGCGCCTGCTCGCGCCCTTCCTGCCGTTCGCCACGGAGGAGGTGTGGTCGTGGTCGCACGAGGGCTCGATCCACGTGGCTCCGTGGCCGACGGCCGACGAGCTGGGCGCCGAGCACGGCGCCACGGGCATGCTCGGCGCGGTGGGCCAGGCGCTCATCGGCATCCGCCGCGCGAAGACCGACGCGAAGGCGAGCCAGAAGACGCCCGTGGCATCCGCGGTCGTCGGCGTGCCCGCGGCGCTCCGCGAGCACCTCGAGGCCGCCTCCGACGACCTGCGCGCCGTCGGCCGCATCGCGAGCCTCCGCATCGAGGAGGCCGACGAGCTCGTGGTCCGCGACATCGTGCTCGCGGAGGCCTGATGCGGATCGGCACGCGCTGGCCCGTCGGCGGCGAGGCGCCCGCCTCGCTGCCGGTGGACATGCGGGCCGCCGTCGACGACGAGGAGCGCACGCTCGTCGAGCTCGGCGCCGACACCTCGGCGTGGCGCTGGACGCTCACGTGGCTCGAGGGGCTCCCGGTGGTCGAGCTCGACGACGGCACGACTATCCGGCTCGACGGCGACGACGTCGTCGTCACGCGCGAGGGCTGAGCCCGGACGACATGAGGCCCCCAGGCGCGATGCCTGGGGGCCTGCCTCCTTGCACAGAGGGGTCTGGGGGTCTCGTGACGGGTGCGGCTGCGCCGCGCCCTCCTCGAGCGACGAGCGTCAGCGCATCGAGCGCATGAGCAGCTGCGCCTCGGCGTACGTGTCGCGCACGACGGCGATGGGCATGGTCACGGGGTGCTCGGTCTTCGGCATGGGGTCCTCCTGGGTCGTGCCGGCGGGGCCGGCGGTCTGCGCCCGATCAGTCGATCGGGAAGGCGTGGAACTGGATCTGGATGCGGTGGGCGGTGGCGCCCTCCGCGGCGGGCGCCGCCTCCGCCTCGGCGAGCCGCTCGCGGATGAGCGCCTCGACGTCGCGGGTCAGGGTCCGCAGCTGCGCGGGGGTCAGGGATGCCGAGCGGGACGAGACGCGCGCCGCGTCGAGCGTGGGCTCGTCGTAGCGGTCCTCGCCGCCGACCACGAAGGCCGTGAGGAGCGCGCTGTCGTGCGCCGTCCACGCGCCGAGCACCGTCGCCGATGCCGCGCGGCCCTCGGGAGCCTCGGCGAGCTCCTTCGTCCACACCTCGACCTCGTCGATCGAGCGGCGCCACCAGCGCTCCCGCGCGGTGCCGCGGTCGACGTCCTCGGCGATGTAGCCCTTCGCCTCCAGCTGCCGCAGGTGGTAGCTGGTGGATCCCGTCGACTCCCCCAGCGCCGCCGCGAGCGAGGACGCGGTCTGCGGCCCACGGGTCGTGAGCACGTGCAGGATCCGCACCCGCAGCGGGTGCGCGAGGGCCTTGAGTGATTCGAGGTCGACGCTCGTCGGGAGCGGACCTGTGCTGGCCGCGCCGTCGGAGACGTCGACGGCGGCGTCGAGCATGCGTCCAGCATACTCTTTGCAAAGATCCCTTTGCAAGGCTTCTGCGCGTCGGAGACGGACCCCTCGCTGCGGCGTCGCGGCGAGGAGGCGGCTCAGCCGCGCGCGAGGATCCAGCCGTGCAGCATCGCCATCCAGCCGTCCTCGTCGTCGCGCCACGCGGCCCACGCGTCCGAGATCGCCTGGCGCTCGGCCGCGTCGGCGAGCCCGTGGCGCTCGGTGCCGTCGACGAAGGCCGAGCGCAGCGCGCGCTCCACCCACTGCCCGCCCCAGAACGCGCGGCCTGCCGCCGACTCGAAGCACCAGGTCTCGACGTCGGACTCGACGCTCGCGAAGCCCGCGGCGCGCGCCCACGCCTTCAGCCTCGCCCCGGCGTCGCCGTCGCCGCCGTTCGCCGCCTGCAGCGCCACCATGATCGAGCGCCAGCGCGCGAGCGGCGGCGTGAGCGGATGGATGGTCGTCGCCGAGTAGACGACGTCGCGCGCCGCGACGAGGTCGCCGATCCCGCGCCAGGCCGCGAGCGCCGCGACCGGGTCGCCCAGGTGCTGCAGCACCTGGTGCGCGTGCACGACGTCCCACCGCTCCCCCGGCGTCGGCGCGTACGCGTCGCCCACGCGGAACGACACGTTCCCGACGCCCGCGTGCGCCGCGGCGGCACGCGCCGCCTCCACCACCTCGGCGCTCGCGTCGATGCCGACGACGACGCCTGCGTCGCCGACGCGCCGCGCGAGGTCGATCGTGATCGAGCCGGGGCCGCAGCCGACGTCGAGGATCCGCATGCCCGGCGACAGGAGCGGCGAGAGGTAGGCGGCCGAGTTCGCGACGGTGCGGGCCGCATGCGCGGCGACGACGCTCGCGTGGTGGCCGTGGGAGTAGGTGGCCCCGGTCATGCGCGCAGTCTACGGCGGCGCGCGGTGCGCTCCCCGCGCGCCCTCGCGCCCAGGTGCGCCTCGGGCCGCGGCCTAGGGTGGTGCCATGACCAACCCCTTCCTCGCGCCGAGCGCGCTCCCGTACCAGCTCCCGCCCTTCGCCGACATCCGCGACGAGCACTACGAGGAGGCCCTCGAGGCCGGCTTCGCGGAGCAGGCCGAGGAGCTGCGCGCCATCGTCGAGCAGGAGGCAGCGCCGACGTTCGAGAACACGATCGAGCCGCTCGAGCGCAGCGGGCAGACGCTCTCGCGCGTCGCGCACGTCTTCTTCAGCATGACCTCCACCGACTCGACGCCCTTCCTCGAGGAGCTCGAGGAGCGCTACGCGCCGCGGTTCGCCGCGCACGAGGACTCGATCGTGCTCGACCCGCGGCTCTACGCGCGCGTCGCCGCGCTCCACGGCGCGCCCGAGGCCGCCTGGACCGACGAGCAGCGCTACCTCGTCGAGCGCCGGCACACCGAGATGACGGTCGCCGGCGCGGGCCTCGACGACGAGGCGCGCGAGCGGCTGAAGGCGCTCAACCAGCAGATCGCCACCCTCACGACCCGCTTCGACAAGCAGCTGCAGGCCGACACCAACGACCTCGCGGTCGTCGTCGACGACGTCGCCGAGCTCGACGGCCTCTCGGCGGGCGAGGTCGCGGCGGCCGAGCAGGCCGCCGCCGACCGCGGGCTCGAGGGCAAGCACCTCGTCACGCTGCCGCTGTTCTCGGGCCACCCGTGGCTCGCCTCGCTCACGAACCGCGACCTCCGCCGACGCATCATGGAGGCATCGCTCGCGCGCGGCACGCGCGGCAACGCGCACGACAACCGCGCGACGGTGCTCGAGCTCACGGCGCTGCGCGCCGAGCGCGCCGCGCTGCTCGGCTTCGCCACCCACGCGCACGCGATCACCGCCGATGAGACGGCCGGCGACCCCGAGCGCGTCATGGCGATGCTCACGCGCCTCGCGAAGCCCGCGGCGGCGAACGCTGCAGCGGAGGCCGCGGCGCTCCAGGCGCAGATCGACGCCGCGGGCGGCGGCTACGAGCTCGCCGCGTGGGACTGGGACTACTGGACCGAGAAGGAGCGCACCGCGCGCTACGACGTCGACACGGCGGCCCTCCGCCCCTACTTCGAGGCCGAGCGCGTGCTGCAGGACGGCGTCTTCCACGCCGCCACGCAGGTCTACGGCATCACCTTCGCCGAGCGCACGGACCTCGTCGGCTACCACCCGGACGTGCGCGTGTTCGAGGTGCGCGACGAGGACGGCTCGGAGGTGGGGCTCTACCTGCTCGACCTCTACACGCGCGACTCGAAGCGCGGCGGCGCGTGGATGAACCCGCTCATCCAGCAGAACCGCCTGCTCGGCCACCCCACGGTCGTCATGAACAACCTCAACGTGCCGAAGCCGCCCGCGGGTACCCCGACGCTGCTGACGTTCGACGAGACGAACACGCTGTTCCACGAGTTCGGCCACGCGCTCCACGGCCTGTTCGCGCAGGTGACGTACCCCTCGCTCGGCGGCACGAACGTGTTCCGCGACTTCGTCGAGTTCCCGAGCCAGGTGAACGAGATGTGGATGCTGTGGCCCGGCATCGTCGAGCACTACGCGCGCCACATCGAGACGGGCGAGCCGCTGCCCGCCGACGTCATCGAGCGCCTCCAGGCCTCCGAGTCGTTCAACCAGGGCCACGACACGAGCGAGTACCTCGCCGCGGCGCTGCTCGACCAGGCCTGGCACGCGCGCACGGCGGGCGACGAGGTCGCCGACGTCGCCGCCTTCGAGCGCGAGGCGCTCGAGCGCGTGGGCCTGCTGCTCGAGACGGTGCCGACGCGCTACTCGACGGGCTACTTCCAGCACGTCTTCTCGGGCGGCTACTCCGCCGGCTACTACTCCTACATCTGGTCGGAGGTCATGGACGCCGACACGGTCGAGTGGTTCAAGCAGCAGCCCTCGATCCGCGAGGCGGGCCAGCGCTTCCGGGAGCGCCTGCTCGGGGTCGGCGGCTCGAAGGACCCGCTGGCGGCGTACCGCGACTTCCGCGGCCAGGACGCCGAGCTCCAGCCGCTGCTCGAGCGCCGCGGCCTCGCCGACGCACGGTAGGCGACGGTCGTTCGAGGGCCCCGGGGCGCTGCCCCGGGGCCCTCGTCGTCAGCGGGCGCGGCCCGCCTGCCGCACGAGCCAGATGAAGTACGGGATGCCGACGAGCGCCGTCATGATGCCCGCGGGCAGCTGTGCCGGCGCGATGAGCGTGCGGCCCAGCGTGTCGGCGAGCAGCGTGAGCGTGCCGCCGAGCATCGCGGCGAGCGGCAGCAGCACCCGGTGCCGCGCGCCGACGATCGCGCGCGCCGCGTGCGGCGCGACGAGCCCCACGAAGGCGACCACGCCGATCGCGGCGACCGCGGTCGAGGTCAGCACGATCGCCAGCACGAGCGTCACCGCCTGCACCGGCTGCAGCCGGACCCCGAGCAGCCGCGGCGTCGACTCGTCGAGCTGCACGAGGTCGAGGTCGCGGTGCATCCAGACGAGCATCACGATCGCGACCGCGATGGCGATCGCGACCGGGATCGTGTCGTCGAGGTTCCGCCCGTAGGTGGAGCCCGCGAGCCACACGATCGCCTTCGCGCCGTTCCAGGGGTCAGTGACGACGATGAGCAGGCTCGTGATCGCGGCGGTCGCGGCCGAGAGCGCGAGGCCCGTGAGCACGAGCCGCAGCGTGCCGAGCCGGCGCACCCCGACGAGCAGGAGCACGGCGGCGCCGACGACCGCGCCGCCGAGCAGCGCGCCCGAGGCGATCGCCCAGGAGCCCGCCGCGCTCGCGATCGTGATGACGCTCACGGCGCCGACGCCCGCGCCGCCCGCGACGCCGAGCAGGTACGGCTCGGCGAGCGCGTTGCGCGCCACCGCCTGCACGAGCGCGCCCGCGAGCGCGAGCGCGATGCCCGCGAGCACGGCCGCGACCACCCGGGGCGTCCGGGTGTCGAGCGTCACCCGCACCGCATCGCCCGCCCGGCCCGCGAGCCAGTTGGCGACGTCGCCGAGCAGCAGCATCCGGTCGCCCAGCAGCACCGCCCCGATCGTGAGCGCCACGAGCACGACCGCCGCGATGGCGATCGGCGGCCAGCTGCGGCGCGCGAGCGTGCGCTCCCCGAGCACCGTCATGGTCTCGGTCTCGTCCGCGCCCGCGAGCGTGCGGGCGAGGACGACGATGCAGGCCGCGCCGATGAGGCTCGTGACGACGCCGGTCGGCACGTCGAGCGCGCCGATGCCGCCGAGCACCGCGCGCAGCAGCACGTCGGAGCCGACGACGAGCACGGCGCCCGTGAGCGCTGCGAGCGGGATCGCCGCGACGTGCCGCGTCGTGCCCCGCATGCGCGCGGTGATGAGCCGCACGACGATGGGTGCGGCGAGGCCCACGAAGCCGATCGGGCCGGCGATCGCGACCGCCGAGGCCGCGAGGGCGACGGAGGCGACGAGCGTGCCGACCCGGAGCCTGCCGACGGCGACGCCGAGCGCGGTCGCGGTGTCCTCGCCGAGCGCGAGCACGTCGAGCCTGCGGCCGAGCAGCAGCAGCGCCACGAGGCCGAGCAGCACGATCGGCGCGACCTGCGCGACCGTCTGCATGCCGTTCTGCGAGAGGCGTCCCACGCCCCACGCGAAGAGGCCGGAGGTCTCCTCCTGGTTGAGGATGATCGTGACAGTGACGACCGACTGCAGCGCGAGCGCGAGCGCCGTGCCGACGAGCACCATCTGCGTCGTCGAGCCGCGGCCGCGTCCGATCGCGACGACGACGAGCGCGGCCGCGAGGCCGCCGACGAACGCGAGGCCCGCGCCGCCGATGCCGGGCAGCGAGATGCCGAGCACGGCCGCGAGCGCGACCGCGAGGCCCGCGCCGCCGTTCACCGCGAGCGTGTCGGGCGAGGCGAGCGGGTTGCCCGTCAGGGTCTGCATCGCGTAGCCGGCCGCGCCGAGCGCGAGCCCGACCACGAGGGCCGCGGCGATGCGCGGCAGCCGCGAGTCGAGGATGATCGCCTCGTCGCCGCCGTGCCCGCCGAGCCAGGCGAGCAGCTCCTGCACCCCGAGCTGCGTCGTGCCCTGCGTGACGTGCCACGCCGAGAGCCCGACCAGCACGACGAGGAGGGCCGCGCCGAGCGCGAGCCCTCCCTGTCGCACCGAGGTCACGGCGTGGGCGCGAGCGCGTCCACGACGGCGTCGGCGTACGCCGCCATCGACTGGACGCCGCCGAACAGCCAGATGCCGTCGGGCAGGCGGTGCACGCGGCCGGCCTCGACCGCGGGCAGGCCGGTCCAGATCGCGTTGTCGGCGAGCTCCTGCGTGAAGACGTCGCGGTCGCCGACCGTCATGTAGACGATGTGCGCGTCGTCGGGCAGCGCCGTGAGGCCCTCGACGTCGGTCTGGCCGAGGCCGTACTGCGGGTCGCCCTCGCCCGACCAGGCGTTCTCGAAGCCGATCTCCTCGAAGATCGCGGGCAGCAGCGCGCCGTCGGCGTAGGGGCGGATCTCGACCTGGCCGCCGTTCTCGTAGCCGTCCATCTGCGCGAGCATCGTGCCGGTGAGGCCCGCATCCTCGACGCGCGCCGCGACCTCGTCGAGGTGCGCGCGGAAGTCGGTGATCGCCGTCTCGGCGGCGTCGGCGCGGCCCGTGGCCTCGCCGACCATGCGGAGGTCGCCCTCCATGGTGTCGATCGGGGCGCTCGCGTCGGCGGCGGCGAGCGCCATCACGGGCGCGATCGACTCGAGGTCGGCGAGGGCCTCCTCGCCGAAGCCCGCCACGCCGATGATGAGGTCGGGCGCGAGCGCCGCGATCGCGTCGACCGAGGGCTCGCCGCGGAGGCCCACGTCGGTGGGCTCGCCCTCGAGCGGCGCGCCGGTGCCCGACCAGTCGGCGTAGCCGGCGACGTCGGCGACGCCCACGGGCTCGATGCCGACGGTCTGGAGGTGCTCGACCACGACCCACTCGAGCGCGACGACGTCCTCGACGCCGGCGGGGATCTCGACCTCGACGCCGCGGGCGTCGGTGATCGTGACGGCCTCGCCCGCGGGCGCCGCGGACTCGGACTCGGCGGGCGCCTCGGTCGTGCCGCAGGCCGCGAGCGCGAGCGCGGTGACGACCGCGGCTCCGGCGAGCAGGGTTCGCTTGGTGGGCATGGGGGTTCCTTCCTGGGGCGTCCGGGCGCGACGGAGCGCTCGGACCTCGGAGCTGCGCGTCAGGCGACGCGCGAGACGACGGGCTCGCGGCGCCGCGTGCGCCGGGGCCGGATGCGGAGGCCGTCGGCCGCGGGCTCGACGACGACGTCGACCTCGTAGGCCTGGCTGAGCCGCTCGGGCGTGAGGACCTCCTCGGGGGTGCCGTCCGCGACGATGCGGCCGCCGACGAGGAGCACGACGCGGTCGGCGACCTCGGCCGCCTGCTCGAGGTCGTGGAGCACGATGCCCACGGCGACGCCCTGCGCGGCGAGGTCGTGCACGATCTCGAGGATCTCGAGCTGGTAGCGGAGGTCGAGGTAGGTCGTGGGCTCGTCGAGCAGCACGACGCCGGTCTCCTGCGCGAGGCAGGTCGCGAGCCACACGCGCTGGCGCTGGCCGCCGGAGAGCTGCGACACCGCGCGGTCGGCGAGCCCGTCGACGCCCGTCGCGGCCATGGCCCGGTCGATGGCGGCCTCGCCCTCGGCGTCGGCCGCGCGGAAGCGGCCGCGGTGCGCGAAGCGCCCGTAGGCGACGACCTCGCGCACGGTGACGCCCGAGGGGTCGGGGTGGGACTGCGACAGCAGCGCGATGCGGCGGGCGAGCTCGCGCTCGCCGAGCCCCGCGGTCTCGGCGCCGTCGGCGAAGACGACCCGGCCGGAGGCGGGGCGGTGCAGCGCCGTCAGGCCCCGCAGCAGCGTCGACTTGCCCGAGCCGTTCGGCCCCACGAGGGCCGTGACCGAGCCCGGGGCCAGCGCGATCGACGCGCCGTGCACGACGCGCGTGCGGCCGTGGTCGAGGCTCACGTCGGTCGCGTGCAGCGCGAGGGTGGAGGTCACAGAGGTAAGGCTAGCCTTACCTACCTCCTCCGCGCAATCCGGGCGGACCGCCGCCCGACGGGGCGCAGCTCAGGCGGAGAGCTCCTGGATGTCGTCGGCGGTGAGGATGACGGGCGACTCGGCACCCGAGACCGACTCCTTCGTCACGATGACCCGCTCGACGCCCTCGCGCGAGGGCACCTCGAACATGACGGGCGCGAGCACCGTCTCGAGGATCGCGCGCAGGCCGCGAGCGCCGGTCTTCCGCTCGACCGCGAGGTCGGCGATCGCCTCGAGCGCCTCGTGCTCGAAGTCGAGCTTGACGCCGTCGATCTCGAAGATGCGCTGGTACTGCTTCACGAGCGCGTTGCGCGGCTCGGAGAGGATCTCGACGAGCGCGGGGCGATCGAGCGGCGAGACCGTGGCGATGACCGGCAGGCGGCCGATGAACTCGGGGATGAGGCCGAACTTGTGGAGGTCCTCGGGCAGCACGTCCTCGAAGACGTCGAGGTCGGGCTTCAGCGAGGCGATCGGGGCGCCGAAGCCGATGCCGCGCTTGCCCGCGCGGTTGGCCACGATGTCCTCGAGGCCCGCGAAGGCCCCGGCGACGATGAAGAGCACGTTCGAGGTGTCGATCTGGATGAACTCGGAGTTCGGGTGCTTGCGCCCGCCCTGGGGCGGCACCGACGCGACCGTGCCCTCGAGGATCTTCAGCAGCGCCTGCTGCACGCCCTCGCCCGAGACGTCGCGCGTGATCGAGGGGTTCTCGGCCTTCCGCGCGACCTTGTCGATCTCGTCGATGAAGATGATGCCGGTCTCGGCGCGCTTGACGTCGTAGTCGGCCGCCTGGATGAGCTTGAGGAGGATGTTCTCGACGTCCTCGCCCACGTAGCCGGCCTCCGTGAGGGCGGTCGCGTCGGCGACGGCGAAGGGCACGTTGAGCTGCTTCGCGAGGGTCGAGGCGAGGTACGACTTGCCGCAGCCCGTGGGCCCCACCATGAGGATGTTCGACTTCTGGATCTCGACGCCGTCGGCGGCGCGGTCGGCGGGCTCGAGCTGCTGGGCGGCCGCGATGCGCTTGTAGTGGTTGTACACGGCGACGGCGAGCGAGCGCTTGGCGCTCTCCTGCCCCACGACGTACTCCTCGAGGAAGTCGAAGATCTCGCGCGGCTTGGGCAGCGTGAAGCCCTCCTGCGGCGCGGCCTCGCCGGCCTCGGCCATCCGCTCCTCGATGATCTCGTTGCAGAGTTCGACGCACTCGTCGCAGATGTAGACCGCGGGACCCGCGATCAGCTGCTGCACCTGCTTCTGGCTCTTGCCGCAGAAGGAGCACTTGAGCAGGTCGCCGCTCTCCCCCAGTCGTGCCATGGCAGCCCTCCAGACCTCGAGGACGCGGGGTCGCGCCCGTGCGAAGAAGCCTAGACCGAGCCGCCGACAGGACGGGCGGGCACGCCGCGAGCCACAGGATCGCTCGATAGCCTGGCCTCATGCAGCTCGCCGTCGCGGCGGCCCTCGTCGCCGTCCTCCTCCCCGCCCACGCCTCCGTCATCGGCTCGACGCCCGCCGAGGGCGACGCGCTCGCCGCGCAGCCCGGCACCGTCAGCGTCACGATGAACGAGGAGATCCTCGACGTGCCCGGCGGCGGCTCGAACGCGCTCCAGGTCACCGACGCCTCCGGCGCCTTCTACGGCGACGGCTGCGCGAGCGTCGAGGGCGACACCGTCTCGATGCCGGTCGAGCTCGGCGCCCCGGGCGAGTACGAGCTCACCTACCAGGTCGTCTCGGCCGACGGGCACCCCGTCTCCGACACCATCGCCTTCACCTACGAGGGCGAGGCCGGGCCTGCGGGCCTCGCCGAGGCGCCCGTGTGCGGCGAGGCCGCGGCCACCGAGCCGGCGGAGGCGACCGAGACCGAGGCGGCGGCCGAGCCCGCTCCCCCGGGCGCGACCTCCGACGACGCGCCCGCGGCGACCGACGCCGCCGACCCCGCAGCGCAGGGCGCCGACGAGGGCGGCGCCTTCCCCTTCATCGCCGTCGGCGTGCTCGCGATGCTCGCGGTGCTCGCCCTCATCGCCTACACCGTCAACAAGGGCCGCCGCCGCGAGCGCTGAGCGCCCGCCCGCGCCCCGCGCGCACGACGGAGGCCCGCACCCCCGAGGGGATGCGGGCCTCCGTCGTCGTCGCGGCTCAGCCGAGCAGCTGCGGCGCCGACTTGCGGCTCGAGAGCACCTGGTCGATGAGGCCGTAGTCGAGGGCCTCCTGCGCCGAGAGGAAGGTGTCGCGCTCGATGTCCTTCGACACCTGCTCGACCCCCTTCTTCGAGTGGTTCGACAGCGTCTGCTCGAGCCACTCGCGCATCCGCAGCACCTCGCGCGCCTGGATCTCGATGTCCGAGGCCTGGCCGCGCGCGGCGTCCGAGGTCGCCGGCTGGTGGATGAGGATGCGCGCGTTCGGCAGCGCGAGGCGCTTGCCGGGCTCGCCCGCCGCGAGCAGCACCGCAGCGGCCGAGGCCGCCTGGCCGAGGCACACGGTCTGCACCGCGGGACGGATGTACTGCATCGTGTCGTAGATCGCCGTCATGGCCGTGAACGAGCCGCCGGGCGAGTTGATGTACATGACGATGTCGCGGTCCGGATCCTGGCTCTCGAGCACGAGGAGCTGGGCCATGATGTCGTCCGCCGAGGCGTCGTCCACCTGCACGCCGAGGAAGATGATGCGGTCCTCGAAGAGCTTCGCGTACGGGTCCTGGCGCTTGAAGCCGTAGGCCGTGCGCTCCTCGAAGCTCGGCAGGATGTAGCGCGAGCCGGGCATCTGCAGGGCGCTGCCGCCCGCCTGGAACGTGGGGGTCTCCATCAGTGCTGCTCCTCGCCTGCCGTGCCGTCCTGGTCCGTGCCGCCGCCGCCCGTCACGTCGGTCGCCGACTCGCGGACGTGGTCGACGAAGCCGTACTCGAGCGCCTCCTGCGCCGTGAACCAGCGGTCGCGGTCGCCGTCGGCGTTCACCTGCTCGACCGACTTGCCGGTGCGGGAGGCCGTGATCTCGGCGAGGCGCTTCTTCATGTCGAGGATGAGCTGCGCCTGCGTCTGGATGTCGCTCGACGTGCCGCCGAAGCCGCCGTGGGGCTGGTGCAGCAGCACGCGCGCGTTCGGCGTGATGTAGCGCTTGCCCTCGGTGCCCGCGGTCAGCAGGAGCTGGCCCATCGAGGCCGCCATGCCGATGCCGACGGTGACGATGTCGTTCGGCACGAACTGCATCGTGTCATAGATCGCCATGCCGGCCGTGATCGAGCCGCCGGGCGAGTTGATGTAGAGGTAGATGTCCTTGTTCGGGTCCTCGGCGGCGAGCAGGAGGATCTTGGCGCAGATCTCGTTCGCGTTCTCGTCGCGGACCTCCTCGCCGAGCCAGATGATGCGATCGCGCAGGAGCCGGTCGAAGACCGACGGCGCGAAGACGGGTTCAGCCACTGGTGGCCTCCTTCTCTCGGTTCGTCCCGAGCCTATGCGAGCGCGAGGGCCGCCCGCGGCGCTGTTCGCCGCAGGCGGAGGCCCGCGTCGCGGTCGCCCCGCGGGCCCTGCGCGGGCTCGCGCGGCGGGCGTGCGGAAGGGGGCCGGGCGCGATGCCCGACCCCCTCAGCGCGATGCGACGATCAGTCCTGCTGCTGCGCGGCGAGCTTCGCCTCGGCGTCGCGGACGGCGGCCTCGATGTCGTCCTCGTCGGCCTCGTCCTTCGGGAGGAAGTCGCTCAGGTCGACCGCCTCGCCCTTGTCGTCGACGACCGTGACCCGGCCGAGCAGCGTCGAGAGCGTCTTGCCGCGGAGGATGTCGGCGAGCAGCTGCGGGAGCTGGCCGTTGGCCTCGAGCGCGTTGACGAGCTCCTGCGGCGCCATGCCGTACTGCGCGGCCTGCTGCACGATGATCTGCGTCAGCTCCTGCTGCGTGACCTCGAGGCCCTCCTCCTCCGCGAAGCGGTCGAAGAGCATCTGCTGCTTGAGGAGCTTCTGCGTCTCCTCGCGGACCTCGGCGCCGTGCTCCTCGTCGCCCGCGCGGTTCTCGGCCTCGAGGTGCCGGGTGACCTCGTCCTCGACGACGCCCGAGGGCACCTCGATCTCGGCGGCCTCGATGAGCTCGTCCTGCAGCTTCTGGCGGGCCTGCTCGGCCTGGCCGAGGCGGCCGGAGCGCGCGACGGACTCGGCGAGGTCGGCCTTCAGCTCGTCGATCGTGTCGAACTGGCTGGCCATCTGCGCGAAGTCGTCGTCGGCCTCGGGGAGCTCGCGCTCCTTGACCGACTGCACGACGACCGTGACCTCGGCGTCCTTGCCGGCGTGGTCGCCGCCGACGAGCGTCGAGGTGAAGGTGGTCTCCTCGCCCGCGGTGAGCGACTCGACGGCCTCGTCGATGCCGTCGATGAGCTCGCCCGAGCCGACCTCGTAGGAGATGCCGTTCGCGGTGTCGACGGGCTCGCCGTCGATCGCGGCCGTGAGGTCGAGCTGCACGAAGTCGCCCTTCGCGGCGGGGCGCTCGACGGTGACGAGCGTGCCGAAGCGCGCGCGGAGCTCGTCGAGCTCCTTGGCGACGGCCTCGTCGTCGACCGCGATCGCGTCGACGGTGATGGTGCGGCCCTCGACCGAGGGGAGCTCGAAGTCGGGGCGCACGTCGACCTCGATCTCGAGGACGAGGTCGCCGGACCAGTCCTTGATCTCGGGCCACGCGGTGACGTCGGCCGTCGGACGGCCGAGCGGGCGGATGCCGGACTCGGCGACGCCCTGGCGGTAGAAGTCGTCGATGCGCGACGAGACGGCCTGGTTGAGGATCTCCTCGCGGCCGACGCGCTGGTCGATGATCGCCGCGGGGACCTTGCCCTTGCGGAAGCCGGGGACGCTGATCTGCTCGGCGACCGCCTTGTACGCCTCGTCCAGCGCGGGACGCAGCTCCTCGGGCTCGACCGCGATGGTGAGCTTCGTGCGCGTGTTCTCGATCTTGTCGACCGTGGTCTTCACGGGATGGTCTCCTGGATTCGTCGATGTGCGGGGCAGAGCCCTCGCGCGCCTCGGACGGCGCACGGCCGGCGCGCGGGCGCGCGGCATCCGCCGTCAGAGGGCGGACCACCGCCCGAGTCTACCGGCTCGCCGCTCCGACGCCCCAATCCGCGCTCCAGGACGACCCGACCCCGCCTCCTGGGACGGCTCGCGTGCGCGGACGCGGCGCTCGCGCGGCGCGATCGCCTCCTCGACCAATCCGTCGGGGCGAAGGTGCCGAACCACCGGCATGACCTCCGCAGCCCTGCTCCGCGGGCCTGCGATACTCAGGACCGTGGACGTCGACATCGAGCAGTGCCTCACGCGCGCTGCGCAGGGCGACCAGCGTGCCTTCGCGGAGCTCTACGACGCGACCTCGTCGCGCGTGTTCGGCCTCGTGCTGCGCATCCTGGTGGATCGCGCGCAGGCCGAGGAGGTCGCCCAGGAGGTCTTCTTGGAGGCCTGGCGCAACGCGCGTCGCTTCGACCCGGAGCGCGGCGCGGCCATGAGCTGGCTGCTGCAGATCGCGCACGCCCGTGCCGTCGACCGCGTCCGCGCCTCGCAGGCGCAGCGCGATCGCGACCAGCGCATCGGCGAGCGCGACCTCGCGGTGCCCGTGGACGACGTGTCCGAGCGCGCGGAGATCTCGCTCGACGCGGCCCGCGCCCGGCAGGCGCTCGAGGCGCTGCCCGCCGCGCAGCGGCAGGCGATCGAGCTCGCCTACTTCGGCGGGTTGACGCAGACGGAGATCGCCGAGCGACTCGGGGCGCCGCTCGGCACGGTGAAGACGAGGCTGCGGGACGGGATGATCCGTCTCCGCGGGATCCTGGGGGTGACGGCATGAGCAACGACGACCAGCAGTCGATCGACGACCTCGCCGCGGCCTACGCGCTCGACGCGCTCGACGCGGCAGACCGCATCCGGTTCGAGGCCCAGGCCTCGCCGGAGGCGCGCGCCGAGGCCGAGGCGCTGCGCGAGACTGCGTCGCGGCTCGCGAGCGACGAGGCCACGCCCTCGCCGTTCCTGCGCGCGAGCGTGCTCGACGCGATCCAGCGCACCCCGCAGCTGCCCGCCGAGGACGCCCGGGTCACGGCGCTGCACCCCGGCGGCTCGCCGCTCGAGGACGACGAGCGCCACGAGCGCGCGGTCGGCGGCGCTCCCGACGAGGTCGAGGTGCCCGCGGTCGCGAGCGTCGGCCCCGCCGAGCGCCGCGCCCGCGCGCGCTGGAGCCCGATCCGCACCGTGGTCGCGGTGGCGGCCGCGGCGGTCGTGATCGCCGGCGGCGTGGCCGTCGGCACCTCGCTCGGCCGCGACGACGAGGCCGCCGCCGTGCAGGCGATCGAGGCCGCGCCCGACGCGGAGCGGGCCGAGGTGGCGATGGCCGACGGCACCGTCGCGACGGTCGTGTGGGCGGCGAGCGAAGGCCGCTCGGCCGTGCTCTTCGAGGGACTCGGCGACGCGCCCGAGGGCAGCGTCTACCAGGCCTGGTACATCGACGGCGCCGGCCCGCACAGCGCCGGCACCTTCTCGGCCGAGGGCGCGAGCACGGCGTTCGTGCTCGAGGGCGAGCTCGACCAGGGTGCCGTCGTGGGCATCACGGTGGAGCCGGCGGGCGGCTCGGAGCAGCCGACGACCGAGCCCATCCTCGCCGTCGAGACCTGAACCCCGACCAGCGCCTCCGCGCGAGGCCCGGACCGCAGGCACCGCCAGGGGCCGGCGCGCGACGCGTGCCGGCCCCTGGCACGTCGCCTGCCATGATCGGAGCCGATGCCTGACGCCTCCGCCGCCCGCCTCGGCCCTGCCGCGATCGCGGTCGCCTCGGTCGGGCTCGTGATCACCTGGAGCTCGGGCTTCGTCGGCGCCGAGCTCGCGCACCGGGCGGACGGCGAGCCCATCACGGTGCTCGCATGGCGCTTCGTCGTGCTCGCCGGCATCCTCGTCGCCGCCATGCTCGTGCTCCGGCGGCCCTGGCCCGGCCGCGCGAGCTGGCTGCGCCAGGGTGCCATCGGCCTCCTGAGCCAGGCCTGCTACCTGCTCGCGGTCTTCGAGGGCGTGCGGCTCGGGGTCGACGGCGGCACGGCCGCGCTCATCGCGGCCCTGCAGCCGCTGCTCGTCGCCACGGTCGCCGGACGGCTGCTCGGCGAGCGCGCGTCGCGGTGGACCTGGCTGGGCATGGCGCTCGGGCTCGCGGGCGTGGCCCTCGTCGTCTCGAGCCGGCTCGGCACGAGCGCGGCGCCGTGGTGGGCGTACCTCGTGCCCTTCGCGGGCGTGCTGTGCCTGGGCACCGGTACGGTGCTGCAGCGCCGCTGGGCCGCGCAGGACGACCTGCTCCAGACCGTGACCGTGCAATCGCTCGTCGCCGGCGCCGCGCTCATGCTCGTCGCCCTCCTGCGCGGGCACGCCGCTCCCCCGGCGACGCCCGAGCAGTGGGGTGCCGTGCTGTGGCTCGTGGTGCTCGCGAGCATCGGCGGCTACGGGCTCTACGTCACCGTCACGCGCTCGCACGGCGCGACCTTCGTCTCGACGCTGCTCTACCTCACCCCGCCGACGACGATGCTCTGGGTGCTGCTCGTCTTCGGCGTGCCGCTGCCGCCGCTCGGGCTCGCGGGCCTCGCGGTGGCGGGGCTCGGCGTGGCGATCGTGCTGCTCGCCAGGCGCGCGCGCCCGAGCGCCTAGGCCCGCGCGAGCGCGGCGTCGATCGCGTCGAGCTCGCCCTGCTCGAGCGGGCCGGCCGCGAGCGCCGCGACGTTCGCCTCCAGCTGCTCGACGCTGCTCGCTCCGACGATCGCCGAGGTGACGCGCTCGTCGCGCAGCACCCACGCGAGCGCGAGCTGCGCGAGGCTCTGCCCGCGGCCCTTCGCGATCGCGTCGAGGTCGCGCGCGATCGCCACCGTCGCCTCCGTCACGTCGCCCTCGGAGAGGTACCGCGAGTGCGTCGCGCGGGACCCCTCGGGCACGCCGTCGAGGTAGCGGTCGGTCAGGAGGCCCTGCGCGAGCGGCGAGAAGACGACCATGCCCATCCCCAGCCGGCCGACGGTGTGGAGCAGCCCGTGCTCGACGTGGCGGTCGAGCATCGAGTAGCGCGGCTGGTGCAGCAGCAGGCTGCCGCCCGCGTCGGCGATCGCGGCCGCCGCCGCGTCGGTCTGCTCGGCCGAGTAGTTGGAGATCGCGGCGTAGCGGGCGCGGCCGGAGCGCACGATGTCGGCGAGCGCCCCCATCGTCTCCTCGATGGGCGTCTCGGGGTCGGGCCGGTGGTGGTAGAAGACGTCGACGTGGTCGAGGCCCATGCGGGCGAGGCTCCGGTCGAGCGACGAGAACAGGTACTTGCGCGAGCCGCCGTCGCCGTAGGGGCCCGGCCACATGTCGTAGCCGGCCTTCGACGAGATCACCAGCTCGTCGCGGTAGCGGCCGAGGTCGCGCGCGAGGTGCTCGCCGAAGCACTCCTCGGCGGCGCCGTAGGGCGGGCCGTAGTTGTTGGCGAGGTCGAAGTGCGTGATGCCGAGGTCGAAGGCGCGGCGCAGGATGCCGCGCTGGCGATCCATCGTCGTCGTCTGCCCGAAGTTCTGCCACAGCCCCAGCGACAGCGCCGGCAGCCGGATGCCGCTGCGGCCCGCGCGGCGGTAGACGGCGCCTGCGGCGTCGTAGCGGCCGGCGTCGGCGACGTAGCGCTCCTCGATCACGATCCCCTCGATCCCGGGCGCGTCCGCGCGCCCGACCGCGAACCTACCGCGATCCGGTCGCGGCCCGGGCAGGGTCGACGTCAGCCCGCGAGGGCCGAGGGCCGGGGCGCGAGCACCGCGGCGACGATCGCCTCGATCGCGAACTCGGTGGCGCCCGCGAGGTCGACGTCGCGGGGCGAGAGCAGCCACTGCACCTGGAGGCCGTCCATGACGGCGAGGATCGCGGCCGCTGCGTGGTCGACGGCGCCGGGCTGCTCGACCCCCCGCTCGGCGCACACGCGGCGGAAGGCCGCGTCGATCTCGAGGCGCAGGGTGCGGTAGCGCCCCTCGAAGTACTCGCGCCCCGGGTTGTCGTCGGTCACCGACTCGGCGGAGAGCACCGCGTAGGCCTGCACGATGCCCGCGCGATCGGCGTTCGCGATCGCGGTCGAGACGAGGTGGCGGAAGAGCTCGATGCCGTCGGGCATGTGCTGCCCCTCGAAGTCGGCGACGTCGGTGCGGTCGCGGTGCTCGAGCACCGCGAGCAGCAGCTGGTCCTTCGAGCCGAAGTGGTGCAGGATCCCCGCGTGCGTCATGCCGACCTGGTCGGCGATGTCCTGCAGGGTGCCGCCCGAGAACCCCTTGGCGCCGAAGATGTCGACGGCCGCGTCGAGGATCTCGCGGCGGCGCACGAGGGTCGCCGCCCTCGGCCTCGGCTGTCGCCGCTCGTCGTCCATCGCTCCTCCTCGGGGTGCCACGCGAGTCTATGCACCCGGCGGCGGTGATGCCCCTGGTCTCGCAGCGTCGCGTTGCAAAACTTACTTACTTGATAGTAAGTTACACCGCGACCCACCCTCGACGACGAGACTGCGACGCCACGCGACGCTCCTCCCCTCGCTGAGGACCATCACGAAGGAGAAGCAATGACGCTCAGGTCCTCCCTCGCCGCGGCAGGCCTCGCCGCGGCACTGGTGCTCACCGGCTGCGCAGCCGGCTCGGGCGCCGAGCCGGGCGCGCAGGCGTCGGGCGCCGCGCTCACGATCGCGAAGCCCGACGGCGCCATCACGACCGAGTCGCACAACCCGTACCTGGGCGACTCGTCGGCCTCGAAGTACGGCTACGCCAAGGTGATCTTCGAGCCGCTCGCGCTCGTCAACCCCACGGGCGACCTCGAGACGACGCCGTGGCTCGCGGAGTCGGTCGAGTGGAACGCCGACTACACGGCCGTGACCGTCGTGCCGCGCGCCGACGTCCTGTGGAGCGACGGCACGCCCTTCACGGGCGACGACATCGTCTACACCTTCGGCCAGTTCCTCGACGGCCGCCTGGCCGATGCGGGCGGGCTCAACTACGAGGGCGCCACGGTCGACGGCGACGCGGTCACGCTGACCTTCGCCGACTCGAAGTTCACCTCGCAGGCGCGCGTCCTGCACACGCCGATCGTCCCGAAGCACATCTGGGAGGGCATCGAGGACCCGAACACCGACCCGCTCACGGGCGAGGGCCTCGCGGTCGGCACCGGCCCCTACGTGCTCGACACCTGGACCACCGAGTCCGTCACGCTGACGGCCAACCCCGACTACTGGGGCGGCGAGCTCGCGGTGCCGCAGCTCAACTACGTCTCCTACGGCGACAACGCCGCGCTGACGACCGCGCTCGTCTCCGGCGAGGCCGACTGGGCGCAGGCCTTCATCCCGCAGATCGAGGCGAGCTACCTCGCGGCCGACGAGCACAACCAGTACCTCGTCTCCCCCACCGCGGGCGCCGGCACGCTCTTCATGAACCTCCAGTCGGAGCCCTTCGACGACATCGCGCTGCGCCAGGCGCTCGCGTGGACGATCGACCGCCAGGCCTACGTCGACATCGCCCGCGAGGGCTCCAGCAGCCCCGTCTGGAGCGCCACGGGCCTCGGCGAGGTGCTCGAGGGCGAGATCCTGCCCCAGCATCAGGACGACGTCTACGCCGTCGACGTCGAGCGGGCCCGCGGCATCCTCGAGGACGCCGGCTACACCTGGGAGGCCGAGCGCCTCATGGACCCCGAGGGCGAGCCCGTCTCGTTCACGCTCTCGGTGCCCGCCGGCTGGAGCGACTGGAACACCGCCCAGGCGCTCATCGCGGAGGAGCTCGACGAGGCCCTCGGCATCGAGGTCCGCGTCGACCAGCCCGACTGGGGCGGCTGGGACGCCGCCCGCCAGGAGGGCTCGTTCCAGGCGATCATCCACTGGCTCGAGGACACCGGCAACGCGTACGGCATGTACACCTCCACGATGGACCCGAAGTGGATCGTCGACGACCTCGCGCAGTTCAACTTCGGCCGCTTCGAGGACCCCGCGGTCACCGACGCGCTGAACGCCTACGCGGGCGCCGCGTCCGACGACGAGCGCCAGGAGGCCCTCGCCGTCATGCAGGACGCGTTCGTCGAGAACGTCCCGGCGATCCCGCTCGGCTCGCACCCGCTGCTCGGCGAGTTCAACACGCGCAACTACGTCGGCTGGCCCTCGGAGGAGGACCAGTACGCCTCCGGCGACCCGACGCAGCCGGGGATCGTGCAGATCCTCACGCAGCTGACCCCCGCCCAGTGACCGACGACCAGTGATCGACGACCAGTGATCGACGTCCGCGGGGCGGGCGCGGGCCATCCGCGCCCGCCCCGCGGGCACCCCTCCGCGAGAGCGAGCGCACCACGATGCACGACCCCCTGCTGACCGTCGAGGACTTCTCGGTGGCCTACGACGTCGACCCGCCCGTCCGGGCGGTGCGGAACGTCTCCTTCGAGCTCGGCCGCGGCGAGATCCTCGGCCTCGCCGGCGAGAGCGGCTGCGGCAAGACGACCCTCGCCTACGGCATCCAGCGGCTCCTCGCCGCGCCCGCCGTCATCACCGGAGGCTCCGCGCGCTTCCACGACGCCGACGGCACGACCGTCGACCTCGGCGCGCTCGAGCCCGAGCAGCTGCGCCGCTTCCGCTGGGATAAGGCGTCGATGGTGTTCCAGGGCGCGATGAACGCGCTCAACCCCGTCGCCACGATCGGCGCGCAGCTCGAGGACGTCTTCGAGGTGCACCGCCCCGGCATGCGCCGCGCGCAGCGTCGCGCCGAAGCCGCCGAGCTGCTCGAGATCGTGAAGGTCGGCGCCCACCGCAGCCGCTCGTACCCGCACGAGCTCTCCGGCGGCATGCGCCAGCGCGTGATGATCGCGATGGCCCTCGCGCTGCGCCCGCAGCTCATGGTCATGGACGAGCCGACCACGGCGCTCGACGTGCTCGTGCAGCGCGAGATCCTGCGCCAGATCTCGCACCTGCGCCACGAGTTCGGCTTCTCCGTCATCTTCATCACCCACGACCTGCCGCTGCTGCTCGAGATCAGCGACCGCATCGCCATCATGCGCGCCGGCGAGATCGTGGAGCTCGGCACGGCCGAGCAGATCTGGACCGCGCCGCAGGACCAGTACACGCGCACGCTGCTGTCGTCGTTCCCCCGGTTGACGGGCGAGCGAGGGGTGGTGCGGCGATGAGCGTGCTCGAGCTCGACCGCGTGTCGAAGGTGTACTCCGTGCGCGGCGCCGGCCAGCTGCGCGCCCTCGACGAGGTGAGCTTCACCCTCGAGTCCGGCCAGACGATCGGCCTCGTCGGCCAGTCCGGCAGCGGCAAGTCGACGATCGCCCGCATCCTCACGCAGCTCGAGACCCCCACGAGCGGCGAGGTGCGCCTCGACGGCGCACCCGTACCGCGCCGGGGCAAGGGCCTGCGCGCCTACCGGCAGCAGCTGCGCATGGTCTTCCAGGACCCCTTCGCCTCGCTGAACCCCTACCACTCCATCCGACACCACGTGGAGCGCCCGCTGCGGCTCGACCGCGTCGTGCCCGCCGCGGAGCTCGACGCCGAGGTGCGGCGCCTGCTCGAGCGCGTGCGCCTCGATCCGGACGCGGTCATCGACCGCCGCCCGCACGAGCTCTCCGGCGGCCAGCGGCAGCGCGTCGCGATCGCCCGGGCGCTCGCCTCGCGGCCGCGCCTGCTCGTCGCCGACGAGCCCGTCTCGATGCTCGACGTCTCGATCCGCCTGGGCGTGCTGCACCTGCTCGCCGAGCTGCAGCGCGAGGAGGGCCTCGGGGTGCTCTACATCACGCACGACCTCGCGACCGCGCGGCACTTCAGCGACGAGATCATCGTGCTCAACCAGGGCCGCATCGTGGAGCGCGGGACGGCGGACGACGTCATCCTGCGCCCCCAGCATCCCTACACGCAGGAGCTGCGCGCGGCCTCCCCCGACCCCGAGCGCCACTTCGCAGGAACCGGAACCCAGGGAGGCGCACGATGACCGCCGTCGAACCGCAGGAGCGCCCGCTCGCGGCGTCCGACCCCATCGCCGCAGGCACCGCCGGCGCCGCCACCCAGCGCGGCGCGCGCATCCCGTGGCGCTTCCTCGGCGGCCGCGCGCTCTTCTACCTCGTGACGCTGTGGGCCGCGATCACGATCAACTTCTTCCTGCCGCGGCTCATGAAGGGCGACGCCGTCGACCAGTACCTCGCGCGCAACCGGGATGTGAGCCCCGAGGCCGCCGAGGCGCTGCGCGTGCTGCTCGGGCTCGACTCCGACCGCAGCCTGCTCGAGCAGTACGGCGACTACTGGGGCCTGCTGCTGCAGGGCGACCTGGGCATCTCGCTGCTCCACGGCCTTCGCCCCGTCACCGAGGTCATCGCGCAGGCGCTGCCGTGGACGGTGGGGCTCGTGGGCCTCGCGACGCTGCTGTCGTTCGCCATCGGCACCGTCGGCGGCGCGATCGTCGGCTGGCGCCGCGGCAGCCGGCTCGAGGCGCTCGTGCCCATCACGACCTTCCTCGGCACGATCCCCTACTTCTGGATCGGCCTCCTCGCGATCGCGCTGTTCTCGGTGCAGCTCGGCTGGTTCCCCATCGGCAAGGCCTACGGCGTGGGCGTCGCCCCCGAGTGGTCGGCCGAGTTCATCGGCCAGGTGATCCACCACGGCACCCTGCCCGCGGCGACCATCGTCATCGCCTCGCTCGGCGGCTGGATGCTGGGCATGCGCAACATGATGCTCACGGTGCTCGACGAGGACTACATCACCGTCGCGCGCGCCAAGGGGCTCCCCGACCGCCGCGTGCTGTGGCGCTACGCGGCCCGCAACGCCGTGCTGCCGCAGATCCAGAGCTTCGCGCTCTCGATCGGCTTCATCGTCGGCGGCACGATCGTCATGGAGATGGTCTTCAGCTACCCGGGCCTCGGCAAGCTGCTGCTCGACGCCACCAACGCGAAGGACTACGCGCTCATGCAGGGCGTCTTCCTCATCATCACCCTGTCGGTGCTCATCGCCAACGTGCTGGCCGATGTCGCCTACGCGTTCCTCGACCCGCGCACGCGGCAGACGGAGGCTTGAGCCATGGACGACGCGATGCCCACCACCGCCACCACCGCGACCGCCGAGCACCCGCCCGCGGCACCGCCGGAGCGCGCGAGCCTCGGCGCCCGCATCTCGGCCGCCTTCGCGATGTTCCGCACCCCGAAGTCGATCGCGGGCCTCGTGATCCTCGGCGCCTTCGTGCTCGTCGCGCTCCTCGCCGACGTGCTCGCGCCCTACTCCCCCACGCAGCTCGACGCGACGGCCCGGCTGCAGCCGCCCTCGCCCGAGCACTGGCTCGGCACGACCCACATCGGCGAGGACGTCCTCAGCCAGGTGATCCACGGCACCCGCGGCGTCATCGTCGTCGGCTTCCTCGCCGCCGGCATCGCCACGCTCATCTCGGTCGTCGTCGGCGTCGTCTCCGGCTACCTCACGGGCTGGCGCAGCGAGGCGCTCTCGGCGCTCACGAACGTCTTCCTCGTGATCCCGGGCCTGCCGCTCATCATCATCGTCGCGGCCGCCGTCGAGGAGCCGCCGCTCATCCTCATCGCGGGCGTCCTGGGCCTCATCGGCTGGGCGTGGGGCGCGCGAGTGCTGCGCGCGCAGACGATGTCGCTCCGCAACCGCGACTTCGTGCTCGCGGCCAAGGCCAACGGCGAGCCGCTGCGGAGGATCATCGCCGTCGAGATGCTGCCGAACCTCATGGCGCTCATCGCCGCGAGCTTCGTCGGCACCGTGACCGCCGCGATCCTCGGCCTCACGACGCTCTCGTTCATCGGCGTCATCCCCGTCGACACCTACAACTGGGGCACGATCCTCAACTGGGCGAACGCGCAGGGCGCCTTCCGCCAGGGCCAGTGGTGGTGGTACCTGCCGCCGGGCCTGTGCATCGCCGCGATCGGCGTCGCGCTCTCGCTCATCAACTTCGGCATCGACGAGTACGTCAACCCGAGGCTGCGCTCCGCCGGCGAGCGGGCGCGCGCGATGCGCCGCAAGGGCCTCGACGCCCGCTCCGCCGTCACCGCGGTGCGCCAGCTCGTCACGACCGACACGACCCGACAGGACCGCTCCGCATGACGACGATCGACCTCACCACCGCGCCCTACCTCGACGCGAGCCGCCCCGTCGAGGAGCGCGTCGCCGACCTGCTCGGCCGCATGACGCTCGACGAGAAGATCGGGCAGATGCTGCAGCTCGACGCGCGCGAGGACCTCGACGACATCGTGCTCGCGAAGCACGCGGGCTCGATCCTGCACGCCTCGCCCGCGAAGGTGCGCCGGGCGGCCGAGCTGACCGCCTCGACGCGCCTGGGCATCCCGCTGCTCGTGGCGGAGGACTGCATCCACGGCCACTCCTTCTGGGAGGGCGCGACCATCTTCCCGACGCAGCTCGGCATGGCGGCGACGTGGGACGCGCCGCTCCTCGAGCGCGTCGCGCGCGCGACGGCCGCCGAGGTCGCGGCCACCGGCATCCACTGGACCTTCTCGCCCGTGCTGTGCATCGCCCGCGACCTGCGCTGGGGCCGCGTCGGCGAGACCTTCGGCGAGGACCCGCACCTCATCGGCGAGCTCGCCTCGGCGATGGTGCGCGGCTACCAGGGCGACGGCCTGCACGACCGCGACGCGATCCTCGCGACCGCGAAGCACTTCGCCGGCTACTCCGAGACCCAGGGCGGCCGCGACGCGAGCGAGGCCGACATCTCGCGACGGAAGCTGCGCTCCTGGTTCCTGCCGCCCTTCGAGCGCGTCGCGCGCGAGGGCTGCCGCACCTTCATGCTCGGCTACCAGACGACCGACGGCGTGCCGATCACGGTGAACGACTGGCTGCTCAGCGAGGTGCTGCGCGGCGAGTGGGGCTACACCGGCACCCTCGTGACCGACTGGGACAACGTGGGCCGCATGGTCTGGGAGCAGCAGGTGCAGCCCGACCACGCGCACGCGGCCGCCGCGGCCGTCAAGGCCGGCAACGACGTCATCATGACGACGCCCGGCTTCTTCGAGGGCGCGCACGAGGCGATCGAGCGCGGCATGCTCGACGAGGCCGACGTCGACCGCGCCGTGGCCCGCATCCTCAGCCTCAAGCTGCGCTTCGGCCTCTTCGAGGACCCGCGCCTGCCGGACGACGAGCGCATCGCCGCCGTCATCGGCGCGCCCGCCCACGAGGCCCTGAACCTCGAGGTCGCGCGGCGCTCGCTCGTGCTGCTGCGCAACGACGGCAGCCTGCCGCTCGCCGAGGCGGGCGCGGCGAAGCGGATCGCGGTCGTCGGCCCGCTCGCGGACGACGCGCAGACGCAGCTGGGCGACTGGGCCGGCTCCTCCGGGCAGGTCGACTGGATGCCCGACGGCCACCCGCGCGAGCGGATCACGACGGTGCTCGACGGGCTCCGCGAGCTCGTGCCCGCCGGCTGGGACGTGGAGCACGCCCTCGGCGCCGAGATCCTCGACCTCGTCGAGGACCCGCGCGGCCCGGTCCTGCCGGACGGCCAGCCGCGGCCGCAGATCGTGCTGCCGAAGGAGCCCGACGAGGCGCAGATCGCCGCAGCCGTCGCCGCCGCGGAGCGCGCCGACCTCGTCGTCGCCGTCGTCGGCGACCGGATCGAGCTCGTCGGCGAGGGCCGGTCGACGGCCACGCTCGAGCTGCTCGGCGGGCAGCGGGCGATGCTCGAGGCGCTCGCCGCCACCGGCACGCCCATGGTCGTCGTGCTCCTGGCCTCGAAGCCGCTCGTGCTGCCGGAGGCCGTCGAGGGCGCCTCGCTCGTCTGGGCCGCGAGCCCCGGCATGCAAGGCGGCCGCGCGATCGCCGAGCTGCTGCTGGGCCGCATCGAGCCCGCGGGCCGGCTGCCGATCTCGTTCGCGCGCCACGTCGGCCAGCAGCCGACGTACTACAACCAGATCCGCGGCCAGCACGGCGACCGCTACGCCGACCTCACGCAGAGCCCCGCGTTCGCCTTCGGCGAGGGCCTGTCGTACACGACGGTCGAGTACCGCGACGCCGAGATCCTCACGGGCATCGTGCCCGTCGACGGCGAGGTGCGCGCCCGCGTGCGCCTGCGCAACACGGGCGAGCGGCCGGCCCACGAGGTCGTGCAGGCCTACGTGCGCGATCGCGTCACCTCGGTGAGCTGGGCCGACCGCGAGCTGCAGGCGTTCCGCCGCGTCGTCGTGCAGCCCGGCGAGGAGGTCGTGGTCGAGCTCGCGGTGCCCGCCTCGGCGTGCTCGATCGTCGACGCCGCGGGGCGCCGCGTGGTCGAGCCGGGCGAGTTCGAGCTGCTGCTCGGCCCGTCGTCGCGCGAGGAGGCGCTGCTGCCGGTGCCGTTCCGCATCGCCTGAGCCGGATGCTCGACGCCCGGACGCCAGCGCGGGTCCGGGCGTCGCTGTGCGCCGGCCGACGGACGTCGGGGCGACAGGATTCGAACCCGCGACGCACCGCGTCGCGCGCGGCGACACCGCGGTGGCGCGTGACGCAGGCAGGGCGTCGGGGCGACAGGATTCGAACCTGCGACCTCCCGCTCCCAAAGCGGGCGCTCTAGCCAAGCTGAGCTACGCCCCGGGAGGATCGCTCCGCCCGAGGGCCCAGCCTAGCGTCGCGCCGACTGGTCGGGATCCGGCCGCCCACCGCCTCCCCGTCCGCGGACGACGGGATGCGGGGCCGCGACCAGGTGCGCGAGCCCCGCATCCCTGGATCCCCCAGGTGCGCCCGGTGTCCCTGACGCACCTGCGCATCGAGGGTTCGGCGCGGCGCCCCCATCGGATGGGACGCGGCGTGCCGCGGCCGCGGCCCCGACACGCCCGGGCCGAGCCGACCGATCCAGCGCGCTGACCGCATCGAAGCACGAGTGGAGGGCCGTGCTGTCAGGGGCACGGCCCTCCACTCGTGTCTGCGGCTGGTCGCCGATCACCCGAAGGTGAACGAGTACGCCTCCACGCCCTGCGGCACGGTCACCTCGATGGTGCCCTCCTGGTTGCCGTCGGCGAGCAGCAGCTGGTAGCTGCGCGGCGTGCCGGAGACGTCGAGCTCGACGCGCTCGCCATCGACCTCCGCCACCACCGTGCCCTCGCCGGCGAGCACCATGCGCACCTCCTGGCCGCTGTACTCGAGGCGGATGCGCGCCTCGCCCTCGCGGGGCGTCACGAACTGCGTCTCGAGCTGCCAGGCGCCGTCGAGCGCGAAGGTGTCGCGCGCGAGCTCAGCCGGGAACGAGAACTGCTCGGTCTGCGTCGAGTACCGCTCCTCGCCGCCGAAGTTCTGCACCTTCGTCGTGCCGAGGTACGACTCGGGCGTGATGTCGGCGTTCGAGGGCGTGTCGTCGGAGGTCTCGGTCACGGGCGGCAGCTGCACGTCGGGGTTCGCCTGCTGCAGCAGCTCGCGCAGCATGCGCTCGCCCTCCTGGTACTGCCCCTCGCCGAAGTGCACGTTGCGCACGGTGCCGTCGGCGTCGATGAGGTAGCGGGCCGGCCAGTAGGCGTTGCGGTAGTTCGTCCAGGTGGAGAGGTTGTTGTCGATCGCCACCGGGTACTCGATGCCCAGCGCCTCGGCGCCGTCGATGACGTTCTGGCGCTCCTTCTCGAAGGCGTACTCGGGGCTGTGCACGCCGATCACCTCGAGCCCCGCGTCCTGGTACGCGTCGTACCAGGCGTTGATGTGGGGCGCGGAGCGCTGGCAGTTGATGCACGAGTAGGCCCAGAAGTCGACGAGCACGACCTGGCCGCGGAGGTCCGCGAGGTCGATGGGCTGGTCGCCCTCGGTGTTGAACCACGACTCGATGCCGCGGATCGAGGGCGCCGTGCCGCACTCCTGCAGCTCCGTGGCACCGGGGTCGCAGAGGTCGAGGTCGCGGTTCTCGTCGTTCTCGAGCCCGCCGATCTGGATGGCCGACTGCACGTCCTCGTTGTCGGCGATCGCGTTCTGGATGGCCGAGGTGTAGTCGGGCACGAGGCGCTGCAGGCGGGCGGGGAGGTCGAAGACGAGGCCGAGCGCGAGCAGGATCATGAGCGCGCCGGAGACGATGCGGATGACGCCCTGGCGCTTGCGGAACGCGGCGATGCGCTCGGCGAGGCCGCGGCCGGCGAGCGCGAAGAAGAGCAGCGGCAGTGCGGCGCCGATCGCGAACGAGACGGTGAGCACGACGGTGTCGACGCCGATCTGGCCGGTGGCGCCCGCGACGGTGATCGCGGCGAGCACCGGGCCGGCGCACGGCACGTAGACGGCGCCGAGCGCGAGGCCGAGCGGGAAGCCCTGCAGCTTCGAGGTCTGCATCTGCGGGAAGCGCTGGAAGGGCTTCTCGAGCAGGTGCTGCACCTGCGGCACCATGAGCCCGATGCCGATGAGGGTCAGCACGATGATGCCGGCCCAGCGCAGCACGTCCTGCGGGAGGCCGAGGAGGCTGAGCACGAGGCTGCCCGCGAGGGTCATGAGCGTGAAGCTGACCACGATGCCCGAGATGACGAAGTAGGGGCGCCAGCGCGAGACCGGCTTCGCGGCCTTCCGCTCGGCCCTGGTCGCGACGGCGACGCCGCCCGCGCCCGATCCTGCCTGGTCCGCCGTCTCCGCCGCGTCGGTCGCCTTCGGTGCCCGCGCGGACTGCATGCCGCCGGAGAAGAGGATGACGGGGAGCACGGGGATGATGCACGGCGAGATGCCGGTGATGAAGCCGCCGAGCAATCCGATGAGCGCGAGCATGCTGCCTCCTTGATGTTGCCGGGGGTTCGGCGCGGAACGCGGGGCGGATGGGTGGTGCGCGCCCGACACCCGCAGCTCGGACTCGATCGGACTCGGACGCGGCGCTCCGGTTTCCTGGGAATGCGCTGAGTTTCGAAGATCGCACCCATCCGACCCCTGAGGGGCTCCGAAGCCTCGATGACACCGGCTCGCACAGGCCGGATCCGAACCAGGGAAGGAGAGCAGCGATGCTCACCAAGAAGAACCCGGCGATGGCCGGCCTCGTGCTCGCAGGAGCGGCGACGCTCATCCTCGCGGGCTGCTCGATGGGCGGCTCGACGGAGGAGACCATGGAGCCCTCGGGCGAGTCGATGGAGACCACGGCGCCCGAGACCGAGGCGGCCATGGACCCGGCCTACGACAACCTCGTCGGCGCCGGCTGCTCGATGTACGACGAGGAGGTGCCCGACGGCGCCGGCTCGATCGTCGGCATGTCGCAGGACCCGGTGGCGGTCGCCGCCTCGAACAACCCGCTCCTCACGCAGCTCGTCGCCGCGGTGTCGGGCCAGCTGAACCCCGAGGTCGACCTCGTCGACACGCTGAACGGCTCGGAGTTCACGGTCTTCGCGCCGGTCGACGACGCCTTCGCCGCGCTGCCCGCCGAGACGGTGGAGACGCTCCAGACGCCTGAGGGCGCCGAGACGCTCTCGACCGTGCTGACGTACCACGTCGTCCCCGGCCAGATCGCGCCCGACGCGATCGCCGGCATGCACACCACCGTGCAGGGCGAGGACCTCGAGGTCACGGGCGAGGGCGACTCGCTCATGGTCAACGACGCGACCGTCATCTGCGGCGGCGTCCAGACCGCGAACGCCACGGTCTACCTGATCGACACGGTGCTCATGCCGCCGTCGCTCCAGGGCTGATCCAGCAGCACACGAACCGCGGAGGGCCGACCTGTCAGGGGGTCGGCCCTCCGTCTTGTCGTGGGGCGGCGTCGGCGGCCGCGGGAGTCACGACGCGTCGTCACCCGCCGGTCGAGGAGCGCGCCGGCGCAGCCGGCACGCGTCACGGGACCCGCCCAGATGTCAGCGGCCGATGCTCGACTGCCCGCAGGACGACGGCGATCGCGGCACCCGGGGCATCCCCCGCCGAGCCCGCCAGCGCCTCCACCGCGGCCGTCGCCGAGCACGCGCTCGAGGCCGTCGTCCGCATCGGCGAGGCGATCGCCTCGCTGCAGGCGATGCGCGCGCACCTGCTCGCCGCCCGCGAGCGCCGCGCCGACCGCACGGTCGAGGCGGAGGTCGGCGACGCGATGGTCGAGACCGCCGCCTGGCCCGCGACGCTCCGCGCCCTCGGCGAGGCCCGCATCCATCGCGGCCACCTGCGCGTCATGGCCGAGATCGGGCTGCCGCTGCAGGCGCAGGAGGCCCGCGACGCCTTCGAGGCGGCGCTGCTGCCGCCCGCCGAGCGGACGACGCCGGGCCGCCTCCGCGCGATCGCGCGCCGCGAGCTCGCCCTGCTCCTCGAGCGGCCGCTCGAGGAGCGCCACCGCGCTGCCCGTGCGCGCCGCGGCGTCTCGGTCACCGATCTCGACGACGGCATGTCGATCCTCCGGGCGACGGTGCCGACGCTGCTGGCGCACGGCGTCGTCGATCGCCTCACCCGCATCGCGCGCACCGCGAGCGCCGAGGATCCGCGGACCATCGACCAGCGCCCGGCCGACGCCCTCTGCGACCTGCTGCTCACGGGCGACGCCACGGGTGTCGCGACCGACGGCATCCGGGCCGAGGTCGCCGTCGTCATCCCCGCGACGACGCTCGCCGGCATCGACGACGAGCCCTCGGCGGCGAGGCGCGGCTCCTCGCCGGCACGCCCGTCGACGCCGCGACCGCGCGGCGCCTCGCCGCCGAGGCGCCGAGCTGGTCGCGGCTCTGCACCGATCCCGTGCGCGGCACCGTCGTCGCCACCGACAGCTACCAGCCCACCGCGTCGACGCGGCGGTTGCTGCGGCATCGCGACCAGACCTGCCGGTTCCCCGGCTGCGGCGCGAGCGCGCACCGCACCGACCTCGACCACACCGTCGCTTGGGCCGACGGCGGCACGACGGCGATCTCGAACCTCGCCAGTTCGTAAACCGACCCCCGAAGCGATCTGTAATACTCGCCCTATGTCACAGGTCGCGAGCCGCCAAGAACTCTACGTTCCTGACCGTTTCGAGCAGCTTCGCGAAGTCGGCACGGGTCAACTGCGGACGGTGATCAACCCGGTCGTTCCGATGCTGGACGAGTTTGCAGCGCGCTTCGCCGACATGAGGGGCGCAGGCCGCGGGGGGTTCTGGGTGCTGCGAGGCGCCGCCGGATCTGGCAAGTCCACATTCCTCGACACGATCGGTCTCTTCAAGTCCCCCGTCTCCACCGAGCGGGTGCCTTTCGACGCGGACATCGCAGTTGCTCTCGGAGCGCTTCCCAAGGTCGACGCTGCGCGCGTCGTAGTCATCGAGGGAAGGGAGGCGCTGCTTGACGTGAGCGAGGCCGCTCTGGAGTCGTCAATGCACGCGATCAACCAATTCGTGAGGTCGCCCAAGGGTGCCAACACCCTGGTCGTCTGGCCGACGAACACGGATGAGCTGGCGGCAGCGCTCGTGGCACTCGGCGATCGGCTCGGCGGTCTCGCTCTGCTGTCGCCAAAACCGATTATCCACTTCTCCGGCCCACCGAAAACTGACTACGTTCAAATCGCCGAGAAGACGGTCGCCGCGCTGAACGAGGGCGCGTCGCTAACCGCGCTGGGGGTCTCGGACGAGGCTGCCGCCGCGCTGGTCGACGAGGCGCTTACGGTCGGGGACTACCTGACCCTGCTTCGCGCGAAATTGATCCAGAACGGCGCTCACGTGCGCGAGTTGCTGACGAACGAGCAGCCCCGGGTGTGGACGATTGTCATCGCGTCCAACGATCCGGAGGGCGATGTTGCGGCACTCACACGTGGCGGTTTGGCCTATGCCGACGTCGATCGACTGCTGACTGCGACGAACGCCAACGTAGTCAGCGAGTTGAGGGAGCAGCCCGACACGATCGGCATCCTCGGGACGGTGCTTGACGCGAAGATCCTGCACGTCGAGATTCTCGCCGTGCTGGCTATTGCACGCGCGTTCGCGGACGAGCCACTCAGGCAGGCGATGGTTGCAGCCGGGTTGTCCACTAACCGCGACAAGTCGGCGATCTCGCGAATCCAGACGAGTCAGCTCGGCCTCATTCTCAGTGGGAAGTCCTTGGGGCCGAGGCGTCGCGGCGGTCGTCCGGGCGGAAGCACGCTGAACGCGTACCGCGGACTGGCGACTATCGCTCAGAAGCAGGACGGCTTGCTCAATCGCGCGTTGGCCGAGGCCGTTGTGGCTGCGGGGCTGGCTGACAGTTACGAGCTCGAGGTAGTCATCGGCACTGACTACACGTATACGAGCGACATACTGCTCGTTCGTGGCGATGAGCGGATCCGACTCGAGGTGATGTGGCGCACCGAGACAGGACAGGCAGCGATCGCCAACTACGTCCTTCTGAAGCTCCGGAACTACGCGAAAGCAATCGGCCTGCTTGTTTAGCGGCGCGCAGCGCCGCGCTTCACTTGAATCTGCAACGTAACTCGGGAGCCGGTCGGCGAGCGATGGCAAGGGCTCGCCGACCGGCGAGCCTGCGGCAGACCTTGCGATGCGTGTGCCGCCTGGGGTTTGATGAGCATACGTCGACGCGCGTAGGGCGACTCTCAGACCCCGCTACGCGTCGGATGGAACTGTAGAGGAGCCCCGGTCTGAGGGGGCTGCGCAACTCAACCGGCCTGGGCCCTTTGCGCGAAACGAACCGTTCATGCGGCCGTCTGTTTTGTCGACGCCTCCGGACGGTTCCCTCTCTTGTCGCACTGCTCTTCTTCCCTTGTTGCTCTCGCGCGCCCCGACGCTGGCTGGTCGTTCACGCTCTGCCCTGAAGCGGGTGAAGGTGGCGGCTCATTTCGGCGCAGCGTCCGCACCGTGCCTGAGTACGTCGCACGGGGCGAGGCCCGCGATCCTGAGCGTGCCGCCGCCGAGGCCGGTCGTCGCGCGCGCTCGAAGCTGCGCCGCTACTGCGCCGCGAATCGACTGAATCGACTCGGGACGCTCACCTATCGGGGTGCTGGCAATCACGATCCTGCGCTGCTGCGCGAGCACCTTGGCGACTTCTTCCGAGCGCTGCGCGCCGGTCTCGACGGCAAGCCCTTGCCGTATGCGTGGGTGCCTGAGTGGCACAAGAGCGGCCACGGCCTGCACGCGCACTTCGCAGTGGGCCGGTACATCAAGCGCAGCGTCATCGCAGATGCATGGGGTCATGGCTTCGTCCACATCAAGCTGATCGGCGACCTGCCGGTCGGATCGACTGCGCTGACGGAGGCCCGCACAGCTGCGGGCTATCTCTCGAAGTACGTCGCGAAGACTTTCGATGACGCGCAGGCGCGGGAACTGGGCTTGCACCGGTATGACGTCGCACAGGGCTTCCAGCCGGAAACGATCCGCCTGTCGGCCGTCTCTGCGCACTCGGTGCTGTCGGAGGCGTCGGAGCTGATGGGTGGCGCTCCAGCGACGCAGTGGTCGTTGTTGGAGAGTCCCGGGTGGCAGGGCGCTCCGGCGATCTGAGCGCAGTGGGGCCGGTGATGGGCGAGCCGGATCTGGAGGCGGTGCGCCAATGGCTCGTTGCCTCATGCGAAGCGCAGGGCGTGCCCGTGCAGATCACCGATGCGGTGCTCGTGGCCAAGTTGGGCGTGCTCCTCGGCGCGTCCGGGGAGGCGGCGCGCGGCACCGCAGGTGCGGCGCCGCCTGCCCGGAGCGCCTAGGACACCCAGATCGGCACGATCCGGGCGGGATCGAGCTTCTGCGCCCCTGCCTTGCCTGGCTGAATCGTCGCGCTCTCCATGACGGCGCGGACGATCGCATGCTGTCGGTCGAGGTTGAGGCTCCCCCACTGCTCCCTGAGCGCTCCGCCATTGCCGACCAGACCGTGCAACGCGTGCGCGCCGCTGATCTGGTCGAGCTGCCGCTGCGCCGCGATGATCCGCGCCTCGGCGGGCTTGCGCCCAGCGAGCAATTCAGGGCGAGTGATCTCACCTGCCCCGAACATCTCAGCAAACTCGCGCATCGCGGTCTGCGCGCTCTCGATCTCGCCGACAAGCTGCGCGTGGCGCTCGTCCTTCGCGGCCCGGCCCGCGAGCACATCGCGCATCACTTCGGTGTCGAGCCGCATCAGCACCGCGGCTGCGATCCACTGCTCGACCGGCGCGGCCACGATGGTCATGCGCCCGCAGCCGCCGTGGTCGGGGCCCTTGGAGCACACGTAGCGTCGCGTGTCCTGGCGCGCGGCACTGTAGAGGCGGCTGCCGCACCTGCCGCACGTGAGCAGACCACTGAGCAGATAGCGACGCGGCGCACGTCTGCCTTGCCGCTGCTTCGACCGCTGCAGCGCCAGGATCTGCTCGTGCTGGCTGAGCGTGATGATCGCCGGCCACACCGCCGTGCCGGCCGGCTTGCCCTTGTGGTCACGGAGGCCGGCGATGCGACCGCGCGTGAGGATCGTTCGAAGCGTCGCGGTGCGCCACACCTCGGCCTTGCCGGTCGTGGGGATCTGCTGATCGTTCATCCAGTTCGCGAGCGACCGCATCGACTCGCCCGCGAGGTAGCGGGCCGCGAGCTCGCGGATCACCTGCGCCTCCGACTCGCGCACGGTCACGCGGTCGGGCTCGAAGCCGAACGGGCGCGTTGATCCGCCGTGCGGCAGGCCCGCTTCGACGTTCTGCTGCATCTTGCGCTTCACCCGCTCCGACTTCCGTGCCGACTCGTTCGCCGCGACTGCTGCCGTGATCCGCGCGATCAACATGCCGTTGTCGTTGCCGAAGTCGATGTCGGACGTGACGGTCGCGAGCTGATCGACGCCGGAGCGGTCGCACAGCTCCACGAACTGCTCCCACTCCATCGGCCTGCGCGTCAGCCGATCCTGGTGGTACGCGATCACCGCATCGATCCGGCCCGCTTCGATGTCTTCCAGCATTCTCGCGTACTGCGGGCGATGCTTGCTCCGGTAGGCCGAGATGTCGTTGTCGACGTAGACCTCCGCCACCTGCCACCCTTTGCTCTCGGCGAGCTTGTGACAGTCCTCGAGCTGCCGCTGCACGCCGAGCCCTTGCCCGGTCTGGTCGCTCGAGATGCGGGCGCAGATCGCAGCGGCATGGGCTCGTCTCATGGGGTCATGATTAACGCGCAGCCGTCAACCTCGCGCACCTCTGCCGACGCCACCACACGCTCAAGCACGCCACCCGCTGGCGGCTGCGGCAGCCCTCGCCCGGAGTGCTCGAGTGGACCTCGCCTGCCGGGCGCACCGACGTCGACCAGCCGGCCGCGATCGGTCCGCGCTTCGCCGAGCGCGAGCGGCTCCGCGCCGCGGGTGCACGGCCGCCCGCCGCTGAGCCCGCACCGTGGCACGGCTCACCGCCGCCGCCCGGCGCTCCCCCGCCGCCGTTCTGACGCCGTCGTCCTGGCGCCGCCGTCCGGGCGCCGCTCGCTATCGTGCGAGCATGCCCCTCGCTCTCATCACCGGTGCCGCGCGCCCGAACAGCCTCGCCGTCGGCATCGCCGAACGCCTCCGCGCCGAGGGCTGGACGGTCGTGACCTCCGATGCGCCAGGCGTCGGCACCACCGATCTGCCCGCCGACCTCGCCGACCCCGCAGCGCCGGACGCGCTGGTCGCCGCCGCGCGCGACGCCCACGGGCCGCTCGACGCGCTCGTGCTGAGCCACGCGCACGGCGTCGAGTCGGGCATCCTCGACACCACGTCGGAGGCCTTCGACCGCCACGTCGCCGTGAACGCACGGGCAAGCCTCCTGCTCATCGCCGCCTTCGCGCGGCAGACGCCGGAGGGCGGCGGGGCCGTCGTGGCGCTCACGAGCGACCACACGACCGGCAACCTGCCGTACGGCGCGTCGAAGGGCGCGCTCGACCGCATCGTCATCTCGGCGGCGCGCGAACTCGGCCCGCGCGGCATCTCGGCCAACGTCGTGAACCCCGGACCCATCGACACCGGCTGGATGGACGACGAGCTGCGCTCGTCGCTGCCCGAGCATGTGCCCCTCGGCAGGCTGGGCACGCCTGCCGACGCGGCGGGCGTCGTGGCGTTCCTGGTCTCCCCCGCCGGTCGCTGGGTCTCGGGGCAGCTGCTCCACGCCGACGGCGGGCTCTCCAGCCGCTACTGACGGCTCGTGCCCGACGCACGCGTCGCCGTTATGAACGCGTTCAGTTATGCTCGTGCCATGGTGAGCACCTCAACCGCGGACGTCTCGGGACCCGCAGCGACGCCGTGGCGCGACCCGCGCCGCCACGAGTGGAGGGGCGGCGACATCGCGTGCGGCTGGGTCGTGGGCGCGGTGACGCTCGCGGTGCTCTCGATCGTCCTCGGCGTGCTCGGCGGCGCTGCCGGCGCAGCGATCGGCGCGGTCGCGATGATGACGGGCCTCGTGGCGCTCAGCCTCTACGGCGTGCCGGTGGCGATCGGCGCCGCCACGCTCCTGCGAGTCGTGCGCTGGGAGTGGTTGCACCTGCTCGCGTTCGCCGCCCTGGGCGCGCTCGGCGGCGCCCTGGCGCTCTCCGCCACGACGTGGACGATGCACGACCCCGGCACGTACGCCCTCCCGGCGGGCTGCGGCGCGATCACCGCCGTCGTCGCGCGCGGCGTCTCGCGCCGCCGCGCCATCCGCACCAGGGGCATCCGCCCGCCCGAGCCCGAGGATGCCACCGCATGACCGGCACGAAGCGCGAGCGCACGGCCGCCCGCATCCGGGAGGTCGCCTTCGAGGCGCTCCGCACCGACGGCTGGCGCGACACCACGATGCGCGGCATCGCCGAGCGCGCGGGCGTCGCACCCGGCACGATCTACACCTCGATGCCGTCGAAGGAGCACCTGCTCGTCGCGCTCTACGACGAGGCCGTCGCCCGCATCGACGAGCGCGCCACGCCCTTGCTCGAGGGCGTACGGCCCTTCGCCGCGCGGATGCGCGTGGTGCTGGGCGCGATGCTCGACGAGATCGGGCCCTACCACCGCGTCGCCACCGAGACGCTCGGGCAGGCGATCTCGATCGACGCCCCCACGAGCCCCTTCGGGCCCGCCTCGGCGCCGGCGCGCGAGCGCATGACCGCCCTGCTCACCCGCGTCGTCGAGGACTCCGACCTCGTCGCCGACCGGCAGCTGCGCGCGGCGCTCCCCGAGCTCCTCTGGACGCTCGTCATGGCGGGGATGCTCGCGTGGGCGAGCGACCGCAGCACCGACCAGCGACGCTCGCGCGCGCTCGTCGACCAGGCGGTGCCGATGCTCGACCGGGCGCTCCGGATCACGGCCGTGCCGCTGCTGCGCTCGCAGGTGCGCGACCTGCTCGCGCTCGCCGAGGCGGCGCGAGAGCTCGCCGACCCCGACGAGGAGCGCCCCTAGAGCGTCCGCTCGCGGATCATGCGCGCGAGCTCGAGGCCCGAGTCCTTCACCGTGCGCTCCTGCGTCTCGTAGTCGACCCGCACGATGCCGAAGCGCTTGTGGTAGCCCCACGCCCACTCGTAGTTGTCCATGAGCGACCAGTAGAAGTAGCCCTCGACGGGCACGCCCTGCTCGATCGCGTCGATGACGGCGCCCACGTGCGCGCGCAGGAACGCGGTGCGATCCCGGTCGTGCACCGCGCCGTCGTCCGCGACCGCGTCGTCGTAGGCGGCGCCGTTCTCGGTCACCCAGAGGGCCGTGCCCGCGGGCTCGGCGTACTCCTCGTGCACCTGCCGCAGCAGCCGCGTGAGGCCCTCGGGCTGCACCTCCCAGCCCATCGACGTCGTCGGGAGGCCGCGCGGGTGCACGTGCACGCCCTCGGCCGCCGGGTAGGGGCTGCCGACGGGGCGCTCGGTCGGCGCGTCCTGCAGCGGCGCGTGCGCCGGCGGCACGGCCGAGACCGCATCGCCGTGGTAGTAGTTCACGCCCAGCACGTCGATCGGCGCGGCGATCGTCGCGAGGTCGCCGTCCTGCACGACCGCGTCGAGGCCGAGGTGCCCGACGTCGGCGAGGAGCGAGTCGCGGTAGTGCCCGCGGAAGATCGGGTCGAGGAAGAAGCGGTTGAACTGCTCGTCGATGCGGCGCGCGGCATCGACGTCGGCGGCCGACGTGGGGTCCACCGGATCGGCGACCGTGAGGTTGAGCGTGATGCCCAGCTGCTCGGCGCCCGCGTCCCGCAGCGCCCGCACGGCCATGCCGTGCGCGAGGAGCAGGTGGTGCCCCGCGGCGAGGCCGTCGGCGACGCTCTGCCGGCCCGGCGCGTGCGCGCCAGCGGTGTACGAGAGGAACGACGAGCACCACGGCTCGTTCATGGTCGTCCACGCGCGCACGCGGTCACCGAGGGCGTCGTGCACCGCGAGCGCGTAGTCGACGAAGCGGTGGGCGGTGTCGCGCGCGGGCCAGCCGCCCGCCTCCTCGAGCGTCTGCGGCATGTCCCAGTGGTGCAGCGTGAGCCAGGGCATGATGCCCGCCTCGAGCAGCTCATCGACGAGGCGCGAGTAGAAGTCGATGCCCGTCGGGTTCACGGGGCCGCCGTCGGGGCACACGCGCGACCAGCTGGTCGAGAAGCGGTACGCCTGCAAGCCCAGCTCGCGCATGAGCGCGACGTCCTGGGGCATGCGGTGGTAGTGGTCGCACGCGACGTCGCCCGTGTGGCCATCGATGACGGCGCCGGGCACGCGCGAGAACGCGTCCCAGATGCTCGGGGTCCTGCCGCCCTCATGGGCGGCGCCCTCGATCTGGTAGGCGGCGGTCGCGCCGCCGAGGATCAGGTCTGCGGGGATGCTGCGCTGCACATCGTGAGCGTAGCGGGATGCGGTGCGGTGCGGTGCGGTGGAGCGGGCGACGGGAATCGAACCCGCGTAATCAGTTTGGAAGACTGAGGCTCTACCATTGAGCTACGCCCGCGCGCCCCTCGCGGGACTGGTCGAATCTACCGCATCCGCGGCGCCGGTCCACCAGCGGAGCGCCAGCCGCGAGCGATACCGTGGCCGCGTGCCGGGCCACCTCTCCACGCGCCCGCGCCGCCGCGGCTCGTCCCGGTTGGGCGCGGCGCTCGTCGTCGCCGCCTCGCTCGGGCTCGTCGCCTGCGTGGCGATGCCGCCGTCGGTGCCCGCGGATCCCGACATCCCGCAGTCGCAGGGCCCGCTCCCCACCATGACCGACATCGCACCGCCACCGGTCACGAACGGCCCGACCGACCCGCCCGTGCCCACCACGGCGCCCGGCGACTTCGGCTACGGCCAGACGGTGACGATCCACTCCCAGCGCGGCTCCACGTGGGAGATCACGCCGCTCGGCTCGATCGACCCCGCCGACAGCATCGCCACCGAGGGGTGCGGCGGCACCGGCCCCGCTGCCACGCCGCGCAGCGGCAGCCGCTTCGTGGTGCTCGAGCTCGAGATCGCGAACGTCGGCGTCATCACCACGCACCCGATGCACGACCTCACCTTCGGCTACCAGCCCGACGGCGGCCCCGTGGCAGACCAGAACTCCGCCTCGACCGCGGCATCGCCCAACGACCTCGGCTGCATCTGGGAGTTCGCGCCCGGCGACCGCGAGCGGGTGCAGGTGATCGTCTCGGTGCGCGCCGACGACCCCACGGGCACGTGGGTGATCACGGGCGACGACTTCGCGACGACCTACCGCTTCGGCTGAGGCCGCGCGGCGCCCGCTACACCTGGCAGCCGGGACACCAGTAGAGCTTCCGCCCCTGCATGACCTCGAGCGCGATCGGCGTGCCGCAGCGCCGGCAGGGCATCCCCTCGCGCTTGTAGACCCAGTGCCGGTCGGCGCGGTTCGCGAGCGCCGCCGCCCGCCGCTCGCCGCGGAGCCCGTCGATCGTGAGCATCTGCCCGGTCTCGACGCCGATCCGCAGGAGCTTCGTCCAGTCGCGCCACAGCGCCCGCAGCTCGTCCTCCGGCACCGCGCTGCCGGGCCGGTGCGGCGCCATGCGGGCCCGGAACAGCAGCTCGGCGCGGTAGACGTTGCCGATGCCGGCGACGACCGACTGGTCCATGAGCAGCTGCCCGATGGCCTGGCCTGAGCGCGAAGCGCGTGCCACGAAGCGATCCTCCGCCGAGCGGCGCGACTCGGTGAGCGCCTGCGGATCGGGCCCCAGGCGCTCCGCGAGCGCGCGCACCTGGTCGTCGTCGAGCACCTCGCACACCGTCGGCCCGCGGAGGTCGGCGACCGAGACGGGCGTGAGGATGCGCACGCGCACCTGCCCGACCGGCTCCGGCGGGAACGCCGCCAGCTCGTCGGCGCGCTCCCGCTCCCCCGCGCGGAGCCTCGCGAGCCGCGGCGCGCCGATCGATGCGATCGAGTCCTCGTGCTCGCCGTCGGCGCCGGCGGCACCGCGCATCCCCGTCTGCCCCATTCGGCCGTCCGCGGCGGCGATCGTCGGATCGACCGAGATCGCGCCCGCGAAGTCCCAGGCGCCGTAGATCCCCAGGTGCACGTGCAGGAAGGCCGCGTCGCTCGCGCCGCCCTCGTCGTCGAAGCCGAGCAGCAGGTGCTTGCCGATCGCGCGGCTGGACGTCATCGTGCGTCCGTCGAGCTCGGCCGCCCCCACCTGGAAGCGCCCCTGCGGGCTCGAGACCGCCGCGGCGCGGCCGACGAAGTTCGCCCCGAACTGCCGGGCGATGCGGTGGACGGAGTGGCCCTCCGGCATCAGTCGATCTCGTGGCCGGCGATCGCGCCCGTCGTCTCGTACTCCCCCAGCTGCGCGATGCGCCGCGCGTGCCGCTCGGCGCCCGAGAACGGCGTCGCGAGGAAGCGGTCGATGATCGCGAGCATCTCGACCTCCGAGTGCTGGCGCGCGCCGACCGCGACGACGTTCGCGTCGTTGTGCTCGCGGGCGAGCTCGGCGGTCGCGAGGCTCCAGGCGAGCGCCGCGCGCACGCCCTCCACCTTGTTGGCCGCCATCTGCTCGCCGTTGCCCGAGCCGCCGAAGACGACGCCGAGCGCCTCGACGCCCGCGCGCCGGTCGCGCACCACGGCGCGCGCGGCGGCGATGCAGAACGAGGGGTAGTCGTCCTCGGCGTCGTAGGCGGCGGGGCCGTGGTCGACCGCCTCGTGGCCGGCGGCCTCGAGGTGGGCGACGAGCCGCTTCGAGATCTCGAAGCCGGCGTGGTCGGTGGCGACGTGGACGCGCATCAGGACTCCTCGGCGGTCGGTGCGAACTGCGGGCCGCGGGTGCGCGAGCGCTTCAGCTCGAAGAACCCGTCGACCGAGGCTGCCGCCACGATGCCGTCGAAGAGGCGCAGCGCCTCCTCGCCGGTGGGCGCGGGGCTGACGACGGGGCCGAAGAAGGCGACGTCGCCCACGGCGATGACGGGCGTGCCGACGTCGTCGCCGACGAGCTCGATCGCCGCGCTGTGGCTCGCGCGGAGCGCCTCGTCGTGCGCCTCGGTCTCCTCGGCGAGGGAGGCGGGGAGGCCGGCCTCGGCGAGCGCCTCGGCGACGATCGCGTCGTCGTCCTTCCGCGCCCCCGGGTGGATGCGCGTGCCGAGCGCGTCGTAGAGCGGCTTCACGACCGCGTCGCCGCCCTCCGCGCGCGCCGCGGTGACGAGGCGCGTGAGGCGCATCGAGCGCGGCATGCGCGCGGCGTAGGCCTCCGGCAGGTCGCGCCCCTCGTTGAGCACGGCGAGGCTCATCACCTGCCAGTCGACGGCGAGCCCGCGGGCCTCGGCGACCTCGCCGAGCCACCGGGAGGTCATCCACGCCCAGGGGCAGGTCGGGTCGAACCACATGCGGACGGTCGGCTTGGCAGCCTGCTCGGCACTCATGCCTCGATGCTATCCGCGCCTGCGAGTCCGCCCACGACCCCGCGACTACGCTGGTGCCACGCATCACACCATGACGCAAGGAGTCCAGCGTGCCCGGAGAGAACCTCACCCGCGCAGAAGCCCAGGAGCGGGCGGCGATCGTCCAGGTCGACGCCTACGACATCGAGCTCGACCTCACCCGGGGCGACGAGGTGTTCGGCTCCACGACGACCGTCCGCTTCCGCGCGACCGAGGGTGCGTCGACGTTCATCGACCACATCTCGAAGCAGGTCCACTCGGTCACGCTCAACGGCGTCGAGCTCGACGTGGCCGCGGTCGACGACTCCGTTCGCATCCGGCTCGAGGGCCTGCAGGCCGAGAACGAGCTGCGCGTCGTCTCCGACGCCCTCTACGTCAACACCGGCGAGGGCCTCCACCGCTTCGTCGACCCCGTCGACGGCGAGGTGTACCTCTACTCGCAGTTCGAGGTGCCCGACTCCCGCCGCGTCTTCGCCGTGTTCGAGCAGCCCGACCTCAAGGCCGAGTTCGCGTTCACCGTCACCGCTCCCGCCCGCTGGCAGGTCGTCTCGAACCAGCCGACGCCGGAGCCCGTCGTCGACGGCGAGGTGGCCACGTGGTCGTTCGCGCCCACGCCGCGCATCTCGAGCTACATCACCGCGCTCGTCGCCGGCCCCTACGACATCGTCCGCTCGGAGCTCACGTCGTCCGACGGCCGCGTCATCCCGCTCGGCATCTTCTGCCGCGCCTCGCTCGCCGAGCACATGGACGCCGACTACATCTTCGAGAAGACCCGCCAGGGCTTCGCCTACTTCGAGTCGCAGTTCGGCGTGCCGTACCCGTTCGAGAAGTACGACCAGCTCTTCGTGCCCGAGTTCAACGCGGGCGCCATGGAGAACGCAGGCGCCGTGACCTTCACCGAGGTCTACGTGTTCCGCGCGCAGGTCACCGACGCGATCCGCGAGCGGCGCGTGGTCACGATCCTCCACGAGCTGGCCCACATGTGGTTCGGCGACCTCGTCACCATGCGCTGGTGGAACGACCTGTGGCTCAACGAGTCGTTCGCCGAGTGGGCGTCGACGATCGCCACCGCCGAGGCCACGGAGTGGACGGGCGCGTGGACGACGTTCCAGGCGATGGAGAAGACCTGGGCCTACAAGCAGGACCAGCTGCCCTCGACCCACCCGATCGTCGCGGAGATCCGCGACCTCGAGGACGTGCAGGTCAACTTCGACGGCATCACCTACGCGAAGGGCGGCTCGGTCCTGAAGCAGCTCGTCGCCTGGGTGGGCCTCAAGGCCTTCATGACGGGCGTCGGCAACTACTTCCGCAAGCACGCGTGGGGCAACACCGAGCTGCGCGACCTGCTCGTGGAGCTCGAGGCCGCGAGCGGCCGCGAGCTCGGCGAGTGGAGCCGCCTCTGGCTCGAGACCGCGGGCGTCAACACGCTGCGCCCCGCCATCGAGACGACGGCGGACGGCATCATCACGTCGTTCGCGATCGAGCAGACGGCGCCCGCGTCGCACCCGACGCTGCGCCCGCACCGCCTCGCGGTGGGCTTCTACGACGAGGAGGACGGCGCCATGCGCCGCGTGCACCGCGTCGAGCTCGACGTCGACGGCGAGCGCACCGAGGTGCCCTCGCTCGTCGGCCACGTGCGCCCCGCGCTCATCCTCGTGAACGACGACGACCTCGCCTACGCGAAGATCCGCCTCGACGAGGCCTCGATGCGCGCCGCGCTCGCGCAGCTCGGCGACATCGCCGACCCGCTCGCGCGGGCGCTCGTGTGGGGCGCCGCGTGGGACGCGACGCGCGACGCCGAGACGCCGGCCTCCGACTACGTCGACCTCGTGCTCGAGCACATCGGCGCCGAGACCGAGTCGACCACCATCCGCCTCTCGCTGCTGCAGCTCGCGCAGACGGCCCGCACGCTCGTGCACCCCGCGAAGCGGGCCGCGACGATCGAGCGGGTCGGCGACCGGCTGTGGGAGCTCGCGAAGGACGCGGAGGCGGGCTCGGACGCGCAGTTCCAGTTCGTCGGCGCCTTCGCGGGCCTCGCGAGCACCGAGGCGCACGCCGCGGCGCTCCGCAGCCTGCTCGACGGCACGGAGGCGCTCGAGGGCCTCGCGATCGACAGCGACCTGCGCTGGCAGCTGCTCGACGGCCTCGTGCTCACGGGCGCCGCGGGCACCGTCGAGATCGACGCGGAGCTCGCGGCCGACGACACCGCCACGGGCCGCCAGTTCGCCGCCAGGGCGCGCGCGACCGTGCCGACGCCCGAGGCGAAGGAGGCCGCGTTCGCGTCGGTCGCCGACGAGATCGGCGCCTCGAACATGATCGTGCGCTACACGGGCAACGGCATCGCCCACGTCAACGACCCCGCGTCGCTGCAGGGCCTCGTCGCCCGCTACCACGACGCGATCGAGGGCATCTGGGCCTCGCGCAGCTACCACGTGGCCGAGGGGCTCCTCACGGGCCTCTACCCCGCGCCGCTCGCGAGCGAGGAGCTGGCCGAGGCCACGCGCGGCTGGCTCGCCTCGCACGAGCCCGTGCCGGCGCTGCGCCGCATCATCATCGAGCACCTGGCCGGCGTCGAGCGCGCGCTCGCGGCCCAGGAGCGCGACGCCTGATCGGAGGAGACATGCTGGGTCGGACCGGCGGCGACGCCGCGGGCGAGGGGATCTCCTGGGCGGCGTTCGCCGACTGGTGGTCGGAGTGGGGCCAGGGCTTCTCGATCGTGCTGATCGTGCTCGGCGCGATCATCGGCTACTACGTCGTCAAGGCGATCATCGGCCGCGTCGTCCACGAGGTGGTCACTGGCGTCAAGCGCCGGGCCGACGCCGCCGACACCGAGGCGCTCTCCCACTCCCCGCTCGCGCAGGTGCGCATCGTGCAGCGCACCCGCGCGATCGGGAGCGTGCTGAACACGATCGTCGCCTGGGTGATCGCGGTCCTCGCCCTCATCCTCATCCTGAGCATCCTGGGCGTGAACGGCGGCTCGCTCGTCGCGATGGCCGGCTTCCTGGGCGCCGCCGCGGGCATCGGCGCGCAGGGCGTCATCCGCGACTTCCTGAACGGCCTGTTCATGGTCTTCGAGGACCAGCTCGGCATCGGCGACGTCGTCGACCTCGGCGAGGCGACGGGCGTCGTCGAGTCGGTCGGCATCCGCGTCACGCAGGTGCGCGACGTGCAGGGCACGCTCTGGTACGTGCGCAACGGCGAGATCCTGCGGGTCGGCAACAAGTCGCAGGGCTGGGCGCGCGTGCTGCTCGACCAGGCCGTGCCCTACGACGTCGACGTCGACGCGGTCGAGCAGCGCCTGCTCGACGTCGCGACCGCGATGAGCGAGGACGTCGCGTGGGAGTCCCGCATCATCGAGAAGCCCGAGACCTGGGGCATCGAGTCGGTGTCGGCCGAGGCCGTCGTCATCCGCCTCGTCGTCAAGACCCGCGCGAGCGCGAAGGACGACGTGGCGCGCGAGCTGCGCCGCCGCGTGAAGGACGGCCTCGACGACCTCGGCGTCACGCTCCCGTCGCTGCAGAAGGTCGTCGTGCAGGGCCTCGAGGGCCCGCAGAAGGGCACGGCGTGAGCCAGTCGCTGCACGAGGCGATGGGCGGCACGCCGTTCTTCGCGGCGCTCGTGCACGGCTTCTACGACCGCGTCTGGGAGGACGAGGTGCTGCGGCCCATGTACCCGCAGGACGACCGCGCGGGCGCCGAGGAGCGCCTCCGGCTCTTCCTCGAGCAGTTCTTCGGCGGCCCCACCACCTACAGCGACACCCGCGGCCACCCGCGCCTGCGCATGCGCCACGCGCCGTTCCCCATCGACCTCGAGGCGCGCGACCGCTGGCTCGCGGCGATGACGGCCTCGGTCGACGCGCTCGACCCCGCCCCGCTGCACCGCGCGGAGCTCATGGACTACTTCGAGCGCGCCGCGACGGCGATGCTCAACCGGAACCCGCTCTTCCGCTAGCGCGACCACCCAGGAGGCGACGATGCCCGACACGACCACCGACACCGACGTGCTCGTGATCGGCGCGGGCCTCGCCGGCCTCGTCGCCGCGTGCGGCGCCCTCGACCGGGGCCGCACGGTGTGGATCGTCGAGCAGGAGGGCCGCCGCTCGATCGGCGGGCAGGCCTGGTGGTCGTTCGGGGGGCTGCTGCTCGTCGACTCCCCCGAGCAGCGCCGGCTCGGCATCCGCGACTCCGTCGACCTCGCGCGCGAGGACTGGCTGCGCAGCGCCGGCTTCGACGCCGACGGCGACGAGCACGGCCGCGCGTGGATGGAGGCGTACCTCGCGTTCGCGCACGAGGAGCTGCGGCCCTGGCTGCGCGAGCTCGGCGTCGGGCTCTTCCCCGTCGTCGGCCACGCCGAGCGCGGCGCGCGCACGCCCGGCGGCCACGGCAACAGCGTGCCGCGCTTCCACATCGTCTGGGGCACGGGGCCGGGCCTCGTCGCGCCCTTCACGCGGCAGCTGCGGGAGGCCGTCGCCGAGGGCCGGGCGCAGCTCTCGTTCCGGCATCGCGCGACGCGGCTGCTGGTCGAGGAGGGCCGGGTCGTGGGCGCCGAGGGCGAGCGCCTCGCCGAGGACGTCGCGGTGCGCGGCGAGCCCTCGAGCCGAGAGGTCGTCGGCGGCTGGGCGGCGCGCGCCGAGAGCATCGTCGTCGCGACCGGCGGCATCGGCGGCGAGAGCTCGCGCGCGTGCACGAGCTCTGGCCCGCGCGGCTCGGCACCCCGCCCGCCGCGCCGCTGCGCGGCGTGCCCGCGCACGTCGACGGCTCGGGCCTCGACCTCGCGCGCGACGCCGGCGCACGGCTCGTGCATGGCGACCGCATGTGGCACTACACCGAGGGCATCGCCAACTGGGATCCCGTGTGGCCCGGCCACGGCATCCGCATCCTGCCGGGGCCGTCGAGCCTGTGGCTCGACCACCGCGGGCAGCGGCTGCCAGCGCCCTGCTACCCCGGCTTCGACACCCTCGAGACGCTCGCGCACCTGCGCTCGGTCGGCGCCGAGCACTCGTGGTTCGTGCTCACGCAGTCGATCGTCGAGAAGGAGTTCACGCTCTCGGGCTCCGAGCAGAACCCCGACCTCACCGGGCGCTCGCTGCGCCGCCTCGCGCAGCGCGTGCTGCCGGGCGCGCCCGCGCCCGTGCAGGCGTTCCTCGACCACGGTGAGGACTTCGTCGTCGCCTCGAGCCTCACCGAGCTCCTCGACGGCATGGAGCGGCTCAGCGCCGACTCCCTCGGCGGCGGGCAGCTCGACCGCGCCGCCGTCGTCGCCGCGATCGAGGCGCGCGACGATGCCGTCGCCGATCCGGCCTCCGACGACCCGCAGGCGGTCGAGATCCGCCGCGCGCGCGAGTACGTGGGCGACCGCCTCGTGCGCACCGCCGCGCCCCACCGCATCCTCGACGAGCGGCACTGGCCGCTCATCGCCGTGCGCCTGCGCACCCTCACGCGGAAGACGCTCGGCGGCATCGAGACCGACCTCGACGCGCGGGCGCTCGGCACCGACGGCACGCCCGTGCCGGGGCTCCTCGCCGTCGGCGAGGCCGCGGGCTTCGGCGGGGGCGGCGTGCACGGCGCCCGCGCGCTCGAGGGCACGTTCCTCGGCGGCTGCCTGCACACGGGCCGGCGCGCCGGCCGCATCGCCTAGACGCGACGGAGCCCCCGTCCGAGGACGGGGGCTCCGAGCCGATCGCGTCAGCGGCTGAAGTTGCCGCGGTAGTACTCGTACACCCAGCCCACCAGCATGATGAGGATCAGCGCGGCGGCGATGGGGATGAGGAACGTCGGGCCCGCGAGCGAGACGAACATGAGCGCCAGCGCACCGCCGAGCGAGATGGGCCACCAGCTCCAGGGCGAGAAGTGGCCCTGCTCGGGGTCGCCGTCGTCGATCTCGGCGTCGAGGCGGTCCTCCGGCAGCTCCACGCCGTTCTGGTTGCGGTACAGCAGCCAGAGGTAGAAGCCGATGAGCACCGAGAGCATGCCGGTCAGCGCCATGCCGACCGTGCCCGTCCACTCGACCTCGCCGCCGTAGGCGAGCATGTGCCAGAGCGTGTACACCGCGGCCGCGGCGAAGAAGAACGTCGCCAGGACGCCCAGCAGGATCAGGTTCGCGCGCATGTCAGCGGTCTCCGGTCTTCGTCACGTCGATCACGTCGTCGCGCTGCGGCTTGTCCTCGAGGGGGCCCGCGCCGACGCCGAACTGCGGCCCCGCGTTCGGGTGGTGCAGGTCGAAGGCGGGCGACTCCGAGCGGATGCGCGGGATCGACGTGAAGTTGTGGCGCGGCGGCGGGCAGCTCGTGGCCCACTCGAGCGAGCGGCCGGTGCCCCACGGGTCGTCGACCGTGACCTTCGGCGCCGTGCGGGCCGTGATCCACACGTTCCAGAGGAAGGGCACCATCGACAGCGCCAGGATCATCGCACCCACGGTGGAGATCTGGTTCATCCAGGTGAAGCCCTCCTCGGGCAGGTACGTGTAGTACCGGCGCGGCATGCCGATGACGCCCAGCCAGTGCTGGATGAGGAACGTCATGTGGAAGCCGATGAAGAGCAGCCAGAAGTGGATGTGGCCCAGGCGGTCGTTGAGCATCTTGCCCGTCCACTTCGGCCACCAGAAGTAGAAGCCGGAGAACATGGCGAACACGACCGTGCCGAAGACGACGTAGTGGAAGTGCGCCACCACGAAGTAGCCGTCGGAGAGGTGGAAGTCGAGCGGCGGCGAGGCGAGGATCACGCCCGTGAGGCCGCCGAAGGTGAACGTCACGAGGAAGCCGAGCGCCCACACCATGGGCGACTCCCACGTGATCGAGCCGCGCCACATCGTGCCGATCCAGTTGAAGATCTTCACGCCGGTCGGCACCGCGATGAGCATCGTCATGAGCGCGAACCACGGCAGCAGCACCGTGCCCGTCACGTACATGTGGTGCGCCCACACCGTCACCGACAGGGCGGCGATCGCGATCGTCGCGCCGACGAGGGTGTTGTAGCCGAAGATCGGCTTCCGCGAGAAGACCGGGATGACCTCGGAGATGATGCCGAAGAACGGCAGGGCGATGATGTACACCTCGGGGTGGCCGAAGAACCAGAACAGGTGCTGCCACAGCACGACGCCGCCGTTTGCGGGGTCGAAGATGTGGGCACCGAAGATGCGGTCGGCCGCGAGGCCGAACATCGCGGCCGCGAGCACCGGGAACGCGATGATCACGAGGATCGACGTGATGAGGATGTTCCAGGTGAAGATCGACATGCGGAACATCGTCATGCCGGGCGCGCGCATCGTGAGGATCGTCGTGATGAAGTTCACGCCACCGAGGATCGTGCCGAAGCCCGAGAGCGCGAGGCCGAGCACCCAGAGGTGGCCGCCGATGCCGGGCGAGTACGCGACGTCGCTGAGCGGCGTGTACGCGGTCCAGCCGAACGACGCGGCACCCTGCGGGGTGAGGAAGCCGGCGACGGCGATGAACGAGCCGAAGCCTGTAGAGCCAGTAGGCGAGCGCGTTGAGTCGCGGGAAGGCGACGTCGGGCGCGCCGATCTGCAGCGGCATGAGCACGTTGGCGAAGCCCGCGAAGAGCGGCGTCGCGAACATGAGCAGCATGATCGTGCCGTGCATGGTGAAGAGCTGGTTGTACTGCTCCTCCGTCGGCACGACCTCGAGGCCCGGCGCGAACAGCTGCGCACGGATCAGGAGCGCCATCACGCCGCCGATGCAGAAGTACAGGAACGACGTGATCAGGTACATGTACCCGATCGTCTTGTGGTCGGTGGAGGTGATCCACTTGACCAGGACGTTGCCCTTCGACTCTGCGCTGCGGCTGATGCCGGGCGCGGGCGCCGTCTGCGTGGACATCAGTTGCCCTCTTCCTGGTTCGTGTTGTCGACGTTCTCGTCGCTCTCGGGGTCGATGCCCTGGTCGCCCGAGAAGGGGTTGATCGACTCGTCGAGCGGACCGACGTTGCCCTCGGCCTCGAGGCTCTCGAGGTAGGCGTCGTACTCGGCGGGGCTGACGAGCTCGACGTTGAAGAGCATCGCCGAGTGGTACTCGCCGCAGAGCTCCGCGCACTTGCCGCGGAAGACGCCCTCCTGCGAGCCCGTCTCGAAGTACATGTGGTTCGTGACGCCCGGGAGCATGTCCTTCTTGTAGAGGAACTCGACGATCCAGAACGAGTGCGCGACGTCGCGCGCCTCGAGCGTGATCTCGATCGACGAGTCGGTCGGGAGCACGAGCGTGGGCAGCTCGCCCTCCGCGTACTGGCCGTCGGCGTCGCGCTGCGCCTGGATGCCCTGGAAGTAGACCTGCTCCTGGCCCTCGCGCTCGTAGACGAAGTCCCACGACCAGCGCTTGCCGTAGACGGTGATCGAGTAGTCGGGGTCGGCGTTCGGCTCCTCGATGATCGCCTGGTCGCGCGCGGTGAACGCGAAGAAGCCGGCGACGAGGATCACGGGCACGATGGTGAAGAAGATCTCCATCGGCATGTGGTAGCGGAGCTGCACCGGCAGGCCGACCTGGCCCTTGCGGCGGCGGTAGGCGACCGCGGCGAAGATCATGAGGCCCCACGTGATGACGCCCACGGCGAGCAGCACGATCCAGGAGGTCGTCCACAGGCCCATGATGCGGTCGACGTGGTTCGTCAGGCCCGGCTGCGACGGCATGTACCCCTGGAGCTGCTCCTGGGTGCATCCGGCGAGCGCGAGCGCCACCACCACGGCGAGCGGGGCCGCGATCCAACGAGATCGACGATTGCGCAAGGTCTTCCTCCGACTCGGGTGAACGTCGGTATCGATCCTAGTACCCACAGCGCACGCCCAGACCCCCGCGACCCTCCTCAGAGGGCCGGATGCGAGGGCCCGCCAGGATGCGCGAACGCCGCCGGCCCGGAGGCCGACGGCGTGTCGCGCGAAGTGGCGCGGAGGCTCAGTGGAAGGAGTCGCCGCTCGCGCAGGAGCCCCGCGACGCACCGCGCTGCGCTCGCGGGGTCGCTGCTAGTGGAAGGAGTCGCCGCACGCGCAGGAGCCCTGCGCGTTCGGGTTGTCCATCGTGAAGCCCTGCTTCTGGATCGTGTCCTCGAAGTCGATGGTCGAGCCGTCGAGGTACGGCACGCTCATGCGGTCGACGATGACCTCGACCCCGTCGAAGTCGCGGACGACATCGCCGTCGAGCCTGCGCTCGTCGAAGTACAGCTGGTAGATGAGGCCCGAGCACCCGCCCGGCTGCACGGCGACGCGCAGCCGCAGGTCGTCGCGGCCCTCCTGGTCGAGCAGCCGGCGCACCTTGTCGGCGGCGGTGTCGGTGAGCGTGACGCCGTGCGTCGCGATGTCCGTCATCTGCGTGCTCCTCCCGTGGTTCCTCGGGTGCAGCGCACCCGGCCTCCAGTGTATTCCCGCTCCGGCCCGATCAGGCGGAGCGATCGCCCGCGCGGGCGAGCAGCAGCGCCTCGGCGCCGATCGCCCGGCGCAGCACGCCCAGGTGCTGCGACTCGTTGGGGCTGTGCGCCATCGTCGCGGGGTCCTCGACGCCCGTCACGAGGATCTGCGACTCGGGGAACTGCGCCACGAGGTCGGCGATGAACGGGATCGAGCCGCCGATGCCCGCCTCGACGGGGGCCGTGCCCCACGCATCCGCCATCGCCTGCTTGGCCTCCTGCGCGCCCCAGCCGCTCGCGTCGACGAGGAAGGGGTCGCCGAGGTCGATCGAGTCGTACGCGACGTGGGCGCCGAAGGGCGCGTGCGCGCGGATGTGCGCGTCGAGCGCCGCGAAGGCGCTCTCGGCCGACTGCCCCGGCGCGATGCGCGTCGAGATGCGGAAGCGCACCGTCGGCAGGATCGTGTTCGAGGCGTCGGCGACGCTCGGCGCGTCGATGCCCGTGAGCGTCACCGAGGGCTTCGCCCAGACGCGGCTGAGCAGCGGGCCCGTGCCGATGAGCGAGACGCCCTCGAGCACGTCGGCCTCGTGGCGCACGGCCTCCTCGCTCTGCTCGGGCACGTCGAGGTCGGCCTCCGTGAGCCCCTCGACCGCGACCGAGCCGTCCTCGCGCCAGAACGACGCGGCGAGCTTCGCGAAGGCGAGCATCGCGTCGGGCACGATGCCGCCGACCATGCCGGAGTGGCTCGCGTGCCCGAGCGTCGAGACGCGCACGTTGAAGGCGACGTTGCCGCGGAGCGCGACCGTGAGCGAGGGCGTGTCGACGTCCCAGTTGTCGGAGTCGGCGACGACGATGACGTCGGCCCGGAGCGTGTCGGCGTGCAGCTCGAGGAAGCGCGAGAACGAGCGGGAGCCGTGCTCCTCCTCCCCCTCGATGAAGAGGGCGATGCCGAGCTCGGGGTCGGCGACCTCGGCGAGCGCGCGGACCGCGGCGATGTGGGCGATGACGCCCGCCTTGTCGTCGGAGGCGCCGCGGCCGTAGAGGCGGCCGTCGACCTCGGTGGGCTCGAAGGGCGGCGTGCGCCACAGCGACTCGTCGCCCCAGGGCTGCACGTCGTGGTGCGCGTAGAGCAGGATCGAGGGCTTGCCCGCCTTCGGCGCGCGCACCGCGAGCACCGCGGGCTGGCCGAGCTCGTCGGTGTCGCCGATGGGCGCGCGCTCGATCGTGACGCGCTCGAAGACGCCCGTGCCCTCGGCGAGCGCGGCGACGGCCTCGGCGCTCGCCTGCACGTGCGCGGGGTCGTAGGCGTCCCACGAGACGCTCGGGATCCGCACGAGCGCCCGCAGGTCCTCCACGGTGCGCTCGAAGCCGGCGTCGACGGCGGCGAGGATCGCGCGATCGCGGTCGGTGAGGGTGGCTGCGGGCTGCGTCTCTGGAGTCGTCATGCGCACGATCCTAGGCGGCGATCGGCACGCGCTCCGGCGGTACGATGGGAGCCCGACGACCCCGCGACGCAAGGACCCGACGTGCCCCTCTTCAGCCGCTCCGACGCCAGCAAGGCTCAGCCCGAGCCGCAGCCGGAGGGCCGCCGCACGCCGAAGCAGTCCGAGCAGGTCGCGCGCAACCGCCGCCCCCTGGTCCCCGAGGACCGCAAGGAGGCGCGTCGCCAGATGCAGGACAAGATGCGGGCGGAGCGCGAGAAGGCGCGGCTCGGCTTCGAGCGCGGCGACGAGAAGTACCTGCCCGCGCGCGACAAGGGCCCCGTGCGCCGCTTCGTGCGCGACTGGGTCGACGCCCGCCTCTCGCTCGGCACGCTCGCCATGCCGATGATGATCGTCGTCCTCGTGCTCACGTTCATCAACGACCCGCAGTGGCGCCTCGTGGCGAACATCGTGCTGTGGTCGTTCGTGCTGCTCGTCGTGCTCGACTCGGTCTTCATGGCGTGGCAGCTCCGCCGCGCGGTGCGCGCGCGCTTCGGTGCGAAGGAGGCGAAGGGCAACGGCTGGTACGCCACGATGCGCGCCGTGCAGATGCCCTTCATGCGCATGCCGAAGCCGCAGACGAAGCTCTTCCGCTACCCGGAGTAGCCCCGGGCGGGCGCGCCGGCCGGTCGGCCGACGCTAGCGGGCCGCGAGGCCGCGGTTGATCTCGCGCGCCCAGCCGGGCCCGCGGTAGATGAACGCGGTGTAGCCCTGCACGAGGCTCGCGCCCGCCGCGAGGCGCTCGCGCACGTCGGCAGCGGTCTCGACGCCGCCGACCGAGACGACGTCGATCGCCTCGGGCAGCGCGGCGCGCAGGCGGCGCAGGACCTGGAGCGAGCGGGCGGCGACCGGGGGCCCCGAGAGGCCGCCCGCGCCGGCGGCCGCGACGACCGCGGGGTCGGACGCGAGGGCGTCGCGCGCGATCGTGGTGTTCGTGGCGATCACGCCGGCGAGCCCGAGCCGCGCCGCGAGCGCCGCGATGCCCTCGACCTGCTCGTCGTCGAGGTCGGGCGCGATCTTCACGAGCACGGGCGAGTCACCTGCGGCGCCGCGGATCGCGGCGAGGAGCGGCTCGAGCACGGCCTCGTCCTGCAGGCCGCGCAGCCCGGGGGTGTTCGGCGAGGAGACGTTGACCGCGAGGTAGTCGGCGACCGGCGCGAGGAGCCGCGTCGAGGCGAGGTAGTCGGCCTCGACCGCGGCGCGGTCGTCGGCGTCGACGACGCGGCTCTTGCCGATGTTCACGCCGATCACGGGGCGGGAGCGCGCCTCGCGGGCGGCGGCGATGCGCTCGGCGGCGGCCGCGGCTCCCCCGTTGTTGAAGCCCATCCGGTTGATGAGCGCCCGGTCGTCGACGAGGCGGAAGAGCCGCGGCCGATCGTTGCCGGGCTGCGGCCGCGCCGTGAGCGTGCCGACCTCCACGTGGCCGAAGCCGAGGGCGCCGAGGCCGGCGATCATCGTCGCGTCCTTGTCGAAGCCCGCGGCGATGCCGAAGGGGGTCGGGAAGTCGCGGCCGAGCGCGCGGGTCGCGAGCGCGGCGTCGGTGCGCACGCCCGGGCGCGCGAGGCCCGCAGCGCGGATCGCGGCGGCGCCGAGGTGGTGGGCGCGCTCCGGGTCGACGTGCCGGAAGCCGTGCCGGAAGAGCAGCTCGTAGGGGGTGGTCACGCCTCGGGCTCCTCGGTGCGCCGGTCCTCGCGGAGGCCCGCGATCGCGGTCTCGAAGTCGTCGAGCGACTCGAAGGCCTGGTAGACGCTCGCGAAGCGCAGGTAGGCGACCTCGTCGAGGGCGCGGAGCGGCGGCAGCACCGCGAGGCCGATGTCGTTCGCGTCGATCTGGCTCGCGCCGGTGGCGCGGATGGTCTCCTCGACGGCCTGGGCCACCTGCGCGAGGTCGGCGTCCGAGACGGGGCGGCCGCGGGCGGCCTTCCGCACGCCCTCGACGACCTTGTCGCGCGAGAAGGGCACGAGCACGCCGTTGCGCTTCACGACCGAGAGGCTCGCGGTCTCGGTCGTCGTGAAGCGGCGCCCGCACTCGGTGCACTGGCGGCGGCGGCGGATCGAGAGCCCGTCGTCGCTCGTGCGGGAGTCGACGACGCGCGAGTCGGGGTTGCGGCAGAAGGGGCAGTGCATCAGCGATCCCCCTCGAAGCGCGCCTCGATCGCCTCGCCGTGCGCGGGCAGCCGCTCGGCGGCCGCGAGCGCGACGACGTCGTCGCGCACGAGCGCGAGCGCGGCGCGGTCGTAGCGCACCACCTGCTGCGGCCGCAGGAAGGTCGCGGCGCCGAGGCCTGCGACGCGGCGGGCCTGGCCGCCCGTCGGGAGCACGTGGTTGGAGCCGGCGGCGTAGTCGCCGAGGCTCACGGGCGCGTGCGCGCCGAGGAAGATCGCGCCGGCGTGGCGGATGCGGGCGAGCACGGCGTCGTCGTCGGCGGTCTGGATGGCGAGGTGCTCGGGCGCGTAGGCGTCGCTGACGCGCGCGGCGTCGTCGAGGTCGCGCACGAGCACGATCGCCGACTGCTCCCCCGCGAGCGAGGCCGCGACGCGCTCGGCGGCGGGGGTCGTGGCCGCGCGGCGCGCGACGGCGGCGTCGACGCGGTCGGCGAGCGTCGCGTCGTCGGTGACGAGCACCGCGCTCGCAAGCTCGTCATGCTCGGCCTGGCTCACGAGGTCGGCGGCGACGAGCTCAGGGTCGGCGCTCGCGTCGGCGATCACGAGGATCTCGGTCGGGCCCGCCTCCGAGTCGACCCGCACGGCGCCGGAGACGGCGCGCTTGGCGGCCGCGACGAAGACGTTGCCGGGGCCCGTGACCACGTCGACGGGCGCGAGGCCGATGCCGGGCACGCCGTGCGCGAAGGCGCCGATCGCGCCCGCGCCGCCCATGGCGTAGACCTCGTCGACGCCGAGCAGCGCGCACGCGCCGAGGATCGTGGGGTGCGGGAGGCCGTCGTGGTCGGCCTGCGCGGGGCTCGCGACCGCGATCGAGCGCACGCCGGCCGCCTGCGCGGCGACGACGTTCATGACGACGCTCGACGGGTAGACGGCCTTGCCGCCGGGCACGTACAGGCCCACGCGGTCGACGGGCTGCCAGCGCAGCTCGACGACGGCGCCCTCGGCGACCTCGGCCCGGGTCGGCGGCGGCACCTGCGCGGCCGAGCCGATGCGCACGCGCGCGATGGCCGTCTCGAGCGCCGCGCGGACGGCGGGCTCGAGGGCGTCGCGCGCCTCGGCGATCGCCGGGGCGGGCACGCGGAGCGCCTGCGGGCGCACGCGGTCGAAGCGCTCGGCCTGCTCGAGCAGCGCCTCGGCGCCGCGCTCGCGCACGTCGTGCACGAGGCCGGCGGCGGCCGGCAGCGCCGCCTCCACGTCGATCGCGGGCCGCGGCAGCAGCGCGCGGAGCGCCTGCTCGTCGGGCAGGTCGGTGAGATCGAGTCGTCGGAGCACGGGCTCCATCGTATTCGCCCGACGACGGGCGCTATGCGATCGGAGCGGGTCCCAGCAGCGACGTGATCTCGCCGCACGCTGGAGCTGGACGCGGAGATCCTTTCGGATCTCCGCCCCGACGCCAGCGCCGACGCCCGTCTCGGGCGTCGGACGGCTATGCGATCGAAGCGGGTCCCAGCAGCGACTTGATCTCGCCGAAGAGGTCGCTCGACACCTTCACCTGCTGCGGCAGCGCGAACACGCGCTCCACCTCGGGCCGCTCGAGCGCGAGCCGCACGTCGGTGGGCCCCGAGTGGCGCTCGAGCAGCGAGCGCAGGTCGCGCATCGCCTGCATCGAGGCGCGGCGCTCGGGGATCCGCAGCTCGAGCGGCCGCGTCTCGTCGACGGGCTGCACGTCGGGGGTGTCGATCATGTTGGCGTGCAGCGTGAAGGCGTCGTCGCGCGTGCGCACGCGCCCCTTCACGACCACGACCTGGTCGGCGACGAGCGCCGGCCGGAACTCGAGGTACGACTTGCCGAGCACCATGATCTCGATCTCGCCGCCGAAGTCCTGCACGGCGATGATCCCGTAGGGGTTGCCGGAGTTGCGGGCGACGCGGTGCTGCACCGTCGTCACCAGGCCTGCGATCGTCACGGTGTCGCCGTCCTCGACGGTCTCCGCGAGCTCCTGGATCTGGTGGGTCGAGTGCTTCGCGAGCTCGAGCTCGAGGCCCGAGAGCGGGTGGTCGGAGACGTAGAGGCCGAGCATCTCGCGCTCGAACGCGAGCTTGTCGCGCTTGCCCCACTCCGGGCGCTCGGGCACGCGGTCGGCGACGGTGTCGAGGTCGTCGAAGATGTCGCCGAAGAGGTCGACCTGGCCGTTGGCCTCGTTGCGCTTCGTCTTCACGGCCGCCTCGACCGCGTCCTCGTGGATCTCGAGCATCGCGCGGCGCGTCGCCCCCATCGAGTCGAAGGCGCCCGACTTGATGAGCGACTCCACGACGCGCTTCGAGGCGACGCCGAGCGGCACCTTCTTCAGGAAGTCGTGGAACGCCGCGTAGCCACCCTCGCGCTCGCGCGCCGCGATGATGCCCTCGACGACGCCCTCGCCGACGTTCCGCACCGCGCCGAGCCCGAAGCGGATGTCGTCGCCGACGGCGGTGAAGTAGAGCGATGACTCGTTGACGTCCGGCGGCAGCACCGTGATGCCCATGCGGCGGCACTCGGAGAGATAGATCGCCATCTTGTCCTTGGAGTCGCCGACGCTCGTGAGGAGCGCGGCCATGTACTCCGCCGGGTAGTGCGCCTTGAGGTACGCGGTCCAGTACGAGATGACGCCGTAGGCGGCCGAGTGCGCCTTGTTGAACGCGTAGTCCGAGAAGGGCAGCAGGATGTCCCAGAGCGCCTTCACCGCGGCGGCCGAGTAGCCGCGCTCGAGCATGCCGCCCTCGAAGGTCGCGAACTGCTTGTCGAGCTCCGCCTTCTTCTTCTTGCCCATCGCGCGCCGCAGGATGTCGGCCTCGCCGAGCGAGTACCCGGCCACCTTCTGCGCGACGGCCATCACCTGCTCCTGGTAGATGATGAGGCCGTACGACTCGTTGAGGATCTCGGCGAGCGGCTCCTCAAGCTCCGGGTGGATGGGCGTGATCTCCTGCAGCCCGTTCTTGCGCAGCGCGTAGTTCGTGTGCGAGTCCGCGCCCATGGGGCCCGGTCGGTACAGCGCGATGACGGCCGAGATGTCCTCGAAGGAGTCGGGCCGCATGAGGCGCAGGAGCGAGCGCAGCGGCCCGCCGTCGAGCTGGAAGACGCCCAGCGTGTCGCCGCGCTGCAGCAGCTCGTAGGCGCCGCGGTCGTCGAGCTCGAGCGTCTCGAGGTCGAGCTCGATGCCCCGGTTGGCGCGGATGTTGTCGAGGGCGTCCGAGACGATCGTGAGGTTGCGGAGCCCCAGGAAGTCCATCTTGATGAGGCCGAGCGACTCGCACGCCGGGTAGTCGAACTGCGTGATGATCGCGCCGTCCTGCTCGCGCTTCATCACGGGGATGATGTCGATGAGCGGGTCGGACGACATGATGACGCCGGCCGCGTGCACGCCCCACTGGCGCTTCAGGTTCTCGAGGCCGCGCGCCGTCTCGAAGACGGTCTTCGCCTCCGGGTCGGTCTCGATGAGGGCCCGGATGTCGCCGGCCTCCTTGTAGCGCTCGTGCGAGGGGTCGAAGATGCCCGAGAGCGGGATGTCCTTGCCCATGACGGCGGGCGGCATCGCCTTCGTGAGCTTCTCGCCCATGCCGAAGGGGAAGCCGAGCACGCGCGAGGAGTCCTTGAGCGCCTGCTTCGACTTGATCGTGCCGTAGGTGACGATCTGCGCGACGCGCTCGGTGCCGTACTTCTCGGTCACGTACTTGATGACCTCGCCGCGGCGCCGGTCGTCGAAGTCGATGTCGAAGTCAGGCATCGAGACGCGGTCGGGGTTGAGGAAGCGCTCGAAGATGAGGCCGTGGTGGAGCGGGTCGAGGTCGGTGATGCGCATCGCGTACGCGGCCATCGAGCCCGCGCCGGAGCCGCGGCCCGGACCCACGCGGATGCCGTGGTCCTTCGCCCAGTTGATGAAGTCGGCGACGACGAGGAAGTAGCCGGGGAAGCCCATCTGCGAGATGACGCCCATCTCGTACTCGGCCTGCTGCCGCACGGCGTCGGGCACGCCCGCCGGGTAGCGGCGCTCGAGGCCCGCGGCCACCTCGGCGCGGAACCAGGACTCCTCCGTGTGGCCCTCGGGCACGGGGAAGCGCGGCATGTAGTTGGCCGACTCGTCGAACTCGACGTCGCAGCGCTCGGCGATGAGGAGCGTGTTGTCGCACGCCTCGGGCATGTCGCGGAAGAGGTGGCGCATCTCGGCCGCCGACTTCACGTAGTAGCCGCCGCCGTCGAGCTTGAAGCGGTTCGGGTCGTCCATCGTCGCGCCCGACTGCACGCACAGCAGCGCCTCGTGGCTCTTCGCGTCGTCGGCCGTCGTGTAGTGGAGGTCGTTCGTGGCTAGCAGCGGCAGGCCGAGGTCCTTGCCGAGCCGCAGCAGGTCGTCGCGGACGCGGCGCTCGATCTCGAGCCCGTGGTCCATGAGCTCGAGGAAGTAGCTCTCGGCGCCGAAGATGTCGCGGTAGCGCGCCGCCGCGGCGACGGCCTGGTCGTACTGGCCCAGGCGCAGTCGCGTCTGCACCTCGCCCGAGGGGCAGCCCGTCGTGGCGATGAGGCCCGCCGCGTGGCGCGCGAGCAGCTCGTCGTCCATGCGGGGCTTGAAGTAGTAGCCCTCCATCGAGGCGTAGGAGGAGAGCCGGAAGAGGTTGGAGAGGCCCTCGTTCGACTCGGCCAGGAGCGTCATGTGGGTGTACGCGCCGCCGCCGGACACGTCGTCGCCCGGCTGGGCGTCCTGCCCGCCCCACTTCACGCGCGTGCGCTCGGAGCGGTGGGTGCCCGGCGTGATGTACGCCTCGGTGCCGATGATCGGCTTCACGCCCTTCGCGCGCGCCGCCTTCCAGAACTCGTAGGCGCCGAAGACGTTGCCGTGGTCGGTCATCGCGACCGCCGGCATGCCGTGCTGCTCGACCGCCGTCATGAGCTCGCCGATGCGCGCGGCGCCGTCGAGCATGGAGTACTCGGTGTGGACGTGGAGGTGCGCGAAGGAGTCTGCCATGGCCCCTCGATCCTACGTCCGGGCACCGACGCGGCATGCCGTCGCCACGGCCCGGCTCGCGCTCCGGTCAGTCGTGACGGAGCAGCTCGAGCGCGTGCGCGAGGTCGGCGGGGTACTCGCTCGAGAACACCGCCTGCTCCCCCGTCGCCGGGTGCCGGAAGCCGAGCCGCTTCGCGTGCAGCCACTGCCGCTCGAGGCCGAGCCTCGCGCTCAGCGTCGGGTCGGCGCCGTACATCGCGTCGCCGAGGCACGGGTGGCGCCTCGCTGCCATGTGCACGCGGATCTGGTGCGTGCGGCCGGTCTCGAGGTGCACCTCGAGGAGGCTCCCGGTGCGGTGCGCCTCGAGCGTCTCGTAGTGCGTGATCGCGTGCTTGCCGCTCGAGACGACCGCGAAGCGCCACTCGTGGCTCGGGTGCCGGCCGACGGGCGCGTCGATCGTGCCCGCGAGGGGGTCCGGATGGCCCTGGACGGCAGCGTGGTAGACCTTCTCGACCTCGCGGTCGTGGAACGCGGCCTTCAGGCGCGCGTAGGCGAGCTCGCTCTTCGCGACGACCATCAGGCCGCTCGTGCCGGCGTCGAGCCGGTGCACGACGCCCTGGCGCTCCGCGGCGCCCGAGGTCGCGACCGAGACCCCCGCGGCGGCGAGCGCGCCGACCACGGTCGGGCCCTGCCAGCCCATGCTGGGGTGCGCGGCGACGCCCGCGGGCTTGTCGACGACGACGATGTCGGCGTCCTCGTGCACGATGCCGAGCTCCGGCACGGGCGTCGCGACGATCCGCGGCTCCTCGCGCGGCGCCCACGTGAGGTCGAGCCACGCATCGCCGACGAGGCGGTCGGACTTGCCCATCGTGCGGCCGTCCTGCACGGCGCCGCCCGCCTCGAGCATCGTCACGACCGCGGTGCGCGAGAGGCCCAGCAGCTTGGCGATGCCGGCGTCGGCGCGCACGCCGTCGAGGCCAGGGGGCACCTGGAGGAAGCGCGACTCCATCAGCGGCGGACCATCAGCGGCGGACCATCAGCGGTCGGGCTGCGTGGTCTCGTCGGCGGGGCCCGCGGCCTCCGCCTCGGGCTCGTCGGTGCGGCGCACGCCGTCGAGGCCGACGTTCGCGAGCACGAGCAGCACGATCGCGATCATCGACGAGACGATGAAGATGTCGGCGACGTTGAAGATCGCCGGGAAGCCCCAGACCTGGATGAAGTCGACGACGTGGCCGACGAACAGCCCGGGCTCCCGCACGATGCGGTCGGTGAGGTTGCCGAGGGTGCCGCCCAGCACGCCGCCGAGCGCGAGCGCCCAGCGGACCGAGCCGATGCGGCGCAGCTGCGAGACGATGAACACTGCGACGGCCGCGGCGAGGATCGTGAAGATCCAGGTGGATCCCGCCGCGAGCGAGAACGCCGCGCCCGGGTTCCGCACGAAGTGCCACTGCAGCAGCTCGCCGAGCACCTGCGTGACGTCGCCCTCGCGCATCGTCGCGAGGACCCATTCCTTCGTCGCGAGGTCGAGGCCGTACGCGACGGCGGCGGTCCCGAGGACGATCGCCAGCATCCGCCAGCCGATCGACCTCGGGACCGCCGTCGTGGAGCCAGTCACCGAGCGGGTGCTCAGCTGTTGCTGCCCTGCCCGCCGAAGGCGAGCGAGGAGGAGCGGTCGAGGTCGCGCAGCTGGCTCTCGATGTAGCCGCGGAGCTTCAGGCGGTAGTCGCGCTCGAAGCTCTTGAGCTCGTCGATCTTCGCCTCGAGGCCCGTCTTCTGCTCATCGAGCTTCGCCTTCTGGTCGGCGTAGTCCTGCTCGAGCTCGGCCTTGCGCTCGGCGGCCTGGTCCTCGATCTCCTTGGCCGTCGCCTCGGCGGCGGCGATGAGCTCGTCGCGCTTGGCCTCGCCCGCGGCGATGTGCTCGTCGTGGACGCGCTCGGCGAGCGCGATGAGGGCGCTCGCGTCGGACGCGCCGGTCGAGACCGGTGCGGCGGGCGCCGCCTCGACGACCTCGGGCGCCTCTGCGGCGGGCGCCTCCTCGGCGACCGGCTCGGCCTCGGCGACCGGAGCGGCCTCCGCAGCGGGCTGCGGCTCCGCGGCCAGGGCCTCTGCCGCCTTGGCCTCGGCGGCCTGGGCGGCCTCCTGGGCGGCGGCGAGCCTGCTGCTGCAGGCTCGGCGTTCTCGGCGCGCAGCGCGTCGAGCGCGGCGGTGTCCGCCTCGGGGGCGGGCGCGACACCGGCGCGCAGCTGCTCGTTCTCGTCGGTGAGGCGACGCAGCTCCGCGACGACCTCGTCGAGGAAGTCGTCGACCTCGTCCTGGTCGTAGCCGTCCCGGAAGCGCGTCGTCTCGAAGCGCTTCTGGAGGACGTCGTCAGGAGTCAGAGCCATGGCAAGCCTTTCTTGGTCGGCCGCCGGCCCGGCGGGGTCGGCGGCGCAGGTTCACTGTACCCGTCCCGGACGGCGTGCCCTCGATCCTAGCCCGGGCCGCGGCCGCGCACCTGCCGGGCGCCTGGGCGACGGGGCGCAGCGGATCAGGCCGCGCCGACCATCCGGAAGGGGCCGATGACGGTCATGAGGATGAGGAGCGCGAGCAGCAGCACGAGCATCGCGAGGTCGAGCATCGCGCCGCCGATCCGCAGCGGCTTCACGAAGCGCCGCACGAACCGCAGCGGCGGATCGGTGAGCCGGAAGATCCACATCGACAGCAGGAGCATGAAGCCCTTGGGCTTCCAGTCCCGCCGCAGCTGCATGACGAAGTCGAGGATGATCCGCGCCCAGAGGACGTAGAACGCCAGCAGCGCGGCGGTGTGGACGATCCAGGCGAGGATCGCGACGATCGACACCTGGGTCAGTGGGCGAAGACGCCCGAGTCGGCGTCCTCGTCGACCGAGCGGCCGCCGGAGACGGCGATGTGCTCGGGGCTCAGCAGGTAGACCTTCGTCGTGACGCGCTCGATGCGGCCCTCGAGGCCCTGCGTGAGGCCCGCCGAGAAGTCGATCAGGCGACGCGCGTCGCCGTCGGTCATCTGCGAGAGGTTGATGATGACCGGCGTGCCGGCGCGGAACGCCTCGGCGATGGCCTTGGCATCCTTGTACTGGCGCGGGTGCACCGTGAGGATCTCGCTCATGTCGCTCACCTTCTGCGCTGCGCGGAGCTTCGTGACGGGGGCGCGGCGCGGCTCCTCGACGCGCTCGCGGGGCTGCGGGGCGCGCTCGTGCTCATCCGTGCGCTCGACGGGGCGGACCTCCTGGGTCAGCTCGTCCTCCTCGGCGAAGCCGAAGTAGATCGCCGCCTTCTTCAGTGCGTTGCTCATGGGGATCCTCCTCGTGGACTGGCTCAACGCTAACCGGCGGCGGGGCGATCGCCCGTGATTGCCGTGCCGATCCGCAGGTGTGTCGCGCCGTGCTCGAGCGCCTCGCGCCAGTCGGCGCTCATGCCCGCGGAGATCCAGTCGGCGGCGGGGTCGATGCGGCGCACGCGCTCGGCGAGCATGGCGAGGCGCTCGAAGGCGCGGCCGGGCTCCTCGTCGAGCGGCGCGACCGCCATGAGGCCGCGCAGGCGCAGGGCCTCGGACGCCGCGACGCGCTCCGCGAGGGCGTCGAGGGCCTCGGGCGCCACGCCGCCGCGGCCGGGGTCGTCGGTGAGGTTCACCTGCACGAGCGCGTCGCGCGCGGGCCGCTCGTCGCCCGGCTCGCCGCCCTCGAGGGCGTCGACGAGCGAGGCGGAGTCGATCGAGTGCAGCACGTCGGCGTAGCGCGCGACCTGCCGCGCCTTGTTGCGCTGCAGCTGGCCGACGAAGTGCCAGGTGAGGCCGAGGCCCGCGGTCTCGGCCGCCTTGTCGCGCGACTCCGGGTGGCGGTTCTCGCCGAAGTCGCGGTGGCCCGCGGCCGCGAGCTCGCGCACGAGGGATGCGGGGTGCCGCTTGGTGATGACCACCAGCGTGACGGGACGCGCCCGGCGCGCGTCCTCGAGCTGCTCGAGGAACGCGGCCAGGCGCGTCGCGGGGGCGTCCGTCATGCGTGCGTCAGCGTGCTCGCGTCAGCGCAGGAAGTCGGGGAGGAACTCGTCCTCGTCCTCGTCGACCTGCGTGAGGGGCTGCACGGGGCCCGTGAGGTGGTCGGCGACCGGCGGGGCGGGCACCGGGCGGCGGTCCTCGCCCTCGGGGCCGGGCGCGCTGCGGCGCTCCTCCCCGCGCGGGCGCAGGCCGATGTCGCCGCGGGCGGCGGTGCGGATGACCGAGTCGTCCTCCTTCTGCACCGGGCCGGCGCCGTCGAAGCCCGCCGCGATGACGGTGACGCGCACCTCGTCGCCGAGGGTGTCGTCGATGACCGTGCCGAAGATGATGTTCGCCTCGGGGTGCACGGCCTCCTGCACGAGCTTCGCGGCGTCGTAGGTCTCGTGGATGCCGAGGTTGCTGCCCGCCTGGATCGAGAGCAGCACGCCGTGCGCGCCGTCGATCTTCGCCTCGAGCAGCGGGCTCGCGACCGCGAGCTCCGCGGCCTTGATCGCGCGGTCGGCGCCCCGCGAGGAGCCGATGCCCATGAGCGCGGAGCCCGCGCCCTGCATGACCGACTTCACGTCGGCGAAGTCGACGTTGATGAGGCCCGGGGTCGTGATGAGGTCGGTGATGCCCTGGACGCCCGCGAGGAGCACCTGGTCGGCCGTCTCGAAGGCCTCGACCATCGAGATGCCCATGTCGGAGATCTCGAGCAGGCGGTCGTTCGGGACGACGATGAGGGTGTCGACCTCGTTCTTCAGCGCCTCGACGCCGGCCTCGGCCTGCGCCTGGCGGCGCCTGCCCTCGAACGAGAACGGCTTCGTCACGACGCCGACCGTGAGCGCGCCGAGGCTCTTGGCGATCCGCGCGACGACGGGCGCGCCACCCGTGCCGGTGCCACCGCCCTCGCCCGCGGTGACGAAGACCATGTCGGCGCCCGCGAGGGCCTCCTCGATCTCCTCCGCGTGGTCCTCGGCGGCGCGCCGGCCCACCTCGGGGTCGGCGCCTGCGCCGAGGCCCTTGGTGAGCTCGCGGCCCACGTCGAGCTTGACGTCGGCGTCGCTCAGGAGCAGCGCCTGCGCGTCGGTGTTGATCGCGATGAACTCGACGCCGCGCAGCCCGAGGTCGATCATGCGGTTCACGGCGTTCACGCCGCCACCGCCCACGCCGACCACCTTGATGACGGCGAGGTAGTTGTTGTTGGAAGTCACGCTCGGCCCCTCGTTGCCCCTGAAACCCTCAACCTCTACTTGAGGTTTAGAGAATTCCTCACTTCATTGCTGACGAGATCGACGGTAGGGCCGCCGGGGGCGGCGCGCCGGGAGCGACGCGGAGTGTCGCGCGCGGCGCGCGCAAACAAATGATTCGTCAGGTTCCGGGCTCGACGTCGCCGCGCACGACGGGGTGCTCCGGCGCCCGCACGTCGAGCACGAGCGCGGTCGCCGGGTCCTGCGTGGCGATGAGCGCGGCCACGACGTCGGCCTTCAGCCGGCTCTCGTCGGCACCGCCCCACTGCACGGTCTGGCCGCTCGCGAGCGCGAGCCGGATGTCGGAGGGCGAGGGCGCCTGGATGCGCTCGGTCACCTCGAGCACCGAGGCCGGGACCGAGACGAGCACCGTCGCGACCGCCTCGAACTCCGGCGTGCCGAGCTCGACCCCGTCGAGCCGCGGCAGCGCCGCGGTGTCGGCGTCGACGCCGCCCAGCGCGACACCTGCGGCGTCGATGACGACCTCGCCGCCGTCGCCCGGCACGATCGCGACGGGGCGGCGCTCCACGACGCGCACCACGACGCTCGAGGGCGGCACGACGTCGACGCGGAACGACTCGATCTGCGGGATCGCCTGCAGCTGCGCCGCGACGCCCTCCTCGGTGACCGTCGCCATCGGCTGGCCCATCGAGCCCGCGAGCGCGCCCTCGACGACGGACGGGTCGAGGCGGTCGACGCCCTCGACGCGGATCTCGCGCACCGCCATGAGCGGCGACCACACGAGCCCGACGAGCAGCAGCAGCGCGAGCCCGAGCCCGCCCGCGGCGAGCAGCGCGACGCGCGCGCGGCGACGCGCGACGGCCGTGAACCGTCGCACCTCGGCGCGCTCGCGGCGCTTGCGATCCTTCGTCGCGGCCCTGGCGGCGCGCCGCGCCTCGCGCGCATCCTCGCGGTCGGCCCGACGCTGCGCCTGCTCCGCCTCCCGCCACGCGCGGTCGACGCGCTGCGCGTGCGAGCCGCGCGTCGGGCGCGGGCCGTCGACGTCCTCCTCGGGCGGCTCGGCGGCCGACGGTTGCTCCTCGTCGAGCTCGGCGTAGGCGGCGAGCGCCCAGCGCCGCGGCGCGCCACCGGCCTCGGCCTCGGGGCTCGACGCGGCGCGGCGGCGACTCGCCCGGAGCGGTGCGTCGTCCGAGCCGCCCTCCAGCCGGAACAGGTCGACCTGCGGCTCCCAGCGCCGCGCGCGGGGCACCGCGTCGCCCTCGGTGCGCGCGCGACCCGATCGATGCTCGACCGCCGGCTCCTCCGGCCGGTCGTCGAAGCCCTCGGGTCGCCTCACGCCTCTGCGCCCTCGAGCGCCTCGAGCACCTGCGGGATGATGCGGTAGACGTCGCCGCACGAGAGCGTGACGATGATGTCGCCCTCGCGCGCGATCGCCGCGGCGCGCTCCGCCGCCTGCTGCCAGTCGGGCAGGAAGTCGACGTCGGCCGGGTCCTGGAAGCGCTCGGCGACGAGCGCGCCCGTGACCCCGGGGATCGGATCCTCGCGGGCGCCGTAGACGTCGAGCACGACCGTGTGGTCGGCGACCCGCTCGTAGACGGCGGCGAACTCCCCCGCCATGTCGCGCGTGCGGGTGAACAGGTGCGGCTGGTGGATCGCGATGATGCGCCCGTCGCCGATCACGGAGCGCGCCGCCGTGAGCGCGGCGTCGACCTCCGCCGGGTGGTGCGCGTAGTCGTCGAACACGCGCACGCCGCGGCGCTCCCCGTGCAGCTCGAAGCGGCGGCCCGTGCCGCTGAAGGCCGCGAGCGCGCGCGCGGCCTCGGCGGGCGCGTGGCCGAGCGCGACGAGCGTCGCGAGCGAGCCGACGGCGTTGACGGCGTTGTGGCGGCCGGGCACGCCGACGCCCACCTCGAGCCGCTCCCCCGCGACCTCGACCTCCGCGACCACCGCGGGGCCGAGGCGGATGCCGAGGATGCGCACGTCGGCGTCCTCGGCCTCGCCGAAGGTGACGACGTTCGGGTGCGAGACGAGCGCGCGCACGCGGCGCGCGCCCTCGTCGTCGGCCGAGATCACGACCGCCTCGGATGCCGCGTCGGCGAAGCGCGCGAAGGCGGCATCGAAGGCCTCGGGGCTCCCGTAGTGGTCGAGGTGGTCGGTGTCGATGTTCGTGATGAGCGCGACCGCGACGTCGTAGAGCAGGAACGAGCCGTCCGACTCGTCGGCCTCGAGCACGAACACGTCGCTCGTGCCGTGGCCGCTCGAGGCGTCGAGGCCCGCGATGACGCCGCCGTTCACGAAGCCGGCGTCGATGCCGAGCCCGTGGAGGCCGAGCACGACCATGCCGGTCGAGGTGGTCTTGCCGTGGGCGCCGGCGACGGCGACGACGCGCTTGCCGCGCGCGAGCACGTGCAGCGCCTGCGATCGGTGCAGCACGGGCACGCCGCGCTCGCGGGCGGCGAGCAGCTCGGGGTTGTCGGGCCAGAGCGCGCTCGTGACGACGACCGCGTCGGTGCCGACGGGCAGGTTCGCCGCGTCGTGGCCGATCGCGACGTGCGCGCCGCGCTCGACGAGCCGGTCGACGGTCGCCGATCCGGAGCGGTCGGAGCCCGTGACGGCGAGGCCCGCGTCGAGCATCATGTGGGCGATGCCCGACATGCCGGAGCCGCCGATGCCGATGAGGTGCACGCGCTCGATGCGCTCCGGGATGGGCTGGGTGAGGTCGGGTTCGATCATCGCTGCCTCCTGCTCGCTGCCGCCCGCTCGACGAGGTCGCCCATGCGGTCCGCGCCATCGGTGACGCCCGCGCCCGCGCTCGCCGACGCCATCGCGGCGATCCGCTCGGGATCGCGCAGCAGCGGCACGAGCCGGTCGCGCACCCATCCTGCCGTGAACGCGGCGTCGTCGACGAGGAGCGCGCCGCCGCCCGCGACCTGGTCGGCCGCGTTGCGGCCCTGCTCGCCGTTGCCGTAGGGCAGCGGCACGTACACGGCGGGCAGGCCCACGGCCATGAGCTCCGAGACGGTGAGGCTGCCGGCGCGGCAGACCACGAGGTCGGCGGCGGCGAGGGCGAGGTGCATGCGGTCGAGGTACTCGATCGCCACGTAGTGCGGCACCTCGGCGGGCTCGAAGTCGGTCTGCCTGCCGCCGGAGAGGTGCAGGATCTGCCAGCCGGCGTCCACGACGTCGCCCGCCGCGGCGACGATCGCGCGATTGAGGGAGCGCGCGCCCTGGGAGCCGCCGGTCACGAGCAGCGTCGGGCGATCGGCGTCGAGCCCGAGCTCGGCGCGGGCGGCGGCGCGCAGGCCCGCCCGGTCGAGGCCCGTGATCTCGAAGCGCAGCGGCATGCCCACGAACGAGCCGCGCATGCGCGTCGTGCGGTACGAGAGGCCCACGTGCTCGCTCCAGCGGGCGCCGAGCAGGTTCGCCATGCCGGGCTTCGCGTTGGACTCGTGGATGGCGATCGGCACGCCCTCGAGGTGCGCGGCGCGGTAGGCGGGCGCCGCCGCGTAGCCGCCGAAGCCGACGACGACGTCGATGCGGCGCTCGCGCAGCAGCGCCCGGACCTCGCGGACGACGCGGCGCCAGCGCGCGGGGAAGCGTAGCGCCGCCGCGTCCGGGCGCCGCGGGAACGGCAGCTTCTCGATCGTCACGAGCTCGAGGCCCGCGCGCGGCACGAGCTCCCGCTCGAGGCCCTCGGCGGTGCCGAGCACGACTAGCTCCGCGTCGGGGTGCCGCTCGCGGAGCCGCGCCGCGGTCGCGAGCAGGGGGTTCACGTGGCCGGCGGTGCCGCCGCCGGCGAGGAGGATGCGCACGATCAGGCCTTCGCGGCCGCGGACGGCGCCTCGGGGACGCCGCGGCCCCGGAGCTCGCCGCGCGCGGCGGGGTTGTCGACGCGCTCGAGCGAGAGCACGACGCCGATGACGACGAGGGTCGCGATGAGCTGCGAGCCTCCGGACGAGATGAGCGGGAGCGGCACGCCGAGCACGGGCAGGAGGCCCAGCACGACGGCGATGTTCACGAGCGCCTGGCCGATGACCCAGACCATCGCTGCGCCGGCGACGACGCGCGTCATCTGCCGCTCGGCCTGCTGCACGATGCGCAGCATCGTCCAGGCGAGCAGCGCGAAGAGCGCGAGCACGACGATCGCGCCGAGCAGCCCGAGCTCCTCGCCGATGATCGCGAAGATGTAGTCGTTGTCGGCCGCGGGCAGCCAGTTCCACTTGGCGCGGGAGTTGCCGACGCCGACGCCGAAGAGGCCGCCGGCCGAGAGCGCCCAGGTGCCGTGCAGCTGCTGCCAGCAGCCCGAGTAGTAGTCGGCGTCGGTGCAGCCCTCGACGAAGGCGGTGATGCGGCGCACGCGCGAGGCGCTCGAGAGGATGACGGGCACGGCGAGCATCGCGAGGACGCCCACGGGGAGGGCCAGGTGCCACCAGCGGACGCCCGCGAACCACAGCGCGCCGAAGACGACGAGCGCCATGATCGAGACGGTGCCGAAGTCGTGGCCGAGGAGCACGAGGCCGATGGCGAGGCCCGCGACGGGCGCCACCGGGATCCACGCCTGCCAGAAGCTGCCGATGACCTTCTGCTTGCGCGTGAGCACCATGCCCATCCACACGATGAGCGCGAGCTTCAGGAACTCGGAGGGCTGCAGGCTGAAGCCGCCGACCGAGATCCAGTTGCGGTTGCCGCCGATCGCGACGCCGAGGCCGGGGACGAAGACGAGCGCCTGCAGGGCGACGCCGCCGCCCACGGCGATCCAGGCGATCCGCGGCCAGAATCCCGCGGGGATGCGCGAGGCGATGAGCATGAGCGCCAGCCCGACCGCGGCGAACGCGGCCTGCCGCACGAAGGCCGAGAAGAACGACGCGCTCGCCGTGTAGCTCTCGACCGAGGAGGACGAGAGCACCATCACGAGGCCGAAGGCCACGAGGAAGAGCGTCGTGCCGAGCAGCAGCGAGGCGTTCAGCGAAGGCGCGCCGAAGACGGTGCGCACGCGCACGAGCGCGCGCTTCGCGGTGCGCTCGAGCCTGCCGGAGCCCTCAGCCGGGAAAGGAGCCGCCGTCGATGCCATGGGCGCCCCTCTCCCGCACGGCCTCGGCGAAGCGATCGCCGCGATCCGCGTAGCTCTCGAACTGGTCCATCGATGCCGCCGCCGGCGCCAGGAGGACCGTCGTGCCCGGCGCGGCGTGCGCTGCGGCCGCCTCGACGGCGAGCCGCATCACCGCACCAGTGTCCGCCGTGTCGACCTCGACGAGCGGGATGCCGGGCGCGTGTCGCGCGAACGCCGCCACCACGGGCGCGCGGTCGACGCCGATCGCGACCGCCGCGACGATGCGGCCCGCGTGGCGCTCGACGAGCGGCGCGACGTCTGCGCCCTTGAAGAGGCCGCCGAGGATCCACACGACCGCGTCGAAGGCGCTGAGCGACCCCTCCGCCGCGTGCGGGTTGGTGGCCTTCGAGTCGTCGACGTAGCGCACGCCGCCGATCTCGGCGACGAGCTCGGTGCGGTGCCGATCGAGCCGGAAGGAGCGGATCGCCGCGCGCACCTGCGCGGGCTCGACGCCGAAGGCGCGGGCGAGGGCGGCGGCCGCGAGCACGTTGCGCGCCATGTGCGGCGAGCGCAGCCCCGCCGGCTCGAGGTCGCCGAGGTCGGCGAGCTCGAGCGCCGAGCGGTGCCGCTCGGCGAGGAAGGCGCGATCGACGAGGATGCCGTCGACGACGCCCAGGTCGGAGGGCCCTGGCACGCCGAGCGAGAAGCCGATGGCGCGGCAGCCCTCGACGACCTCGGCCTCCTCGACCATCCGCATCGTCGCGCCGTCCTCGACGTTGTAGACGGCGGCGACGCGCGCGCCCTCGTAGACCTTCGCCTTCGCCGCGCGGTACGCCTCGGCGCCGCCGTGCCAGTCGAGGTGGTCGTCGTCGAGGTTGAGGCAGACGGCGGAGTGCGGCGAGAGCGCGCCGGCGCCGGAGGCCGGCAGGGCGTGCAGCTGGAAGCTCGAGAGCTCGACGACGAGCGCGTCGAAGCCCTCGGGGTCGCGCACGGCGTCGAGCACGGGCGTGCCGATGTTGCCGACGGGCGCGACGCGCACGCCGCCCTCGCGCAGCATGTGCGCCGCGAGCTGCGTCGTCGTGGTCTTGCCGTTCGTGCCCGTCACGAGGATCCACTCGGCCGCGCGCACCTTGTCGCGCACGCGCCACGCGAGCTCGATGTCGCCCCACACGGGGATGCCGCGCTCCGCCGCCGCGCGCAGCCACGGGTGGTCGGGCCGCAGCCCCGGCGAGGCGACGACGAGCCTCGGCGCCCGCGAGGGCCTCCGGCAGGTCGTCGCGGCCCGCGTCGACGATCGGCACGCCCAGGACGCCGAGGATCGTGCGGCGCTCGTCGTCGACGCGCTCCGCGATCGCCGTCACCTGCGCGCCGAGCTCGGCGAGCGTGTCGACGGCCGCGAAGCCCGTGACGCCGAGGCCCAGCACGGCGACGCGGAGCCCGCTCCAGTCGTCGTGCCAGGAGGCGAGGTGGTCGGTCCTGCGCATCGTGCTCCCGTCAGAGCCCCTGCAGGGCCCACTCGAAGTAGAAGAGGCCGATGCCGGCGGCGACGAAGAGGCCGCCGACGATCCAGAAGCGCACGACGATCGTGACCTCGGCCCAGCCCTTCAGCTCGAAGTGGTGGTGCAGCGGCGTCATGAGGAAGACGCGCTTGCCGCCGGTCGCCTTGAAGTAGGCGCGCTGGACGATGACGGAGCCCGTGACGATGATCGGCAGGCCGGCGATGAGCAGCAGCAGCAGGTGCGTGTCGGTCATGATCGCGAAGCCGGCGAGCGCGCCGCCGAGCGAGAGCGACCCGACGTCGCCCATGAAGATCTGCGCGGGGCTCGTGTTCCACCACAGGAAGCCGATGAGCGCGCCGACGACCGTCGCGGCGAGCGTCGCGACGTCGAGCGGCTGCGCGACGTCGTAGCAGCCGGCGGTCGCGCTGTCGCTGAAGCACGACTGGTTGAACTGCCAGAAGGCGATGAACGCGTAGCCGCCCGTCGCGAGGATCGCGGCGCCCGTCGCGAGGCCGTCGAGGCCGTCGGTCACGTTGACGGCGTTCGACGCCGAGACGTTCATGACGAGGATCCAGAGCACGAAGGCGATGCCGCCGAGGGCACCCCACTGCGTGAGGTCGAGCCACGGGATGTCGCGGACGCCCGAGATCACGGCGTCGACGACCGGCTGGCCGCCCGGGCCCGGCACGAGGATCGCGAGCACGCCGAAGAGCACCGAGACGACGACCTGGCCCGCGACCTTCGCCCAGCCTCCGAGGCCGAGCGAGCGCTGGTTCGAGATCTTGAGGAAGTCGTCGACGAAGCCGACCGCGCCCATCCCGACCATGAGCAGCAGCACGAGCAGCGCGGGGAGCGTCGGCGGGTCCTGGCCGAGCAGTTTGCCGCCGAAGTAGCCGGCGAGGGTCGCGACGATGAAGACGAGGCCGCCCATCGTGGGCGTGCCGCGCTTCACGTGGTGCGACTGCGGGCCGTCGTCGCGGATGAACTGGCCCCAGCCGATCCGCGAGAAGCCGCGGATGAAGAGCGGCGTCGCGAGCAGCGAGACGAGCAGCGCGATGGCCGCTGAGGCGAGCAGCACGAGCATCAGGCGGCTCCGATCCGCTCGGCGAGGGCCATGAGCCCCGAGACGTTCGACGACTTCAGCAGCACGACGTCGCCCGCGACGAGCTCGGCGCGCAGCAGCGCCTCGGCCTCCTCGGCGGTCTCGACGAAGGTCGTCTCCTGGCCGAAGGCTCGACTCGAGCTCGGCGGCGTCGTGGATGGGCTTGGCGCCGGCGCCGACGACCACGAGCCGCTCGATGCGCAGGCGCGTGACGAGGCGGCCGAGGCGGTCGTGCTCCTCGACGGCGTGCGGGCCGAGCTCGGCCATCTCGCCGAGCACGGCGACCGAGCGCCTCCCCGCCTGGCGGGTCATGTGGGCGAGCGCGCGGAGCGCGGCAGCGGTCGAGTCGGGGCTCGCGTTGTAGGCGTCGTTGATGACGGTGATGCCGCCGCCGGGCTCGAGCACCTCCATGCGTCCGCGCTCGGCGCGGGGCATGCCGGCGACGTCCTCGATCGCCAGCGCGACGTCGAGGCCGAGCGCGTCGACGACGGTGAGCGCCGCGAGCGCGTTCATGACGTGGTGCTCGCCGAGGATGCGCATGCGCAGCGGCCACGACTCCTCGCCGCGGCGGATGGTCGCGACCGTGCCCTCGAGCGTCGAGTCGATGCCGTCGGCCCAGAGGCGCGTGGGCGCGTCGGCGGGGCCGGGCTCGGTGCCGAACCAGGCGACCGCGGCCTCGGTCGCGCCGGCCATCGCGCGCACGCGCTCGTCGTCGCGGTTGAGGATCGCGACGTGCTCGGGCGCGAGGTCGCGCACCATCTCGGTCTTCGCGCGCTGCGTCGTCTCGATGCCGCCGAACTCGCCCGCGTGGGCGAGGCCGACCTTGAGCACCACGCCGATGTCGGGGTGCGAGAGGGCCGTGAGGCGCGCGATGTCGCCCTCGTAGCTCGCCCCCATCTCGAGCACGAGGTAGCGCGTGCCGTCGTCGATGCGGAGCATCGTCATGGGCGCGCCGACCTCGTTGTTGAACGACTTCACGGGGCTCACGGTGGCGCCGTGGCGCTCGAGGGCCGCCTGCAGCATGTTCTTGGTGGTCGTCTTGCCGTTCGAGCCCGTGATGCCGATGACGGTGAGCTCGCCCGCGGCGCGGACGCGGCGGATGACCTCGGCGGCGAGCGCCTGCAGCGCCGCGACGCCCGAGGGCACCAGGATGTGCGGCGCCTGCTGGTCGATGGCGCGCTCGGCGATCACGAGCGCGGCGCCGCGCTCGAGCGCCGCGCCGATGAAGCGGTGGCCGTCGGTCATCTCGCCTGGCATCGCGACGAAGAGCCCGCCGGGCTCGACGAGCCGGGAGTCGGTCTCGACCGAGCCGGTGACGGTCACGTCGTCGCCGTGCAGCGTGCCGCCGATCGCCTCCGCGATCTCCGAGGCGGTGAGTCGCAGCATCAGAGCCACCCCGCCTCGTGCAGCGCGAGGCGGGCCTCGTCGCGGGCCACGAAGGGCTCGCGGACGCCGGCGACGTCGCGGTAGTCGGCGTCGCCGGGGCCCGCCCACAGCACGGTGTCGCCGGCCCCCGCGAGGGCGATCGCCTCGCGGATGGCCGCCTCCTCGGGGCTCGCCTCGAGCACGGGCTTCTCGCCTGCCGCGGCGCGCGCCCCCTCGAGCACCTGCGCGCGGATGGCGGCGGCGTCCTCGCTGCGCGGGTTGAAGTCGGTGACCACCACGGCGTCGGCGAGCTCGGCGGCGATGCGGCCCATGTCGGCGCGCTTCGTGGCGTCGCGGTCGCCGTCGGCGCCGAAGACCATGATGAGGCGGCCCTCCGTGACGCGGCGCAGCGCCTCGAGCGTCTGCGCGAAGGCGTCCGGGCTGTGGCCGTAGTCGACGAAGATCGCGGGCCCCTCGTCGCCGGACACCCGCTCGATCCGGCCGGGGAGGGTCGGGCGCATGCCGCGGTCGATCGACTCGGTGATCGCGTCGATCTCGAAGCCGTCCTCGACGAGCATGAGGATCGCGATGGCGGCGTCGACCGCCATGTGGCGGCCGATGAACGGGATCGACACCTCGATCGCCCGCCCGTCGATGCCCGTGAGGGTGAAGGAGGTCGACGCGGGCGTCTCCTCCCAGATGTCGACGTGCCAGTCGGCGGCGCGGCCGGGCTCGCTCGTGAGCGTCGTGACGGGGATGCGGCTGCGCTCGGCGATCCGCTGCCCCCACTCGCCGTCGACGCACACGACGCCTCGGTGCGCGCGGTCGGGGGTGAAGAGCTCGGCCTTGACGTCGAAGTACGCCTCCATGGAGCCGTAGTCGTCGAGGTGGTCGTGGCTGAGGTTCGTGAAGGCGACGACGTCGAAGACGACGCCGTCGATGCGGTGCCGCTCGATCGCCTGCGCGCTCACCTCGAGCACGGCGGCGCGGACGCCGGCCTCGCGCATGCGGGCGAGCAGCGCGTGCAGCTCGCTCGCCTCGGGCGTCGTGAGCTTCGAGGTGACGACGAGGTCGCCGACGTGGCGCTCGGCCGTGGTCGACAGGCCCGTCACGAAGCCGAGGTCGGCGAGCAGGCCCTCGAGCATGAACGAGGTCGAGGTCTTGCCGTTCGTGCCGGTGATGCCGAAGAGCTTCGGCGGCGCCTCGGCGGTGCGGTAGACCCACGCGGCGATCTCGCCGAGCGCGGCGCGCGGCTCGTCGACGACGATGACGGGCACGTCGACGCCCGCCTCCGCGGCGCCCGCGGGGTCGGTGACGACCGCGACGGCGCCCCGCTCCACGGCCGCGGCCGCGAAGGCCGCGCCGTGCCGGCGCGCGCCCGGCAGCGCCGCGAAGATGTCGCCCGGCTGCACGTCCGACGAGTCGTTCGTGATGCCGGTCACCTCCACGCCGTCGAGATCGGCGTCGACGTCCAGCGCGAAGGCCTCGGCGAGGCCGGCGAGGGGCCTGGGTGCGGGGTGCTCCGGTCGCAGGATCCTCGGGGTCACACCCGCCACGGACTTCCTCTCCTCAGCATCAGGGCTGATCCGCGGTCCACTCGAGCGGGACCTCAGGGGCCGGGACGGTGCTCGGAGGGACGTCGTAGTGGCGGATCAGGAGGTTCACCATATCGTGGAACGCGGGGATGGCCCCGGCGCTGGTGCGCAGCGTCTGCGGGCTGTCGTAGAGCGTCACGACGACGAACTGGGGGTCGTCGACGGGGAACACCCCGGCGACGGAGATCATCATGCGGTCCGGGTCGTAGCCCGAGCCGTCCTCGTAGGCCATCTGGGCCGTGCCGGTCTTCGCGGCGATCCGGTAGCCCTCGATCGGGAAGGTCTCGTAGCCGTAGTCGGTGACGACGTTCTCGAGCGCCTCGAGCGTGCGCTGCGCCGTCTCCTCGCCCACGACACGCTCGCCCTCGCCCGGCTGCGCGGCCGTCACCTCGCCCTCGGGCGAGGTGCAGTCCTCGATCATCCGCGCCGGCATGTGCACGCCGCCGTTCGCGAGCGCCTGGTAGGCGGAGGCGAGCTGGATGGGCGTCGCGGCGATGCCCTGGCCGAAGAGCACGTTGAGGTTCGTCTGCGGGTCGAGGGCCGAGGCGTCGCGCAGCGGCGCCGCCTGCTCGCCCGCGAAGCCCACGCCCGTGCGCTCGCCGAAGCCGAAGCGGTCGAGGTAGTCGAAGTAGTCGGCGCGGTCCATGTCGTGCGCGAGCCGCACCATGCCGGAGTTCGACGAGTTCACGAGGATGCCCGCGCTCGTCCACTGCTCGACGGGGTGCGAGTGCGCGTCGCGCACGCGCACGCCCGGCGCCGTGTACGTCCACGGCACGCTCAGCTCCTCGTCGTTCGTCGTGAGGCCGAGGTCGAGCATCGCGGCGTAGGCGAAGGTCTTGAAGATCGAGCCCGGCTCGTAGGCGGCGGTGAAGGCGCGCGAGCCGCGGTCCTGCTGCGAGGAGGCGGTGGGGTCGTTGGGGTCGACGGTCGGCGTCTCGGCGACGGCGACGATCGAGCCGTCGGTGCGCATGACGATCGTCGTGCCGGTGCGCGCACGGAGCTGCGAGGTGTACTGCGCCGTGAGCTGCTGCATCTGGTACTGCACGTCGGCGTCGATCGTGAGCCGCACCGTGCCGCCGTCCTCGGGCTCGTCGGTGACGACGGAGCCCGGGATCGGGGTGCCGTCGGCGCCGCGGTCGAAGGTGCGGCTCCCCTCACCGGCCGCGAGGCAGGCGTCCTCGCTGCGCTCGACGCCCGCGAGCGGCTCGGTGACGCCCGTGAAACCGACGAGGTTCCCCCCGACCGAGCCGGCCGGGTAGACGCGCTGCGGGTTGAGCCGCAGGTAGACGTAGGGCAGGCGCAGGTCGCGCACCGCCTCGAACTGGCGCGCGGTGAGCCCCGTGGTCAGCACGAGGTAGTCGGAGTCGGCGTTGCGCTCGAGCTCTGCGTAGATCTTCGCCTGCAGCGACTCGGGGTCGTCGGCCGTGATCGCGGCGATGCGCTGCAGGGCCTGCCCGCCCGTCATGGGCTCGTCGAAGCCGTCGGCGGGGCCGAGGTCGCGGAAGTAGCGCGGCGAGACCGTGAGGTCCCAGCGGTCGACGCTCTCGGCGAGCACGGTGCCGCCCGCGTCGACGATCTCGCCGCGCGTGCCGGCGAGCGTCTGCGAGACGCCCCTGCGGCCGTCCGCCTCGGCGTTGAGGGCCTGCGCGCGCACGACCTGGATGTCGGCGAGCCGCACGATGAAGACCGCGAGGAGCGCGAACGTCAGCAGCGCGACGATCGTGGTGCGGATGCGGCTGGGGCGGCGGCGCTCGGTCGTCGCTCGGCTGCTGGCTCGGCCCACGGTCACCTCCGGTCCAGGGGGCCGCCGCTCGCGCGGCGGTCATCGGGTCGCGAGCACGCTAGCGGCCGGCTCGCCGCGGCTGCGGTCGCCACGCCCTCACTCCCCCGCAGTCGCGGGGAGCAGGGTGCCGGGCTGCGGCTGCTCGGCGCCGGCGGGGCTCGCGGGGGCCGCGGGCGCCGAGCCCTCGACCGAGGCCTCGCCCGCGGGCAGCAGCGAGCCCGGCGCGGTGCGCGCGGCCTCGACCTGCGCCTCCTGCACGACGACGGCGGCCTCCGGCTGCTCCGCGAGCAGCGCGTTGGGCACGTACATGCCGAAGCGGTCGACGGCGGGCACCTGCATGTGCAGCGCGTCGGGGCCGCCCGCGGTCGCCTCGCCCGAGAGCGTGAGGAACTGCGAGGGCTGGCCGGCGAGCATCCCGAGCCCGTCTGCCGAGACGGCGACGTTCTGCGGCGACGACAGCACGGCGACGTCCTCGGCGAGCGTCTGCTCGCTGCGGGCGAGGGTCGACGACTCCACCTGCAGCGCGCTCAGCCGGTACGCGCCCTCGCTGATCGCGACGGAGAGGCCGAGCTGGGCGACGACGATGCCCGCGAGCCCCGCGAGCGCGACGACGCCGTGCACGAGCCTCGGCGCGCGGCGCGCCGCCGGGCTCGGCAGCGCGCGCAGGTGGCGCTCGCGCTCCTCGGCGGGGCGCTGCGCCGGCAGCGCGAGGAGGTCGACGATCGCTGCGTTGGTCATGCGTGCTCCCCCGTGGTGCGTGCGGTCGACGTCGGGCGGATCCGCTCCGCCGCCCGGAGGCGGACGGGCGCGGAGCGCGGGTTGGCGGCTCGTTCGTCGTCGTCGGCGAGCTCGGCGCCGCGCACGAGCAGCCGCAGGTGCGGCTGGTGCTCGGGCAGCTCGACGGGCAGGCCGGCGGGCGCCGTGGAGGCGGCCGCGGCGGCGAGCGCGCGCTTGACGATGCGGTCCTCGAGCGACTGGTAGGCCAGCACGACGAGGCGGCCTCCCACGGCGAGCGCGTCGATCGCGGCGGGCATCGTGGCCTCGAGGATCGCGAGCTCCTGGTTCACCTCGATGCGCAGCGCCTGGAAGACGCGCTTGGCGGGGTGGCCCTGGTTGGCGAGCGCCCGGGGCGTCGCGGCCTGCAGGATGTCGACGAGCCTGCCCGAGGTCTCGACGGGCGCCTCCTGGCGGGCGGCCACGATGGCGCGGGCGTAGCGGCCCGCGAGCTTCTCGTCGCCGTACACCTGGAAGAGCCGCGCGAGCTCGCGCTCGCTGCGCTCGGCGAGCACGGTCGCTGCGGTCACGTCGCCCGCCTGGCCCATGCGCATGTCGAGCGGCGCATCCTTCGCGTAGGCGAAGCCGCGCTCGGCGGCGTCGAGCTGCAGGCTCGAGACGCCGAGGTCGAGAAGGATGCCGTCGGCGGCGCCGACGCCTGCGGCCTCGAGCGCGAGGTCGATGCGGTCGTAGGTCGCGGGCACCGGCCGGAAGCGGTCGCCGAAGCGGGCGAGCCGCTCCCCCGCGAGCCGGATGGCGTCGGGGTCGCGGTCGATGCCGGCGACGACGAGCGTCGGGTGCGCCGCGAGCATCGCCTCGGTGTGGCCGCCCATGCCGAGCGTGCCGTCGACGACGACGGGCGCGCGGCCGGCGGCGGCCGCGGCCTCGATGGCGGGGGCGAGCAGCTCGAGGGTGCGCTCGAGCATCACGGGCGTGTGCAGCTGGGATGCGTCCATGGGGTTCCTGGCCCTGTCCCGATCCCTGATCCCCATCCGTACGACGCGCCGCCGGGGAAGTGCGGCGCGGCGGACAGCTGGGGGTCACGGGCCGGGTCAGAAGATGCCGGGGATCACCTCCTCGGTGGTGCTCGCGAAGTCGGCCTCCTTGGCCGCGTAGTACTCCTCCCAGGCCGCCGTGTCCCAGATCTCTGCGCGCGTGCCCGCACCGATCACGGTGAGCTCGCGGCCGAGGCCGGCGTACTGGCGGAGGTTGGTGGGCACGGTGATGCGGTGCTGGCTGTCCGGCTGCTCGCTCGACGCCCCCGAGAGGAACAGGCGCAGGAAGTCGCGCGCACCGGCCGAGGTGAGCGGCGCCTGCCGGATCTGCTCGTGCACGCGCTCGAACTCGCGCACCGAGAAGACGTAGATGCAGCGCTCCTGGCCGCGCGTGAGGACCACGCCGCCCTCGAGCTCCGGGCGGAACTTGGCGGGGAGGATCACGCGGCCCTTGTCGTCGAGCTTGGGCGTGTGCGTGCCGAGGAACACGGTCGCCCCCTCTCGTCCGGCCTGCGAGCGATTGCACCGACCTGGTCGGTTGCTCCACTGTACTCCACTTCCCCCCACAAATCTCGGGAAGCGGCGAGAATCTGCGGCGTGTTCTCAGTGCTGGAGCGGGAGATCGCAGTGGAGGGTTTCGGAGATCGTGTGCGGCGGGCATCGCGCGGCCGGGCGCGCGTGGCGCCCGCGGAGCGCGGCGCGCCCGCGGCAGGCTCTCGCGCGAGCGCCGCGGCGTCGCCTCCCGACGGGGCGACGGAGGGTGCCGTGGAGCGGGGTGGAGGGTGCCGTGGAGCGGGGTGGAGGAGGCCCGTGGAGCGCGGTGGAGGAGGCGCAGACCGGCGCGCCCCGGACGCGGCCGAGCACGACGACGGGGCCGGCTCTCGCGAGCCGGCCCCGTGGGTCAGGTGGGGGCGATCAGCCCCGGTGGCGCGTCAGTCGCGCCGGTTGCGGTCGTCCCACTCCTGGGAGAGGCGATCCATGAGCGAACCGCCGGAGCGCGAGGCGCCGACGGGGCCCGAGCCGCGACGGCCGGGGCGCTGGGCGTCCTCGGCGGTGGCGGGGCGCGAGGCCGCGAGCGCCCACAGGGCGCCGGCGACGGCGATGCCGAAGCCCGCGACCCCGATCAGGGCCAGCTTCATGGTGACGCCGACCACGACGAGCACGAGGCCCACCGCGATGCCGAGCACGCCGACGGCGACCTTCGTGTAGTCGACGGTGCGCGGTCCGCCCGTCGTGTTGACGATGTCGGCCTCGTGCTTGTAGAGGTTGCGCTCCATCTCGTCGAGCAGCCGCTGCTCGTGCTCGGACAGCCCCATGCCGCGCCCCCTTCGGTCTCGCCGTTGCAGGGGATCAGTCTACGCAGGATCGCTGTCAATAGCATGTGGAGTTGTGTCGGCACAGCAGCGCTTCGCCCGGGCCGTCGACGGCTCGCTCCAGCAGTTCCTCGACGAGCGCGAGGAGGTGCTCTCGGCGATCTCCCCGGACGCGGCCGCGCTCGTGGCGCAGGTGCGCTCCCTCGTCTCCGGCGGCAAGCGCGTGCGGAGCGCCTTCGTGCTGTGGGGCTGGCACGCGGTGACGGCCGCCCGCCCGGAGGCCACCAGGACCGCGGGCACCGAGGAGGACGCCGAGTGGGAGCTCGCGGTGGGCGTCGCGGTGGCGATGGAGCTCTTCCACGCGGCCGCGCTCGTGCACGACGACATCATCGACGGCTCCGACACCCGGCGCGGGCGCCCCTCGATGCACCGCGCGCTCGAGGGCGTGCATCGCGACGCGGAGTGGGCGGGCGACGCCGCCGCGTGGGGCCGCAGCGCGGCCGTGCTCGTCGGCGACCTGCTGCTCAACTGGGCCGACGACCGCATGATCGAGACCTGCCGCGCGAGCGCCCACGGCGACGCCGTGCACGACGAGTACCGCCGCATGCGCGAGGAGGTGACCTTCGGCCAGTACCTCGACGTGCTCGAGGAGGTCGCGTGGATCCGCCAGGACCCGTCGACGCTGCTCGACCGCGCGCACACCGTCGCGATCCACAAGTCGGCCCGCTACTCGGTGGAGCGGCCGCTCGCGCTCGGCGCGCTCCTCGCAGGCGCCGACGCGGCGCAGCTCGACGCGCTCTCGGGCTACGGCCTGCCCGTCGGGCTCGCCTTCCAGATGCGCGACGACCTGCTGGGGGTCTTCGGCGATCCGGAGGTCACGGGCAAGCCCGCGGGCGACGACCTGCGCGAGGGCAAGCGCACCGTGCTCGTCGAGATCGCGCGGCAGCGGCTCTCGCCCGGCGTGCGCACGATGCTCGACGAGCTGCTCGGCGACCCCGAGCTCGACGAGCGCCAGATCGTGATCCTGCAGGACGCGATCCAGGGCTCGGAGGCCCCCGCGCGGCTCGAGGCGCTCATCGACCGCGCCGTGGGCCAGGCGCTCGAGCGCCTCCACGAGGGCGAGCTCTCGCGCGCCGCGGTGCTCGAGCTCGAGCGGCTCGCCGACACGCTCGCGCGCCGCGACCGCTAGCGCCGCCAGCGCCAGCGTCGGGGACGTCAGCCGAGCAGCTGCGCCGCGCGGCGCACGGCCGCCTTCTGGCCCGCGCGCATCGCGTCGAGCGGCGTCATCCCGAGCGCGTCGTCCTCGGCGATCAGCCAGTCGACCGCCTCGTCCTCGGTGAGGCCGAGGTCGAGCAGCACCAGCAGCGTGCCGCGCAGGTCGGGCAGCGGCTCGCCGTCGCGCACCGCGAGCGCGGGCACGCGCAGCGCGCCGTCGCGGCGGGTCGCCGGCAGCCGGTGCTCCTCGATGAGGCGGTGGATGCGGCCGACGGGCAGGTCGAGCAGCTCCACGAGGTCGGGCACGGCGAGCCAGGTGCTGTCGTTCGTCACGCCTCCATCGTGCCAGAGGCGGGCCCTCGGGCCCCTCGCTCGCGCGCGGTCGGCGTGGAGGCGCGGGATCGCGCCGCGCCTCTCCTATCGTGGGGCCGTGCCCGTCGACCCCCGCGACCCCGTCATCGGACGGCTGCTCGATCGACGGTACGAGGTGGGCCAGCGCATCGCGCGCGGCGGCATGGCGAGCGTCTACGAGGGCTTCGACCTGCGCCTCGAGCGGAAGATCGCCGTGAAGGTCATGCACCCGCACCTCGGCGACGACGAGCAGTTCCGCGAGCGCTTCATCCAGGAGGCGCGCGCCGCGGCCCGCCTCGCGCACCCGAACGTCGTCAACACCTACGACCAGGGCGAGGAGGACGGCTTCGCGTGGCTCGTCATGGAGCTCGTGCCCTCCATCACGCTCCGCGACCTGCTCGCGGAGCGCGGCAGGGTCACCCCCGGCCAGGCGCTCGACGTGCTCGAGGCGATCCTCGCGGGCCTCGCTGCCGCGCACCGCGCGGGCATCGTGCACCGCGACCTGAAGCCCGAGAACATCCTGCTCGCGCACGACGGCCGCATCAAGATCGGCGACTTCGGCCTCGCGCGCGCCGCGACGGCCAACACCGCGACGGGCAAGGCGCTGCTCGGCACGATCGCCTACCTCTCCCCCGAGCTCGTCACGCGCGGCACCGCCGACACGCGCAGCGACCTCTACGCCGTGGGCATCATGCTCTTCGAGATGCTCACCGGCAGGCAGCCCTTCACGGGCGACGAGCCGATGCAGATCGCGTTCCAGCATGCGAACGAGCAGGTGCCGCTGCCCTCGAGCGTCGCCGACGGCGTGCCCGAGTCGCTCGACTCGCTCGTGCACTGGGCGACGCAGCGCGATCCGAACCTGCGGCCCGCCGACGCGGGCGAGCTGCTCGCCGAGGTGCACGCGCTCCGCGAGCGCGGGCTCGGCCGGACCGCGACGCGCGTGCTCCAGCCCGTCTCGGAGGACGACCGCTCCACCACCGTCATCCAGCGCCCCTCGACCGGGCGTCGCCGGCCGCTCGCCGCGGCCGTCGCGGCCCCCGCGACCGTCGAGGACGCGGGCGACGGCGCCGCCACGACCGCCCTCGCCCGGCGCGCGACCGTGCGCCGGCGCCGCGGCGTGCTGTGGCTCGCGCTCGTGCTCGTCGGCGCGCTCCTGGCGGCGGGCATCGGCTGGTGGTTCAACCTCGGCCCAGGGGGCCGCTCGACCGTGCCCGACGTGCGGGGCGAGACGGAGGCGAGCGCGATCGCGATCCTCCAGGAGCGCGGGATCGAGGTCTCGGAGGCCGTGAGCGAGCCGGACTACGACATCGCCGCGGGCAGCGCCCTGCGGACGGTGCCGGGGGCCGGTGCCGAGATCGGCAACGGCGACGCCGTGCAGCTCGTGCTCTCGGCCGGGCGCCGCTCCCTGCCGGTGCCGCCGCTCGCGGGGCTGCCGCGCGACCAGGCCGAGGCGGCGATCGTCGAGGCGGGCTTCGCCGTCGCCCACGGCGACCCGGACGCGATCTTCTCGGGCGACGTCGAGGCCGGCACGGTGATCGCGGCCACCGCGCCCGACGGCACCTCGCTCGCCGAGCTGCAGACGCTCGAGGAGCGCTCCCCCGTCGCGCTCCTCCTCTCGCTCGGCCCCGTCCCGGCCGCCGCGGGCCAGACGGCGGAGGCCGCGCGCGCCGCGCTCGCCGAGGTCGGCCTCGAGGCCGACTTCTCGGCCGAGGAGCACTCGCTCGAGGTGCCTGCGGGCACCCTCATCTCGGTCGCCGTCCCCGAGGGGCAGGTGCGCCCCGGCGCCGTCATCGGCGGCGTGGTCTCGCTCGGACCCCGCATGCTCGACGTGCCCGACGTCGTCGGCCGCCCCATCACCGAGGCCGTCGAGACCATCCGCGCCGCGGGCTTCGACCCGCAGCTGACGACGAACGTGCCCGACTTCCTGCAGCCGACGCTCCAGATCGTGTCGCAGGACCCCCAGGGCGGCCAGCTCGCCGAGGGCTCCCCCGTCGCGCTCGACGCGACCTACTGAACGACGACGGCCGCCGCCCCCTCGGGGACGACGGCCGTCGTGGCTCGGCGCGGTCAGCGCTGGCGCAGCTCCTCGGCGACGAGGAAGGCCAGCTCGAGCGACTGCATGTGGTTGAGGCGCGGGTCGCACAGCGACTCGTAGCGCGTCTCGAGCGCGAGCTCGTCGATGTGCTCGGCGCCGCCCAGGCACTCCGTGACGTCGTCGCCCGTGAGCTCGACGTGGATGCCGCCCGGGTAGGTGCCGACGGCGCGGTGCGCCTCGAAGAAGCCGCGCACCTCGTCGACCACGTCGTCGAAGCGGCGCGACTTGTAGCCGTTCTTCGTCGTGATGCCGTTGCCGTGCATGGGATCGGTGACCCACAGCGGCGTCGAGCCGAGCGACTTCGAGGCCTCGAGCAGCGGCGGCAGCGCCTCGCGGATGCGGCCCGCGCCCATGCGCGTGATGAACGTGAGGCGGCCGGGCTCGCGCTCCGGGTCGAGCCGGTCGACGAGCGCCTCCATGTCGGCGGCCGTCGTCGACGGGCCGAGCTTCACGCCGATCGGGTTCCGCACGCGCGAGAAGAAGTCGACGTGCGCGCCGTCGATCTCGCGGGTGCGCTCGCCGATCCACTGGAAGTGGCTCGAGGTGTTGTAGGCGAGGCCCGTGCGCGAGTCGATGCGCGTCATCGGGCGCTCGTAGTCCATGAGCAGACCCTCGTGGCCCGTGAAGAACTCCACGCCGCGCAGCTCGTCGAAGTTGGCGCCCGCCGCCTCCATGAAGCGCACGGCGCGGTCGATCTCGCCCGCGAGCGCCTCGTAGCGCGCGAACGAGGGGTTCTGCGCGAAGCCCTTGTTCCAGGAGTGCACCTGGCGGAGGTCGGCGAAGCCGCCCTGCGTGAAGGCGCGCACGAGGTTCAGCGTCGACGCGGCCATGTGGTAGCCGCGCAGGATCCGCTCGGGGTCGGCCGCGCGCGACTCGGGCGTGAAGTCGTAGCCGTTCACGATGTCGCCGCGGTAGGCCGGCAGCGTGAGGTCGCCGCGCGTCTCGGAGTCGCTCGAGCGGGGCTTGGCGAACTGGCCCGCCATGCGGCCCATCTTGATGACGGGCATGGCGGCGCCGTAGGTGAGCACGACCGCCATCTGCAGGATCGTCTTCACGCGGCCCTGGATGTTGTCGGCCGTCGCGCCCGCGAAGGTCTCGGCGCAGTCGCCGCCCTGCAGGAGGAAGGCCTCGCCGCGCGCCGCGGCGGCGAGCCGCTCGCGCAGCCTGGTCGACCTCGCCCGCGAAGACGAGCGGCGGGGCGCTGCGCAGGCTCGCGGCGCACGCGCTCGAGCGCCGCCGCGTCGGGCCACGCGGGCTGCTGCCGGATCGGGAGCGAGCGATACGCGTCGAGCCCATGCTCGATGGAGCCCGGGATCGCGATCGTGTCCGTCATCTCACTGCCCTTCGCGGCGCGCGCGCCGCCGTCGTGGTCGGCGCGCTCCGCGCCGCCCTCCAGCCTACCGACCGGGCGCGTGCGCCACGGGCGCGCGGCGGGCCTCAGCGGGCGGCACGACCGGCCGCGAGCGCCTTCCGCTCGGCCTCGACCCGCGACTTCACGCTCGAGGCGTAGATGTCGACGTACTCCTGGTCGGAGAGGCGGTTCAGCGCCACCATGATCTCGTCGGTGATCGAGCGCAGCACGAAGCGGTCGCCCTCGAGGTTGTAGTAGCGCGAGAAGTCGAGCGGTTCGCCGAACCGGATGCCGACACGGCCCACCCTCGGCAGCGTGCGGCCGATGGGCATGACCTTCTCGGTGTCGACCATGACGCACGGCACGACCGGCACGCGCGCGTCGAGCACCATGCGGGCGACGCCCGTGCGGCCGCGGTAGAGCTTGCCGTCGGGGCTGCGCGTGCCCTCGGGGTAGATGCCGATGAGCTGGCCCTCGGCGAGCTTGTCGAGCGCGGCCGAGAGGCTCTGCGAGCTCGCGGCGCCGCCCGAGCGGTCCATGGGCAGCTGGCCGACGCCGAGGAAGAACCAGCGGATCAGGCGGCCCTTGAGGCCCTTGCCGGTGAAGTAGTCGGACTTCGCGAGGAAGTAGATGCGGCGCTGCAGCACGAGCGGCATGAGGAACGAGTCGATGACCGAGAGGTGGTTGCCCGCGATGATCGCGCCGCCGGTCTCGGGGATGTTGTCGAGCCCGACGACCCAGGGGCGGAACACCCGATTCATGTACGGGCCGACGACCCAGTGCCGCAGCAGCCAGTAGAACATGCGCACCTCCCGGAGACCGCAAGCCTAGGGCAGGCGGCGAGCGCTCCTCAGCATCCCCCGCGCCTCGCCGCGCGATCCCCGGATCCTCGCCCCGCGGAACCGTAGGATGGGCGGAACGCACGACAGCCGAAGGAGTCCCCGTGCCCGAGATCACCGCCCCCGACGGCGTCACGCCGGCGATCGTCCCCGCGGACCCCACGGCCAACGTCACCGACCTGCTCGAGGACACCCTGCGCCGCGACCCCGACGCCGCCCTCTTCGCGATCCCGGAGGGCGAGGGCTGGCGCGACGTCTCCACCCGCGAGTTCCACCGGCAGGTCGTCGCCCTCGCGAAGGGCTTCGTCGCCGCGGGCCTCCAGCCCGGCGACGCCGTGGGCTTCATGTGCCGCGTGCGCTACGAGTTCTCGCTCGTCGACTTCGCCCTCTGGTACGCCGGCGCCCGCATGGTGCCCGTGTACGAGACGAGCGCGCCCTCGCAGATCGAGTGGATCCTCTCCGACGGCGGCGCGACGCGCATGATCCTCGAGGACGCCGAGCTCGTGAGCCGCTTCGACGAGGCGCACGGAGAGCTGCCCGCGATCACCGACGTGTGGCGCATCGACCGCGGCGACCTCGACCGCCTCGTCGAGGCCGGGAAGGACGTGCCGGACGACGAGATCGAGCGCCGCCGCACGCTCGCGAACGGCGACGACCTCGCGACCCTCATCTACACCTCCGGCTCGACGGGCCGCCCCAAGGGCACGATGCTCACGCACGCGAACTTCGTCGAGCTGAGCCGCAACGCCAAGGAGTCGCTCGCCGAGGTCGTTGCGCCCGGCGCCTCGACGCTGCTGTTCGTCACGCAGGCGCACGTCTTCGCCCGCTTCATCTCGGTGCTCGCGATCGCCGCCGGCGTCAAGGTCGGCCACCAGGCCGACACGAAGCAGCTCGTCGCCTCGATGGGCTCCTTCAAGCCCACGTTCTTCCTCGCGGTGCCGCGCGTGTTCGAGAAGGTCTACAACGCGAGCGAGCAGAAGGCGGAGGCCGGCGGCAAGGGCAAGATCTTCCGCAGGGCCGCGCAGGTGGCCGTCGCGCACTCGAAGGCGCTCGACGCGGGCCACGTGCCGCTCGGCCTCAAGCTGCAGTTCGCGCTCTTCGACCGCCTCGTGCTGTCGAAGCTGAAGACGGCGCTCGGCGGCCGCATGGTCTACGCCGTCTCGGGCTCCGCGCCGCTGTCGACCTTCCTCGCGCACTTCTACCGCTCGCTCGGCATCCGCATCCTCGAGGGCTACGGCCTCACCGAGACCACGGCGCCCGCGACGGTCAACGTGCCCGACGACTTCCGCATCGGCACGGTCGGCAAGGCGCTCCCGGGCGTCGGCGTGCGCATCGCCGACGACGGCGAGATCCTCATCAAGGGCATCTGCGTCTTCGCCGGCTACTGGCACAACGAGGAGGCCACGAGGGAGGCCTTCACGGCCGACGGCTGGTTCCACTCGGGCGACGTCGGCACGCTCGACGCCGACGGCTACCTCACCATCACCGGCCGCAAGAAGGAGCTCATCGTCACGGCCGGCGGCAAGAACGTGGCCCCGAACGCGCTCGAGGACCCGATCCGCTCGAACACGATCATCGGCCAGCCGGTCGTCGTCGGCGACCAGCGGCCCTACATCGGCGCGCTCATCACGCTCGACTCCGAGATGCTGCCGACCTGGCTCGAGAACAACGGCCACGACAAGGGCATGTCGCTCGCCGACGCCGCGAAGCACCCCGCGGTCGTCGAGGAGGTGCGGCAGCAGATCGTGCGCGCCAACCAGGGCGTCTCGCGCGCCGAGTCGGTGCGGCGCTTCGCGATCCTGCCCACCGAGTTCGTCGAGGCGAACGGCCACCTGACGCCGAAGATGTCGATCAAGCGCCACAACATCCTCAAGGACTTCGCGGCCGACGTCGAGGGCCTCTACACCCCGGGCGCGCACGCGCACGACGTCGGCGAGTAGCGGCCGGGGCGGCGGACCGGAGGCGGTGGACGGATGATCGTGCCGGACGCCGGCCAGGACGCCGCCGCCGTGGCCGACCACTACGACGAGCTCGACCTCGTCTACCGCCGCATCTGGGGCGAGCACGTGCACCACGGGCTCTGGACGACGGGCCGCGAGTCGCCGGCGCAGGCGGTCGAGGCGCTCGTCGACGCGGTCGCCGAGCGCCTGCGGCTCGCGCCCGGGCAGCGCGGCGTCGACATCGGCTGCGGCTACGGCGGCACGGCGCGGCGGCTCGCCGCGACGCGCGGCATCCGGGTCACCGGCCTCACGCTCTCGGCCGAGCAGGCGGCCTTCGCCGCCGCGCGGGGCGGCGACGGGGTCGAGGTGCGCGTCGCAGACTGGCTCGACAGCGGCCTGCCCTCCGCCTCGGCCGACGCCGCCTGGTCGATCGAGTCGAGCGAGCACATGGTCGACAAGCCCGCGTTCTTCGCCGAGGCGCACCGCGTGCTCTCCCCGGGCGGGCGCATGGTCGTGTGCGCGTGGCTCTCGCGCGAGGCGCCGAGCCGCTGGCAGGTGCGGCACCTGCTCGAGCCCATCTGCCGCGAGGGCAGGCTGCCGTCGATGGGCACGCGGCAGGAGTACGAGGCGATGGCTCGCGAGGCGGGCTTCGCGGTCGTCGGCTTCGAGGACGTGAGCAGCAGGGTCGCGCGCACCTGGACGATCTGCGCCCGCCGCCTCGCGCGGGCGCTCGTCGTCGACCGCGAGGTGCGCGACATGGGGCTGCGCGCGCGGAACCGCGTCTTCGCGCTCTCGATCCCCCGCCTGATCCTCGCCTACCGGACGGGCGCCATGCGCTACGGCATCCTGACGCTCGAGCGGCGCGGCGGCTGAGCCGCCCGCACGATCAGTACCAGGGGGCGTTCCGCACGGCCTCCATCGCGACCGCGCGCGTGCCGCGCTCGAGCGCCTGCAGGTAGAGCTTGCCGTCGAGGTGGGCCATCTCGTGCTGGAGCATCTGCGCCATGAGGCCCTCGCCCTCGAGCACGAGCTCCGCGCCGTCGAGGTCGACGCCGATCACGCGGCACCAGGGGTGGCGGGGCGTCGGGAAGCCGAGGTCGGGCACCGAGAGGCAGCCTTCGTCGACGAGCTCGGGCTCGCCGCGCACCTCGTCGATGCGTGGGTTCAGCACGTAGCCGAGGCGGCCGTCGACGAGGAACGAGAACGCCGCCTGCGCCGTGCCGATCTGACAGGCGGCGACGCCCGCGCGGCCCGGCACCTGCACGGTGTCGAGGAGGTCCTGCACGAGCGCCGCCGTCGCGGGCGACGCCGGGTCGACCGGGTCGGCCTTCGTGCGCAGCACGGGATCGCCGAAGACCCGGATCTCGCGGACCGTCATGCCGGGCGCACCACGACGATGAGGTCGCCCGCCTCGACCGGCGTCGTGCCCGTGAGCGCGAGGCGCTCCACGGTGCCGGCGACGGGCGTCGTGATCGCCGCCTCCATCTTCATCGCCTCGATCGTCGCGACCGCGTCGCCCGCGGCGACCTGGTCGCCCTCGGCGACCTTGACCGTGACGGCGCCCGCGAAGGGCGCGGCGACCTGGCCGGGCGTGCCGGCGTCGGCCTTCTCGGCCTGCGGCTTGTCGACCTGCACCGAGCGGTCGCGCACGTACACGGGGCGCAGCTGGCCGTTCAGCACCGTCATGACGGTGACGATCCCGTCGTCGTCGGGCGTGCCGACCGCCTCGAGCTCGACGTTGAGGGTGACGCCGCGGCCGATGCCGACCTGGTGCTCCTCCCCCGCCTGCATGCCGTAGAGGTAGTCGATCGTGTCGACGACCGAGAGGTCGCCGTACTGCTCGCGGGTCTCCTTGTAGGCCTTCGTCGGGCCCGCGAAGAGCAGCTCGTTGAGCGCGTCCTGCCGGTCGGCGCCGGGCGTCTGCAGGCGCTCGGCGAACTCGTCCGAGATGGGCTTCACCGAGATGTCGACCGTGCGACCCTCGAGCACCTTCGAGCGGAAGGGCTCGGGCCAGCCGCCCGGCAGGTCGCCGAGCTCGCCCGCCATGAAGCCGATGACGGAGTCGGGGATGTCGTACTTGCGCGGGTTCGCCTCGAAGTCGGCCGGGTCGACGCCCTGCGCGACGAGCTGCAGCGCGAGGTCGCCGACGACCTTCGACGAGGGCGTCACCTTGGTCGGGCGGCCGAGGATGCGCGAGGCCTCCGCGTACCAGTCCTCGATCTTCTCGAAGTCGTCGGCGAGGCCGAGCGCGATCGCCTGCTGGCGCAGGTTCGACAGCTGACCGCCCGGGATCTCGTGGCGGTAGACGCGGCCCGTGGGGCCCGGCAGGCCCGACTCGAAGGGCTTGTAGAGGCGGCGCACCGCCTCCCAGTACGGCTCGAGGTCGCTCACGGCCTGCAGCGAGAGGCCCGTGTCGCGCTCGGTGTGCGCGACGGCCGCGACGAGCGCCGAGAGCGAGGGCTGGCTCGTCGTGCCCGCCATGGCCGCGCTCGCGACGTCGACCGCGTCGACGCCCGCCGCCGAGGCGGCGAGGAGCGTCGCGAGCTGCCCGCCCGCGGTGTCGTGGGTGTGCAGGTGCACCGGCAGGTCGAAGCGCTCGCGGAGCGCCGTGACGAGCTTCGAGGCGGCGCCGGCGCGCAGGAGGCCCGCCATGTCCTTGATCGCGAGCACGTGGGCACCCGCGTCGACGATGCGCTCGGCGAGGCCGAGGTAGTAGTCGAGCGTGTAGAGGTCCTCGGCCGGGTCGAGCAGGTCGCCCGAGTAGCAGAGCGCCACCTCGGCGACGCCCGTGCCGGTCGCGCGCACCGCGTCGATGGCGGGGCGCATCTGGTCGACGTCGTTGAGCGCGTCGAAGATGCGGAAGACGTCGACGCCCGTGCGCGCCGCCTCGTCGACGAAGGCGCTCGTCACCTCGGTCGGGTACGGCGTGTAGCCGACGGTGTTCCGGCCGCGCAGCAGCATCTGCAGCGGGATGTTCGGCATCGCCTCGCGCAGTCGCGCGAGGCGCTCCCACGGGTCCTCGCCGAGGAAGCGCAGCGCGACGTCGTAGGTCGCGCCGCCCCACGCCTCCATCGAGAGCAGCTGCGGCGTGAGCCGCGCGACGTGCGGCGCGACGGCGACGAGGTCGGCCGTGCGCACGCGCGTGGCGAGCAGCGACTGGTGCGCGTCGCGGAACGTCGTCTCGGTGACGGCGAGCGAGGTGCGCTCGCGGAGGGCCGTCGCCCAGCCCTCGGGGCCGAGCTCCTGCAGGCGCTGGCGCTCGCCCGCGGGCGCGGCGGCCTCGAGGTCGACGGCCGGCAGCTTGATCGCCGGGTTGATGACGCCCTCCGCCCGGCCGTTGGGCTGGTTCACCGTCACGTCGGCGAGCCAGGCCAGCACCTTCGAGGCGCGGTCCTTCGGCGGGCTGATGCGCGTGAGCTCGGGGTGCTCGTCGATGAAGCGCGTCGAGACGTCGCCCGCCTGGAACTCGGGGTGCTCGAGCAGGTTGAGGAGGAAGGGGATGTTCGAGGCGACGCCGCGGATGCGGAACTCGCTCACCGCGCGGTGCGCGCGGGCGATCGCCGTCGCGAGGTCGCGGCCGCGGCAGGTCACCTTCGCGAGCATCGAGTCGAAGTGCGGGCTGACCTCGGTGCCCGGGTTGATCGTGCCGCCGTCGAGGCGCACGCCCGCGCCGCCCGGCGAGCGGTAGGCGGTGATGCGACCGGTGTCGGGGCGGAAGCCGTCGGCCGGGTTCTCGGTCGTGACGCGGCACTGCAGGGCGACGCCGTGCATCCGGATCTCGTCCTGGGTCAGGCCGAGCTCGGCGAGCGTCGCACCCGCCGCGATGCGGATCTGGCTCGCGACGAGGTCGACGTCGGTGATCTCCTCGGTGACGGTGTGCTCGACCTGGATGCGCGGGTTCATCTCGATGAACACGTGCGTGCCGGCGCGCTCGCCGGCGGTCTCGAGCAGGAACTCGACCGTGCCCGCGTTCTCGTAGTCGATCGAGCGCGCGAAGGCGACCGCGTCGCGGTGGAGGGCCGCGCGGGTCTCCTCGTCGAGGTTCGGGGCCGGCGCGAGCTCGACCACCTTCTGGTGGCGGCGCTGCACCGAGCAGTCGCGCTCGAACAGGTGCACGGTGTCGCCCGCGGCGTCGGCGAGGATCTGCACCTCGATGTGGCGCGGGCGGACGACCGCCTGCTCGATGAACATCGTCGGGTCGCCGAAGGCGCTGTCGGCCTCGCGCATCGCGGCCTCGAGGGCCGCGCGGAGGTCCTCGCGCCGCTCGACGAGGCGCATGCCGCGGCCGCCGCCGCCCGCGACGGCCTTGCAGAAGACGGGGAAGCCGATCTCGTCGGCGCCGTCGAGCAGCTCCTGGAGGTCCTTCGTGGCGGGCGTCGAGGCGAGCACGGGCACGCCCGCGCTGATCGCGTGCTCCTTGGCCGTCACCTTGTTGCCCGCCATCGCGAGCACGCGCGGCGGCGGGCCGACGAAGGCGATGCCGGCCTCGGCGGCGGCCGTCGCGAGCTCGGGGTTCTCGGAGAGGAAGCCGTAGCCGGGGTAGATGGCGTCGGCGCCGGCCTCCTTGGCGACGCGCACGATCTCGCTCACCGTGAGGTAGGCGCGCACCGGTCGGCCGGGCTCGCCGATCTGGTACGCCTCGTCGGCCTTCTGGCAGTGGAGGGAGTTGCGGTCCTCGTGGGCGTAGACGGCCACGGTGCGGATGCCCAGCTCGTTGGCGGCGCGGAACGCGCGGATGGCGATCTCGCCACGGTTGGCGACGAGGAGCTTCTGGAACATGCGTGACCCTCCAGGGTGCGGCGGCGCGGGCTCCTCAATCTATCTGGCGTAGGCTTGACCGCCGTGCACGTACTCTCCATCAGCTCGCTCAAGGGCGGCGTCGGCAAGACCACCGTCACGCTCGGCCTGGCCTCCGCGGCGTTCGCCAAGGGGCTCCGCACGCTCGTCGTCGACCTCGACCCGCAGTCCGACGCGTCGACCGGCATGGACATCGAGATCGAGGGCCGCCTCAACGTCGCGGACGTGCTCTCGAACCCGAAGGACCGCGTGGTGCAGCAGGCCATCTCGCCCTCCGGCTGGACCCAGGGCCACGGCGGCACGATCGACGTGCTCATCGGCAGCCCCTCGGCGATCAACTTCGACGGCCCGCACCCGACCATCAAGGACATCTGGAAGCTCGAGACGGCACTCACGACCGTCGAGAACGACTACGACCTCGTCCTCATCGACTGCGCGCCGAGCCTCAACGCGCTCACCCGCACCGCCTGGGCGGCCTCCGACCGCGTGCTCGTCGTGACGGAGCCGGGCCTGTTCTCGGTCGCGGCCGCCGACCGCGCGCTGCGCGCGATCGAGGAGATCCGGCGCGGCCTCAGCCCCCGCCTCCAGCCGCTCGGCATCGTCGTGAACCGCTCGCGGCCGCAGTCGCTCGAGCACCAGTACCGCATCCAGGAGCTCAAGGACATGTTCGGGCCGCTCGTGCTCGAGACCGTGCTGCCCGAGCGCACCTCGATGCAGCAGGCGCAGGGCGCCGCCCGCCCGCTGCACGTGTGGCCGGGCGAGGGCGCGCAGGAGATGGCGCTGCAGTTCGACGAGCTGCTGCAGACCGTGCTGACGGCCTCGGGCCGCGGCGGCGGCGAGGCCGCCTCCGGCCGCAAGGTGCCCGCCCCGACCGCGGGCGGCGACGCCGATGCGGCCGCGGAGCTCGAGGCGGCGGAGACCGCCGAGGGCGACGCGAAGCAGCCGTAGCCGCGAGACGACGAGCGAAGGGCGCCTCCCGAGGGAGGCGCCCTTCGCCGTGCTGGTGGTGCGGGTCCTGGGGCGGCCTCAGGCCGTGCGGCTGCGGCGCGCGCGGCGCGCGGCGAGCTCGTCGACCGGCTGCTCCTCGACGGGCGTGACGTCGAGCTCGATGAGCTGCGTCTCGACCTCGCGGAGGACCTTGCCGACGGCGATGCCGAAGACGCCCTGGCCGCGGCCGAGGAGGTCGATGACCTCGTCGGCGGAGGTGCAGAGGTAGACGCTCGCGCCGTCGGACATGAGCGTGATCTGGGTGAGGTCGCGCACGCCGTGCTCGTGGAGCTGCTGGATGGCGACGCGGATCTGCTGCAGCGAGATGCCGGTGTCGAGCAGCCGCTTGACGAGCTTGAGCACGAGGATGTCGCGGAAGGCGTAGAGGCGCTGGCTGCCGGAGCCGTGGGCCGTGCGCACCGTGGGCTCGACGAGGCCCGTGCGGGCCCAGTAGTCGAGCTGGCGGTAGGTGATGCCGGCCGCCTCCGCGGCGATCGCTCCGCGGTAGCCGACCGCGTCGGCTTCCTCGGGCAGCCCGTCGGTGAAGAGCAGGTCGAGGCGCGAGGCGTCCTCCCTCGGCGCGTCGAGCTGGTCACCGTCACGGCCGTCGTGCATCGCCGATCCCTTCGCTGTGCTGTAGCCCAACCTTCAAGGTGCGGTTGAGTGTTGAGCCAACCGTACCGACCCGTCGGCCTCGCGCCGCGGAACCCGCGCACGACCCGGCGTGTCGGGCCGATCCTACGCCCGGGCACCCACGCGCGGCCAGCGCCGCGATGGCGCGCCGCGCCTCAGGCGCCCAGCGCCTCGCGCGTGAGGATGTCGCGCACCGACTGGATGTGCCCGGCGAGATCGCGCGCGGCCTCGGCCGCGCGCGCCTGGCTGCCGGTCTCGCGGCGGCCGAGCATGGGCTTCAGCGCCGACTCGATGAGCGCGGCCTCACGCTGCGCCGACTGCCGCATGCCGCGCAGGTGGCGGGGCTCGATGCCGAAGCGCTGCAGCTCGACGAGCGCGCGCAGCGACTGCAGCGCCTCCTCCGAGAACGGCTCCGCGCCCGGCAGCAGCTGTGCAGAGATCGCGTCGGCGAGGAGCTGCTTGGAGGCGCCCGCCTCGGACTGCAGCTCGCCGCGCGAGAGCCGCCGCTCGGCGCCCAGGATCGAGGGGGCGTCGACGCGCACGTTCGCGCCGGGCAGCTGCGGCGTGCGTCCCGCGTCGATGTCCTCGAGGTGGCCGAGGATCACCTTGAGCGGCAGGTAGTGGTCGCGCTGCAGCGTGAGGATGTAGCGGAGGCGCTCGAGGTCGGCGCCGTCGAACTTGCGGTAGCCGGAGGGCGTGCGCTGCGGCGAGATGAGGCCCTGGTCCTCGAGGAAGCGCAGCTTCGAGGGCGAGAGGTCCGGGAACTCGGGCCCGAGCTTGGCCAGCACCTGGCCGATGGAGAGGAGGCCCGCGGGCTTCCGCGCGGACTGTGCGCTCACGCCCGGGGCTCGAGGTCGAGCCGGGAGCGGTAGAAGGTGAGCCGGAACTTGCCGACCTGCACCTCCGCCCCGTCGCGCAGGACCGCGCCATCGACGCGCTCCCCGTTGTGGTAGGTGCCGTTGAGCGAGCCGAGGTCCTTGAGTTCGAACTGCGTGCCCGAGCGGACGAACTCCGCGTGCCGGCGCGAGACCGTGACGTCGTCGAGGAAGATGTCGGCGTCCGGGTGGCGGCCGGCGATCGTGGAGTCCTGGTCGAGCAGGAAGCGCGCGCCCACGTTGGGCCCGCGGCGCACCACGAGGATCGCCGAGCCCGACGGCAGCGATGCCACCGCCTCGCGGTCCTCGGCGGTGGTGCCCGAGAGCATCGACGCGAGCTGGGCGCGGTAGTCGTCGCCCCAGGACTGGGTGCTCTCGCCCTCGCGGCCCGTGCCGTCGTGCTCGGTCATGCGCTTCCTCCACGCGTTCCTGCCGGCGGCGCCGGCGAAGTGACGTTCAGCATACTGATCCCGGGCTGTGCGGCGACCACGCGGCGCACGCTCGAACCCACGACACTAGCGAACCGCGGTGGCGGGACGCGCCGGGCCGTGCCCTCAGGCCGCCCAGCCGAGCGCGCGGAGCCCCGCCGCGACGACCGCGGCCGCCGCGACCGCGACGATGAACGGCGCCCGCACCGCGAACAGGCCCGCGGCGACGACGACCGCGGGCACGCGCGCGTCGACCGCCACGCCCTCCCCCTGGCCGAGCGCCTGCACGGCGACGAGGCCCGCGAGCAGCGACACCGTGAGCAGCTCGAGCGTGCGGCGCGGGCGGGGGCGGTCGAAGACGGCGGGCGGCACCGCGTAGCCGAGCAGCTTGATCGCGAGCACAGCGATGCTCGCGAGGAGGATGAGGTGCCACAGGCTCATGGCCGCTCCTCCCCCGGCCCGTCCTCGCGCTCGGCGTGCCGGCCGAGCTCGTGCGTCGCCCTGCCCGGGTCGCCGGCGGCGGACTCGTGACGCGGGCCCAGCCAGTTCGTGAGCCCGACGACCACGCCGACGATCGCGGCGACGACGACCGGCAGCCCCGCGGGCAGCGCCGGCAGCAGCGCGGCCGCGACGACCGCGCTCGCCGCGGCGACCGCGACCGCCTGCCGGCTCGCGAGGCGCGGCCAGAGCAGCCCGACGAAGGCCGCGGCGGCCGCGGCGTCGAGGCCCCACTGCCGCGGGTCGCCCAGCAGGTCGCCGAGCAGCGCGCCGCCGAGGGTCGCGAGGTTCCAGCCGATCCAGATGCCGACGCCCGTGACCCAGAACCCCGTGCGCTGCGCGCGGGGCGCGTCCTGCGCGAGCGCCACGGCAGTCGACTCGTCGATCGTCACGTGCGCCGCGACCGGCAGCAGCGCGCCGCGCGGGTCGACGACGCGGCGCATGCTCATGCCGTAGAGCGCGTTCCGGAGGCCCAGCATCGCCGCGCTCGCGACGCCCGCGACCCCGCCGCCGGCCGCGACGACGCCGATGAACGCGAACTGCGAGCCTCCGGAGAACATGAGCATCGAGAGCACGCACGCCTGCCAGGCGTCGAGCCCGCTCGCGACCGCGAGCGCGCCGAACGAGAGGCCGTAGGCGCTCGTGGCGACGACGACCGAGACGCCCTCGCGCCATGCGCGCCGCACCGGATCCATGCCGCCAGGCTAGGCGCGCGGCGCGCGCCGTCGGGCCATGCGCCCGCAGGCGGCCGCGGCGCTCGCCGGTAGCGTGGAGGCATGCATCTCATCGTCGGCGAGGACGGCCTCGCGCGGCCGCCGTGGGCGGCGACCGACCCGCTGCTGCAGGCCTACTACGACGAGGAGTGGGGCATGCCCGTGACCGACGAGCGCGGCCTCTTCGAGCGGCTCTCGCTCGAGGCCTTCCAGTCCGGGCTCTCGTGGGCGACGATCCTGCGGAAGCGCCCCGCGTTCCGCGAGGCCTTCGCGGGCTTCGACCCGGAGGCCGTGGCCGCCTTCGACGAGGAGGACGCGCAGCGCCTCATGGCCGACGCCGGCATCGTGCGCAACCGCCGCAAGATCGACGCGACGATCGGCAACGCCCGCGCGACCGTGGCGCTGCGCGCCGAGGGCGGGCTCCCCGCGCTCCTGTGGGGCGCCGCACCCGCGACCACGCCCGCTCCCGCCTCGCTCGCCGAGGTGCCGACGCGGTCGCCCGAGTCCGTCGCGCTCGCGACGGCGCTCCGCGCGCGCGGCTTCGGCCACGTCGGACCCACGACGATGCACGCGCTCATGGAGGCCGTCGGCATCGTCGACACCCACCTCGTCGGCTCGCACCGTCGCGGCTCGAGCGGCGTGTGGCGGCCCGACGGCACGCCCTCGCCCGCGTTCCGCTCCCCCGCCGCTGCCTCGGCGGTGCGCGCGTGAGCGGCATGCGCGGCATCGTCGTCGTGCAGTCGCGGCCCGAGGACGACGTCGCCGACGCGGAGCTCGAGGCCATGGTGCGCTTCGGCCGGCTCGACGCAGCGCGCATCCACCGCATCCGCCTCGACCGCGAGGCGCCGCCCGCGATCGACCTCTCGGCGGTCGACGGCGTCCTCGTCGGCGGCGGCCCCGCGAACTTCACCGACCCGCCCGGCGTCGCGCCTGCCGCGCAGGCCGTCGTCGTGCCCTGGCTCACCGACCTCGCGACCGCGGTCATCCGCGCCGACCTCCCCTACCTCGGCGCGTGCCTCGGGCTCGGCGCCGTCGTGCACGCGCTCGGCGGGCGGATGCGCAAGGGCGTCGCCGAGTCGGTCGCGCCCGTGGAGCTGACGCTCGTCGGCCAGGACTGGCTGACCGACGGGCTGCCCCGCGCCTTCACGGCCTTCGGCGGCCACAAGGAGGGCATCGTCGAGGCTCCGGCGGGCACCGCGCTCCTGGCCGTCTCGGCCGTGTGCGCGCACATGCTGCGCGTGGGCGAGCACGTCGTCGCGACGCAGTTCCACCCGGAGCTCGACGGCCCGGGCCTCGCGCAGCGCATCGTCGCGTACCGCGACCACGGCTACTTCTCGCCCGCCGAGGTCGACGACCTCGTCGCCGCGGGGCACGCCGCCCACGTCGAGCACCCGCAGGAGATCCTGCGCCGCTTCGCCGCGCGCCACGGGCTCGCGACATGAGCGCGTCGATCCAGAGGCCCCGCGTCGTCGTCGCCTTCGACGCGTTCAAGGGCTCGCTCACGGCCGAGGAGGCGTGCGCGGCCGCGGCGCAGGGCGTGCGCTCGGTGCTCGCGCACGCCGAGGTCGTCGCCGTGCCGATGGCCGACGGCGGCGAGGGCAGCCTCGACGCGCTGCTCGCGCGGGGCGGCGAGGCGCGCACGACCGCCACGACCGATGCGATCGAGCGCCCCGCGACGGCGACCTGGATCCTCGACGGGCGCGACGCGATCGTCGAGCTCGCGCAGGCCGCGGGCCTGCCGCAGGTCGAGGACGCGCCGCTGCGCCCGCTCGAGGCGACGACGCGCGGCCTCGGCGCCGTCGTGCTCGACGCGCTCGACGCCGGGGCGACCTCCATCACCCTGCTGCTGGGCGGCTCGGCCACCACGGACGGCGGCGCGGGGCTGCTGGAGGCGCTCGGCGCTCGGCTCCTCGACGCCTCTGGCGCGCCGGTCGGCCCGGGCGGGGGCGGCCTCGCGGGCCTCGCCTCGATCGACCTCGCGGGCCTCGACCCGCGCGTGCGCGCATCCGTCTGGCGGTTCGTGACCGACGTGGACGCGCCCCTCACGGGCCCGCGCGGCGCCGCCGCGGTCTTCGGGCCGCAGAAGGGCGCCGACGCCGACGACGTCGCCGCGCTCGACGCGGCGCTGGGCCGCTTCGCCGCCGTCGGCGCCGAGGCGCTCGGCGTGCCCGTCTCGTCGTTCGCCGACGCGCCGGGCGCGGGCGCGGCCGGCGGCGTCGCCACGGTGCTGCGCGCGCTCACGGACGGCGAGGTCGTGCCGGGCGGCGCCTGGTTCGCGGAGCTCGTCTCCCTCGACTCGGCCGTCGCGGGCGCCGACCTCGTGCTGACGGGCGAGGGGCGCTTCGACGCGCAGTCCGCGGGCGGCAAGGTGGTCTCGGTCGTGCACGCCGCGGCATCGGCCGCGGGCGCGCCGCTGTGCGTGCTCGCGGGCGCCGTCGACGCGGAGGCCGCCGCCGCGATGGGCGTGCCCGCCTTCTCGCTCGCGGCCGGGCCCGCCGACCTCCCCGCGCTGCAGCGCGACGCGGCCCGCCTGCTCGAGGCGGCGGCAGCCTCCGCGACCCGCCTCGCGCTGCGCGCCTAGCCCGGCGCGCCTCGCCCTGCGCGCCCAGTCCGAACAGCCTCGCGGTGCGCGCCCGGACCGGCGCGAGCAGCGGCCGCCGCTCGCAGCGCTGGCCACGACCCCCTCGGGCGGCGACGCTGATGCGTGGCGGCTTCCGCCTTCGAGTGGCGCCTTCTTGTCTCGAGTGGCGCCTTCTTGTCTCGAGTGGCGACTTCTGGTCTCAAGTGGCGACGTCTGGCTTCGAGTGGCGCTGAACGGCTGGTATTCGGCGCCACTGTCGACGGATCGCCGCCACTCGACGCCGAACGTCGCCACTCGATGCCGAACGCCGCCACTCGACGCTGCACGTCGCCACTCAGCACGGAACGTCGCGACTCGGGGACGGCCGTGGACGTTCGGCGGGCGCACCGTCTCGCGGGCGGGCCGGCCGGGCGCGCGACGCGGGCGGGCCGGGCGGGCCGGCCGGGCGCGCGACGCGGCGGGCCGGCGGGGCGCGCGACGCGCGGGCCGACCGGGCGCTCGACGCGGGTGAGTCGGGAGGGCCCCGCCGGGCGCGCGACGCGGGCGGACGGGCGGGGGCGCGGAAGCGGGTCAGGCGGGGACGGGCGCGTCCTGCAGGGCGCCGGCCGCCTCGAGCAGCTCGAGGCCGCGCACCCGCTCGGGCGTCGAGCCGTGCACGGCGAGGATGAGCTCGTCGGCGTCCGCCTCCACCTGGAAGCGACGCAGCTGCTCGGCCGCCTGCTCGCCCGCGCCGAGGGCCGTGTGCTGCGCCATCGCGCGGATGCCCGCGGCGTGCGGGCTCGCGGCGAGCGCGTCGAGCTCGTCGTCGCCGATCGTCTGGCCGATCGGGTTGCCGCGCAGCAGGATGCCCTTCACGCGCGAGCGCAGCACCTGCTGCTGCATCGTGCGGGCCTCCTCGAGCGTCGGCGCCACGACGGCGTTGATGCCCGCGATGACGTGCGGGGCCGAGAGCTGCTCGCTCGGCCGGAACGCCTCGCGGTAGACGGCCACGGCCTGCTGCAGCGCATCCGGGGCGAAGTGCGAGGCGAAGGCGTACGGCAGGCCCAGCTGCGCCGCGAGCTGCGCACCGAACAGCGACGAGCCGAGGATGTGCAGCGGCACGCGCGTGCCCTCGCCCGGGATCGCGCGGATGCCGGGCACGACCGAGGCGCCGGCCAGGTAGCCCTGCAGCTCCACCACGTCCTCGGGGAAGCGGTCGGATGCCCGGATGTCGCGGCGCAGCGCCGCCCACGTGCGCTGGTCGGTGCCCGGCGCACGGCCGAGGCCCAGGTCGATGCGGCCCGGGTGCAGCTCGGCGAGCGTGCCGAACTGCTCGGCGATCACGAGCGGCGAGTGGTTCGGCAGCATCACGCCGCCCGAGCCGAGCCGGATCGTCCGCGTGTGCGCGGCGACGTGCGCGATGAGCACGCTCGTGGCGCTCGAGGCGATCGTCGGCATGTTGTGGTGCTCGGCGTACCAGACGCGCTCGAAGCCGAGCCGCTCCGCCGCCTGGGCGAGCTCGACGGAGCTCAGCAGGCTCTCCCGCACGGACTCGGTGGGGGCGACGGGGGCGAGGTCGAGGATCGAGAGGCGCATGCCCGTGCCAACGACGGAGCCCGCCGGGATGTTCCCGGCGGGCTCCGTCGTCCGGCGGGGCCTAGAGGGCCTCGAGCACGATCGCCGATCCCTGGCCGCCGCCGCCGCAGATGCCGGCGGCGCCGAGCGAGCCCGAGCCCGCCTGCGCGAGGCGGCGCGCGAGGTGGCCGACGATGCGGGTGCCGCTCGCGCCGATCGGGTGGCCGAGCGCGATGGCGCCGCCGTTGGCGTTCACGATCTCGGGCTCGACGCCCAGCTGGCGCGTGGAGACGAGCCCGACGGCCGCGAAGGCCTCGTTGATCTCGACCGCCCGCAGCTCCGAGGCCTCGCGGCCCGCGCGGCCGAGCGCCTGCTCGATCGCGTCGGCGGGCTGCGAGTGGAGCGAGACGTCGGCGCCGGCGACGAAGCCCGTCGCGACGACGCGCGCGATGCCGGCGACGCCGTGCTCGGCGGCCCAGGCGTCGGAGACGAGCACGACGGCGGCGGCGCCGTCGGTGATCTGCGAGGCGTTGCCCGCGGTGATCGTGCCGTCGCCGACGAAGGCGGGGCGGAGGCCCGCGAGCGACTCGGCCGTGGTGTCGGCGCGCACGCCGTCGTCGGTCGCGACGGTCACGCTGCGGCGGCCGCCGGTCTCGAACGGCACGATCTCGTCGTCGAGCGCGCCGGCCTCCTGCGCGGCGACGAGGCGCCGGTGCGACTCGGCCGCGAAGGCGTCCTGCTGGTCGCGCGTGACCTCGTAGCGCGCGTTGAAGCCGTCGGTCGACTCCCCCATCGGCACACGGTCGAAGGCGTCGGTGAGGCCGTCGAACTGCATCGTGTCGATGAGCTCTGCGGCGCCGAACTTCGCGCCGGCGCGCAGAGGCGCGGCGTGCGGCGCGAGCGTCATCGACTCCTGCCCCACGGCGACGACGACATCGGCCTCGCCCAGCTGGATCATGCGGTGCCCCGTGACGATCGCCTCCGTGCCGGAGAGGCACACGGCGTTGACGCCGAGCGCGGGGGTCGTCATGGGGATGCCGGCGCCGACGGCCGTCTGGCGCGGCGGGTTCTGGCCGGCCGTCGCGGGCAGCACCTGGCCGACGACCACCGCGTCGACGTCGGCCGCGGCGACGCCGGCCTTCTCGAGCGCGTGCTTCGCGGCGTGCGCGCCCAGGGTCGTCGCGGGCACCTGGGCGAGCTGCCCGAGGAACTTCGCGAACGGGGTCCTGGCGTAGCCGGCGATCAGGGTCTGAGGCATGGCGTGTCTGCTCCTTCGCAGCTCGGGTCGTCGCGCAGGTCGTGCGCCACGCCAGCCTACGCGCGGCCAGCGACCGGCGCGTGGGCGACGCGTCGGTCGCTCCCAGCCGGCCGGGGTACAACAGCGGGGCGCCCGCAGGATGTCGGCGACCGCCGGCGACGAGGGCGCGGAAGGAGGCCGACATGGCCGGACGCGAGCCGGAGCCCGGCACCGACCAGGACCGCGACGACCGCGAGGCGCAGGAGCGCGTCGACGAGCGCGCGGGCCACGACGCCGAGACCGAGGAGGACACCGCCTCGGGCGGACCCGCCTGACGCGGCGTGGGCGGGCGCCCGCTGTTGCCCGCCCACGCCGTCGCGGGTGCACGGCGGATCAGCGCGCTCAGCCGCGCGGCGGCTCCTCGCCGGCGCTCCACTGCTCGGCGGTGTCCTCGTGCCCGGGCGCCGCGGGGCGCCCGCCGCCCTCGTACCACTGCTCGGCCGTGTCCTGGTGGCCGCCGTCGGTCGCGGCGCCCGCGTCGGGCAGGTCGGCGCCCGAGGCGGGGTCGTGGCTCGACGGCGCGGCGATGTTGACCATCCAGAGGATGCCGAAGCGGTCGACGAGCATGCCGAACAGGTCGCCCCACGGCGAGGGCACGAGCGGCTCGACGATGGTCGCCCCCTCGGCGAGGCCCTCCCACCAGCGCGTGAGCGTCGCCTCGTCGTCGCCCGAGAGCGAGACCTGCTGGGTGCCGCCGCGCTGCTCCATGCCCGGGGGCGTGTCGCTCGCCATGAGCGTGTGCCCGGCCGCGGTGGTGAGCTGGCCGTGCATCACGAGGTCGGCGTGCGCCGGGTCGTCGGTCATGCCCGACTGCCCGAAGGTCGTGGTCGTCAGATCGCCCCCGAGCACGCCGTGGTAGAAGTTCAGCGCCTCGCGAGCCTCGCGCGAGAACGACAGGTAGGGGTTCAGCAGGGTCGCCATCGTCGTCTCCATCCGGCGTCCGCTCGGCCGCCACGAGGCAAGCGTGGCCCGTGACGGGCCGCCGCGCCAGGGGGCTCGGCCGCGAGCGCCGGGATCGCCGTCGCGCCACCGCGGAACCGGCGTCCGCCTCTCTGGCCGATCGGACCTCCGCGCCGTACGATGGGCGGGTCACGACCGGAGCGCCCACGGCGCGAGAGCCGAGGGGCGGCCATGGACCAGCAGCAGGCGAGCACGCCCGCCGTCGACGAGGCGCGCCGCCGCGGCGAGGTGCTCGCGATGCTCGCGGGCCGCCGACGCCGGCGACGGGTGCTCACCGGGCTCGCCGTGGGTGCGGCCGCGGCGCTCGTCGCCACCGGCTCGGTCGCCGCCTGGTCGAGCCAGGACGCAGCCGCCGCGACCGCGGCCCAGATCGGCGCGTGGCACGACGACCGCGACCTCGCGGTGTGCGACGCCGAGGCGCGCGCGGTCGCGGCGGTCGCCCTCGCCGAGCGAGCCGAGGGCGTGCTGCGCGCGGCCGACCACGTGCGCGATGCCGAGCAGCTGCTGGGCGCCCCCGAGCGGGCGGCCTTCGAGGAGGCGCGCGGCAGCGTGCTGAGATCGATCGACGACGGCGCCTTCACGACCCAGGAGGACCGCTCGACGGCCGCTCGCTGGGCCTCGCTCGCCGCCGCCTCGGGCGATGCCGCGGGCTTCGACGTGCGCGACGCCTGCCTCGCGGAGGCGGCGCAGGCCCGCGAGCCCGTCGAGGGCGTCACCGCGGAGCGCGCGGCGGCCCTGCAGGAGGAGCTGCGGCAGCTCGGCGAGGCGGACGCGGTGAGCACCGAGCGCTTCGACCGGCTCGACGCCGCGATCGGCGCTGTCGCGCCCACCGTCCTCGCGCTCGCCGACAGCCGCGCCACGATCGCGACGCTCCGCGAAGCCTTCGCGCTCGCCCCCGCGGACGCCCTCGCGTCGCTCGAGGAGGACGACCGCCAGGTGGCCGATCTCGCGGCGGCCGTGCGCAGCTCCGGCACCGCCGACGCGGCGCTCGACCTCGTGGAGCGCCTCTCGCTGCAGGTCGCCTCGACCTGGATGGCCGAGTCGTTCCAGCTCGAGGCCGTCGGCCTCGCCGAGGAGGCCGCCGCTCGCGCGGCCGCGGCGCGCGGGGCGCAGGCCGCCGTCGCCGAGGTGCGGCCCGCGCCGACGACGCCGGCTCCGGCCGAGCCCGCCGACCCTGCCCCGGCACCTGCGCCGGCTCCGAGCACCCCGGCGCAGCCCTCCGCCCCGCCCGCGCCGTCGCCCACCGTGGCTCCGGAGCCGCCCGTCGTCGAGCCGAGCGAGCCCGCGGAGCCCTCGCCGCCCGTCGAGCCCGCACCCACGGCGCCGCCCGAGCTGCTGCCGGACCTCCCGGGCCTCCCCTAGCCCACCGACCCGGCGCAGCGAACGGGCTCGGAGATCGGAACTCTGATCCGGCACGCCGCGGCGCATGGTGCTGCAGCGCGCGCATCGCCCTAGCATGAGCGGGAGCAGGGGTCGTCCCGCCGGCGGCACCCGAGCTCCATGCCCACGATCGATGCGAGGACCGCCGTGGACCAGCCGACGGATGCGCAGCGCCCCGAGCGCGCCGCCGGCCCGGCCAGCCCGCGCAGGGTCCGGCCGCGGGTCGTGGTCGTCGTGGCACTCGGCGTCGCCGTCGCGCTCGCCGTCGGCAGCGCCGCGCTCGCCTGGAGCGCCGACGCGCGCGCCGCCTCGCTCGCGGCGCAGATCGACGGCTGGCACGACGCGCACGAGCTGGCCGGCTGCGAGCTGACGGTGCGCATCGTGCGCGCCGTCGCGCTCGAGGACCGCTCGTCCGACGTGCTGGAGGCCGCCGCCGACGTGGAGCGCGCCGAGGCGCTGCTCGGCGAGCGCCAGCGCGCGGGCTTCTCGGTCGCCCGCGCCGAGCTGCTCGGCTCGCTCAGGCACTCGGCCTTCGTCACCGACGACGATCGCGAGCTCGCGGCGCGCTGGACCGCGGCCGCTCGCTCCCACGCCGACTTCGACCTGCTCGGCGCCTGCACCGGCGCCGCGATCCTCGAGCGGCCGGAGCGCCCCCTCGCGCGCGCCGACAGCATCGCCGAGCTCGAGCGCGAGCTGCGCTCGCTCGGCGATCCGCGCGACTTCGACGACGCGCGCATCGACGGCCTCGAGGCCGCGATCGGCAGGCTCGGCCCTGCCGCGATCGCGCTCGCCGAGAGCCGCACGGCCTCCGCCGACCTCGATGCCGCCTACGTGGGGCTCCCCGCGGACCTCCGCGATCCGCTCGACGATTCCGAGGCTCGCGTGGCGGCGCTCCTCGGGGCGCTCGACGGCGGCCGCTCCACCGCGGCCGTGCTCGACCTCGTCGAGGGCCTGACGCTCCACGTCGCAGCGGCCTGGGCCGCCGACGCCTGGCAGCTGCAGGCCGAGGGCGAGCGCCGCGAGGCGGCCGCCCGCGCCGACGCCGCGGAGCGCGCGCGGGACGCGATCCGCGACGCCGCGCCCCGGCCCATCACCGATCCTCCGGGCTCGCTCGGCGGCCTCGGCGGGATCGAGGAGCCGCCGGTCGACGAGTCGGGAACGCCGACGCCGACGCCGACGCCGACCCCGACCCCGACCTCGCCCGCTGCGCCCACGCCGACGCCGAGCCCGACGCCGTCGCCGACGCCGCCGTCGGAGCTCGTGCCGCCGACCCCCTCCCCGTCGCCGACGCCCGGCTTCTCGTTCGCCCCCGGGCCGACGCCGATCCCGATCCCCACGCCGCCGCCGACGCCGACGCCCTGAGCGCCGCGCGCCGCGGCCCGCGGAGCCAGTCGCTGCGGAGCCGGGCGCTGCAGACCCAGGTGGTGCAGATCCAGGCCCCGCGCCGTCGCCTACGCTGGAGCCATGAGCGACTCCACGATCCGCATGTACGGCGCCGACTGGTGCAGCGACTGCCGGCGCACGAAGCGCCAGCTCGACGGCCTGGGCATCGCGTACGAGTCGATCGACGTCGCGGCCGACGACGAGGCCGCCGCCGAGGCGCAGCGCATCGCGGGCCGCCAGAGCATCCCCGTGGTCGTCTACCCCGACGGCTCGCACCACGTCGAGCCCTCGAACGCCGACGTCGAGGCGAAGCTCCGCGAGCTCTCGCTCCTCTGAGCGGCGCCGGCCTCAGGGCCGCGGCAGCTCGGCGGAGGCCACGACCCGCTCCTCTGCGTCGCGGATCTCGAGCCGCGCGACCTCGGGGCGGAGCACCGCGGCGTTCACGCTGCACCGGATCTCGACCGCCGAGCCGAGCATCGCGCCGGCGGAATGGGCCACCCCGTCGACCCCGACCATGACGATCGCGTAGGAGGCGCCCTCGCGCAGGCCGCTGGCCTCGAGGATCGCCTCGGTGCCCCACGTGTGGGCGACGATCCGCGCGTCGATCTCGGCCTCGGGCAGTGCGTCCTGCACCGCGACCTCCTCGATGGCGCCGAGCGTGCCCGGAGGTCCGGAGGGCGTCGCGTCGAGCAGCGCGGGCAGCGCTGCGCCCGCGCCCGCGCCGATCGCCAGGCATGCCGCGGCGAGCAGCGGGACGGCCCAGCGCGCCCGACGGCGCGGCAGCGGGATGGGCGGGGCGAGCGGCTGCGGCGCGCCCACGGCATCCTCGGGCACCGCGCCCGTCTCGGCGAGCGCGCCGAGCACGCGCGCCCGCAGCGCGGCCTCGACGGGAGCCTCGGTCCACGACGGCACCGCCGCGCGCGCCTCTGCCGCCGTCGCGCGGAGCGCCGCGATCTCGGCGTCGATCGACGGATCCTCGACGCGCGCGGCGTCGAGCTCGCGCGCCTCGCCCTCGTGCAGCGCGTCCGCCGCGGCTGCCGCGATGAGCGCGGCGCGTCGGTCCTCAGCGATCGCCACGGGGGTCCTCCTTCCCGTCGAGGTGTCCGCGCAGTGCGCGGAGGGCATGGTACGCGCGGGTCCGGAGCGTCGCGACCGGGGTGCCCGTCGCCGCTGCGAGCTCACCGTAGCTGTGGCCGCGCAGGTGCACAGCCACGATGACCTCGCGATGCGGCTCGCTGAGCCGCGCGAGGCCCTCCGCGACCCGCAGCCGCTCGAGCGGGTCGACGACCTCCGCGGGCTCGGCCTCGAGGCTCGCCCTCGTCGGCGCGCACCGAGCGCCCCCGGCCGCGCAGCGCGTCGGCGACGACGTTGCGGGCGATGGCGAAGAGCCAGGTGCGCTCGGAGGCGCGCGCCGGGTCGAACCGGTCGCGGGCGCGCCACGCGCGCAGGAAGGTCTCCTGCAGGCAGTCCTCCGCGAGCGCGCGGTCGCGCAGCGCGTTCACCGCGAATCCCAGCAGCGCGGCGGCGTGCAGGTCGAAAGCGCGCGCCGCGTCGAAGCCCGCCGCGGGCGCGTCGCCGTGCTCCATGACGCTCCCTCCGCGCAGGCCCGCTGCTCTCGTCGGCACACGGCTCCTCCCAGCGTAGGCGGCGAGCCCTGGAGGGCCCGCTCACCTGGGGATACTCGGCGCGGCCCGCACGCGTTCATCGCGCGCGGATCCGATCCGCGATGAACGCGCGGCCGCCCGACGGCGTATCCCCTGCACAGAGGCGCACCGGGCGCCCGAGTCGAAGGAGACCCCCATGCCGAAGCACCCCACCGCCCGCACCGTCACGATCGGAGCGGCAGCGGCCGCCGCAGCGTGCATGTTCGCGGTCGCGGCGCCCGCGAACGCCGCGACCGAGGTCGCGGAGCCCGACGAGTTCACGAGCGCCTTCATGGTCGAGGCGACGCCCGACCAGGTCGTCGACGCCGAGGGCGCAGCCGCGCCGGGCCAGGAGGGCGCCACCGGCTCGTTCATGTTCCGCATCAACTCGGAGCTCGACATCATCTGCTACGACATCACCCTCGAGGGCGTCTCGGGCGACTACCAGAGCCCGGCCATGACGGCCACGCACATCCACGAGGCGGCCGCGGGCCAGCCCGGCCCGCCGCGCATCGCCTTCCCCAACCCCGAGCCCATCGGCGAGGGCCCCCGCACGAGCGAGGGCTGCCTGCAGGGCCCGTTCACGACCGGCGTCGAGAACGACGGCGTCGACACGGGCGAGGGCTTCACGCTCGCCCAGATCGAGGCGAACCCGAGCGGCTTCACCGGCGACTCGCACACGGTCGACTACGCGGCCGGCGTCGTGCGCGGCCAGCTCATGCCCGTGCCGCTCGGCGGCGTCGACACCGGCGTCGGCGGCGCGAGGCTCCGAGGTCGACGGCGGCGCGCTCGCGCTCGGCGGCGCCGCGGCCCTCGCGGTGCTCGGCTCCGCGGCAGCGGTGCTCGTGCGCCGTCGCGCAGCGCGCGCCTGACGCACAGCACCACGACGGCCCCGCCAGCAGGCGGGGCCGTCGTCGTGCTCAGGCGTGCGGGTGGCGCCGCTCGAGCCGGGCGCCCTCGACGTCGACGTCGGGCAGGATGCGGTCGAGCCAGCGCGGCAACCACCACGCGCCCCGCCCCACGAGGTGCATGATCGCGGGCACGAGCAGCATGCGCACGAGGAACGCGTCGAGCAGCACGCCGAGCGAGAGGCCGAGGCCCATCGCCTTGATGATCACGGAGTCGGAGGCGATGAAGCCCGCGAACACCGCGATCATGATGAGCGCGGCCGCGATGACGACCGAGCGGCCCGCGCGGAAGCCCTGGGCGACGGCGAGCCTCGCCGGCGCGCCGTGCACGTAGGCCTCGCGCATCCCCGTGGCGAGGAAGAGCTGGTAGTCCATCGCGAGCCCGAAGAGGATGCCGACGAGGATGACCGGCAGGAAGCTGAGGATCGGCCCCGGCTGCGGCACGCCCAGCAGCTCGCCGAACCAGCCCCACTGGAAGACCGCGGTCACCGCGCCGTAGGTGGCGAGGAGCGAGAGCACGAAGCCGCCGGTCGCGATCAGCGGCACGAGCAGCGAGCGGAACACCATCACCATGATGATGAACGACAGGCCGACGACCACCGCGAGGTAGGTCGGGAGGATGTCGGCGAGGCCCTCGGAGATGTCGATGTTGCTCGCCGCCTGCCCCGCGACCCCGAGCCGGACGTCGCCGTCGATGGGCGGCAGCGCGCGCAGCTCGCGCACGAGCGCCTCGGTCGACTCGCTGTTGGGGCCCTCGGCGGGCAGCACCTGGAAGGCGGCGAGCCGGCGGTCGTCGGAGACCGCGATGGGCGCGACGGCGACGACGTCGTCCTGCGCGGCGAGCTCGCGGCCCACGACGAGCTGCTGCTCGACGACGGCGTCCTCGTCGAGGCCCTCCGGGAGGGCGGCCGTGACGAGCAGCGGGCCGTTGGCGCCAGCGCCGAAGGCGTCCTCGGTGAGGGTGAAGGCCCGGTAGGCGGTGGAGTCGGCGGCCTCGGAGCCGCCGTCGGGCAGGCCCAGCCGCATCGAGAGCGAGGGGATGGCGATCGTGCCGAGCACCGCGACCGCGAGGAGCGCGGAGAGCACGGCGCGGGGCGTCGACATCGGCCGCACGGCGGGCGCGGTGGCGGCAGCGGCCGGCGCGGCGGCTGCCCGCGCGAGGGCGCGGCGGCCGACGATGCGGCGACCTGCCAGGCCGAGGAGCGCCGGGATCGCCGTGACGGCGATGAGCACGGCGACGGCGACGCTCACGGCGCCCGCGACGCCCATGAGGCCGAGGAACGGGATGCCCGTGATGCCGAGCGCGAGCAGCGCGACGACGACGGTCGTGCCCGCGAAGACGACGGCGTTGCCCGCGGTGCCGTTCGCGAGGCCGATGGAGTCGATCGGCTCCATGCCGCGCAGCAGCTGCTTGCGGTGGCGGTAGATGATGAAGAGCGCGTAGTCGATGCCGACGGCGAGGCCGAGCATCACGCCGAGGATGGGCGTCACGGACGCCATCTGCACGAGGCCCGAGAACGAGAGCATCGCCATCGCGCCGATCGCGACGCCGAGGAGCGCCGTGACGATCGGGAGCGCCGCGGCGAGCAGCGAGCCCAGGACGACCACGAGCACGACGGCCGCGAGCGCGACGCCGACGGCCTCGCCGACGCCGAGGATCTCCGGCACGCCCTGCGAGATGTCGGTCGAGAAGGCGACCTCGACGCCGTCGATCGGCGTGGCCTCGACGTGCGCGATGACGGCGTCCTTCGACTCCTGCGGCAGCTCGAGCCGCGTGAGGTCGAAGGAGATCGTCGCGAGGGCGGTCGCGCCGTCCTCCGAGACGAGGCGCACGCCGTCGGCGAGGCCCAGGAGCGCCTCGCCCTGCTCGAGCTGCGCGGCGCTCGCGTCGAGCTCGGCCTGGCCGTCCGCGAGCCTGCTGCTCGGCGGCCTCGAGCCTGGTCCCGGCCCGCGTCGAGCCTGCGCCTGCTGCGCGTCGAGCCTGCGCCTGCTGCGCGGCGAGCCTGCGCGGGCGGCAGGCCGGCGGCCTCGAGCCTGCGCACGACCGGCGTCGAGCCTGCGCCTGCCCGGCCTCGAGCTGCGCGCGCTGCGGCGCCGCCTGGTCGCGGCCCGCGTCGAGCCTGCGCCTGCCCGGCCTCGAGCTGTGCGCGGCCGTCGGCGAGCTGCTGCGCCTGGTCGGCGCGCTCCGCCTCGGTCGCGAAGGGGTCGTTCGTGCCGGCGACGCCCGGCAGGTCCTCGGCACCGGCCACGACCTCGGCGATGGCCGCCTGCTGGTCGGCGTCGATCGCCTGCCCGTCGGTGCGGTGGAAGACGACGGTGCCCGTGGCGCCCGCGATGTCGGGCAGCTCCTGCTCGAGCTCCGCGATGACCTCGCCCGACGCGGTGCCGGGGATGTCGAAGGTCGACGAGAGGCCCTTGAATCCCACGAGGAAGCCGCCGGCCGCGATGGCCAGCACGACGATCCAGGCGACGAGGACGGTCCACGCGCGCCGCGCGGCGAACGTCCCGATCCGGTGCAGCAGCTCGGCCAAGGGGGATCCCTCCAGGTCTCGAGCGCGCCGAGACGAGCGCGCTCCCGTCGTCGACGAACGTGGCTAAGATAACACGCACCGTCTCGTCTCGACGCGCTCGCCGCCTGCCGCGCCGGGCGCCCCCGATCCGGCCCAGGAGGCCCCATGCCGCTCCCCCGCACCGGGCCCGTGCGCTCGGAGGCGGCCCGCGTCGCGATCCTCGAGGCGACGGCCGCGCTCGTCGCGGCGCGCGGCTACGAGCAGCTCACCATCGAGGGCGTCGCCGAGCGCGCGGGCGTCGGCAAGCAGACCATCTACCGGTGGTGGCGCTCGAAGGGCGCGCTCGTCGCCGAGTGCCTCATGGACGGCCGGCTCTTCGACGACCGCCTCGCGCTGCCCGACTCGGGCGACGTGCGCGCAGACATGCGCGCGTGGCTCCTGGCCGTCTTCGAGGTCATGGCGGCGGAGCCGGCGCTCGTGCGCTCGCTCGTCGCCGCGGCGGCCGAGCACCAGGAGGTGGGCGCGCGGCTGCGCGAGAGCCTCGCCGGCTCGGCCTCGGTCTCCGGCAGGCTCGACGCCGCGATCGGCACGACCGCGAACCTCCGCCCCGGCACGAGCACCGAGCAGCTCGCCGAGGCGCTCATCGGCGCCGTGGTGCTCCGCGCGCTCTCGCGGGAGCCTGCGGGCCCCGCCGACGCCGAGCTGCTCGTCGACGCGCTGCTGGGCCCTGCGACCGCCTGACGCCCGGAGGCCGATCCGCCGAGCTGGCCTCGGCCTAGGACGCCGCGATCGGCGTCCTCGCCTCGGCGAGGCGCAGCTCGGCGGTCAGCCCGCCCGCCTCGTTGCGGCGCACGCTCGCGGAGCCGCCGTTGCGGCGCACGAGCTCGGCGACGATCGCGAGGCCGAGCCCCGTGCCGGGGATGCTGTCGCGCTCGGCCTCCGGCGCACGGTAGAAGCGCTCGAACGCGTGCGGCAGGGCATCGTCGGACATCCCCGGGCCGGTGTCGGCGACCGTCAGCACGACCGTGCCCGCCTCGACGTGCGAGGACACGGCGATGCTGCCGCCGGGCGGCGTGAACTTCACCGCGTTGGCGAGCAGGTTGACGACGGCGCGCGCGAGGTCGTGGCGCACCGCGAGCACCTCCTCGTCGCCCGCGCTGACGTCGATCCGCTGCGCCTTGCGCTCGGCGAGCACCTGCACGCCCGCGACGGCCTCGTCGAGCAGCTCGCGGCACGGCAGCTGCTGCTGGCGCTTGCGCACGCGATCCTCCGTCGCGGCGCTCGAGAGCGTGAGGAGGTCCTCGACGAGCTCCGAGAGCCGCAGCGCGTTGCGCTGGATCGCGTCGAGCCAGGAGCGCTCGGTGTCGGAGACCGAGGCGGTGTCGGCCAGCAGCTCCGTGTAGCCGACGATGCTCGTGATGGGCGTGCGCAGCTCGTGGCTCGTCGTGGCGAGGAAGTCGTCGCGCTGCCGCTCGAGCTCCACGCGCGTGCTGCGCGCGGCCTCGTGCTCGATCTCGGCCTCGATCTGCGCCTGCTGGGCGCGCACGGCCTGCACGACGTGCGTCACGTCGACGAGCTGGATCGCGAGCGCGCCGGGCTCCTCGAAGATCGCGTTCGCGCCGACCGCGATCGTGCGCCCGTCGAGCTCGAGCGTCACCTGGTCGTCGGCGTCGGCGGCCCCGAGGGCGGCCTCGAGGAGCGGCCCGCGCCACTGCGTGCCCTCGAGGCTCGTCGACGAGCAGCGCCCGACCGCGGTCGTTCGCCCACGAGAGCGCGGCGGCGCCCTGCCCGATCTGGGCGATCGCGAGCCCCACCTGCGCGTCCATGAGCCTGCCCGAGAGCAGGCGGCTGGAGGCCTCGAGCCTGCGCGCCGTGTGCCGCAGCTCGTACTGCGCGCTGCCGAGCACGATGGCGAGGCCGCTGAAGGTGAACAGCAGCGTCTCGACGAGCGAGCCCTGCTCGGCGATCGAGAGATCGGGCCGCACGAAGGGCCCGCCGCCGGCGATCGTGAGCAGCAGCATCGCGAGCGACGCGGCGAACGACTCCGCGAGCACGATGCGGATGGGGAACCGCAGCGCCGCCCAGGCGAGGAACGGGTAGACCGTGAAGGCGAGCGGCAGGCTGTTGCCCGGCGCGAAGACGACCGCGACGAGCAGGGCCATCGCGAGCGCCTGCACGACGACCTCGAGCCGGCCGACGCGCAGCGGCACCCGCGGCGGCAGCGCGGCGAGCGGGGCGATCATCGCGACCGCGGCGGCGTGCGAGGCGGCGATCGTGCTCGCCGTCGGCCACCACTCGAGGCCCCGCTGCAGCACCTGCACGAGGCCGATGAGGGCGCCCGCGACGACCGCGGCGAGGAAGAGCGCGACGATGAGGCGCACGCCCTGCTGCAGGGTGTCGAGCGCGAAGCGCCGGCGGTGGAGGCCGAGCACGAGCACGAGCACGAGCGTCTCGGCGGCGTTCGCGACGCCCAGGCCGATCGCGACGGTCACCGGGCTGCCGATGAGGAGGTTGGCGAGCGCGGTGCCGACGAGCACGAGGCCGACGGCGCCGAAAGCGCCCCGCCGGCCCATGAGCATCGCCACCGCGGCGCCGACGCCCGCGGCGGGCCACCAGAGCGCGAGGGTCGCGCCCTCGGGGATGAAGAGCCTGCCGATGAGGCCCGAGCCCACGACCGCGACGGCGGCGAGCAGCCACCACCACAGCGGCCGGGTGCGGTCGTCCTGCGATGCGGGGCCGAGGTCGGGTGCCCCGCCAGCTGCGCTCATGCTCCGCATCGTAGGCGACGCGGCCGCGCGCGACGGGCGACGCCCCGGGCTCGCCTATCGTTGCTCCGTGCGACTCGCGCTCGTCGGCCTCGGCCTGCTGCTCGTCGGCGGCGTCGCGGTGCTCGCGGGCGTCCTCCCGACGGCCGACGTCGCCGCGCTCGCCGAGCGGGTCCTGCCGATCCTCGCCTACGTCGTCGCGGTCACGGTGGTCGCCGAGCTCGCCGCCGAGGCGGGGCTCTTCCGCACGATCGCGGCACGGCTCGGCGGCCTCGCGCGGGGCCGCGCCATCGTGCTGTGGCTGCTCGTCGCGGCCCTCGCGGTCGTCGCGACCGCCTTCCTCTCGCTCGACACCACCGCGGTGCTGCTCACGCCCGTCGTCGTGCTGCTGGCGGCGCACGCGGGCCTGCGCCCGCACCCCTTCGCGCTCGCGACCGTGTGGCTCGCGAACGCCGCCTCGCTCTGGCTGCCGGTGTCGAACCTCACGAACCTGCTCGCCGCGCACCGCCTCGGCGTCGACGGCCCCGCCGACTTCCTCGCGCTCCTGTGGGCGCCGGCGCTCGTCGCGACGCTCGTGCCGATCGCGATCATGCTCGTGCTCTTCCGGCGCGAGCTCGCGGCGCGGTTCGTGCCGGAGGCGCCGGAGCGCGCCGAGGACCCTGTGCTGCTGCGGATCGCCGCGGCCGTCGTCGCGCTGCTGCTGCCGCTGCTCGTGACGGGCGTGGAGCCCTGGATCCCCGCGACCGGCGCGGCGCTCGTGCTCGTCGTCGCCGTCGCCGTGCGCCGTCGCGCGGCGCTCGGCATCGGGCTCGTGCCCGTGCCGCTGCTGCTGTTCGCGGCCGGGCTCTTCCTCGTGGTGGAGGCCGCGCACGCGCTCGGCATGACCGCCGCGCTCGCCGTCGTCGCGGGCGAGGGCGAGGGCCTCGACGCGCTGCTGCGGCTCTCGCTCGGCGGGGCGCTCGCCGCGAACGTCGTCGACAACCTGCCCGCGTACCTCGCGCTCGAGCCCGTCGCCGACTCCCCCGCGCGACTCGCGGCGCTCCTCGTCGGCGTGAACGCCGGCCCGCTCATCACGCCGTGGGCGTCGCTCGCGACGCTCCTGTGGCACGCGCGCCTGACGAGCCTCGGGGTCGAGATCTCGTGGCGCCGCTACGTGCTGCTGGGGCTCGTCGCGGCGCCGCTCACGGTCGCCGCCGCGACGCTCGCGCTGTGGCTCGCGCAGGGCATGCCCTGACGCGACGGACGAGTCGTGCTCAGCCGCGCTCGGCCGCCGCGCGCGCCGCGAGCAGCGAGACGAGCTCGTAGACGACGTGGCTCGCCGCGATGCCCGTCAGCTGCGCGTGGTCGTAGGCGGGCGAGACCTCCACGACGTCGGCGCCGACGACGTCGAGGTCGGCGAGCGCGCGCAGCATCCGCAGCAGCTCGCGGCTCGTGAGCCCTCCGGCCTCCGGCGTGCCCGTGCCGGGCGCGTGCGCGGGGTCGAGCACGTCGATGTCGACCGAGACGTAGACGGGGCGGTCGCCCAGCCGCCGCCGGATCGCCTCGATCGCCGCTGCGACGCCCTGCTCCTCGACCATCTCGCTCGACACGACCCGGAAGCCGAGCCGCTCGTCGTCGACGAGGTCCTGCTTCGAGTACAGCGGGCCGCGCGTGCCCACGTGGCAGCTCGCGGTGAGGTCGATGAGGCCCTCCTCGCTCGCGCGGCGGAACGGCGTGCCGTGCGTGACGGGCGCGCCGAAGTAGGTGTCCCAGGTGTCGAGGTGCGCGTCGAAGTGCAGCACGGCCACGGGGCCGCGCCGCTTCGCGACCGAGCGCAGCAGCGGCAGCGCGATCGTGTGGTCGCCGCCGATCGTCACGATGCGCGGGGCGCGCGCCGCGAGCTCGTCGGCGGCGCGCTCGACCTCGGCGACCGCCTCGTCGATGTCGAAGGGGTTCACGGGGATGTCGCCCGCGTCGACCACCTGCGCGACCGCGAACGGCGACACGTCCTGCGCCGGGTTGTAGGGACGCAGGAGGCGCGACGACTCGCGCACGTGCGAGGGCCCGAAGCGGGTGCCGGGCCGGTAGCTCACGCCCGTGTCGAAGGGCACGCCGACGATCGCGACGTCGGCGCTCGGCACGTCCTCGATGCGGGGCAGGCGCGCGAAGGTCGCGAGCCCCGCGTAGCGCGGCACCCGGGATGCGTCGATCGGTCCGACCGGCGCCTGGGCGCCCTCGTGCTCGGTCATGCTGTCTCCTCCGTGTCGATGCTCGTGGTGGCGGGGTCGGCCAGGGCGCCCTGAGGCACGTGCACGAGCTGCACGCCGCCCTCGGCGATCGCGGCGCGGATCGCGGCCGCGACCTCCTCGTGGCTCGCGGCGCGCCGGGCGACGGCGCCGTAGGCCTCGGCGAGCCGCACCCAGTCGGGCTGCACGAGGTCGACGCCCACGGGCTCGATGCCGCGGTCGAGCTCGTTCTGGCGGATCTCGGCGTAGCCGCCGTTGTCGACGCAGACGATCGTGAGATCGAGCCGCTGCTCGAGCGCGGTCGCGAGCTCGTTGACGCAGAACTGCAGCGCGCCGTCGCCGAGCACGGCCACGACGGGCCGCGCCCGCTGGGCGACGCGCGCGCCGATCGCCGCGGGGAGGCCGTAGCCGAGCGTCGCGTACGTGGGCGTGTAGAGCAGCGAGTGCGGCAGCGGCTGCCGGAGCACGTTCGCGAGCGCGAGGTAGACGATCTGCGAGGAGTCGCCCGCGACGATCGCGTCCTCCGGCAGCGCCCCGGCGATCGTCTCGGCGAGCGCGACGGTGCCCGGCAGGGTCTCGTGCAGCTCGGCCGCGATGGCCGCGCTCGGCGCCGCGAGGTCCGGAGCGGGCGCAGGAGGACCCTCGAGCCGTTCGAGCAGCGCGTCGAGCACGGCCGCGGCGTCGCCGAGGATGCCGACCTCGGCCGCGAGGTTCTTCTGCAGCTGCGGCGCCGCCACGTCGATGCGGACGACGCGCCCGCGGGCCTCGAGCCGCGGCGCCCAGAGCTCGGCCTCGCCGAGCTTCGAGCCGACGACGAGCAGCACGTCGGCCTCCTCGGCGACGCGCCGCGCGGCCGCGAGGCGCAGGTTGGCGCCGAGCGAGGCTCGGGTGCCGCTCGTCGAGGGCGCCCTTGCCGTTCAGGGTCGTGAGCACGGGCGCGCCGAGGCGCTCGGCGAGCCGGCGCAGGCTGCGCGCCGGCGCGCGTCGCGCCGCCGCCGGCGACGATCGCGGGGCGCGCCGCGGCCGCGAGCAGCGCCGCCGCCTCGCCCACGGCCTCCGGCTCGCCTGCCGCGGGCGCGGGCGCGGGGCGCGGGGCGCGCGCGGCGGCATCGACGTCGGCGGGCGCCTCGAGCACGTCCAGTGGGATCTCGATGTGCACGGGGCGGGGCCTGCCGGCACGGAAGAGCGCGAAGGCGTCGTGCACGGCCTCCACGGCCTCGGCGGCCGAGCGCACGCGGCGCGACCACTCGGCGACCGCGCCGACCATCGCCGAGGCGTCCTTGGTCTCGTGCAGGGTGCCGACATCGGCGAACTCCGCGCCGAGCGCGACGCCGGGCGAGAGCACGATGAGCGGGCGCGACTCGCAGAACGCGGTGCCCACGGCGCTCATGGCGTTCTGGAGGCCGGGCCCCGAGGTCGTGATGACGACGCCGGGCAGGCCCGTCTGCTGCGCCCAGCCGTCGGCGCCGTAGCCCGAGCCCTGCTCGTGCCGGTTCGTGACGGCGCGCATGCCGAGCTCGGCGAGCGGGCGGTACAGCTCGAGGCTGTGGGTGCCCGGGATCCCGAAGACGGCGTCGACGCCGTAGCCGCGGATGGTCTCGAGCACCGCGCGGCCCGCGGTGTCGGCGAAGGCGGCCGCGCTCACGGCGCCGCCTCGAAGCGCCGCTCGCCCGCGACCCAGGTCTCGAGCACGCGGATGGCCGCGATGGCCTCCGGCTCGACCTCGAGCGGGTCGCCGTCGAGCACGACGAAGTCGGCGCACTTGCCGGCCTCGAGCGAGCCCAGGTCGTCCTCGCGGCCGAGCGTCCTCGCGCCCTCGATCGTGTGCGCGCGGAGGGCCGCGAGCGCGGGGATGCGCAGCCCGTCGTCGCCGAGGCGGTGGCCGCGGAGCGTCAGGCGCGTGACCGCCGTCTCGATCGCCTCGAGCGGGATCGGGTCGGCGACGGGCGCGTCGGACGAGATCGTGATGGGCACGCCGGCCGCGGCGAACTCGCCGAGCGGGTTGAAGCGCTCCCCCGGCGTGCCGATCGCCTGCTCGACGCCCTCGCCCCAGCTGCGGTAGTGCTGCGGCTGGTTCACGGGCCGGATGCCCGCGGCGGCCATGCGCGCGATCTGCTCGGGGCTCGGGAGCCCGCAGTGCTCGATGCGGTGCCGGGCGTCGGGGTCGGGCCGCTCCGCGAGCGCCGCCTCGAGCGCGTCGACCACCATGCCGATCGCGGTCGGCGACTGCGCGTGCGTCGCCGTCTGCAGCCCCGCGGCGTGCGCGCGGGAGATGAGCGCCGCGTACTCCGCGGGCTCGTGGTACAGCTGCCCCGTGCGGCACGGGTCGCCCACGTAGCCGTCGGGAAAGTACGCCGTCCAGCCGCCGAGCGTGCCGTCGGCATAGAGCTTGATGCCCGCGAACGAGAGGAAGGCGTTGCCGAAGGCGCCCATGAGGCCCATCGCGAGCGCCTCGTCGAGCAGGTGCGAGAGCAGGTACATCGAGACCCGCAGGCGCAGGCCGCCGGCCTCGGCGAGCCGCAGGTACATGTCGAGCTCGCGGCGCGAGACCTGCGCGTCGCCGACGGTCGTGACGCCGCCCGCGAGGAACCGCGCCGTCGCGGCGGCGAGCTGGCGCAGGTGCTCCTCGGGCTCGTCGGCCAGGTGGAAGTTGGGCCCGTGGTGGCCCACCTTCACGCCGTGCACGCCCGTGAGGATGTTGCACGCGGCATCCGAGAGGCTCGCCCGTGAGCTCGCCCTCGGCGTCGCGGAAGAAGGTGCCGCCCTCGGGATCCGGGGTGTCGCGGTCGACGCCGCCCGCGGCGAGCGCGAAGGAGTTGACGACCCCGCCGTGGCCGGAGGCGTGCATGAGGTACACCTCGCGGTCGGCCGCGACCTCGTCGAGCTCGAAGCGCGTCGGGTGGCGCCGCTCGGCGAGGTTGCGCTGCTCGTAGCCGTAGCCCCGCACGGGCCGGCCCGCGGGCAGCGCCTCGGCCGCCGCGCGCAGCAGCGCGACGACCTCGGGGATGCTGCCCGCGCGCTCGGGCCCGCAGTCGACCCAGGTCATCATCTGGCCGAGCATGAGCGGGTGCGCGTGCGCGTCGACGAACCCGGGCACGACGACCCGGTCGCCGAGGTCGAGCCGCTCGGGCGCGAGCCCCGCGGCCTCGGCCGCGGCCGCGCACGCCGCCTCCTCCCCGATCGCCGCGATCCGGCCGTCGTCGACGAGCATCGCGCGGGCGACCCGGTCCTCGGCGTCGGCGGTGTGCACGGCGCGCGCGACGACGAGCAGCGGCGCGGCCTGGGCGGGGCGGTCGAAGGGCGTGAGCTTCCTCATCGGACGGTGTGCTCCGTGGTGTCGGTGCGGGCGGCGAACGACTCGGTGACGGGCGCCTCGTCGGAGTGCTGCGGCGCGAGGCGCGTGCAGATGCCGGCGATGATCGCCATGCCCACGAACATCGCGATGACCGACCAGACGCTGCCCGTCCAGGCGATGAGCTGCGTGGCGAACCAGGGCGAGAAGCCCGCCCAGATCGCCGCGCCGACGCCGTAGCTGAGCGCGATGGAGGTGTAGCGCGCCTGCGGCCGGAACATCTGCGCGAGGATCGCGGCGATCGGCGCGTAGGTGCCGCTCATCGCGATGCGCACGAGCGAGGCGAGCAGGAACACGAGCGGCTCGACCCGGCCGGGCATGACCAGCAGGAACGGCGCGAAGGTGAGCACCGAGGTGACGAGGCCGATGTACATGACGTTCTTGCGGCCCCAGCGGTCGCCGAGCCACGCGATGGGCAGCGTGACGAGGAACTCGACGAGCGAGGCGACGGTCATCGCGTCGAGGATCAGCTGCTCGCTGAGCCCCACGCCCTCGCCGGTGGCGTAGGCGGTGGCGAAGGTCGTCGCGAGGTAGTAGCCGCCCGTCGAGATCGGCAGCAGGCCGATGCCCAGCAGAATCGGCAGCCAGTTGGCGCGCAGCGCGAAGGCGAGCGGCATCGACTGCTTGCGGCCCTCGACCTTCTGCTCGAACACCGGCGACTCCTCGACCCGGTACCGAACCCACAGGCCCACGCCGATCAGCACGATCGAGAGCAGGAAGGGGATGCGCCAGCCGCCGTCGATGATGAAGTCGTCGCCCGCGCGGGTCATGAGCGCGAAGACGCCGGAGGCGAGGAGGGCACCGGCGGGGTTGCCGAGCTGCGTGAAGCCGCCGTAGAACGTCTTCGACTTCGCCGGGGCGTGCTCGACGCTCATGAGCACGGCGCCGCCCCACTCGCCGCCGACCGCGAGGCCCTGCAGCGCGCGGAGCGCGATGAGCAGCACGGGCGCCATGAAGCCGATGTCGGCGTAGGTGGGCAGGAGGCCCACGAGCACGGTGGAGACGCCCATGAGCAGCAGCGTGAGCACGAGCGAGCGCCGGCGGCCGAGCTTGTCGCCGATGTGGCCGAACAGGATGCCGCCGAGGGGCCGCACGAGGAAGGCGACGGCGAAGGTGGCGAAGGCGGAGGCGGTCTCGGCGAGCGGATCCTCGCTCGGGAAGAAGAGCGGGCCGAACACGAGCGCCGCGGCGGTCGCGTAGACGTAGAAGTCGTACCACTCGATGGTGGTCCCGACGAATGCTGCGAGCCCGGCGCGCCGGGCCCTGCTGGTCGTTGCGGTCATCATCCGCTCCTTCGCGGCTCTGGGGACTGTGCGGGATCGTACGCGCGATCCGGGGTCGCACAAAGCGCAGAAGTCCAGGGCTCGGCGGCAGGCGCCGGAGTTCTGATCACGATCATCAGCGATTCACCCCTCGCCGTCCTGCGCGAACGGCCCTACGCTGGAGCATCGAGCGGGCCGCGGCGCGCTTCCCGGTTTCTCGCCCGCATCCAGGGAGGACTGCCATGGACCTCGACGCCGAGCTCGTGCGCGCGCTGCAGGAGGACGGCCGGGCGAGCGTGCACGCGCTCGCCGAGCGGCTCGGCCACCCCCGGGCCGCGGTGTCCGCCCGGCTCCGCGGCATGCTCGCCGAGGGCGCGGTGCGCGTCGTCGCGGCGGTCGACCCGGCGTTCCTCGGGCAGCACGTGCTCGCGCACGTCGCCGTGCGCGTCGACGGCGCCGTCGAGCCGGTCGCGCAGCGCCTCCGCGGCATGCAGGAGACGGTGCTCGTCTCGGCGGTCGGCGGCGCGCACGACCTCGTCACCGAGGTGCGCGTCGGCTCCACGGCGCAGCTGCAGGAGCTGCTCGCGACGCTGCGCGCGGCCCCCGGCGTCGCCGACATCTCGACCCTCATCTACACGACCGTCGTCAAGGGCTTCTTCGTCTCCGACTACGCGGGCGAGATCGTGATCGACGACATCGACACCGCGCTCATCGAGCTGCTGCAGCAGGACGGGCGGATGCGCTACCGCGCCCTCGCCGAGGCCGTGCGGCTCTCGCCCTCGGCCGTCACGACGCGCGTGCAGCGGCTCATCGCGGCCGGCGTCATCACGATCTCCGCCGTCGAGGCGCGCGGCCTCACCCACCGGCAGCTCTCGATGGGCGTGGGCCTCGTGCTCGCCGACGACGACGAGGCCGTGCTCGCGGCGCTCCGCGGATGGCGCGGCGTCGACTTCGCCGCACGCACCCTCGGCCGCTTCGACGCGGTCGCGACGCTCGTCGAGCCCTCGGCCGGGGCGCTCTTCGCGAGCCTCGAGCGCATCCGCTCGCTCGCGGGCGTGCGCCGGGTCGAAGCCTGGCTGCACCTCGCGGTCGTGAAGGAGGACTACGCGCGCACCCTGCGGCCCGCGACCGCGTGATCCGCGCACGCCGGGCGAGCGCATGCGCGACGGAGGGCCGGGCGCATCGCGCGCCCGGCCCTCCGCATCCCGTCGCCCCGGCCAGGGCGACGCGGCTCCGCCCTCCGGGCGCAGCTGCACCGATCCATTGGCGCAGCCGCTCCGCCCTACGGGCGCAGCTGCACCTTGCCCACGCGGCCCGCGGTGAGGCTCGCGCGCACGGCGTCGGCGACGTCCTCGAACGCGTGCGTGCTCGAGACGGGGAGCGTCAGCACGCCCTCGCCGATGCGCTCCGAGAGCTCGCCGAAGAGGCGGCCGCGGGTCTCGGCGTCGAGGGCGCGGCTGACCTTCGCACCCCAGAAGCCGCGCACCGTCGCCTGCTTGAAGATGATGTCGCCCGACGAGAGCTCGAGCGTCGGCTGCGCCATCGCGCCGAAGACGACGAGCTCGCCGCCCTCCGCGAGCACGGCGAGCACGTCGCCCGCCGCGCGCCCGCCGACCGAGTCGACGCCCGCGACGATGGGCGCGTCGCCCGCGAGGCTCGCGCACGCGGTCGGCCCAGCCCTCCTCGTCGGTGGCGACGATGTCGCCGATGCCGGCGTCGGCGAGGCTCCTGCACGGCCTCGGCGCGGCGCACGAGGCCGATCACGCGGATGCCGCGCCCGGGGGCGAGCTGCGCGACCATGCGGCCGACGGCGCCGTTCGCGGCGTTCTGCACGAGCACCTGGCCGGGCTCGAGGCCCAGCTGGTCGATGAGGCTGATGGCGCTGAAGGGCATGGCGACGAGCTGCGCGGCTGCCTCGTCGGGCAGGCCCTCGGGTGCGGGCATGAGCGCGGCGGCGTCGGCGACGAACGCCTCGGCCCACACGCCGAAGATGCCGCCGGCGATGACGCGGTCGCCGACCGCGAGTGCGTCGACGCCCTCGCCGAGCGCCTCGACAACACCCACAGCCTCCGTGCCGGACGCGGCGGGCAGCTCGGGCTTGAAGCCGTAGGTGCCGCGCACGGTCCAGAGGTCGTGGTTGTGGATGGTGGCGAGCGTCGTGCGCACCCGCACCTGGCCGGGGCCGGGCTCGGGGGTGGGGCGCTCGGCGACGTGGAGGACGTCCTCCGGCTCGCCGAAGGTGTCGTGGACGATGGCACGCATGGGTGCTCCTCTCGGTTTCGTGGCCCTCGTGGGGCCGGATCCGGTGGTGGGTGGCCGCGCGGTCAGCGGCGGCGCTCGCGCCAGCGGCGGCGCAGCGCGCCCCAGGCGCCCGTCGACCACAGCGCGGCGGCGACGAGCAGGGGCTGGAACAGCAGCCGCACGAAGCGCGCGGCGTCGGTGTCGAGGCCGAAGGCGTCGCGTCCCTCGGTCCACTGGGCGATGTTGCCGGGCAGCACCGCCACGAAGAACGCGGCGGCGACGAGCCCGACGAGCGCCCGGCGGCGGCGCAGCAGCAGCAGCGCGGCGCCGAGCAGCAGCTCGACGACGCCCGAGGCGACGACCACGAGGTCGGCGTCGAGCGGCAGCCACGGCGGCACCTGCGCCTGGAACTCGGCGCGCGCGAAGCTCAGGTGCGCGGCGCCGGCGAACAGCAGGAAGGCGCCGAGCAGCACCCGCACGACGGCGCGCGCCACGCGGCCGACCCGACCCTCCCGCGCAGCCACGTCAGTCGTCCGAGACGCGGACGTCGACCTCGATGTTGCCGCGCGTCGCGTTCGAGTACGGGCAGACCTCGTGCGCGGCGTCGGCGAGCGACTGCGCCGTCTCGGGCTCGACGCCCGGCAGCACGACCTCGAGCAGCGCGGCGAGCTGGAAGCCGCCCTCGCCGTTCGGGAGGATCTGCACGCGGGCGCCGACGCTCGAGCCCTCGATGGGCTCCTTGCGCTGGCGGGCGACGGCCTGCAGCGCCGAGTGGAAGCACGCGGCGTAGCCGGCGGCGAAGAGCAGCTCGGGGTTCGCGCCGTCGCCCGAGCCGCCCATCTCCTGCGGCACGGCCATCTGCAGGTCGAGGCGGCCGTCGCTCGTGGCGACGCGGCCGTCGCGGCCGGCGCCGGTCGACAGGGCCTCTGCGGTGTAGAGCACGCTCATGGTGGTTCCTCTCCTCGTGGGGTCGGTGGTCAGCGGTCGGTGGTCGGTGTGCGGCGTTCGGGGCGGCGCGGGGCGCCGTCAGCCCGCGGTGGTGGATGCGGATGCGGTCGCCGGCTCGTCGGCCAGCGCCTGCATGGAGGCTGCGAGGCGGTGGAGCGCCTGCAGCAGCGCCTCGCCGTCGGCCTCGTCGTCGATGCCCATGCCCGCGGCGATCGCGGCGGGCACGTGGCGCAGGCTCGTCGCGCAGCGCCAGCCCGCGCTCGGTGGCGTGCACGGTCACGACCCGGGCGTCCGCGCCGCCGCGCTCGCGGCGCACGAGCCCCCCGGCCTCCATGCGGGTCAGGAGGGGCGAGAGCGTGCCGCTGTCGAGCTGCATGCCCTCGCCGAGCGCGCGCACGGTGCGCGGGCCCTCCACCCAGAGCGTCGCGAGCACGAGGTACTGCGGGTAGGTGAGGCCCCAGGGCTCGAGCAGCGCGCGGTACGCCTGCGTCGTGGCGCGCGCGGCCGCGTAGAGCCCGAAGCAGACCATGCGGTCGGTGACGCGGTCGGTCGGCTCGGGAGTGGGCATGCATCGATGGTTGCACACAATCGAGTTGTGCACAACTGATGTGCGGTCAGTCCTGGTCGGGCTCGCGCCGCGACCGCATCTGCGCGAGCGGCCGCGCGAGCCGGTGGTTGCCCTCGAGCACCGCCTCGTGGCGCTGCAGGAAGTCCCAGTAGCCCTCGGTGAAGGCCGACTCCTTCGCCACCTTCGGGCCCGACCACCAGCGACCCATCCGCTGCAGGTAGGCGCCGCCGGAGACGTAGGGCTTCGTGGCGACCATGCCGCCGTCGGCGTACTGGCTCATGCCGAAGACGTTCGGCACCATCACCCACTCGTAGGCGTCAACGAAGAGCGAGAGGAACCAGCGGTTGACGCTCGCCGGCGCGTAGCCCTGCTGCAGGAACCAGTTGCCCAGCACCATGAGCCGCTCGATGTGGTGCGCGTAGCCGTGCTGCACCACGCGCGCGAGCACGGTGCGCACGGGGATCGGCAGGTCGTCGGGCAGCCCCTCCCCCGTGTACCACCAGTCCTCGAGCTCGCGCTCGAGCCCGAGCGCGTTCGCCCCCTGCAGCTCGGGATGCGCCCGGTACATGCCGCGCATGTACTCCCGCCAGCCGATCACCTGCCGCACGAAGCCCTCGAGCGACGGCAGCGGCACATCGCCCGTGGCCTCGAGCACCGCGTCGACCACGTCCTGCGGCGTCAGCAGCCCGATGTTGAGCATGGGCGTGAGCACCGAGTGGAAGAGGAACGGCTCCTCGGCCGCCATCGCGTCCTCGTAGCGGCCGAAGTCGTGGAGGCGCTCGTCGACGAACGCGCGGAGCCACGCCAGCGAGTCCTCGTGGGTGACGGGCAGCCAGAAGTCGCGCGCATCGCCCGGGTGGTCGGGCCAGCGCTCGCGCACCTCCGCGATCACCTGCCGCGTGAGCTCGTCGGGCTCGACGCGCGGCAGGGGCGGGATGTCGATGCCGCCCTTCGGCAGCGGCTCGCGGTTGTCGTGGTCGTAGTTCCACTGCCCGCCCGCGGGCCCCTCGCCTTCCATGAGGATGCCGGTGCGCTGCCGCTGCCAGCGGTAGAAGTCCTCCATGCGCGACTTCGGGTGGTCGCGGAACCAGGCGTCGAGCTCGGGCTCGGGCGTCAGGAAGGCGCGGTCGGCGTAGCGCTTCGTGCGGATGCCGGCGCGCTCTGCTGTGCGGCCGATGCGGCGGTCGACGCCGCGGTCGGCCGCGCGCATCCAGGCGAGGCCGTCGATGCCGTGCAGCTCGACGAGGTGCGCAACGCCGTCGGCGAAGCCTCGGCCCTCGGCGTGCGGGAGGTGGTGGACGGTGCGGCCTGCGGCCTCCTGCTCGGCCGCCCAGTGCCGCATGGCCGAAAGCACGAGCACGATCTTGTGCTGGTGGTACGGCAGGCGGTCGAACAGCGCCGCGGACTCGACGAGCAGCAGCGCTTCGACGTCGTCGTCCTCGAGCGCCGGGTGCCGCGCGAGCAGCTGCGTGCCGAGCACGAGCGCGGCCCTCATGCCTGCTTCCGCTCGCGACGGCGCTCCGCGGCTGCGGCCGAGCGGCAGGCGCGCGAGCAGTAGCGCACCTCGTCCCACTGGTCGCGGCCGGCCCAGCGCTTGCGGTCCTGGAACGGCCGCCCGCAGTGCTCGCAGGGCTTCTGCTCGCGGGTCGCCTGATGCCCAGTACCGCGCGCCATGCGCTCCAGTGTGCGCGGGGCGGCTGACAGGAGGTTGGGCGCCCGACCGCTCCCCCGAGCCTGCACCGCATCCGGGCCTCTGGGCCTACGGGTCAGCATCGGTCGCTCCCGCGTGCGAGGGACGAGTCGCCCGGCTCGCGACCCGTGAGACGCGAGGCCACCGCGTGCCACGCGAAGCGCCGGACCTCACGCGCACCGACCATCGCCGTGACCCCGCGTGCGGCGCAGCCTGCAGATCCCCACGATGTCCAGGCCCTGCAGGGACCGGCACGCGACGAGCAGGTGCGGTTCGCGCCGATCTGCGGGTGCGCGTGGGCCGTCACGCGCAGATCGGTACCCGCATCGAAGCGCGCGGCTGCCTCAGCGCTTGTCGACCGGCACCATCATGTGGCCGAGCGAGTCGCGCTTGCTCGCTCGCGCTCTCCGCGCATCCGCGCCATCGATCGCGCCTGCTTGCTCGCGCGGGTCGATCGCGGCCATCCGATCGGCGCGAGCCGCATGACGCGCCGGCACGTCAGCACGAGCGCCGCGCCGCTGACCACGAGGGCGACGAAGATCGCCCAGCCCCACATGCCTGCTCCGCCATCCGTCGTGGGGGCCGCCGTCGTCGCGGGACGGCGCGCCCTCGATGCGCCACCGGTCGGGCGGCTCGACCTCGACGGTGCGGGCTGCGCGCTCGGGGTGGCGATGCTGGAGAGGACGAGTTCGCGCTGATCCGCGAGCCGGATCGTGCGACGCCCGTCGGGACAGGCTGAGCGTCGTTCCGTTTCGGCATTGCCCTCGGGGAGGGCATCGGTGAGGATGACCTCATGACGAGCGCCCAAGAGCCCGGTCGCGCCATGCGGGCGAGACGGCCCCGAGCGCAAACCGCTCCGCGCTCGTCCCGTCTTGGCCTGCTCGCCGGTGGTTTGCTCGCATGCTGGCTGCTCAGCGGCGCGAAGGGCAGCGCAGGCCGGAGCGATGGCGAGGAGGGCGGCTTCACCGCCGTGGTCATCGTCATGCCGGAGGTGCAGATCGCGGTGCTGCTGCTCGTGCTGCTCGGCTGGGCGACGGCTGTCTGGCACCACGAGCGACGCCTGGGCGACCGCCTCTCGTCGATCGTCCTCTCGGTGGCGTGGTGCACCGTGATCGCCTCGTTCGTCATCGCGCACGCCTCGCTCGGCATCGGTCTGTTCGCGCTCATGGGCGACGACCTGCGCGACATGCCGCCACAGGTCTTCTTCCCGCTCGAACTCCAGATCACCGAGTGGTGAAGGGGCCGGCGACGCGAAGACGGCCTCCGCTCCCACCGAAGTGCGGAGCGGAGACCGTCTCATGGTCGGGCTGACAGGATTTGAACCTGCGACCCCTTGACCCCCAGTCAAGTGCGCTACCAAGCTGCGCCACAGCCCGTCGACCTCGCGGTCGAGCTGCCCGGAGGCAACTAGAAGAGACTAGCGCATCCTGTGAGTGGATCGGGCCGCGTGGGGGGTCTCGTGACGCGTGCCGCCTGCGGCGGCGCGCTCCTCGACCAGCGGGGTGAGCGACCAATGGGTGACTGACGGCCGGAGCGGCTAGGAGCGACGACGGACGAAGTCGGCCAGGTCGGCCGACTGCGCGAGCCGCGAGGCCTCGTGCACGTACATCATGTGGCCGGCCTCGTAGTAGCGGTGCTCGAGGTTGTCGCGCAGCGACTGCGGGATCCGGAGGTGCGCCACCGAGTCCTCGGCGGCCGAGAACGGCGTCGCGCCGTCGAACCAGCCGTAGGCGAGGTGCACGGCCAGGTGCTCGTTCTGCCGCATCGCGCGCGAGAGCTTGTCGATGACGTAGACGGGCGCGTTCTCGAACTCCTTGTACGACCAGCCCTCGTTGACGCCCTTGCCGAACACGTGGAAGGGCCCCGTGTCGCGCACGCCGAGGTCGTGGTGGAGGTAGTGCTGGTACGCCGCCGAGTACGGCCCGAGGATGGCGTCCATCGACGGGTCCGCGTCCATGTGCTCGGCGATGCCGCTCGCCGCCGGCCCCGTGAAGCGCGAGTCGAGGCGGCCCACGGTGAGCCCGCGGTCGCGCAGCAGCTCGCCGAAGTAGCGCCAGTGCTCGATGCGGAGGTCGGCCCGGGCCACGTAGTCCTCCGACAGGCCGGAGAGCCGGGCCACGGTCGACACCGCCGACGCCCGCTCCTCGGCCGTGAGCCGCGCGCCGCGCGAGAGCACGTAGGGGTAGTCGCGCGCGGCGTAGGCCCGCGCCTCGTCGACGACCTCCGAGAGCGTGCGGCCCTCGTGGAAGCCGTGCCGCCAGGCGGTCGCCGCGTAGAACGGCAGGTACATCGCGTGCGCGCGGTCGCCGCCCTGCTCGAAGTGCGCGGTCGAGAAGTCGAGCACGCTCGAGATGAGCAGCAAGCCGTTGAGGTACATGCCCAGCTCGTCCTGCAGGTGCTGCGCGAGGCCCGCGGCGCGCGTCGTGCCGTACGACTCCCCCGCCAGGAACTTCGGGCTCAGCCACCGCCCCTCGGCGGTCGTCCACTGGCGGATGATCTCGGCCACCGACTCGATGTCGGCGGTGAAGCCGTGGAAGTCCTTCGCCTTCGCGCCCTCCACGGGGCGGGAACGGCCGGTCGAGACGGGGTCGATGAAGACGAGGTCGGAGACCGCGAGTAGCGACTCCGGGTTGTCGGCCACCGCGTACGGCGGCTTTGCCAGCTCGCCCGCGTCGCCCATGAGCACGCGCTTGGGGCCGAGCACGCCCATGTGCAGCCAGACGGAGGCGGAGCCGGGGCCGCCGTTGAAGGCGAACGTCACGGGGCGGGTCGTGGGGTCTGCGCCGTCGAGCGTGTACGCCGTGATCGCCACCTGTGCGCGGGGCTTCCTGCCGCGGAAGACGTCGTCCTCCACGCGCTCCTCCCACAGCACCACGCGGCCGGCGCGCGCCGTGTAGGCGAGCTCGCCCGCCGGCGTCGTGAGCGTGTGGTGGGTGGTGACGAGCTCGTCGGCCACGAGGGCCTCCGGGGTGGTCTCGGGGCTCGTCGTCGGCTTCTGGCTGTCGTCGCTGCGCTGCGTCTCCGTCACCCGATCGAGACTAGCCAACCGGTCTGGGCGGCGCGTGGCAGCGCCGCCTCAGGCGACGCGCGGCCGCGCGCCCAGCGGCGCCTCGAGCCGCAGCAGGCTCCGGCACCGTGCGCCGGCGCACCGGCAGCGGCGTCGCGGCCGCGAGCGCCGCCCTCGCCTCGCCCGGCACGGCCACAGGCGTCGACCACAGGCCCTCGACCCGCGGATCCGACCACGCCTCGAGCGCCCGCCAGCGCGCGCCGGCGCGCGCCGCCTGCCAGCGTCGGGCCTCGCCGAGCCCGCCGAGCAGCAGCCGCGAGGGGGCGATGCCGAGGCCGACGCCCGCGGCCTTCAGCAGCGCCTCCTTCTCGGTCCACACGCCGAGGCGGTCGAGGGCCGTCGTCGGCGCCCCCGGCCGGTCGTCGCGCTCGCGCGGGTGGAGGGCGTAGGCGTCGAAGCCCTCCCACAGCGCCCTGGCCGCCTCCACGTCGACCCCGACCGACGCCTCGGGCGCCGCCGATGCGACGGCGACGAGGCCGCCGGAGGTCGAGCTCGAGAGCGACTGGCCGTGGAGCGTGGGCCGGCCATGCTGCGCGCCGCACCGGGCGCAGGTGCGGTCGATGGGGAGCGCCGCGAGCTCGGGCAGCGTCGCGGCCGCACCCGCGCCCGCGAGGAGCCGCAGCGCCACCCGGCCCGCGAGCGTGCGCCGGGCGTCCTCCTCGCGGTGGCGCGCATCGACGGCCGCGAGGTCGTCGTCGCTCACGAGCGCCCGCGCCCCGCGCACGCTGCCCGCGGCGCGGTCCGTCAGGTCGAGCAGCTCGTCGACGCCCGTCACGAGCAGGTCGAGCAGCGGGGTCCCCTCGCGCATGGCCGGCCTCAGCGCCTGCTGATCCGCCGGTACTGCAGCACGGCGATGGGCGCGAAGATCGCGATGATCGCGACGCAGCAGAGGGTCGCGTAGAGCAGCGCGTGCTCGGCGGGCCAGCCGCCCGCCGTCGCGAAGCCGACAGGCGCCTCGTTGCCGAACAGCTGGCGCACGGCCGTCGCGACCGCCGTCACCGGGTTCCACTCCGCGATCGCGCGCAGCGGCCCGGGCAGCATGTCGGCCGAGACGAACGCGCCCGAGATGAACGAGACGGGGAACAGCCACAGCAGGCCCAGGCTCTGCGCCACCTCGACGCTGCGCGCCGAGAGCGCGATGAAGGCGCCGATCCAGGAGGTCGCGAAGGCGAACAGCAGCAGCAGCCCGAAGGCGAGCAGCACCTGGCCGACGTCGGTGTGCACGCGCCAGCCGATCGCGAGCCCGCAGAGCAGGATGACCGCGACCGAGATCGCGCTCGTCACGAGGTCGGAGGTCGTGCGGCCCAGGATCACGCCCACGCGCGACATCGGCAGCGCCCGGAAGCGGTCGATGAGCCCCGTCTGGAGGTCCTTCGCGAGGTACACGGCCGTGAACGAGGAGTTGAAGGTGAGCGTCTGCGCGAGGATGCCGCCGATGAGGAACTCGCGGTAGGCGTCGCCGCCGAGCGCGCTGCCGAAGACGAACGCGAGGATGAGCACGAAGATGATCGGCTGCGCGACGCCCGTCACGAGCGCCCCCGGGGTGCGGCGCACGCCGATGACGTTGCGGCGGGCGACGACGCCGCCGTCGCGGAACGCCTGCACGAGCGCGGTCATGCCGCCACCTCCTGCTCCTCGCGCGCGGCGTCGTCCGCCGTCGGCAGCTGCTGGGCGTCGGAGCCCGTGAGGCGCAGGAAGACGTCGTCGAGCGTCGGCTGCCGCACCGCGGCCTCCACCACCTCGATGCCCTCGAGGTCGAGCCGGTCGAGCGCGGCGCGCAGCCCGGCGGAGCCGTCGGCGGCGCTCGCGAGCAGCCGGCTGCCGCGCTCGTCGATCGTGGCGTCGGGCGCGATCGCCCGCACGGCGCCGAGCGCGGCGGTCGCGTCGGCGCCCTCCGCGAGGACGATGTCGAGGCGCGCGCCGCCCGCCTGGGCCTTGAGCGAGGTCGCGGTGCCCTCGGCGATGATGCGACCGGCGTCGATCACGGCGATGGAGTCGGCGAGCTGGTCGGCCTCCTCGAGGTACTGGGTCGTGAGCAGCACGGTCGTGCCGCCGCGCGTGAGCGCGGCGACGGCGTCCCAGGTGTCGCGGCGGCCGCGCGGGTCGAGGCCAGTCGTCGGCTCGTCGAGGATCACCACGGGCGGCCGGGCGACGATCGCGCCCGCGAGGTCGAGCCTGCGCCGCATGCCGCCCGAGTAGGCGCCGGCGCGCTTGCCCTCGGCGACGTCGTCGAGCCGGAACTCCCGCAGCAGCTCGCGGGCGCGCGCCTTGGCGTCGCGCCGGCGCATGCCGTAGAGCTCGCCCACCATCGTGAGGTTCTCGAAGCCGGTCAGGCGCTCATCGACCGCGGCGTACTGGCCCGAGAGCCCGAGGCGCTCGCGCACCGCGTGGCCCTCGCGGCGCACGGAGCGGCCCGCCACGATCGCGTCGCCCTCATCGGGCTCCAGCAGGGTGCTCAGCACCCGCACCGTCGTGGTCTTGCCGGCGCCGTTCGGCCCCAGCAGCCCCTGCACGGTGCCCGCGGGCACCTCGAGCTCGACGCCGTCGAGCGCCTGGTGGTCGCCGAAGCGCTTCCGGATCCCCTGGATCGAGATCACGAGGCGATGCGCACGCGCTCGGGCGCCGGCGTGATGTCCTGCCAGTGCTCGGTCACGTACTCGAGGCAGGCCTGCTTGCCCGCCGGTCCGAAGACTGCCACCCAGCCGCGCGGGACGTCGGCGAACTCCGGCCACAGCGAGTGCTGGTCGAGGTCGTTCACCAGCACCCGGAAGGTGCCGTCCTGGTCGTCGAAGGGGTTGGTCATCGTCGCGTCCTCCACTGCGTGTCGCGTATCTGATCTCTCTGGGGTGCTTCGGAGCGGAGCCCGCTCCGGTTGGTCACGACGCGCCGTCGAGGAGCGCGTCGAGCACCGGCGCGATGTCGTCCATGCCGCGCTCGCCGAGCACGTCCTGGTGGCGCGCCGCCACGGGGCTGGAGGTGACGGCGCCGCGCACGTGCGGCTGCCAGGCCTCCGGGCCGGGACGACCCGCGGGCACCTCCACGGTCGAGGCGAACACGTGCAGGTCGCCGTCGACGACCGGCGTCGCGGCTGCGTCGAGCAGCGCGCCGAGCTCGCGGAAGCGCCGCACCATGCGCTCGATCGACACCTCCGGCACGTCCGCGAGCGGGCTCGAGGCCTCACCGAGCGCCGCGCGCACGCGCGCGACGTCGAGCGGGCCCTCGGGCGGCCGCACGCCGTTCGCGTCGAGGAAGCCGCGCCACATCGCCTGCTCGTCCTCCACGCCCGAGAGCGCGGGGCCCGCGCCGGGGTAGGCGTCGAGGATCGCGAGCAGCGAGACCTCCTCGCCCGCCGCCTGGAGGCGCGCGGCGAGGTGGTGGGCGATGCGCCCGCCGAAGGAGTAGCCCGCGAGCGTGTACGGCCCGTGCGGCTGCGCCGCGCGGATCGCGTCGAGGTACGCGTCGAGCAGCTCGTCGAGCGAGCCGGCCGGCTCGCGGTCGGGCTCGTCGGGCGCGATGCCCGGCATCTGCACGCCGAGGATCGGGCGGCCTGTCGCGAGGCGCGTCACGAAGGTCGTGAACTTCCACGCGACGCCGCTCGCGGGGTGCACTGCGAAGACCGGGCGGCCCTCGCCCTCGCCGCGGAGCGGCAGCACCGTGCGGAGGCTCTCGGCGACGTCTGCGCCGCCGGAGCCGACGAGCGTCGCGAGGCCCGCGACCGTGGGCGCCTGGAAGAGCGCCTGCACGGGCAGCTGGCTGCCGAGCGCCTCGTTGATGGCGCGGATCGCCGGCTGCGCCACGAAGGAGTGGCCGCCGAGCGCGAAGAACGAGTCGTCGGCCCGCACGTCGTCGACGCCGAGCACCGTCGCGAACGCCGCCGCGACGGCAGCCTCCGCGCCCGCCGCCGGCAGCCGGCCCTCGCCGCCGCCCACCCGCAGGCTCGGGCAGCGCGCGCACGTCGGCCTTGCCGTTCGGCGTCAGCGGCACCGCCTCGATCGGCTGCACCGCCGCGGGCACCATGTAGTCGGGCACGCGATCCCGCAGCGCGCCGAGCAGGTCGTCGACGGCCCTGTCCCCGGCGCCCTCGCCCAGCACCACCCAGGCGCCGAGCGCAGTGCCGCGGCTCGTCTCGACGGGCCGCACGACCGCCTGTGCGACGCCGTCGAGGCCGCGCAGCAGCGCCTCCACCTCGCCCGGCTCGACGCGGTGGCCGCGGATCTTCACCTGGTCGTCGCCGCGGCCGAGCGAGACGACGGCCGGACGGCGGCCGGGCTCGGCGTCGCGCACGACGACGAGGTCGCCCGTGCGGTACATGCGGCTGCCGTCGGCCGCGAAGGGGTCGGCGACGAAGCGCTCGGCCGTCGCACCCGGCCGGGAGGCGTAGCCGTGCGCCAGCTGCGGCCCCGCGAGCCACAGCTCGCCGACGCTGCCGACGGGCACGGGTCGCAGCGCGGCGTCGAGCACGTAGCCGCGGCCCTCCGCCGTCGTCGCGCCGAGCACGGGCTCCGGCTCGTCGGCCACGCGGGCCACGAGCGAGTCGACGCCCACCTCGGTGGGGCCGTAGAGGTTCCACGCCTCGACCGCGGGGCGCTCCCGCAGCCAGCGCCACAGGCCCGCGTCGAGCGCCTCGCCGCCCAGCAGCATCGCGAAGGGGTCGTCGGCGGGCCGCGCGTCGAGCACCTCGCCCAGGCGGGTCTGGCCGACGAGCGCGGCGACGTAGCTCGGGGTCGTCTCCCACGCGTCGATGCGCTCGCGCTCCAGGAGCCCCACGAGGGCCTCCGGATCGCGACGCGTCGCGTCGTCCACGACGTGGATCTCGTGCCCCGCGGCGAGCCACAGCACCGGGTCCATCGCGGCGTCGAAGCCGACGCCCGTCGTGTGCGCCATGCGCAGGCGCCGCTCGGCCGGATCCGGCATGAGGGTGCCGCGGTGGCTCGCGAGCAGCGCCGCGAGCGCGCGGTGCGGCACCTGCACGGCCTTCGGCTCGCCGGTGGTGCCGGAGGTGAAGATCAGGTAGGCGGGCGCGTCGGGGCCCGGGAGCCCGGCCGGCGGCAGCGGGTCGGCCGCCGCGACGGGCGCCGCGTCGAGCAGCGCACCGATCGGCACGACCCGGTCGGGGGCGAGCCCCGCCTCGGCCGCGGCGGCCGCCGCGAGGTCCTCCTCGGCGCCGTCGGCGTGCACGACGAGGCGCGGGGCCGCCGTGCGCAGCATCGTCGCGACGCGCTCGAGCGGCAGCTCGGCGTCGACGGGCGCCACGACCGCGCCCGCGCGCCAGACGGCGAGCAGGGCGGCGAGGGTGTCGGCGGATCGCGGCAGGCGCAGCGCGACCACCTCGCCGGCGCGCACGCCGAGCGCCGAGAGCCCCGCGGCGAGCGCGTCGATGCGCGCGTCGAGCGCAGCGCCGTCGAGCGCGACCTCGCCGGCGCGCAGCGCGGTCGCGTCGGGCCGCGCGGCGAGCGAGGCCGCGAGGGCCTCGAGCACCGGCACCTGCTCGTGCACGGCCTCGCGGCCGGGCAGGAGGCGCACGCTCGGCTCGAGCGGCAGCGCCCGCATGGGCTGCTGCGGCGCGTCGACCGCCGTCGCGAGGAACGACAGCCAGCGCTCCACGAGCCCGCGCGCGGCGCGCTCCGAGACCAGCGTCGCGTCGTGCTCGAGCACGCCCTCGACGGTGCCGTCGGCCTGGGGCCGGAGGGTGAAGGAGAGGTCGAGCTTCGCGGCCCCCGTGCCCTCGGGCTCGAGGCGCGCCACGCGCACGCCCGCGAGGTCGAGCTCGAGCCCGGCGGGCTCCTCGACCGAGAGCATGGTCTGGAACAGCGGGTGCCGGCCGAGGCGCCGCTCGGGCGCGATCGCCTCGACGATGCGCTCGAAGGGCACGGCCTCGTGCTCGATCGCCCGCAGGGTCGTGGCGCGGGCGCGATCGATCGCCTCGGCGAGCGAGGGCGCGTCCTCGAGCCGCAGGCGCAGCGGCAGCGTGTTGACGAAGAAGCCGACGAGCTCGGCGAGGTCGGGGTCGGCGCGCCCCGCCGAGGGCGAGCCGATCACGACGTCGTCGCCCGCGCCGACGCGCTGCAGGAAGCCCGCGAGGCCCGCGAGCCAGCCGTGGAAGCCGCTGGCGCCGCGGCCGGTGGCGGTGCGCTGCACGGCGGCGCCGACCTCGGCCGGCACCGTGAAGCGCACCTGTCCGGCGCGCCGCGAGGCCGACTCGGGCCTGCGGCCGTCGACCGGCAGGGCGAGCTCGTCGGGGATGCCCTCGAGCTCCTGGAGCCAGGCCGCGAGCGCCGCCTCCTGCGCGGCCGCCTCGTCGTGCTCGAGCGCGCGCTGCATCCGCGCCCAGTCGGCGTACTGGGCCTCGAGCGGGCGCTGCAGCATCGCCGCGCCGCCGGCGCGCGCGCCGTAGGCGGTCGCCAGGTCGCGAGCGAGCGGGGCGAGCGAGGCGCCGTCGGTGGCGATGTGGTGGATCACCAGGTCGAGCCGCCAGGCACCCGCACCGGTCGCGACGAGCGCGGCGCGCAGCGGCAGCTCGGTCGTCAGGTCGAAGCCGCGCGCGAGGTCGACGGGCGCGTCGCCCACGATCCCCGTGGGTGCCTCGTGCACGCGCTGCACGGGCTGGCCGTCCACCTCGGGGTAGGTGGTGCGGAGCACCTCGTGGCGCGCCACGAGGTCGTCGACCGCGCCGCGCAGGGCGTCCGCGTCGAGGTCGCCCTCGAGCGCGGCCTGCAGCACGACGGAGTACTCGGCCGAGGCGGGGTCGAGGCGGTTGAGGAACCACAGGCGGGCCTGGTTGCGCGACAGCGGCAGCGCCTCCCCCGGCACCCTCGGGTGCTCGGCGGTCCAGGCGCGGAGCGCCGGCGCGGACGTCGCCTCGGCAGCCTCCGGCGCGCGCTCGGCGCGGCCCATGGCGGCCAGCAGGCCGGCCGGCGTCGGCGCCTCGAAGACGGTGCGCAGCGGCAGGGCCGAGCCCAGCTCGTCGCGCAGGCGGCCCATGAGCGTCACCGCGAGCAGCGAGTGCCCGCCGAGGGCGAAGAAGTCGTCGTCGAGCCCGACCTCGTCGGCGCCGAGCACCTCGGCGACGATGCGGCAGACCGCGCGCTCCGCGTCCGTGGAGGGCGCGCGGGAGCCCGCGGAGGCCGTGGGCTCCGGCAGCGCGGCCACGTCGACCTTGCCGTTGGGCGTCAGCGGCACCGCGTCGATCGCGGCGATCGCCGTCGGCACCATGTACTCCGGCAGCCGCGCCGCGGCCGCGCGGCGCACGGCATCCACGTCGGCCGCACCCACGATCCAGGCGACGAGCCGCGCGGTCTCGGGGCCGCCCGGGGCGACGACGCGCACGACGGCCGAGGAGACGCCCGGCGCCGACTCGAGCGCGCGCTCGACGTCGCCGAGCTCGATGCGGTAGCCGCGCAGCTTGACCTGGTCGTCGTCGCGCCGCAGGAACTCGAGCCGGCCGTCGGCGAGGCGCCGCACGATGTCGCCCGTGCGGTACATGCGGGTGCCGTCGCCGCGCGGATCCGCGACGAAGCGCCCGGCCGTCTCAGGCGCGCGCCCGCGGTAGCCGTGGGCGAGCGAGTCGCCCGAGAGGTACAGCTCGCCCTCGACGCCCGGGGGCACGGGCTGCAGGAAGCGGTCGAGCACGCGGGCCGCGGTGTTGGCGACGGGCTCGCCGATGACGACCCGGCCGGGCACCTCGATGCGCGCCACGACGGCGTCGACCGTGCTCTCGCTCGGGCCGTACAGGTTCCAGGCGTCGATGCCCGGCGCCGCCGCGAGGCGGTCCCACAGCGACTGCGGCACGGCCTCGCCGCCGAGCGCGAGGGTGAGGTCGCGGCCGCGCTCGGCGACGGCCTCCAGGAGGCCGACCGCCACGAGCTGCTGCGCGTAGGAGGGCGTGGTCTCCACGACGTCGATGCGCCGGTCGACGATCGCGCGCACGACGGCCTCGCCGTCCACGCGCGTCGCCTCGTCGGCCATCTCGAGCGCGGTGCCCGCGACGAGCCAGAGGATCGGGTCCCACGCGGCGTCGAAGCCGAGGCCCGAGAGGTGGAGCATGCGCGGCGCGCCGCCGGAGCGCTCGCGCACCGCGGCGATCATCGCGTCCTCGTGCTGGGCGAGCACGTTCGCGAGCGCCGCGTGCGGCACCTGCACGCCCTTGGGCGCGCCCGTGGTGCCGGAGGTGTAGACGAGGTAGGCGGGCTCGTGCGGCTCGGGGGCCGCCGGCAGCGGCGCGCCCGCCGACGGCAGGGCGTCGGGGGCCACCACGGGCGCGGCGACGCCGGCCTCGGCAGCGATCGACGCGAGGCGCTGCTCGTCGACGCCCACGATGAGCGCGGGCGCCGCGCCCTCGAGGATCTGGGCGATGCGCGCATCCGGGTAGGCGACGTCGACGGGCACGGCGACCGTGCCCGCGCGGAGCGCGGCCAGCACGACGGCGACGGCGTCGGCGGAGCGCGGCAGCGCGATGGCGACGCGGTCGCCGCGCTCGGCGCCGCGGGCCGCGATGCCCGCGGCGAGCGCGTCGACGCGCTCGACGAGCGCGACGCGGTCGAGCGCGCCGGTGCCGTCGACGAGCGCGTCGGCGCGCGGCGCGCGCTCGGCGCTCGCCCGGAGCGCGTCGAGCACGGTGCCCTCGACGGGCAGCGCGCGGCCGATCGCGGCGCGCTCGAGGCCCGCAGCGGTCTCGGGGTCGACCGAGGGGATGTCCGACACGCGGCGGTGCGGCGCCTCGACGAGCGCGCGCAGCACGCGGTCGAGCGCGTCGCGCATGCGCTCCGCCGTGGCGGCGTCGAAGAGCGCGCGGTCGTAGCCGAGGCTCGCGACGAGCTCGCCGTCGGCGCCCGCGGGCGTCGCGACGTCGATCAGCAGGTCGGCCTTCACGCCGACGCTCGTCGTCTGCGCCGGCACGGTGACCCGCACGTCGCCCAGGTCGAGCGCTGCGGGCTCGGTGCTCTGCAGGGTCAGCAGCACCTGGAACACCGGGTGCCGGTCGGCGACGCGGCTGGGGCGCAGCGCGTCGACCACGGCGTCGAAGGGCACGTCCTGGTGCGCGTAGGCCTCGGTGTTGCTCGTGCGCACGCGCTCGAGCAGCTCCTCGAGGCTCGGGTCGCCCGCGATCGAGGTGCGGAGCGCGACGGTGTTGACGAAGAAGCCCACGAGCTCGTCGAGCTGCGGGTCGGTGCGGCCCGCCACGGGCGTGCCGACCACGATGTCCTCCCCCGCGCCCTGCTGCTCGAGCATCGCCGCGACGGCGGCGTGCAGCACGATGAACAGGCTCGTGCGGTGCTCGGCGGCGAGCGCGCGGAGCGCGGCGTGGCGCTCGGGCGAGAGCGCGAGCCGCACCTCGCCCACGCCCTGCTGGGCGGGGTCGTCGGCGTCGGCCGCGCCGCGCGCGCGGTCGCGCGGCAGCACGATCTCCTCGGGGGCGCCCGCGAGCGCCTCGCGCCAGAAGGCGAGCTGGGCGGCGAGCTCGCTGCCGGCGTCGTCCGGGAGGCCCAGGTGCTCGCGCTGCCACAGCGCGAAGTCGGCGTAGTCCACGGGCAGCGGCGCGAGCTCCGGGGCCCGGCCCTCGGCGCGGGCGCGGTAGGCGACGCCCAGGTCGCGCGCGAAGGGCGCGAGCGACCATCCGTCGGTCGCGATGTGGTGCATGGTCACGACGAGCACGCGGCGGTCCGCGGCGACGCGCAGCAGCACGGCGCGCATCGGTGGCTCGACGGCGATGTCGAAGGGGCGGGCGGCCTCGTCGCGCACGACGGCCTCCACCCGAGCCTCGGGCACGTCCACGGCCAGCAGCCGCGGCAGGCCATCGTCGCCGAGCACCTGCTGCACGGGCTCGCCGTCGACGAGCGGCACGATCGTCCGCAGCGGCTCATGCCGTCGCGCGACGTCGTGCAGCGCGGCCTCGAGCGCGGCCTCGTCGAGCGCGCCCTCGAGCTCGAGCACCACGGGCACGTTGTAGGCCGCGGAGGCCGGGTCGAGCCGCTGCAGGAACCACAGGCGGCGCTGCGCGAGCGAGACGGGCAGCGGCTCGGGGCGGGGCGAGCGCGCGAGCCGGGGCCCGCGGTCGCCGCCCTCGAGCCCGGCGACGCGGGCGGCGAGGCCCGCCGCCGTCGGCTCCTCGAAGACGTCGCGCACGGCCACCGCCGCGTCGAGGCGCTCCGAGAGCAGCGCGGCCAGCCGGGTCGCGAGCAGCGAGTGGCCGCCGGCCGCGAAGAAGTCCTCGTCGACGCCGACGCCGTCGACGCCGAGCACCTCCGCGATCGCCTCGACGATGACGCGCTCGGCGCGCGTGCGCGGCTGCTGCGCGGGGTCGGCGGCGCTGCGCTCGGGCGCGGGCAGGGCGCGGCGGTCGAGCCTTCCCGTTGGGCGTCATGGGCATGTCGTCGAGCGCCATGACCGTCGAGGGCACCATGTAGTCGGGCAGGTCGCCGCGCAGGGCGTCGCGCACCGAGGCGCCCGAGGCGCCGGTCACGTAGCCGACGAGGCGCGCGGCCGCGCCCTCGCCCTGGACGACGACGGCGGCGCGCTCGACGCCGGGCGCGCGGCGCATCGCCGCCTCGACCTCGGCGAGCTCGACGCGGTAGCCGCGGATCTTCACCTGGTCGTCGATGCGGCCGACGAACCGCAGCGAGCCGTCGCGGCGGCGGCGCACGACGTCGCCCGTGCGGTACATGCGGGAGCCGTCGTCGGCGAAGGGGTCGGCGACGAAGCGCTCGGCGCTGAGCCCCGGCTGGCCGATGTAGCCGCGGGCCACGTTCGTGCCCGCGAGGTAGAGCTCGCCCACCGCGCGCGGCGGCACGGGCGTGAGGCTCGCGTCGAGGATGTAGTGGCGGCTGTTGCGCACCGAGCCGCCGATGTGCGGCTGCTCGCCCGCCACGATCTCGGCGACGAGGCTGTCGACGGTCGTCTCGGTCGGTCCGTAGAGGTTCACCGCCCGCACGTCCTCGCGCGCGGCGAGGGCGTCCCACAGCGCGGGGCCGACGGCCTCGCCGCCGAGGGCGATCTCGGTCGGGTGCTGCTCGGCCTCGAGCATGCCTGCAGCCAGGAGCGCCTCGGCGAACGAGGGGGTCGTCTCGATCGCGTCGATCCGCTCGGCGGCCAGGTGGGCCACGAGGCGCTGCGGGTCGCGACGCGTGTCGTCGTCGATCATGTGCAGCTCGTGGCCCGCGAAGAGCCACAGCAGCGGGTCCCACGCGGCGTCGAAGGAGAGCCCGGCCGTGTGGGCGACCCGCAGCGGGCGGCCGAGCCGCTCGACGGCGGGCGCGAAGAGCGCGTCGCGGTGGTGCTGGAAGAGGTTCCGCAGCGCGATGCCGTCGACGCCGACGCCCTTGGGCCGCCCGGTGCTGCCGGAGGTGAAGACGACGTACGCGAGGTCGTCGGGCGCCCGCGGCGGCAGGCCCGCGGCGCTGCCGGGGGCGCGCTGCCACCCGCTCGTGTCGCTGTCGACGACGACGGTCGGCACGGTCCACTCGGCGCCGAGCGCCCGGTCGCGCTCGAGCTGGCCGCAGCTCGTGAGCAGCAGCAGCGGCTCGGCGTCCTCGAGCATGCCGCGCACGCGGTCGATCGGGTACTCGGGGTCGAGCGGCACGTAGGCCCCGCCCGCGCGCAGCACCGCGAGCACGAGCAGCGGCAGCATGCGGCTGCGCTCGATGCGCACGGCCACGCGCGTGCCGGCGCCCACGCCCTGCGCGCGCAGGTGGTGCGCGAGCCTCGCGGAGCCCTCGTCGAGCTCGGCGAAGGTCAGGGCGCCGTCGGCGGCGACGACCGCGCGGTCGTCCGAGCGCATCGCGGCGGCCACGGCGAAGGCGTCGAGGATCGTCTCCTCGGCGAGCGGCACCTGCGCGCCCTCGCCGAGCCGGAGCATCGCCGCCGCCTCCGCGTCGTCGACGATCCGTGCCTCGACGACGGCCGAGGAGCCGTCCTCGAGGGCCTCGTCGATGAGGGCGAGCATGCGCCCGAGGTGCTCGCGGAGCGTCGCCTCGGTGTGCGCCGCGGCGTCGCCCTCGAGCTGCAGCGTGGCGTCGGCGGCCTCGCCGCGGAGGCCCGCGAGCACGATCGAGAGGTCGTGGACGGGGCCCGTGGAGAGGATCTCGACCTCGCCGACCGCGTCGCCGAAGCGGATCTCGTCGATGACCGGCAGCAGGTTGACGGAGGGGCCCGCGTGCGCGGGCGCGCCCTCGATCGTCTCCACCCGGAAGCGCTGGGCGCGCACGGCGCCGCGGACCACGTCGCCCGCGTGGCCGACGACGTCGTCGAGGCTCGCGGCGGGGTCGACGTCGATCCGCAGCGGCAGGATGCTCGAGAGCATCGAGGGCGTCATCTTCGCGACGCGCCCCCGGCGTGCCGTGACGGGCAGCCCGAGCGAGACGCGGCGCTCGCCCGTGACCTTCGAGAGGTAGACGGCGACGAGGCCGACGACCGTCTTCGGCAGGTCGCGGCCGAGGTCGGCGAGCCGGGCGGCGCGCTCGGCGCCGATGGGTGCCGAGACCCGCACGACGCTGCGGGCGACGCCCGTGGTGGGCCCCTCGAGCCCCACGACCGGCGCCTCGTCGGCGAGCGCGCTGCGCCAGTGCTCGGCGTCCTGCTCGTGCTCGGGCGAGGCCTCGTAGGCGGCGAGCGCCGCGTGCAGCTCGTCGAGGGAGGGCAGCGGCGACGCCGAGCGGGCGGCGAGCCGCGCCGCGGGGCCGGCGACGAGCCGCTGCAGCGCGCGCGGCACGTGCGCGGCGAGCCGCGAGTGCACGCCCGCGAGGTAGCGCAGGGCGATGACGGCCGAGTAGCCGTCGAGCACGATGTGGTGCACGCGCTGGAAGAGGATCGAGCGGTCGCCCGTGAGGCGGAAGAGGATCGCGTGGAAGAGCTCGTCGCCCTGCAGGTCGCGGGCCGTGCCCATCTCGGCGTCGACGCGCTCGCGCGCGACCTCCCGCGCGGTGCCCTCGTCGAGGTGGCGCAGGTCGACGACCTCCAGCAGGTCCGCGTCCGGCGCGGGCCGGCGCAGCACCGCGTAGGGGCCGTCGGCGTCCTCGCGGAAGCGCAGGCTGAGGGCGTCGAGGTCCGCGATCGTCTTCGTGAGCGCGACCCGCAGGAGCGCCGGCTCGAGCGGCCCGCGCAGCTGCAGCTGCTGCCCGATCTGGTAGGTCGGGTTGGCGGGGTCGATCTGCTGGGCGTACCAGATGCCGCGCTGGGCGTCGGTGAGCGCGATGCGCTCCCCCGCCGTCGTCAGGGCATGCTGCTGCTGGTCGGTCGTCACGTGCTCGCTCCTCCGTGGAGGAGCCCCGCCTGCGGCGGGGCTCCCGGGTCCTGCTGGATGGTGGTCGGGGTCCCCTACTGGAACTGGCCGATCTGCAGGAAGTTCAGGACGCCGCCGAGGTCGACGAGCGGTCCTTCCAGGAGCGGTCCCTGGATGAGCGTGGTGTCGTGCGAACCGGTGTGCGTGAGCATGTCGTTCCCTCCAGAGCGTCGTGGAGCCCGGTCGGGCCCAGGTGGTGCTTCGGGGCCCCCGAGGGGGAGGGATTGGATCGCGTCGGGCTCAGACGCGCTCGAGCACCATCGCCGAGGCCATGCCGCCGCCCACGCACAGCGTGACGAGCGCGTACCGCCCGCCGCGCTCCTCGAGCGCGTCGAGCGCGGTGCCGACGAGCATCGCGCCCGTGGCGCCGAGCGGGTGCCCGAGCGCGATCGCCCCGCCGTGCACGTTCGTGCGCGCGGGGTCCGCCCCCGTCTCGCGCAGCCAGTGCAGCACGACGGAGGCGAAGGCCTCGTTCACCTCGACGACGTCGATGTCCGCGAGCGCCAGGCCCGCGCGCGCGAGCACGCGCTCGGTCGCGGCGACGGGTCCGGTGAGCATGAGCACGGGGTCGGATCCGACCGTGGTCGCGGCCACCACGCGGGCGCGCGGCGCGAGCCCCAGAGCGACGGCGGCCTCGGCGGAGCCGACCACCACGAGCCCCGCGCCGTCGACGATGCCGGACGAGTTCCCGGCGGTGTGCACGTGCTCGATGCGGCCGAGGTTCGGATGACGGCGCAGCACCTCCGCGTCGAAGCCGGCCTCGCCGAGCGCGGCGAAGGCGGGCTTCAGGCCCATGAGCGCCTCCAGCGTCGTGCCGGGGCGCAGGTGCTCGTCGCGCGCCAGCAGCACCGCGCCGCCTTCGTCGCGCACCGGCACGATCGAGCGGTCGAAGGCGCCCGCCTCCCACGCCGCCGCCGCACGACGCTGCGACTCGACCGCGTACGCGTCGACGTCGCGGCCCGTGAGCCCGTGCAGCGTCGCGATCGCGTCGGCGCTCACGCCCTGGGGGATGAGGCTCCACGGCTCGAGCGCGCCGGGGTCGGTGGCGTAGGGCCCGCCGTCGGCGCCGAGCGGCACGCGCGACATCGACTCCGCGCCGCCGGCGACCACGAGCCCGTCGAAGCCCGCCGCGACGCGCGCCGCGGCGGTCGTCACGGCGTCGAGCCCGGAGGCGCAGTAGCGGTTCACCTGCATGCCCGGCACGGCGTCCGGCAGGCCCGCGGCCTGCGCGGCCGCGCGCGCGAGCACGCCGCCCTGCTCCCCCACGGCCGAGACCGTGCCGAGCACGACGTCGTCGATCCGGCCCGGATCCACGCCGCGCGCCGGCAGCGCGGCCAGCAGGCCCGCCGCGAGCCGCACGGGGTGCACGCCGGCGAGCGAGCCGCCCCGGCGCCCGCGCGGCGTCCTGAGCGCGTCGAGCACGAAGGCCTCGCCCACGGCTCAGCCCTCCGCGCCGGAGGCCACGTGCACCAGCCGCCCGCCGCCCACGACGGCGCGGCGGGGCGGCACGCGCACGAGCGCGTCCATCGCGTGCTCCGCCTCGACGAGCACGAGGTCGGCGCGCGCGCCGGGCACGAGGTCGTGCGCCTCGCGCCCCACGAAGCGCGCCGCCGAGCGCGTCGCGAGCTCGACCACGCGGTGCAGGTCCTCGTCGCGCACGAGCGACGAGGCGCGCGCGTACTGCCACGCGATGCCGAGCGTGTCACCCGTGCCGTAGGGGCTCCACAGGTCACGGATGCCGTCGGTGCCGAACGCGAACGCGACGCCCGCCGCGTCGAGCTCGTGCAGGGGCAGCTGCGGCAGCCGCAGGGGCGCGACGGTCGTCATCGTGATGCCGAGCTCGCCGAAGTCCTCCAGGAGCGCCCGGCGCCGCGCCTCCGGCAGCTGCGCAACCGCGAAGCCGTGCGCGATGTTCACGCGGCCGTGGAGGCCGAGGTGGCGCGTGCGCTCGACGACGAGCTCGAGCTGGAACGCCCCGAGCTCGGCGGGGTCGTGGAGGTGGATGTCGATGCCGACGCCGCGGCGCTCGGCGATCGCGAAGAGGCCGTCGAGCTGCCCCACGGGGTCGCGGTCGATCGAGGCGGGGTCGAGGCCGCCGATGTGGTCGGCGCCCGCGGCGGCCGCCTGGTCGAGGAGGTCGAGCACGCCCGGCCGGCGCAGCACGCCGTCCTGCGGGAAGGCGACGATCGTCGCCTCCACCGCGCCGCCGTAGGCCGCCACGGCCTCCCGCACGGCCTCGATGCCCGTGAGGCCCACGCCCAGGTCGACGTCGACGTGCGTGCGCAGCGCCGTCGTGCCGTGGCGAACGTGCGCGTCGAGCACGGCCGCGGTGCGCTCGACGCTCGGGATGCCGAGGCTCGTCGCGGCGCGCGCGCTCGTGCCGGATGCGGCCGTCGGTGCCGCCCTCGCCGCCGTAGGGCTGCCACGGCAGGCCCAGCCACGACTTGTCGACGTGCGCGTGGGCGTTCACGATCGAGGGCAGCGCGAGCATCCCCCGCCCGTCGAGCGCGCGCCCGGCCGCCGGCTCCTCGAGCGCGGGCGCCCCGCCCGCCTCGTGCGGCACGACCGCGACGATGCGGTCGCCCTCGATCAGCAGGTCGCTGGGCTCCCCGCCCCACGGCCGCACGTCCCGGATCCTCGAGAGCTGCTCCATGCCCCCATCCTGCCCCCACCGCGCGGGGACGGGCCGCGCGGCGCTCAGGCCGCGGGCGCGTCGCGCGCGATGCGGTCGGTGAAGCGCGTCACCCGCTGCTCGAGCCCCTCGGCGCGCCACGCGACGCGCTCGCGCGAGACGAGGTGCGGCGGGCCGGAGCGGATGATGTGCGAGCACGCGAGGTCCTCGCAGATGTACGTGCCCACGGTCGAGCCCGCCTCGCCCTGCGGGCCCGCGAGCCGGGCGCTGAACATCCGCACCTGCGTCGCCGGCTGCGTCGAGTGGCACCGGGCGCACATCGCCGCGATCCCCGGGCGCATGCCGCCGGGCGCGGCGCGCACCACGATGCCGACGAGCCGATCGCCCTGCCAGTGCACGAGGTAGCCGAGCCGCGCCGAGCGGGCGTCGCGCCAGCCCAGGTACTCGCGCTCCTCCCAGATGGTCTCGTGGAGGCCGGGGATCGGCAGCTGCGCGAGCTCGCGGTCGGTCGCGTTCACGAAGCAGCCCCGCAGCTCGTCCTCGGTCACCTGGCGCATGCCGCTCCCCTCGTCCGTCCGACCGAGGCTATCGGAGGCGTCCCGCGGGCGCAGAGGTGCGCCGCGGCCGGGCCTCCACCCAGGAGAGTCCCGACCGCGGCGAGCGGTGGTCCGGCCTGCGCCGGACGGGGATCTGCCGCCGTCGGGCCTCCACCCAGGAGAGTCCCGACGGCGGCAAGCTTCTAGACGGGCTGCAGCTGGCGCTGCGCCGCGAGCTGGTCGGCCATGTGCTCGAGCACGCGCACCACCTGCGAGCTGTAGCCGTACTCGTTGTCGTACCAGACGTAGAGCACGAGGTGGCGGCCGCTCGCGATGGTCGCGAGGCCGTCGACGACGCCCGCGCGGTTGTTGCCGACGAAGTCGGTCGAGACGACCTCGGCGGAGTCGGTGAAGTCGATCTGCGCGCGCAGCTCGCCCGTGAGCGAGGTGCGGCGCAGCAGCTCGTTCACCTCGTCGCGGTCGACGGCGCGGTCGAGCGTGAGGTTGAGGATCGCCATCGAGACGTTGGGCGTGGGCACGCGGATCGCATTGCCCGTGAGGCGGCCCTCGAGCTCGGGCAGCGCCTTGGCGACGGCCTTCGCTGCACCGGTCTCGGTCAGCACCATGTTGAGCGCCGCCGAGCGGCCCCGGCGCTCGCCCTTGTGGAAGTTGTCGATGAGGTTCTGGTCGTTCGTGTACGAGTGCACCGTCTCGACGTGGCCGTGCTCGATGCCGTAGGCGTCCTGCACGACCTTCAGCACGGGGGTGATGGCGTTCGTCGTGCACGACGCGGCGGTGACGATGCGGTCGTCGGCGGCGATGGTGTCGTGGTTGACCCCGAAGACGACGTTCTTCAGCGGCCCCTTGCCGGGCGCGGTGAGCACGACGCGGGCGACGCCGGGGCAGCGCAGGTGCTGCGCGAGGCCGTCCTCGTCGCGCCAGCGGCCGGTGTTGTCGACGACGATCGCGCGGTCGATGCCGTGGGCCGTGTAGTCGACGGAGGCGGGGTCGTCCGAGTAGATGACCTGCACGAGCGTGCCGTTGGCGAGGAGCGTCTCGGCCTCGCGGTCGATCTCGATCGTGCCCTGGAAGGCGCCGTGCACCGAGTCGCGGCGCAGCAGGCTCGCGCGCTTCTCGAGGTCGTCCTCGCCGCCGCGGCGCACGACGATGGCCCGCAGGCGCAGGCCGAGGCCGGAGCCGGCGTGGCCGATGAGGATGCGGGCGAGGAGGCGGCCGATGCGGCCGAAGCCGTAGAGCACGACGTCGGTCGGCTCGTCGCGCTCCCAGGACGGGAGCTGCGCCACGTGCTCGCGCGCCCACGCCTCGAGCCCGGCCTCGGGGGCGGCCGCCTGGGCGTCGCCGAGGATGCGGCCGAGGTCGAGCGAGATGCCGCGGACGCCGAGCGCGTCGACGACGCGCAGCACCTGGATCGATTCCTCGATGCGCAGCGGCTGCTCGCCCACGCGGCGGGCCCACCGGTGGGCCTTGAGGATCTCGATCGGCGACTGGTTCACGAGCTTCTTGCCGTGCACGTGCGTCACCACGTTCCGCTCGCGGTACAGGCGCCCGATGATCGGCACGGCGGACTCGGCGAGGGCGACGCGGTCGAGCCAGGCCTGGTGGGCGCTCTCGACGGCGGGAGACGATGCGTTGGGCACGTCTTCACCGTAGGCAGGTTCCTGCGGCTGGAGAGGCCGATCGGGGCGTCAGGAAGCGCGTGGCATCACGCTCGGGAAACTTCGCGGCTTCTTTCGGGGGCTGCGCCGGCCGCCGCCGGGGCGCGCCTCAGGAGACGTAGGCCTTGCCGAGCTTCCAGTAGCCGGTGAAGGTGATGCGGCGCTTGTCGATGCCGCGGTCGCGCACCAGGTGGCGGCGCGCGCCCGTGGCGAGCGACTGCTCGCCGGCGTTGTAGGCGTAGCCGAGCGTCTCGGGCAGCGCGAGCCCGCGCAGCTCCTCGAGCGCCGCATGGCCCTCGCGCGCGGTGCCCCGCTCGACCCAGCGCACGTCGATGCCCGCCGGGCGCGCGATCTCCTGGACGTCGTCGCGGTGGCCCACCTCGATGACGGCGACGCCGCGAGCGTGCTCGTCGAGCGAGCCGCAGACGCCCGCGATGGCGGGGATGACCGACTCGTCGCCGACCATGAGCACGTCGCCCTCGAGGCCGTCGTCGTTGTAGAGCAGGCCCTCGTCGAGCAGCACGGCGCGCTCGCCGCGCTCGGCGCGGAGCGCCCAGGCGGCGCCAGGGCCCGGGTCCTCGTGGCACACGAAGTCGATGTCGAGCTGGCCGTCGGCGGTGCGGAAGTCGCGCACGGTGTAGTTGCGGATCCACGGCCGCTGGCTCTCGCGCATCGCGAGGTACTGCGGGAACCACGTCGCAGGGCTCGCGGGCACGCGCAGCGCGTCCTGGCCCTCGCGGCGCATGAAGAAGCGGAACCACTGGTCGTAGCCCTGCGGGGTCATGCCCACGACGTCCTCGCCGCCGAGCGTGACGCGGCGGATGTGCGGCGAGACCTGCTGGTTGTCCAGCACCTCGAGCTCGACGAACCGCGGGGCGACCGCCGCGACGCGCTCGGGTCCTGCCATGGTTCGCTCCTCGGGATGCCGGTGGTGTGCCATCGGGATGGCCGGCGGCCCCGCGCGCCGGCGGAGCGACGCTCCGGGCAGGTGAGGCAAGCCTTACCTCACGAGCGTAGCAACCCGCGCGCCGCGGCGCGACCTCGGCTCCGCTCGGGCCTCCAGGCCCGGACGGGCCTGGCTCCGCCTCATCTGTACCGGTATTGTCTGACAGCGATGCAGCACCTCTCCCCCGCGCGGCGCACGCTCGCCCTCTTCACGCTCGCCCTCGGCGGCTTCGGCATCGGCACCACCGAGTTCGCCACCATGGGCATCCTCCCGCTCGCCGCCGCCGACCTCGTGCCCGCCTACGGCGCCGACCCGGCCGTCGGCATCGCGCAGGCCGGCCACCTCATCACCGCCTACGCCCTCGGCGTCGTCGTCGGCGCACCCACGGTGGCCGCGCTCGCCGCCCGGATGTCGCAGCGCACGCTCGTGCTGCTGCTCGTCGCCGCCTTCGCCGTCGCGAACCTCGCCTCCGGGCTCATGCCCAGCTTCGAGCTCACCGTCGCCGCGCGCTTCCTCGCCGCGCTCCCCCACGGCGCCTACTTCGGCGTCGCCTCGCTGCTCGCCGCCCGCATCATGGGCCCGGGCCGCCAGGGCGCGGGCGTCGCGCTCGCGCTCTCTGGCCTCACGATCGCGAACGTCATCGGCGTGCCGCTCGGCACCTGGCTCGGCCAGGTCGCCGGCTGGCGCTGGACCTACGCGGGCGTCGCCGCGATCTTCCTCGTCACGCTCGTGCTCGCGTGGCGCGTGCTGCCCCACGTGCCGGGCGACCCCAGCCGCAGCGCCGCGAAGGAGCTGCGCGCCTTCCGCAGCCCGCGGCTGTGGCTCATGATCGCGGTCGCGTGCATCGGCTTCGGCGGCTTCTTCGCCGTCTACTCCTACGCGGCCGAGCTCGTCACGCGCGCCGCGCAGCTGCCCGAGGGCGCGATCGCCTGGCTCCTCGCGACGATCGGCGTCGGCATGACCATCGGCAACGTCATCGGCGGCTGGGCCGCCGACCGCAGCCTCCGCCGCACGATCGTCGCGGGCTTCTCGGGCTTCCTCGTCGTGCTCGTGCTCTTCGCGCTGCTCGCGACCGACCCGGTCGCGCTCTTCGTGCTCGCCTTCCTCCTCGGCCTCACGAGCTCCGTGCTCATCCCCACGATCCAGGCGCGCATCATCGGCATCGCGGGCGACGCCGAGCTGCTCGGCGCGGCCACGAACCACGCCGCGTTCAACGTGGGGAACGCGCTGGGCGCCGCGCTCGGCGGCGCGGTCATCGCGGGCGGCCTCGGCTACCTCGCGCCCGCGTGGGTGGGGGCCGCGATGGCCGCGGTCGGCTTCGCGCTCGCGCTGTGGTCGATCGCGACCGATCGCCGCGGCGCGCCGGACACGGCCTCCGTGCCGGTCGTGGCGACCGTCGCGGGCCCGACGACGGCGGGCATCCGCGTCGTCGAGCGCTAGGCCCGCCGAGCCTCGGGCGCGAGCGGGCGATCCGCGGCCGCGACGATCTCGCGCAGCGCCGCGACGTGCGCGGCGAACGCGGCGCGCCCCGCGGGCGTCAGCGAGAGCCAGTGACGCCGCGAGTCGAGCGCCCCGCGCTCCTGCAGCACATAGCCGGCGTCGACGAGCGCCGAGACCTGCTTGCTGAGCGCCGAGGGGCTGAGGCCCAGGTGCTCGCGCACGAGCGCGAGCTCCACGCTGCCGCCCGCCGCGAGCATCGCGCACAGCTGCAGCCGATGCGCAGGATGGATGACGGCGTCGAGGCCCGTCACCGCGCGCCCCGCCGCTGGAGCCCCATCGCGACCGCCGCCACGAGCGTGGTCGCGGCGGCCCCCGCGAAGACCGGCCACGCGGGCCCCAGCGCGAGCGCGAGGAGCATCGTGCCGAGGGAGAGGGTCCAGGCGACGGCGAACGCGACCCGGAACCCACGGCTCGAGGGCACCGCCCAGGGGGCGCCGAGGCGCATGCCGACCAGGACGTTGGCGGCGGCGATCGCGCCGCCGACGAGGAACGGCGCGAGCGCGCCGGGGGCATCGCCCGAGGCCGCGAGGGGCGAGAGCCCGAGCAGCCCGAGCCCGAGCGCGTTGACGACGAGCAGCCAGGCCGGCCACGGGAGGTCCTGCACGGCGCGGCGCGCGCCGGCGGCGCCCTCGAGCGCCGTCCTGGCCTCGGCCGGCGAGGGGCGGGGCGCGAGCTCGTTCGTTGCCATGATGGAAACCATATCGGATGCTTTCCGCCATGGCAACGATCGACCGATCCTCGGCCCGCGGTGGCACGATCGCCGCGTGGCGACGACAGACCTGAAGCGAGCGCATCCCGGCTACCGCGCGCGCCAGGACCGCTTCGACCTCCTCGAGCTGCCGCCGCAGCGAGTCGTCGCGATCGACGGCGAGGGCGACCCCAACGCGTCGCCCTCGTACCGGGACGCGCTCGCGACGCTCTTCCCGCTCGCGTACGCCCTGAAGGCGATCGGCCGGCGCGACCTCGGCGTCGACCACGTCGTGATGCCGCTCGAGGGCCTCTGGGACGCAGACGACCTCGCCTCCTTCACGACGCGGCGGGACAAGGCCGCGTGGCGCTGGACCATGCTCATCGCCCAGCCCGACTGGGTCGACGAGGAGCAGCTCGAGCGTGCGCGCGCCGAGGTCGCGGCGAGGGGTCGCGGACCGGCGTCGGCGCTCGCCCGGCTCGCGGTGCTCGACGAGGGGCGGTGCGTGCAGACGCTGCACGTGGGCCCCTACGACGACGAGGGGCCGGTGCTCGCCGAGCTCCACGAGCGCGTGCTGCCCTCCCTCGGCCTCCGACCCGACGGGCGCCACCACGAGGTCTACCTCGGCGACGCGCGCCGCGCGGCCCCCGAGCGGCTGCGGACGATCCTGCGGCAGCCGGTCGCGCTCGCGTGACCCCCCTGCGAGGACGGCGAGCGGCGCCACGCGTGCCGAGGCTCTCGGGGACGGCCTGCGGTGCGCCGATGCCGTGCAGGACGCCGCATCCGCAGGGCCGGGCCCGAGCCGGCGCGCGCCAGTGGGATGATCGGGACATGAGGTTCCTGTCGATCCAGTCGCACGTCGCCTACGGCCACGTCGGCAACTCCGCCGCCGTCTTCCCGCTGCAGCGCATCGGGCACGAGGTGTGGCCGGTGCTCACCGTCAACTTCTCGAACCACACGGGCTACGGCTCGTGGGGCGGCCCGCTCATCCCCGCCGACGACGTGCGCGCGGTCGTGGCGGGCATCGAGGAGCGCGGGGTGCTCGGCACCGTCGACGGCGTGCTCTCGGGCTACCTGGGCGGCGAGGAGCTCGTCGACGTCGTGGTCGACGCGGTCGCGCGCGTGAAGGCCGCGAACCCGGAGGCCACCTACACGTGCGATCCGGTGATGGGCAACGCGAAGTCGGGCTGCTTCGTGGCGCCCGCGATCCCGCCGCTCATCAAGGAGCGCGCGCTCCCCCACGCCGACATCCTGACGCCCAACCAGTTCGAGCTGGGCTTCATGACCGACACCGAGCCCGACACCGTCGCCTCGACGCTCGAGTCCGCCGACCGCGTCCGCGACCTCGGGCCCCGCACCGTGCTCGTCACGAGCGTGCTGCGCCCCGACCGCGAGGACGGCACCATCGAGATGCTCGCCGTCGACGACGAGGGCGCGTGGATCGTGCAGACGCCGCACCTGCCGTTCAAGGCGAACGGCTCGGGCGATGTCACGAGCGCCGTCTTCACCGCGCACTACCGCGAGACCGGCTCGGCGGCCACGGCGCTCGAGCGCACCGCGTCGAGCGTCTTCGACCTGCTCGAGGCGACCCTCGACTCCGGCGAGCGCGAGCTGCGGCTCGTGCAGGCGCAGGACGCCTTCGCCCACCCCCGCCTGCAGTTCCAGGCCCGACAGGTGCGGTAGCGGGGCCGATGGGCGTGGAGCAGGTCGAGGTCGCCGAGCTCGAGGCGGCCGTGCGGCACGCCTACCGTGCGCGCCGGCCGCTGTGGCACGAGGCGCAGCGCGCCGTCGAGGCGTGGCTGCGCGCACTCTGCGCCGACGCCCTGCTCGGCCGCGACGAGTCGCGCCTCGACGTCGCGCCCGGGCGCATCAAGGAGCAGGACCGCACGGTCGCGAAGCTGCGGCGCCTGCTCGCGGCCGGCGAGCCCTGGCCCGCGGCGGACGCCGACGACGACCTCGCGGTCGAGCGCGTCGTGCGCGACGTCGTGGGCGTCAAGGTGCTCTGCAAGTCGGAGCGCGACCAGATGCTCTTCGACCGCCACCTCGAGGCCCAGGGCCCCGGGGCGGGGATCGCAGTGCTCGCGAAGAAGGACTACGTGGCCGTGCCGAAGCCGAGCGGCTACCGAGCGCTGCACTACGAACTCGAGGTGGCCGTGGCCGACGGCGCCGAGCCCGTCATCGTGGAGGTGCAGGTGAAGACGCGCCTGCAGGACGCCTGGAGCGAGCTCACCCACGAGGACCTCTACAAGCCCGGCGGCGCGCTCCGCGCGGGCGAGTTCCACCAGTCGATCGCTGAGACGATGGCCAACCTGCTGCGCGAGGTCGACCGGCTCGCCGGCACGCTCGCGAGCGAGATCGAGTCGACGCTCGAGGCGCCCGCGACCCCTGCGGCGCCCGCCGCGACGAGCGGATCCGTCGCGTGGCAGCGACCGACGACCGTGCAGGTCGTCTCGACCGGGCCGCGCTTCGCGCTCGCCGTCGACGAGACCGGCCAGCGCGGCCTCATCCGCGGGCAGAACGTCCGCTCGAGCGCCGGCGCCGAGGGCTACGTCTCGGTGCAGGACTACCTGGAGGTCGGCATGACGCTGCGCGTGCAGGCCATCGAGGAGCCCGCGGGGGTCTTCTTCGTGCCCGCGGAGTCGCTCGCGCGGCTCGACGAGCGCGCCGCGGAGGACTAGCGCCGCTGCCGCTGCTCCCGCCCTCGGCCGAGACGGCCTCGGCGTGCGCGGGCAGGAGGTCCGAAAGGACCTCCTGCGGCAGCGGCTACCGCCGCTGCCGCTTCTCCCGCACACGCATGTTGACCACGATGGGCGAGCCCTCGAAGCCGTAGTCCTCGCGCAGGCGGCGCTGGATGAAGCGGCGGTACTGCGGGTCGAGGAAGCCCGTCGTGAAGAGCACGAAGGTCGGCGGCCGCGTGCCCGCCTGCGTCGCGAACAGGATGCGCGGCTGCTTGCCCGAGCGCAGCGGGTGCGGGTGGGCGGCGACGATGTCGGCGATGAAGGCGTTGAGCTTGCCCGTGGGGATGCGCGTGTCCCACGACTCGAGCGCGAGCTCGAGCGCCGGCACGAGCTTCTCGAGGTGACGGCCCGTGCGTGCCGAGATGTTGACGCGCGGCGCCCAGTCGACGTGCGCGAGGTCCTGCTCGATCTCGCGCTCGAGGTATCGGCGGCGCTCGTCGTCGAGCTGGTCCCACTTGTTGAAGGCGAGCACGAGCGCGCGGCCCGACTCGAGCACGAGATCGACGATGCGCACGTCCTGCTCCGAGATCGGCGCCGTCACGTCGATGAGCACGACCGCGACCTCCGCCTTCTCGAGCGCCGCCTGCGTGCGCAGCGTCGCGTAGAAGTCGGCGCCCTGCTGCAGGTGCACGCGGCGGCGGATGCCGGCGGTGTCGACGAAGCGCCAGATGCGCCCCGCGAGCTCGATCTGCTCGTCGACCGGGTCGCGCGTCGTGCCCGCGAGCTCGTTGACGACCACGCGCTCCTCGCCCGCCGCCTTGTTCAGCAGGCTCGACTTGCCGACGTTCGGACGGCCGAGGATCGCGACGCGGCGGGGGCCGCCGATCTCCTCCTTGGCGACCTTCGAGACCTCCGGCAGCACCTCCATCGCGGCGTCGAGCAGGTCGGCGACGCCGCGGCCGTGCAGCGCCGAGACGGGGCGCGGCTCGCCGAGGCCCAGGCTCCACAGCGCCGCGGCCTCGAGGTCGTGGCGGGCGTCGTCGGACTTGTTCGCGACGAGGATCACCGGGCGGTCCGACTGGCGGAGCATGCGCACGACGTGCTCGTCGGTCGAGGTCGGACCCACGTTGACGTCGACGACGAAGAGCACGGCGTCGGCGAGCTCGACGGCGATCTCCGCCTGCTGCGCGACCGAGCGGTCGATGCCGCGCGCGTCCGGCTCCCAGCCGCCCGTGTCGACGAGCGTGAAGCGGCGGTCGAGCCACTCGGCCTTGTACGACACGCGGTCGCGCGTGACGCCCGGCGTGTCCTCGACGACCGCCTCGCGGCGGCCGAGGATGCGGTTGACGAGCGCCGACTTGCCGACGTTCGGGCGCCCGACGATCGCGAGCACGGGCAGCGCCGGCAGCACCTGGTAGCCGTCGTCGTCGCCCTCGAGCGACTCGAGGAGCGCCGCATCCTCGTCGTCGAGCTCGTAGTCGGCGAGGCCGGCGCGGAGCGCGGAGGTGCGGGCGAGGTCGGTGTCGTCGTCCTCGAGCCGCTCGCGCGGCTCGGCGGGCAGCGCCTCGGCGGCGTCGAGCTCGTCGACGGCGTCCGCCTCGGTCTCGGGGCGGTCGTTGGTGTCAGTCATGGTCCCTCGCTTCGGTGACGAGGCGCACGATGGCCTCGACCGTCTCGTCGAACGTCAGGTCGGTCGAGTCGACGACCGTCACGCCCTCGGCGGCGCTGAGGAAGTCGACGACCTTCGAGTCTGCCGCATCCCGGGCCGACAGGCGTGCGCCCACGGCCCCCTCGTCGCCGCCGACGTCGCCGAAGCGGCGCCGGATGCGCACCTCCTCGGCCGCGGTGAGCAGCACGCGCACGTCGGCGTCGGGCGCGACGACGGTCGTGATGTCGCGGCCCTCGGCCACGATGCCGGGCTCGGCGGCGCGGATGATCTCGCGGAAGCGCACGTTCACGGCCTCCCGCACGGCGGCGACGCGCGCCACGCCGGAGACGGCGGCCGAGACGGCCTCGGTGCGGATCGCCTCGGTGACGTCGTGGCCGTCGATCGCCACCCGCTCGCCGCTCGCGTCGATCGTGAGCTCGAGCGTGCCGAGCGCGTCGAGCGCCGCGACCACGGTCGCCTCGTCGTCGGTCGAGCCGCCGCGCTCGCCCACGAGCCACGCGATCGCGCGGTAGGCGGCGCCGGTGTCGAGGAAGCGGAAGCCCACGGCGCGCGCGACGGCGCGCGCGACGGACGACTTGCCGGAGCCCGCGGGCCCGTCGATCGCGACGACGGTGCTCATGCGACCACCTGCCAGCCGCGCGCCTCGAGCGCCTCGTGCAGCGGGCGAACGGCCTCCGGCAGCACCGTGATCTCGGCGACGCCGAACTGCGCGCCCTCCGCGTGGTCGAGCCGCACGTCCTCGAGGTTGACCTCGGCCTCGCCGATGTCGACGAGCAGGCGCGCGAGCTCGCCGGGCCGGTCGTCGACGCGGATCTGCACGGGCACGTAGCGGGCGTGCGAGCCGTGCTTGCCGGGCAGGCGGGCGACGCCCTCGTTGCCCGCGACGAGCGCGTCGGCGAGCGCGCGGCGGCTGCCGGCCGCGTCGACGTCCTGCAGCGCGTCGACCACGGCGGCGAGGTCGGCCTGCAGGGCGCGCAGGCCTGCTCGACGACGGCGGGCGCGTTGGCGCCGAGGATCTGGATCCAGAGCGCGGGGTCGGAGCCGGCGACGCGCGTGACGTCGCGCACGCCGCCGCCCGCGAGCCGCAGCGCCTCGTCGGGCGCGTCGGCGAGCCGCGCGCCCATGAGCGTCGAGACGAGCTGCGGCACGTGGCTGACGATCGCGACGGCGCGGTCGTGGTCCTCGGGCGTCGACTCGATGGGCACGGCGCCGAGGTCGAGGACGAGGTCGTCGACCAGGCTGCCGCGCGCGTAGGAGATCGCGTCGTGCCCGGCGATGACCCACGGGCGGCCCACGAAGAGGTCGCCGGAGCCCGCGAGGGCGCCGGAGCGCTCGCGGCCCGCCATGGGGTGCGAGCCGAGGTAGCGCGAGACGTCGGCGCCGAGCGCGCGCAGCTGCTCGAGCGGCACGGCCTTGACGGAGGCCACGTCGGTGACGACGGCATCCGGGAAGTCGGCGAGCTCGCGCGCGACGACCTCCGCCGTCACGTCCGGCGGCACGGCCACGACGATGAGCTCCGGCCGGTCGCCGGGCTGCGCCGGACGGCCCGCGCCGTAGTCGGCGGCGAGCCGCATCGCGGTGGGGCTCGCGTCGGCCAGCTGCACCTCGACGCCGCGGCGGGCGAGGCCGAGGCCGATCGACGTGCCGAGGAGCCCGGTGCCGACGATGCGGACGGGACCGCGGAGTCGGTGGGTCACAGCGGTCTCCTCACCTGCTCAGCCTGTCGGCGTGCCTACCGTGCCGACCTCGCGAGCGTGAGGAGGGCACCGCGCTCCATCGTAGTGAGTTCGCGCATCGACCCCGACCGCAGGGTGCCGAGGTGGAGCGGGCCGAAGCTGCGCCGCACGAGCTCGGCGACGGGGTGGCCGACGTGGTCGAGCATGCGTCGCACGATGCGGTTGCGGCCGGAGTGCAGGGTGAGCTCGACCATCGAGTGCCCCTGCGACGGCCGCCCGACGACGCGCGCGGCGTCGGCGCGGATCTCGCCGTCCTCGAGCTCGACCCCGTCGAGGAGGCGGCGGATCGTGCGCTGGTCGACCGCGCCGCGCACCTTCGCGACGTACGTCTTCTCGACCCCGAAGGACGGGTGCGCGAGCACGTGCGCGAGCTCGCCGTCGTTCGTGAGCACGAGGAGGCCCGAGGTCTCGGCGTCGAGCCTGCCGACGTTGTACACCCGCTCCTCGATCTCGTCCGTGAAGCGGCGGAGGTCGGGCCTCCCCTGCTCGTCGGCCATCGTCGAGACGACGCCCGTGGGCTTGTTCAGCATGAGGTAGCGCTTCGTGGTGTCGAGCTGCACCGCGGTGCCGTCGACGCGCACGCGCGCCTCGGGCAGGATGCGCGTGCCGAGCTCGGTCACGATGCGGCCGTCGACCTCGATGCGGCCCTCGACGATCATCTGCTCGACGACGCGACGGCTGGCGACGCCGGCGGCGGCGAGCACCTTCTGGAGGCGCTCGCCCTCGGATGCGGGATCGGCGATGTTCACAGGCGGGTCTCCGTCACAGGGTCGTCTCCGTCACAGGCTCGTCTCCTCCTCGCCGTCGGGCAGCAGCGGCGAGATCGGCGGCAGCTCCTCGAGCGAGTTCAGACCGAGCTGCGTCAGCAGCAGCTCGGTGGTCTCGTAGTGGATGGCGCCGGTCTCGGCGTCGGCGAAGGCCTCGCGCACGAGCCCGCGACCGAGCAGCGTGCGCACGACCGAGTCGACGTTCACGGCGCGGATCGCGGCGACCGCGCCGCGCGTGATCGGCTGCTTGTAGGCGATGACGGCGAGCGTCTCGAGCGCCGCCTGCGAGAGGCGCGTGGGCGTCTGCGTGAGGACGAAGTCGGCCGCGTCGGCGTCGTAGGCCTCGCGCACGTAGATGCGCCAGCCGCCGCCGACCTCCCGCAGCTCGAAGCCGCGCTCCGGTCCGGGCGCTCGGTCGCCGACGGCCTCGCCGTCGTAGTCGGCGCGGAGGGCCTCGATGGCGGCCTTCACGGCCGTGACGGGAGCTCGCAGCGACGTCGCGAGGTGCACGGCGCCCTGCGGCTCGTCGGCGACCATGAGGATCGCCTCGATGCGCCGCTCGAGCGGGAGGTGCGAGCGGTCAGCGACCGCCTGCTCCCCCGCCTCGGCCGTCTCATGCATGGTCATAGTCTGCCCCCAAGCTCACGAGGTCCTCGTCGCGGAAGTCGTGGCCCGTCCAGGTGATCGAGAGCTCGCCGAGCGGCTCGACCTGCTCGAAGGCGATGGCGGCGTGGCGGTAGAGCTCGAGCACGGCGAGGAAGCGCGCCACGACCACCCCGCGCGTCGCCTCCCCCGCGATGAGCTCGCGGAAGGTGGTGGTGCCGGCCGAGCGCAGCGTCGCGACGATGTGCGCGGCCTGCTCCCGGATCGACACGAGCGGGGCGTGCAGGTGGCCGAGCCCCACGGTCGGGATCTCGCGCGGCGTGAGCGCGAGCAGCGCGAGCGCCGCGAAGTCGTCGGCCGAGAGCGTCCACCGCAGCTCCGGGGTGCGCTGCCGGAAGCGCTCCTCGAGCCGCACCGAGCGGGCGTGCCTGCCGGACTCGGCGCCGATCCGGTCCGCCATCCAGGCCGCTGCCTGCTTGAACGCGCGGTACTGCAGCAGGCGCGCGAAGAGCAGGTCGCGCGCCTCGAGCAGCGCGACGTCCTCGCTGTCGACCACGTCGCCCGCGGGCAGCAGCGAGGCGATCTTCAGGTCGAGCAGCGTCGCCGCGACGACGATGAACTCGCTCGCCTGCTCCAGCTCCTCCTGCGTGTCGAGCGTGCGCACGTAGGCGATGAACTCGTTCGTGACGCGCCCGAGCGCGATCTCGGTCACGTCCATCGACCGGTTGCCGATGAGGGTCAGCAGCAGGTCGAAGGGGCCGTCGAAGTTGTCGAGCGCGAGCCGGAAGCCTCGGCGCTCCTCGGCGCCGGTCGCGTCGGCCTCGCCCCCGGCGGCGATGCCCGCCTCGGCCTCCGGCGCCTCGACGGCGGCGGAGGCCTCCCCGACGTCAGGCGATGGCGCCACGGGCGATGAGCTCGCGCGCGAGCTGGCGATAGGTGTCGGAGGCCGCGTGGTCGGGCGCGAACTGCGTCACGGGCACCCCGGCGACGGAGGCGTCGGGGAACTTCACCGTGCGGCGCACCACCGTGTCGAGCACCGTCTCGCCGAAGGCGTCGACGACGCGGTCCATCACCTCGCGCGCATGCAGGGTGCGCGCGTCGTACATCGTCACGAGGATGCCGTCGAGGTGCAGCGCCGGGTTCAGGCGGTCCTGCACCTTGTCGATCGTCTCCTTGAGCAGCGCGACGCCGCGCAGCGCGAAGAACTCGCTCTCGAGCGGGATGAGCACGCCGTGCGCGGCCGTGAGCGCGTTGACGGTGAGGAGCCCCAGCGAGGGCTGGCAGTCGATGAGGATGAGGTCGTAGTCGTCGGCGACCTTCCGCAGCACGCGCGAGAGGATCTGCTCGCGCGCGACCTCGTTGACGAGGTGCACCTCGGCGGCCGAGAGGTCGATGTTCGCGGGGATGACGTCGAGGCCCTCGACCGAGCTCTGCTGGATCGCCTCGCGCGGGTCGAGGCGCGGGTTCAGCAGCAGGTCGTAGATCGTCGTCGCGTCGTGGTTGTCGATGCCGAGGCCCGCCGAGAGCGCGCCCTGCGGGTCGAAGTCGACCGCGAGGACGCGGCGGCCGTACTCGGCCACGGCCGCGCCGAGGTTGATGGAGGTCGTCGTCTTGCCGACGCCGCCCTTCTGGTTGCACATCGTGATGATGCGCGCCGGCCCGTGGCTGCGCAGCGGCGCGGGCACCGCGAAGTCGCGGCTCGGCCGACCGGTCGGCCCGAGCGCGGGCGCCTCCATGCCTGCCAGGGTGTCGTCGCGGTTCACGTCCCCGAGTCTAGGAAGCCGCTCCCCCGGCGGGCCGCAGGCCGGAGCGGCGTGTATCTCAACCTCAGGTTGAGGCTCAATGCGCTCGCGATGGCGTCCGGGCGCCGTGCGACCATGGCCGCATGGGCGCGGTCGAGGTGCGACGGGCGAGGGATGCGGAGCTCGAGGCGGTCGCGCTGCTGCGCTGGCGCATGGCCCACGAGCACGGCGGCGACGTCGAAGCCGCCTCGGAGGCCGCGGCCGCCTACGCCGCCGAGGCCGCGGCCTGGTCGCGCGCGCATGCCGACTCGCACGTGCCGATGGTCGCGGTGGCCGACGGCGCCGTCATCGGCTGCGCCTGGCTCGCGATCACGGCGCGCGTGCCGACGCCCGGCGCGCTCGAGCGCCGCTCGGGCGACCTCCAGAGCTGCTTCGTCGTGCCCGAGCGCCGCGGCGCGGGCATCGGCCGGCGGCTCGCGGAGGCGGTGCTCGCCGAGGCGCGCGAGCGCGGCCTCGAGCACGTCACCGTGCACGCGAGCCCCGCCTCGATCCCCGTCTACGAGCGCGCGGGCTTCCGCGCGAACCCGCGCTCGCTGCACGCCGACGCCGCGATCCCCGAGCGCTGAGGCGCGACGGGGCGTCAGCGGGCGCGCGGGTGCGCGCTCGTGTACATGTCGCGGAGAGTGTCGGCCGTGACGTGCGTGTAGATCTGCGTCGTCGCGACGGAGGCGTGCCCGAGCAGCTCCTGCACCACGCGCACGTCGGCGCCGCCCTCGAGCAGGTGCGTCGCGAACGAGTGGCGGAACGAGTGCGGCGAGACCCTCGGCACGTCCGCCGCCTCGGCGACGCGCTGCACGACGTCCCAGGCCGCCTGCCGCGAGAGGCGGCCGCCGCGCGCGCCCAGCAGCAGGGCGGGCCCGCCCCGGCCCTTCGCCGCGATCGCCGGGCGCCCGCGCACGAGCCACGCGTCGAGCGCCGCCCGCGCGTAGGAGCCGACGGGCACGAGCCGCTGCTTCGCGCCCTTGCCGGTGACGCGCACGAGGCCGACCGCGTCGTCGGCCGCCGGCACGTCGTCGACGTCGAGCGCCACGAGCTCCGAGATGCGCGCGCCCGTCGCGTAGAGCAGCTCGAGCAGCGCGCGGTCGCGCAGCCCCTGCGGGTCGTCGCCGCCCGCGCGCTCGAGCATCGCCGTCACCTGCGCGACCGAGAGCGCCTTGGGCAGCCGCATCGCCTGCTTCGGCGGCCGCTGGTCGCGCGCCACGTCCTCGACCGCGATCCGCTCCTCGACGAGCCAGCGGTGGAGCGCCTTCGCGGCCGAGAGGTGCCGGGCGACGGAGGATGCGGCGAGCCCGCGATCCGCGAGCGCCGCGCGGTAGGCCGCGACGTCGGCGGCCGAGATCGCGGCGGCGTCCTCGACGCCGCGCGCCTCGAGCACGGCGATGTAGCCGGCGAGGTCCCGGCGATAGGCGGCGACGGTGTGCGCCGAGAGCCCGCGCTCGATCGCGAGCTCGCGCAGGAGCCGCTCGACGGCGCGCGCGGGCGCGAGCGCCACGGTCAGCGCCGAGCCCTCGGCGAGGTCCCGACGGCGCCGGCGCGGCGGCGCTGCCCCATCAGCGGCCGGCCGCGTGCCAGTCGAACGGCACGTCGGCGGGATGGGCGGCGCGGCCGGCGTCGCGGAGCGCCCGGAGCGCGAGCGCGGCGGCGAGGAGCGTGGCGTTGTGGAGCCGCAGCGAGAGCGCGGCGTCGACGACCTCGTCGAGCGGCACCCAGCGCCGCTCCATCTCGGCCTCCTCGTCGGTGCGCGCGAACGCCTCCGGCGCCTCGCGCACGCCCTCGGCGAGGTAGACGCGGATGATCTCGGTCGAGCCGCCGCCGGTGGTCGAGAGGTCGAGCAGCACCTGCCAGCGGTCGGCGACGAGGTCGACCTCCTCGGCCAGCTCGCGCTGCGCCGCCGCGAGCGGCCCCTCGCCGTCGATGTCGAGCAGGCCCGCGGGCAGCTCCCACAGCGTGCCGCCCGCGGGGTGGCGGTACTGGTGCACGAGGCAGAGCCGGTCGTGCTCGTCGACCGCCACGACCGCGACGGCGCCGGGGTGCACGAGCACCTCGCGGCGGATGCGGCCGCCGCCGAGCTCGAACTCCTGCGCCTCGACGTCGAAGATGCGGCCCGCGAACAGCTGCTCGCGCGCGAGCACGGGCCTGCGGCCGAGCTCGTCGCCGATCCCGGCCGCGGCGGCCATCAGTCCTCGTCGGTCTCGTCGAAGAGCTTCGACGCGCGCTGGCGCTCGAGCGAGGCCTCGACGAGGCCGCGGAAGAGCGGGTGCGCGCGGTTCGGCCGGCTGCGCAGCTCCGGGTGCGCCTGCGTCGCGATGTAGAACGGGTGGCCGGGCAGCTCGACGTACTCGACGAGGTTCCCGTCGGGCGAGAGGCCGCTGAAGGCGAGGCCCGCGGCGGCGATCTGCTCGCGGTACTCGTTGTTCACCTCGTAGCGGTGGCGGTGGCGCTCGAACGAGACCGGCTCGCCGTAGAGGCGCGCGGCGAGCGAGCCCTCCGCGAGCGTCGCCTCGTAGAGGCCCAGGCGCATCGTGCCGCCGAGGTCGCCGCCGTGGATGTGCTGCATCTGCTCGGCCATCGTCGCGATGACGGGCGCGGGCGTGCCCTCGTCGAACTCGGTGGAGGAGGCGCCCTCGATGCCGGCGAGGTTGCGCGCGGCCTCGATGACCATGCACTGGAGGCCGAGGCAGATGCCGAGCGTCGGGATCTCGTTCTCGCGCGTGAACCGCAGCGCGCCGAGCTTGCCCTCGATGCCTCGGATGCCGAAGCCGCCGGGCACGATGATGCCGTCGAGGTCGCCGAGCGCCTGCGCGGCGCCCTCGGGCGTCAGGCAGTCGTCGCTCGGCACCCAGCGGATCTCGACCTTGGTCTGGTTCGCGAAGCCGCCGGCCTTCAGCGCCTCCGTGACCGAGAGGTAGGCGTCGGGCAGGTCGATGTACTTGCCGACCAGGCCGATCGTGACCGTGTGCCTGGGGTGGTGCACCGCGTCGAGCACGGGCTGCCAGCGCGTCCAGTCGACGTCGCCCGCGTCGAGCTGCAGCTGGCCGATGATGACGTCGTCGAGGCCCTGGCGGGTCAGCATCGAGGGGATGTCGTAGATCGAGGGCACGTCGATCGCGTTGACGACCGCGCGCTCCTCGACGTCGCACATGAGCGCGATCTTGCGGCGGTTCGACTCCGAGACGGGGCGGTCGGAGCGCAGCACGAGCGCGTCGGGCTGGATGCCGATGGAGCGGAGCGTCGCGACGGAGTGCTGCGTCGGCTTCGTCTTCTGCTCGCCCGAGGCGCCGAGGAACGGCACGAGCGAGACGTGCACGAAGAAGACGTTGCCGCGGCCGAGCTCGTGGCGCACCTGGCGGGCTGCCTCGATGAAGGGCTGCGACTCGATGTCGCCGACGGTGCCGCCGATCTCGGTGATGATGACGTCGGGCTGGGGGTCGGCCTCGGCCTGCAGGCGCATGCGGCGCTTGATCTCGTCCGAGATGTGCGGGATGACCTGCACGGTGTCGCCGAGGTACTCGCCGCGCCGCTCGCGCTCGATGACGCGCGAGTAGATCTGGCCCGTGGTGACGTTGGCGGCCTGCGAGAGGTTCACATCGAGGAAGCGCTCGTAGTGGCCGATGTCGAGGTCCGTCTCGGCGCCGTCGTCGGTCACGAAGACCTCGCCGTGCTGGAACGGGTTCATCGTGCCCGGGTCGACGTTGAGGTACGGGTCGAGCTTCTGCATGACCACGTGCAGGCCGCGCGCCGTGAGCAGGTTGCCGAGCGAGGCGGCGGTGAGGCCCTTGCCGAGCGAGGAGACCACGCCGCCGGTGACGAAGATCTGCTTCGTGACCTTGGCGGGGGTCGCGGGCTGCGGGGCCGAGGGGGCCGTGGACGGGGCGTCGGGCGCAACGTGGTTCACGGGCTTCGAGCCTATCCCACGCCCGGCCCGTTGTCTGCGACCGCCCGCGTGCCGCGCGCGTCGTCGAGCAGCTCCCGCGCGTGGGCGAGGGCGGTCTCGGAGGCGGTGCCCGAGAGCATGCGGGCCAGCTCGGCGAGGCGGTCGTCGCCCTCGACGGGCGCGACCTGCGAGGCGGTGATGCGGCCGTCGGTGCCCTTCTCGACCCGCACCTGGCTCTCGGCGAAGGCCGCGACCTGCGCGAGGTGCGTGACGACGATCACCTGGCACCGCTCGGCGAGCCGCGCGAGCCGGCGGCCGATCTCGATGGCGGCGGCGCCGCCGACGCCCGCGTCGACCTCGTCGAAGACCATCGTGGGCACGCTGTCGTCCGCGAGCGCCACCTCGATCGCGAGCATGATGCGGCTCAGCTCGCCGCCGGAGGCGCCCTTCTGGATGGGCCGCGGCTCTGCGCCCGGGTGCGGCGCGAGGAGCATCGTGACGCGGTCGCGGCCCGAGGCCCCGAGCCCCTCGGCCCGCGCGACCTCGACCACGAGCCGCGCGCTCGGCATCGCGAGGGCGCGCAGCTCCTCGCCGACGGCCGCCTCGAGGCGCGTGGCGGCCTCGGCGCGCAGCGCGCTCAGCCGGTCGGCGACGGCGACGGCCGCGGCGAGCCGCGCCTCGGCGTCTGCGTCGAGCCGCGCGAGCTCGGCGTCGTCGCCCTCCAGGCTCGACGAGCCGCAGCGCCTCCTGCGGCGCGGCCTCGAGCGCCTCGTCGAGCGGGCGTGCGAGGCGGCGCTCGAGGGCGGCGAGCGCCGCGCGGCGCTCCTGGACCTCGTCGAGGCTCCGCTCGGGGCGCTCGAGGTCGTCGAGCGCCTTCACGATCGAGGAGGACGCCTCCTGCAGCAGCGCGTCCGCCTGCACGAGCAGGTCGAGGGTCTCGGCGAGCGCCGCGTCGTCGCCCGCCGCTCGCTCGACGAGCCTGCGGGCGTGGCCGGCGAGCGTCACGGCATCGGGCGCGTCGTCGTCGTTCGCGAGCGCGCCGTGCGCCTCGGCGAGCTGCTGGCGCAGGCCCTCCGCGTGCTCGAGCCGGTGCGCGAGCGCGGCGAGCGCGTCCTGCTCCCCCGGTGCCGGATCCGCGGCCTCGAGCGCCTCGAGCCGCTCGCGGATCTCGACGGCTTCGGCTGCCCGCGCCTCGTGCGCCGCGCGCAGCCCGCGGGCGGCCTCGTCGGCCGCGCGCCACGCCTCGTGCTCGCGCCGGTACTCGGCGAGCGCCTCGGCGAGCGGCGCGCCCGCGGCGCGGTCGAGCGCGTCGGCCTGCGCCTCGGCCGAGCGCAGCCGCTGCTGGTCGGCCTGGCCGTGCACGGCGACGAGGCGGTCGGCGAGCCTCGCGCAGCAGCCCCGCGGGCACCGCGGCCCCGCCCGCCTGCGCGCGCGAGCGCGCGGCGCCCTCGGGGGTTCGGCTGAGCGCGCGGCCCAGGATGAGCTCGCCCTCCTCGATCGTGCCGCCGGCGTCCTCGACGACCTCGGTCGCGGCCTCGTCGTCGACGAGCCACACTCCCTGCACCGCGGCGCGGTCGGCGCCCGCGCGGATGACCCCCGCGTCGGCGCGCTCGCCGCGCAGCAGTGCGAGCGCCTGCACGACCATCGTCTTGCCCGCTCCGGTCTCGCCGGTGATGGCGGTGAAGCCGGCGCCGATCGGCACGCGCGCGTCGTCGATGACGCCGAGCGAGCGGATCGTCAGCTCATCGAGGCGGGTCACGGGCGCGGCCTCCGGAAGCCCTCGACCGGCAGGTGGAACTTCGCCACGAGCCGGTCGGCGAACGGCGCGCGAGAGAGCCGCGCGAGGCGCAGCGGCGTCGCGTCGCGGGTCGCCTCGACGCGCGAGCCCTGCGGGAGCGGGAACGACCGGCGCGAGTCGCACCACAGCGTCGCCTCGCTCGTGGAGTCCTGGGCGATCTCGACCGCGAGGGTCGAGGTGGGGGCCACGACGAGCGGGCGCGTGAAGAGCGCGTGCGCGCCGAGCGGCACGAGCAGCATCGCCTCCGCGGTCGGCCAGACGATGGGCCCGCCTGCCGAGAACGAGTACGCCGTGGAGCCCGTGGGCGTCGCGAGGATCACGGCATCGGTGCCGAAGGAGGAGATGGGGCGGCCGTCGATCTCGAGCAGGGTCGAGATCATGCGGCCGGAGCCCGACTTCTCGATCGCCGCCTCGTTGACGGCCCAGGTCTCGTGCACGAGCTCGCCGCCCACGAGCACGCGGATCCGGAGCGTGAGCCGCTCCTCCACCTCGTAGTCGCCGTGCAGCGCGCGCTCGACGACCTCGGCGGTGTCGGCGACCTCGGCCTCGGCGAGGAAGCCGACGTGGCCGAGGTTGATGCCGAGCAGCGGCGCCCCCGTGGCGCGCTGGAGCTCGGCGCTGCGGAGGATGGTGCCGTCGCCGCCGAGGGTCATGACGAGCTCGATCGCCCCGGCGTCGGCCGCGGCCGGCGCCTCGGCCGCGTAGGGCTCGACGGCGTCGAGCCCCGCCCGCGCCGCGAGCAGCACGTCGCGGTCCTCCGCGAGCACGACGGGCGTCACCTGCGCGTCGAGGAGGCGCGCGGCGATGCTCGCGGCCGTCTGGACCGCCTCCGCGCGGCCGGGGTGGAACGCGAGCAGGAACCTGCGTGCGCTCATCGTGCCCCCTCCGCCAGCCTGGCCGCCTCGTCCCGCCATTCTGTCGGATTCGCGCCCCGGGCCGCCGAGAGGTGCGCGAGGTACTCGACGTTGCCCCGCGCGCCCGCGATGGGGCTGCCGATGAGCCCAGCCGTGCCGAGGCCCGCGTCCCACGCGGCCCACAGGACGCGGTCGATCGCCTGCGCGCGCAGCGCAGGATCGGTGACGATGCCCTCGCGCACGCCCGTGCGGCCCACCTCGAACTGCGGCTTGATGAGCACGATCCAGTCGGCGCCGTCGGCCGCGACGCCCGCGAGCGGCGGGATCGCGAGCTCGAGGGAGATGAACGAGAGGTCGGCGGTGACGACGGTCGGCGCGGGGTCGAGCCAGCCGGGCGCGAGGTCGCGGACGTTCGCGCCCTCGACGAGCGTCACCGGCAGCGCGGCCGCGTCGAGCTGGAACTGCCCGTGGCCGACGTCGAGCGCGGTCACGTGCGCCGCACCGCGCGCGAGCAGCACCTGCGTGAAGCCGCCCGTGCTCGCCCCGGCGTCCAGCGCGACGCGGCCTGCGGGGTCGACGCGGAAGGCATCGAGCGCCGCGAGCAGCCTTGTGGGCGGCGCGCGAGACCCACGCGTCGTCGCCGGCGACCGCGACCGTCGCCGATCCCGGCACCCGGGCGCTCGCCTTGAGCGCCGGGCGGCCGTCGACGGTCACGAGGCCCTCGGCGATCCGCTGCTGCGCCTGGCTGCGGCTGCGGGCGAGCCCCCGCTCGACGAGCGCCTGGTCGAGGCGCGGCGCGTCAGCCACGCACCGCGCCGAGCGCTGCCTGGAGCCGGTCGTGCACGCGCGCGAGGTGCTCGGCGCGCTCCTCGAGCGGCTGCTGCTCGATGAGGTCGAGCTCGTCGACGAGGCCGTCGACGGCGTCGAGGCGCTCGGGGGCGCTGGCGGTCGGGTCGGTCATGCCCCCGAGGCTAGCGAAGCGACCGCCCGCAGCTCGGCGGCTCGCGAGGGGCCTGTGCGCCGTTCGCGGTCGAGTCCGCGTGCCCGCTCGTCCTCGAGCGCGTCGCGGAGCATCCCGTCGAGCGATCGGTGCTCGCCGCCGGCGGCGAGGTAGCGGGCCGCGGAGCGCTGCGCGTGGGTCTCGAGCTCCTCGGGCAGGCGCAGCCCCATGCCCTCCGGCCCCGCCCAGTGCCCGATCCCGGCGGCGTCGAGCGCCGCGTCGTCCGCGAGCACGACGGGCCCCGCGTGGCCCGCGACGGCGCGCGCTGCCTCGACGAGCGCGTGGAGGCCGACGACGGGCCCGAAGGCGTTCACGAGGTCGCTGCGGCCCGGCGCGACCTCGACGAGGAAGCGCACGAGGTCGCGGACGTCGATCGTCTGCGTGGGCTGGTCGCGCGACGGCACGAGGAGCGGACCGTGCCCCGCGATCGCGGCGCGCGCGACCCAGGAGCCGAAGCGGTCGCTCTCGTCGCCCGGCCCGCCCACGAGCCCCGGGCGCACGATCGCGAGGCGCTCCCCGAGCCGCTCGCGCAGCACCCGCTCGATCCACGCCTTCGCGCCGCCGTAGTCCTCGCCCGAGGGGTCCTCGGGCACGAGGTCGTCGTCCTCGTCGGCGCCGACGGGCGCTCCCTCGAGCCGCTGGGCGGAGACCGAGGAGACGAAGGTCCAGTGCCGGGCGCGGTCGGCGAGCGCGTCGAGCGCGGAGGCCGCGTGGGCCGGAACGCGCGTGACGTCGACCACCTCGTCGAAGGCCGCCTCGTCGACGAGCCCGGCGTAGCCGTCCGCCGCGTCTCGGTCGCCGGCGACGAGCCGCGTGCCCGGCGCGAGGTCGCCGCCCTCGCCGCGGGCGAGGCACACGACCTCGGCGCCCCGGGCGGCGTGCGCGGCTGCGACCGCTCGCCCGATCCACCGTGTGCCGCCGAGGACGAGGACGCGCTGCGCTGCCATGCCGCCATGCAAGCGCCCCGGCCGCCTCTCGTCCAGCCGGTTCGCCGTGGGCGGAGCCGCTAGCGTCGTCGGGTGCCCTCGCCCTCCGACCTCGCCGCGCCCCCGCCCGCGGGCACGCCCGTGCCGCCCGCGATCGCGCGGCTCGCGGGCCACGACCCCGTCGAGCTCGTGTGGCGGAACGCCGCAGGCGGCCTCACGGCGCGCATCGACCGCGCGGGCGGCGCCGTCTACGCCAAGTGGAACCCGGCCGGCAGCGGCGAGTCGCTCGCCGAGGAGGCGCTGCGGCTGGGCTGGCTCGCGGGCCGCCTCCCCGCCCCGCTCGTGCTCGAGTCGCGGAGCGAGCGCGGTGGCGAGCTCCTCGTGACCGCGGCCATCGACGCCGCCTCCGTCGTCTCGGCCGCGGGGCTGCGCGATCCGGGCGCCGGGGCCGCCGCGCTCGGCGAGGGGCTCCGCCGCCTCCACGCGCTGGCCGTGGAGGCGTGCCCGTTCGCCGCGCCCGACTGGACGCGCGGCGCCGGTGCGCCCGAGGATCCCGTCGTCTGCCATGGCGACCCGTGCGCGCCGAACACGCTCATCGCCGACGGCGCCTTCGCGGGCCTCGTCGACATGGCGCGGCTCGGCGTGGGCGAGCGCTGGTCCGATCTCGCGGTCGCCAGCTGGTCGCTGCACTGGAACGGCCTGGGCGACGGCGAGCCGGCGTTCTGGCGCGCGTACGGCAGCGCGCCCGACGCGCAGCGGATCGCGGCGTGGCGGGCGCGCTGGGATGCGCCGGGGGCGGACGCGGTCTAGAGCGCGAGGAGCGCGTCGTCGATCCGGAGGCCCAGCACCGGCCGGTCGGCGGTCCACACGGCCGCGCAGGCGGCGCGGATGGTGTCGACGGGCCGCTCGCCCTCGCGCACGAGGGCGATGTCGATGCCGGATCGGCGCACGGCGGCGCGCCCGACCTCGAAGTACGTGTCGCCCGTGGAGCGCTCGAAGGTCTCGCGGAGCGGCGCGATCGGCTGCTGCAGGTCGCGGAGGTCCTGCACGATGTGGTCGGGCCGCATCGATTCGTCGGCGCCGATGGCGCTCGCGCCGCGGTCGATGCCCGTGAGCACGAGGATCGTGCGGATGCCGGCACGGCGGCCGCCGAGGATGTCGGTGTCGAGGCGGTCGCCGATCATGGCCGCGGCGCTCGGCGCGTAGCGCTCGCGAGCCACGTCGTAGATGGGGGTCTCGGGCTTGCCCGCGACCTCCGCGAGGCGGCCGACGGCGGTGTGCACGGCCGAGACGAGCGTGCCGTTGCCGGGGGCGATGCCGCCGGCGACGGGGATCGTCCAGTCGGTGTTCGTCGCGATCCAGGGGATCTCGGACCTTCCGGGCGTGGCGCGCAGCGCGAACGCGGCCTCCGCGAGGTCCTTCCAGCCCACCGAGGGGTGGAAGCCCTGCACGACCGCCTTGGGCTGCTCGGCCGCGGAACGCACCACGCGCCAGCCGCGCGCCTCGATCTCGGCCACGATGCCCTGGCCGCCCACGACCATGACGGCGTCGCCGGGCGCGAGGTGGGGCGCGAGCAGCCGCATGGCCGCCTGGGGGCTCGTCACGACGTCCTCGGGCTGCACAGGCAGCCCGAACGAGGCCAGGTGCTCGGCGACCTCCACGTCGGTGCGCGAGGCGTTGTTCGTGATGTACGAGGCCGGCAGGCCCGTGGCGAGGATGCTCTCGACCGCGTGCGGGATGGCGTCGGGCCCCTGGTAGACGACCCCGTCGAGGTCGAGGTAGAGGCGATCGATGCCGTCGAGCGGCGTCGGCTGCGCAGGCGCCGTCTTCGAGAACAGCCCCATCAGCGACGGCCCTCGTCGGCGTCGTGGCCCTCGATGAGCTCGTCGCCGAAGAGCGCGTCCGCGTCGGCGGAGGTCACGGTGCCGTCGGTCGGGTGCAGCTCGGGCTCCGCGGCCTCGGCCGCCGGGGCCGCCTCTGCCGCTGCCGCTGCCTCGACCTCTGCCTCGACCACGGGCAGGTCGCCGGGCTCCGCAGCGACCTCGGGATCGGGAGCCGCCTCGCCCTCGGGGCCCGCCTCGTCCGCCGTGGCCGACACCGGCGCGTCGTCCTCGGCGAGCAGCTCCTCGACCTCGTCCTCGATCGAGATGCCCTCCTCGACCGCCGCCTCGGCATCCTCGGGCTGCTCGATGCGCTCGCTCGTGATCTGCATCGACTCGAGCTCGCCCGGCGCCATGGCCGCCTCGAGCGCGTCGATCGCACGGTCGGCGAGCGCGTACCACTCGGCTGCCTCGGCATCGCGACCGAGCTCCTCGAGCACGCCCGCGAAGCTCGCGAAGAGCGCCGGGCTGTACTCGAACGCCTTGTCCTTGCGCAGCTCCGGGATGCGCAGCTCCTCGAGCGCCGCCTCCGTCTGCCCGAGGTCGAGCCGCGCGCCCGACTTCACGATCGCGAGCTCGACGCGCACGCCCGTCTCGAGCGTCGAGGGATCGACGGAGCGCGCCAGCTCGAGCGCACGCTCGGGCCGGCCCATGCCGCGCTCGCAGTCGGCCATGAGCGGCAGCTGGTCGTCGCGGCCGGTGATGCGACGGTAGGTGCGCAGCTCGCGGAGCGCGAGCGCGAAGTCGCCCAGCTGATAGGCCGTGATCGCGAGCGTCTCGCGCACCACGCCGATGCGGCCGCCGCGACGCGACGCGGCGAGCGCGTGCTCGTGCGCGAGCTGCGGCTCGTCGTCGATGAGCCGGGAGGCCATCGCCATGTGCTTCGCGACGTACTCCGCGTTCTCCTTCGTCAGCGTCTTCAGCTGCGCGCGGGCACCGATGTCGAGGTCCTCGGGCGCGACGTCCTCGGGCAGCGCCGGGGCGCCGTCGTCCTCGTCGCGCACCTGCTTGAAGCTCTCCCCCGAGCCCGTGCCGCGCTTGTCGAAGTCGCGTCCGGGCCGGGCGGCGTCGCGCTGCGGGCCCTGGTTGCGCTCGCGCTGCGAGTCGCGGCGATCCTGGTCGCCACGGCGGGGGCGATCGCCGTCGCGCTGCGGACGGTCGCCGTACGGACGGCGCTCCCCGTCGCGCTGCGGACGGTCGCCGTAGGAGCGACGCTCACCATCGCGCTGCGGACGGTCGCCGTAGGAGCGACGCTCCCCGTCACGCTGCGGCCGGTCGCCGTAGGAGCGACGCTCCCCGTCACGCTGCGGACGGTCGCCGTAGGAGCGACGCTCACCATCGCGCTGCGGACGGTCGCCGTAGGAGCGACGCTCACCATCGCGCTGCGGACGGTCGCCGTACGGACGGCGCTCACCATCGCGCTGCGGACGGTCGCCGTACGGACGGCGCTCACCATCGCGCTGCGGCCGGTCGCCGTAGGAGCGGCGCTCACCATCGCGCTGCGGCCGGTCGCCGTAGGAGCGGCGCTCGCCGTCGCGCTGCGGCCGGTCGCCGTAGGAGCGGCGCTCACCATCGCGCTGCGGACGGTCGCCGTACGGACGGCGCTCCCCGTCACGCTGCGGACGGTCGCCGTACGGACGGCGCTCACCATCGCGCTGCGGACGGTCACCGTAGGAGCGGCGCTCCCCGTCACGCTGAGGCCGGTCGCCGTACGGACGGCGCTCGCCGTCGCGCTGGTCGCCGCCGGGGCGGTAGCCGCGGTCGCCGGGGCGCAGGGGCTTCCGATCGCGCTGGGGCCGGTCGGCCTGGCCTCGCTCGCCGAAGGGCCTGCCGCCGTCGCGGCGGGGCCGGTCGTCGCGGCGGGGGCGGTCGTCGCGGTCGGGCCGGCGATCGCCGTCTCGGGGTGCACGGCGATCGTCGTCGCCTCGTCCTGCGCGCTCGTTCACGGTGCCCATGCTCCCATCGCGCGCGGTCGCGCGCAGCCCTGTATGACCGGCGCGAAGGCCGATGCGATTCGTCCCAGAAATGACGAAAGGGGCCCCAGATCGTTCTGGGGCCCCTTCCTCAAAGAAAGTCCGGCGGTGTCCTACTCTCCCACAGGGTCCCCCCTGCAGTACCATCGGCGCTGAGAGCCTTAGCTTCCGGGTTCGGAATGTGACCGGGCGTTTCCCTCTCGCTATGGCCGCCGAAACACTATCGATGCT